>NZ_JANMXZ010000048.1:0-94502 GCF_031381455.1 Flavobacterium sp. | reverse complement strand
GACAAAGCGGTTTCTATATTTTGCAACCATTTTTCATTGCTCATTTGCTGCGCCTGTTCGCCATTCTGGCTCGAGTCGGGAACACCATAAATCAAATCGATGGAAATATTATCAAAATATCGAGTAGCAATTTCAAGACATTTTTTGGCTTCATCCGAATTGTGTGCGCGATTCATCAACTTTAAATCATCTTCAAAAAAAGATTGAATACCGATGCTTAAACGGTTGACTCGGTTATTCGATAATTCGGTTATTCGGGTTTCCGTTAAATCATCCGGATTAGCTTCAACTGTGATTTCGGGATTATCGATAACTTTATAATTGGCATAAACTGTATCAATCAGCAATCGTATATCTGCAATCTCCAATATCGAAGGCGTTCCACCACCAAAGTAAATCGTTTCGATAATCTCATCTTTGAACTCACTTTTACGCAAAGCAATTTCGTTGGCTAAAGCCAAAACCATCTCATCTTTCTTCTTTAGTGAAGTCGAAAAATGGAAGTCGCAATAATGACAGGCTTGTTTGCAAAAAGGAATATGGATGTAAATACCGCTCATTTTTAGTATTCCGTCTCAGTCTCAGTCGGCAGAAATGAAAACTGCGACTGCGACTGCAAACTATTTTTTAATTCGTTCTTCATTCTGTTTTACAAACGCATCCCAACCAGTATAACTTTTTGTTCCCGTTACTTTTCCGGAATTGAAAAAATGACAAACTGCTGCGGCTAAACCGTCAGTTGAATCAAGATTTTTTGGTAACTCTTTTAAACCTAAAAGCTGTTGTAGCATTTTGGCAACCTGTTCTTTGCTGGCATTTCCGTTACCCGTGATGGCCATTTTTATTTTCTTTGGTTCGTATTCCGTAATCGGTATTTGGTGCGATAAACCTGCTGCCATCGCAACGCCTTGTGCTCTTCCGAGTTTTAGCATTGATTGTACATTCTTGCCAAAGAAAGGCGCTTCAATAGCAATTTCGTCAGGATGATGGGTTTCTATGAGCTCAATTGTTCGTTCGAAAATAACTTTTAGTTTGGTGTAATGATCATCATATTTACTCAAAATCAACTCGTTCATCTGAATGAATTCCATCTTTTTGTTCACGACTTTTATCAACCCAAAACCCATAATGGTAGTTCCCGGGTCAATTCCTAATATGATGCGTTCGTTTGCCATGTTTTTATTTCACAGAGATTCACAGAGAATAATAGAGATACACGAAGAAGTCAAAAATAAAATCTTTGTATAGCTTTGTAACATAGTGTAACATTATGAAATAGTTTTTACTTTCTTTGTACAAATGATTACAATTCCACACAAAGCTAAACAATTCATCGTTTTTCTAATCAAAGTTTTGATTGTAAGTGCTGCTTTTTATTTTATCTACGATCAATTAGCCAATAACGATAAACTCGACTGGGTGAAATTCACAAATCTGGTTAAAGAAAAAGCAAGCGTTTTGGGAATCCTTTTTTTACTTGCCTTTAGTGTTGCCAATCGCTTTATTGAAATTTTGAAATGGCAAAATCTGGTTTCGTTTATAAAACCGATTTCACTAGGCGAATCGACTAAGCAAGTTCTCGGGGCTTTAACCGCCGGAATTTTTACGCCAAATGGTCTCGGAGAATACGCCGGAAAAGCATTGTACTTTGACAAAAAGAAAACCAAAAAAATCATTTTTCTGAACCTCATCTGCAACGGAATCCAGATGATTTTGACGATAATTTTTGGAACTATAGGATTATTTATTATCGGTTATTGGAAATGGGCTATAGCAATTGTTGGAATTTCTTTCTTCTTGCTTCTTGCTTCTTTTCTCTCAAAGAACATTAAGATTAAAGGTTATTCAATCCAAAAGTTAGTTCACAAAATCCATGAAATTCCGAAACGGATTCACACTAAAAATAATCTTCTGGCTCTTTGCCGTTATTTGGTTTTTTCGCATCAATACTATTTTTTATTTCTGGCTTTTGATGTAGATTTACCTTATCTAACAATGATGGCAACCATTGCAACCGTTTATTTTTTGGCTTCGTCATTACCGAGTTTTCAGTTTCTGGACTTTGCTGTAAAAGGAAGCGTGGCCGTTTTTTTCTTCGGAAAATTAGGCGTAAACGAATGGATTGTTATTTTTATTTCCACTTTGATGTGGGTTTTAAATGTGGTTTTGCCTGTCGTTATCGGAAGTTATTATGTACTTAAATTCAAACCAAAATGGGAATAGTTTCAATTGTGTTGCTGGTTGTTTTATTGGTGTATGTTTTTCTAATCCTCCAATTAATTTTAGGTTTCAACAAAGTGAAATCTTTTGAAGTAACTGATGCAACTCCAAAAACGGCTTTTACTATTGTTGTCCCATTTCGGAATGAAGCTAAAAATTTGCCAATCCTTTTAAAATCGATTTCCAATTTGAATTATCCGCATAAAATGATTGAAATTATCTTGGTTGATGATTTTTCAATAGACAATTCGGAACGTGTTTGTATTCAATGGCGAATGAAACACGAGCATTTGGATACGACATTATTGGAAAATCTTCATCTTTCTAATTCCCCCAAAAAAGACGCTATCGGTCGAGCGATGCCCATTGCCAAACACGATTGGATTGTTACTACTGATGCTGATTGTATTGTCAATAAAAATTGGTTGCTTACATTAGACAATTACATCCAAACAAATCCCGAAGCTTCGGGACCTGAAATGATTATTGGAGTGGTAATGTACAAAGCCAAAAACAACTGGTTTCATCATTTTCAACAATTGGATTTGATGAGTTTGCAAGGCGTAACTATAGGAAGTTTTGGTATCGGGAAACCATTTATGTGCAATGGAGCGAACTTTGCTTACACCAAAAAATTCTTTAACGAAATTGGTGGCTTTGGCGGAATTAGCGACACAGCCAGTGGCGATGATGTTTTCTTGTTACAAAAAGCGGTTATTGCTAATCCTGATAAAGTTCATTATTTAAAAAACCGTGACTCAATTGTAAAAACAAAACCCGAAAACGACTTGTTCAAACTCTTTATGCAGCGTGTTCGCTGGGCAGGGAAATCTACTGGTTATAAAAGTAGTTATGCTAAATTATTGGCTGTTATTGTTTTGCTGATGAACCTTAGTTTGGTTGTTGGTTTTGTGTTGCTAGTTTCAAGCTGTTTGAGTTGGTGGGTTTTACTTGTGGCTTTTTTAATAAAATATATTGTTGATTATATTTTGCTTTATAAATCGAATTCTTATATCCGTAAAGGCAAATTTTTTGTGCCAATAGCCAGTAGTGTTATTTATCCTTTCTTTTCTAGTTTGGTTGGCATTTATTCGTTGTTTGGAAGCTTTAGGTGGAAAGGAAGAAAGTTTTCCAAATAGCCCGGATTGCAGTGGCATCTTTTATACCTGACAGGTTTTTAAAAACCTGTCAGGTATAAAAATATAACGGAAAGCGGGAAATAGCTCCTAAAAAATTTATTCCGATTTAATAATCACCGGAAGCACAAATTGTGTTTTTACCGGAATTCCTCTTTTAATGGCGGGATTAACTTTTGGAAAATCGACTAATCGTATACGAAGAATGCTGTCGATTTTTATAGTGTCGTAGGCAACCGAATCTTTTGAAAATTGTGGCTCGAATTCCATATTTGAATTAGGAAAAACTGTTACTTTCACTTCAATCGTATCCAGTTTTGGAAACAGCGTTGAAAGAGTATCAACTGCCAATTTTTGTTGAATGGTTGCTGTTAAAAATTCGAAAAAACATTGCTTGCGTTGGTTTGCATCCATGAGTTTTTCACAATCGGTCACCGATGGATATTCATCTACTTCATTCCAATTGATTTCCTTCAATTGTTTGTCTAGCAACTCTTTTTCATTCGGTACTTTCTTTTCAAAGTATTGACACGATTGAAGAAGAAGCAGCGCTACTATTGGTAAAAGTCTTTTCAAGTTTTTACTTTTTGGAATTTAAATAATCGGAATAACTTTTATCAAACCACTCTTGTTTGGTGCGTTGCGCTTCTTCTTTTTGATTTTTATACAAAAGTCCAAGCTTTTCGGAATAGATAGCAATTTTGATGGTATAGGTATAAAACTCTTCTTGTGTAAGTGTCAACAATGCGTCTTTCTGCTTTTTAAAGAATTCAAAAAACAAAGCGTCAAAATCGTTCTTATCATAAGACAGAACTTCCTTTTTATACTTTTTATAGAGTATTTCTTTCAGTTGAACATCAGAATCATTAGTTACCTTCTCTTGAGCTAATAGATTGTTTGTTGTAACCAAAAGCAAAAAAGCAAAAAGTGTTATTTGTATTGTTTTCTTCATATGCTCAAAAGTAATAAAAAAAATGAAAGTTCCTAAAAGCAAAAAAGCCATCCACAATAAAGTGGAAAGCTTTTCATTGGTCTAACTACTAAACCGCGCTACGAGTTACAAAGTCGTAGCAAACAACACAACTAATTTTGAATGACTCACTTAATTTTGTGAATGCATTTCATTTGATTTTTTGGGCAAAAAAGCACTTTGTTTCCAAAGTGCTCTTCCCAATTTCGCGGTCTGGACGGGACTCGAACCCGCGACCCCATGCGTGACAGGCATGTATTCTAACCAACTGAACTACCAAACCTCTGCGTTATTGCGGTTGCAAATATACAATCGTTTTTCAAATCTGCAACTATTTTTTTGAAAAATAAAATGTACAAAAACCAATTCTAACCAAACATTTGTTTTTCAACCAAGTATGTAGTCAAAATCTTCTCAAAACTTTCTTCAACTGCCACAGGAACATACTTAATTCTGTTTTGAGCACAAGTCATGGCTAATGTTTTGAAGTAATCATTGACCTTTTCTTCATAAGCATCTTTGACCGTATCGGCAAAAATATTAATGGTTTCTCCTGTTTCTAAATCGATGAACTTTCTCGGAGCATTATCAAAATTGAAATTGATTTCTGTTTTTTTATCGATAACATGAAAAACGACCACTTTGTGTTTGTTGTGTTTTAAATGTTGTAACGCATTAAAAAGCGCTTCACTATTGCCTGTTTGAAACATATCGGTAAACAAAATAATCATCGAACGACGGTGGACTTTTTCTGCAATTTGATGCAAGAATGTAACCGTATCGGTACTTTTTGAAACTTTAGGTTTTTCTAGAAGTTCTTCGAGTTTATTCAAAATCATTCGGTGATGACGATCGCTTCCTTTTTCGGGTGCATAATATTCAAAAGTGTCAGAATAGACGCTTAAGCCAACGGCATCGCGCTGTTTTTTTAATAAATTCATCAAAACTGCAGAAGCTAAAACCGCAAAGCCAATTTTGTTATGATAAAAAGCTTCGTCGTTTTTCAGCTTTGGATAATGCATCGAAGAAGAATTGTCAATAATTAAATGACAACGAAGATTGGTTTCTTCTTCATATTTTTTGGTGTATAACCTATCTGTTTTTGCGAATAATTTCCAGTCGATATGCTTGGTGCTTTCACCAGAATTATAGACTTTATGCTCAGCAAATTCGGCAGAAAAACCATGAAACGGACTTTTGTGCATTCCCGAAATAAAACCTTCTACAACTTGATTCGCAAGTAATTCAAGATGCTTAAAACCGGAGACGAGTTCTTTTTGTTCTTCAATCTTCATGAACCAAATATAAAGAAAGTTTATAAAGTTTAGAAGGTTTATGAGGTTTAAAAGTTTAGTGTCATCTAGCCCCGATTGTAGCGGCATCCTTTTTATAAATTGCCACGGGTTTAAACCCGTGGCAATTTATAAAAAGATATAGCGGAAAGCGGGAGAGTAGTTTCTAAGCAATGCTAATGTTGTGCTTCAAAAAATAAAAAAAGCCCAACTTTCGTTGAGCTTTTACATTATCATTGACTATTAATTACAACAAAGCATCAATAGCATCGGTATACGTTTTCTTTGGAGCAACCCCAACTTGACGACCAACTACTTCTCCATTTTGGAAAACTAGAACCGTTGGAATGTTACGAACTCCGTATTTTGCAGCAAATTCTTGGTTGGCATCAACATCAACTTTTCCTACTGTTGCTTTTCCTTCATATTCGGTTGCGATTTCGTCGATAACCGGTCCAACCATTCTGCATGGTCCGCACCAAGCTGCCCAAAAATCTACTACAACCGGTTTATTTGATTTTAATACTACTTCATCAAAAGTAGCATCTGTTATTGCTAAAGCCATATTTTATATTTTTTTAAATTAATGTACTTATTTGTCGCCAAAATTAGTCAATTTATTTTGCATGAATGTTATAAAAAAATCAGTTTTGGTTATGAAATTATTGTCAGAACTGATACTAGTTCAGACTGAATTTAATTTTCATTCTCTCCAATTCGATTAACAATTCATTAGAAATTTTGATTTTTAATTTTCTACTTGGCAATGAAACTTTGGTCGTAACTTGAATTTCTTCCTCAACAACCGGAACTTCTATCTCAATATCCTCGAGGTTTTCAGCATCAAAATTTTCTTCATCAACCGCTACAATTTTCGGAACGAGCTCGGGGATTATTTTTGTTTTATCAAATTCAACGATTTCAAAAGTTACGGTGTTATCCCCTTTATTTGATTGGAAAACAGCATTTAATTGCTCAATAGCGTTTTTATGCAACTCGTTAATGTCCATTTGAATACTCAGCTTTTTAGCAAACTGAGGCAACACATCCTGCAATTGTTTTACATCTGTAAATTGTATTCTTGGATCTGATTTTTTTCCAGTTTCCCTATTTACCCAACCGTCTTTTATGGTTACTTTAAAATAAATGAATTGGTTGTTAACCAAAAAATGTCGGTACTTTAAATACTCTTCATCAAAAATCCGGAACTCGTGACTTTCATCATAACCTTCTAAGGTGAACATCGCCCAATCTTTTCCGTTTTTGGCAGTTCTGTATTGTACATTGGTTACAATTCCGGCAAAGGTTAGTGTTTTGCCAATGTAATTTCCAAGGTTTTTTAAATTTTCAAGCTTACTGTTACAGAAATATTTCATTTCAAAACGGTAATCGTCCAATGGATGACCCGAAATATAAATCCCAACTACTTCTTTCTCTTTGGCTAATTTTTCCATAGTGCTCCATTCTTCACATGGTGGAACGATTGGTTCTGCAATTTGAACATCGCTACTTTCTCCAAACAAACTTACCTGTGACGAATTTTCATTCTCCTGAAATTTAGAGCCATAGCGAACTGCTTTTTCCAAAAATGTAATTCCTTCGCCTTCAATGTGGAAATATTGTGCACGATGCGTATTATCAAAACAATCAAATCCACCAGCAAGTGCCAGACTTTCGAATGCTTTTTTATTCGCGGCACGCAAATCAATTTTTTTGGCTAAATCAAATATCGATTTATAGGGTTCATCTTTTCTATTTTGAACAATGGTATCTACAGCATTGGCTCCAACACCTTTAACAGCACCCATTCCGAAACGAACAGCATAGTTATCGTTTACCGTAAATTTATAAAACGACTCATTCACATCCGGTCCGAGAACCTGCAATCCCATTCGCTTACATTCTTCCATAAAGAATGAAATTTGCTTGATGTCACTCATGTTATTGGATAAAACCGCTGCCATATATTCGGCAGGATAATTGGCTTTTAAATAGGCTGTTTGATAGGCAATCCAGGCATAACATGTGGAGTGCGATTTGTTGAAGGCATATTCAGCAAAAGCTTCCCAGTCTTTCCAGATTTTTTCTAATTTATCGGCGGAATGGCCTTTGGCTTCTGCTTGTGAAATGAATTTTGGCTTCATTTTATCCAAAACGTCTTTCTGCTTTTTTCCCATCGCTTTACGCAAAACGTCGGCATCACCTTTGGAGAAATCGGCCAACTTTTGCGACAAAAGCATTACCTGCTCTTGGTAAACGGTAATTCCGTAGGTTTCCTTAAGCAATTCTTCGCAAGCTTCTATATCATAGGTGATATCTTCTTCGCCATTTTTGCGTTTGATAAAACTCGGAATATAAGCAATTGGTCCTGGGCGATATAGCGCATTCATAGCAATCAAATCACCAAAAACTGTTGGTTTTAATTCTTTCATGTATTTCTGCATTCCGGCACTTTCATACTGGAAAATCCCGACTGTTTCACCACGTTGAAAAAGCTCATACGTCTTCACATCATCTATTGGAAACTCATCCGGATTGAGGTCTTTTCCTGTTCTGTATTTTACCAGTTTTACCGTATCTTTTATCAATGTCAGGGTTTTTAATCCCAAGAAATCCATCTTTAATAATCCGGCGCTTTCTACGACTGAGTTATCAAATTGGGTAACATACAAATCAGAATCTTTTGCAGTTGCGACAGGAACAAAATTGGTAATATCGCTTGGCGTAATGATAACTCCGCAGGCATGAATTCCGGTGTTTCTTAGATTTCCTTCCAGAAATTTTGCCTGATTTATAGTATCGGAACATAAATTTCCTACTTTGGAAAGTGAAATTAATTCTTTTACTCTGTCAAATTCTTCGGGACGTAATGCTTTTTTGATTATCGCTTCGTCTTCGGATAAGAGTCGGGCTAAATTCCATTTGGAAGGCATTAATCCCGGAATTAATTTAGCTACTTTATCGGCTTCAAAAAGCGGTAAATCCATAACTCTGGCGGTGTCACGAATACTTGATTTCGTTGCCATTGTTCCGTAAGTAATGATTTGCGCTACTTGTTTGGAACCGTATTTCTGAATTACATAATCCATTACTTTGCTTCGCCCTTCGTCATCAAAATCGATATCTATATCGGGAAGTGAAACCCTATCGGGATTAAGGAAACGCTCAAAAAGCAGATTATATAGCAACGGATCAATGTTGGTAATTCCGAGGCAATACGCCACTACAGAACCCGCAGCAGAACCACGACCCGGACCAACGGAAACATCCATTCTTCTGGCTTCGGCTATGAAATCCTGAACAATCAGGAAATAACCGGGATAACCCGAATTTTCAATCGTTAATAATTCAAAATCGATACGTTCCTGAATTTCAGCAGTGATTTCCGGGTATCTTTTTTTAGCACCTTCATACGTTAAATGATGCAAGTAGTTGTTTTCACCGCGTTTGCCTTTATCAGCTTCATCTTTGGCAACTAAAAACTCAGACGGAATATCAAATTTTGGCAACAAAACTTCACGCGACAAATCGTAGATTTCAATTTTATTGACGATTTCTTCTGTATTGGTAATCGCTTCGGGCAAATCATGAAAAAGTTTTTTCATGGCTTCAGCCGATTTGAAATAATACTCCTGATTGTTCAATCCGTAGCGGTAACCACGTCCTCGACCAATTGGTGTGGATTGTTTTTCGCCATCGCGAACGCACAATAAAATATCGTGCGCATTCGCATCTTCTTTGTCTATATAGAAAACGTTATTAGTTGCAACGGTTTTTACATTATGCTTTTTTGCTAATGCAATCAACGAAGTATTTACACGATTTTCATCTTCCTGATTGTGGCGCATTAATTCGAGATAGAAATCATCACCAAATTCCTGTTTCCACCAAAGCAATGCTTCTTCAGCTTGGTTTTCACCAATATTTAAAATTTTACTTGGAATTTCACCATATAAATTTCCAGACAAAACAATGATGTCTTCTTTGTATTCCCGAATGGTTTTTCTATCGATTCTTGGTACATAATAAAATCCTTCGGTATAAGCGATAGAAGATAATTTTGCCAAATTGTGATAGCCTTTTTTGGTTTTGGCTAAGAAGACAATTTGGTAACCATTGTCTTTTCTAGACTTATCTTTTAAATCATCACAAACATAAAACTCGCAGCCTACGATTGGTTTAATTATCGTTTCTGTTTGGGCTTCTCCGTTTTCTTCGGCCTGTTTGTTTTTGGCTTGCGCCGATTTATTATGGTATAAAATATCACGAACAAAATGAAAGGCGCCCATCAAATTGGCATGATCAGTCATAGCAACGGCAGGCATTTTATTTTCAACAGCTGCTTTGACCAAATCGGCAACACTAATTGTGGATTGTAATACTGAAAATTGTGTGTGATTGTGCAAATGAACAAAATCGACTTGGGCTAAAGTGTGATGAACTTGTTTCTCTTCATGCGTTGGTGTTGCAACTCCTTCTTTCTTTTGAAATTGTTTCCGAATTTCTTCAGAAGCTTGTTTCAGATTGATGTGATTCAACCCAATGAGTTGAATTTGCTGTGGATTGTTTTTATGGAATTTATCGAAATAATCAGCTGGAACGTCTAATTCTTCTTTAGTAAAAACATGTTTGTTGATTAATTCTAAGAAACAACGAGTTGTAGCTTCAACGTCAGCAGTAGCATTGTGCGCCTCAGAAAACGGAACTCCAAAAAGATACTGATGCAACTCGGTTAAGGTTGGCAGTTTAAATCTTCCGCCACGACCACCAGGCAATTTTAAAAGTGAGGCTGTAACTTCGGTACACGTATCCAAAACGGGCATCGAATTCATTTGAGATTGCATTCCCATTCGGTGAAATTCGCAACCCATAATATTAACATCAAAGCCTAAATTTTGTCCAACAATAAATTTAGATTTCGATAAAGCGGTATTGAATTTTTCTAAAACCTCTTTTAAATCTATCCCTTGTGCTTCGGCTAATTCGGTAGAGATTCCGTGAATTCTTTCCGCATCAAATGGAATATTAAAGCCATCAGGTTTTACTAAATAATCCTGATGCTCAATAAGATTCCCTAACTCATCATGCAACTGCCAAGCAATCTGAATACATCTTGGCCAATTGTCAGTATCTGTAATTGGCGCAGACCAATTTCTTGGCAAGCCAGTGGTTTCGGTATCAAAAATTAAATACATCTGTGGAAAATTTCAAAATATTAAATCTCAAATTCCAATAAAAACAAATGATTTGCATTGAAATATAGAAGTATTCAAAAATACATTTTCGTATTCAAGAAATCAATTTTAGTTATCAACAAAAAACAAAAAAGCCACCTCAATTGAGATGGCTTTCCTATTTATTTTAGTGTGTAAACTAGTATCTTCCTCTGTCTCCACCACCACCGCGAGAATTTCCACCACCGCTATAACCACCACCTGAACGGTTGTTATTAAATGATTTTCTTTCTCCTTCTGGTTTTGGTTCCGATTTATTAACTACGATAGTACGTCCTTCTACTGTTGCACCGTTTAATTCGTCGATAGCTTTTTGAGCTTCATCATCATTAGACATTTCAACAAAACCAAATCCTTTACTTCTTCCAGTAAATTTATCAGTAATAATTTTAACAGAGTCAACTGTTCCATAAGCCTCAAAAGACTCTCTTAAATCTGCTTCGTCAATACTGAACGGAAGACTTCCAACAAAAATATTCATATTATTTATTTAAAATTCGATTACAAATGTAGTTTAAAAAAAGTCTAAACCGTTATTAATTTGGACTTTATTATTTAATTAACAAAAATAAGGATTGCGACCATTACGCTGTGGCTTGAAACAAATTAATAATATCTAAAGCCTACAGGGCTTGACCCTCTTAATATCAAAGGTTATAGTTATTTGTTATTAAGAATTATATTCAAGGGTAAATCGGGATTTTATAGAATTCCCCGTGTTGAAAATTCAAAATAGACCCGCCAAAAGGACTGCCATTTGAATTGGCCGCATTAAATTTAAATGTTCCTGAAATCGTGTAATTCACAGCATCATATTCTGTGATTATTATTTCACCATTACTGTTTTGAACATTGGTAACTCTAACTTTACAATTAACATTTCCGCCAGCAACGGTAACTAAATCACCTGCTAGATAACCACTCCCACGAGAAGAAAGTGAAACACTTGTAATAACCCCTGAAGCGTTGGCGATAGTATTAATCGTCAAGCCGCTTCCCATTCCGCCGGTTGTAGCGACTGAAGTTCCGCTGCTATACCCTGTTCCTCCGTTAGCCAAGCTTACATCTCCCACTGGACCTGGAACTGCAATGGTAGCATATTCTAATGGGATATCATTAAAGTTAGAAGAATAGGTTGCCGAATTATTAATATTAGTAGTGCCTAAAATATAGGGGCCAACATTGGCGCTACTGGTGTTTAAAGTAATTATTTCATACGCTGTAAGCGCTTCAATTCTTAATTTAAGTGTTGTTGCGTCAACATAAGCTCTTGCATCATTAGCTCTCCAAAAAACATCATCTTTCAACGCTTGAAAACCTGGATTATTAAATTTCACATCTTCTTGGCAGGACGAAAAAGCCATAGCGACTAAAAATAGGGACAAAAATCTTTTCATTTTTCAAAGTATTTGTCCACAAAAATAACTTTTTAAAGTAAAAATGCTAGCTAAATTTTAGAAAAATAATGTTAAATACTCAAGTTGCAAGTTTCTTATATCGAAAAAGATGCGATTCAATTAGTTTCTTTTCAAAAAAAAGTTATCTTTGCACCCTCAAAATAATCGAGGTCGAGCACCTCAAATTAATCAAAAAGATTATGTCAGTAAAAATTAGATTACAAAGACACGGTAAAAAACAAAGACCTTTTTACTGGATCGTAGCAGCTGATGCTAGATCAAAAAGAGATGGTAGATACCTTGAAAAATTAGGAACTTACAATCCAAACACCAATCCTGCCACTATTGATTTAAACCTTGACCAAGCGGTACAATGGTTACACAATGGAGCACAACCAACAGATACTGCAAGAGCTATCCTTTCTTACAAAGGTGCTTTGATGAAACATCACCTTGATGGTGGCGTTCGTAAAGGCGCTTTAACGCAAGAACAAGCTGATGCAAAATTGGCTAAATGGTTAGAAGAAAAAGCTGGAAAAGTTGACACTAAAAAAGAAGGGTTATCAAAAGCACAAGAAGCTGCTAAAGCGAAAGCATTGAAAGCTGAAAAAGTTGCTAATGACAAACGTGCTGCTGCCGCTGTTGAAGCTGCAAAAGTAGTTGAAGAAGAAGTTGCTGATGACACTGCAGTTGAAACTGTAGCTGATGAAGCTCCGGAAGCTGTTGCTGTAGTAGCTGTTGAGGAAACTGCTGCTGAAGAAGTTGCTGAAGTTGCTGTTGCTGAAGTTGCTACAGAAGAAACTCCTGCTACCGAAGAAGTTGTTGTTGAAGAAGCACCAACTGTTGCCGAAGCACCAGAAGCTTCTGCTGAAGAAACTAGCGAAGAAAAAGAAGCTTAATACTTCAAGCAATTATGCGTAAAGAAGATTGTTTCTATTTAGGTAAAATTGCGAAAAAATTTAGTTTCAAAGGGGAAGTACTTGTCTATTTAGATACAGACGAACCCGAATTATATGAGAATATGGAATCAGTATTTGTTGAGTTCAACAAAAATTTGGTTCCATTTTTTATTGAAAACAGTTCACTACACAAAAATGATTTTCTTCGTGTGCAATTTGAAGATGTGGATTCCGAAGAAGAAGCCGACAGTATTCTTAATTGCGACGTTTATCTTCCACTTAGCATGTTGCCAAAACTTTCGGGCAACAAATTTTATTTTCATGAAGTCATTGGATTTGAAATTGAAGACAAACGTTTGGGCGTTTTCGGAAAAATCGTATCTATCAACGACACCACAGCACAGCCGCTTTTTGAAGTACTGAATGGCGAAGTCGAAATGCTGATTCCGATGATTGACCATTTCTTAGTCGAAATTGATCGCGAGAACAAAAAAGTCGTGATGGATTTACCGGAAGGACTCGTTGAAATGTATTTATAAATTTTATTTTTGAACCATTAAGATAATTAAGGTTCATTAAG
This sequence comes from Flavobacterium sp., assembly GCF_031381455.1. GTDB lineage: Bacteria > Bacteroidota > Bacteroidia > Flavobacteriales > Flavobacteriaceae > Flavobacterium. Next base: position 80,774 of record NZ_JANMXZ010000048.1, on the reverse strand, counting down.
TCTTAATTATCTTAATTTCTTAATGGTTTAAAATTTTAAAAACATTCTTTTGTCAACATTTCAATTCAAACAATTTACTCTTAATCAAGACCGCTGCGCCATGAAAATTGGTACCGATGGCGTTTTACTTGGCGCATGGTGTCCAATAGACAATCATCCTTTTTCTGTTTTGGATATTGGTGCCGGAACCGGAATTTTATCCTTGATATTAGCCCAAAGAAGCAACGCCGAGCAAATTGACGCCATCGAAATAGACGAAGACGCTTTTGAACAATGCGTAGAAAATTTTGAAAGTTCTCCTTGGGGAGACAGATTATTCTGCTTTCACGCCGGTTTGGAAGAATTTATGGAGGAACTCGAAGATGACCCGAGCGATAGTGAACTGGCGCAGCAGTATGACATTATCATTTCGAATCCTCCTTTTTATGCCGAAGATTATAAAACTGATAATGAACAACGCGATTTAGCAAGGTTTCAAGACGCCTTACCTTTTGAAGATTTGGTTGAAGCCGCTAATTTATTGCTTTCAGAAAACGGAATTTTTGCTGTAATTATTCCTTTTAAAGAAGAAGAAAAGTTTATCGCTTTAGCCAAAAATTTTGAATTATATCCTTTTAAAATTACTCGTGTAAAAGGAGCGCCAAGTACCGAAATCAAAAGAAGTTTATTAGCTTTCTCCAGAGTTAAAAAGGACTCAGGCGATAGCGAACATACGAAGCAAACTCCTATTGACGAATTGATTATTGAAACCGCACGTCACGAGTATACCGAAGACTACATCGCTTTGACTAAGGATTTCTATTTAAAAATTTAGCCCTAGCCCAGATGGAAGCGGCATCCTTTTATACCTGACAGGTTTTCAAAAACCTGTCAGGTATAAAAGATATAGCGAACAGCTGGAGATAGCTTCTGATTGCTTTACTTCGACAAAGCTCAGTACAAGCTTCTCACAATGACAATTTGGAAAATTTATAACAGTTGTTCATTTGTTTCTAAATATAGTTTGTTTAAATTTGCAAACGTTTTCGTAAACCAACATTTTATAAAATGAAACCAGATTTATTTCAAGCTCCGGATTATTACAATTTAGATGATTTACTAACGGAAGAACACAAATTAGTTCGTGATTCGGCTCGTGCGTGGGTAAAACGTGAAGTTTCGCCTATCATAGAAGAGTATGCGCAACGTGCTGAATTTCCGAAGCAAATCATTAAAGGTTTGGGCGAAATTGGTGGCTTTGGCCCATACATTCCTGAAGAATATGGCGGAGCAGGTTTAGACCAAATTTCGTATGGTTTAATCATGCAGGAAATTGAAAGAGGTGATTCAGGTGTTCGCTCAACTTCATCAGTGCAATCTTCTTTGGTGATGTATCCTATTTGGAAATTCGGAACTGAAGAGCAGCGTCAAAAATACTTACCAAAATTAGCAACAGGCGAATTCATGGGATGTTTCGGATTGACCGAACCGGATCATGGTTCAAATCCAAGTGGCATGACAACCAACTTCAAGGATATGGGCGACCATTATTTGTTGAATGGTGCTAAAATGTGGATTTCAAACTCCCCTTTTGCAGATATTGCTGTGGTTTGGGCAAAAAATGAAGAAGGAAGAATTCACGGTTTGATTGTTGAGCGTGGCATGGAAGGATTTACAACACCGGAAACGCATAACAAATGGTCACTTCGTGCTTCGGCAACAGGTGAATTGATTTTTGATAACGTGAAAGTGCCAAAAGAAAACCTGATGCCAGGAAAATCTGGATTGGGTGCACCAATGCAATGTTTGGATTCAGCTCGTTATGGAATCGCGTGGGGCGCAATTGGAGCCGCAATGGATTGCTACGACACTGCTTTGCGTTATGCAAAAGAAAGGATTCAGTTTGGAAAACCTATAGCATCCTTTCAATTACAACAAAAAAAATTAGCGGAAATGATTACCGAGATCACCAAAGCTCAATTATTAACTTGGCGATTGGGTGTTTTGAGAAATGAAGGGAAAGCGACTACAGCTCAAATCTCGATGGCGAAAAGAAACAACGTTGACATGGCAATTCATATTGCTCGTGAAGCGCGTCAGATACTAGGTGGAATGGGAATCACAGGAGAATATTCAATAATGCGCCACAGTATGAATTTGGAAAGTGTAATTACCTATGAAGGAACGCACGACATTCATTTGTTGATTACCGGTGCGGATATTACAGGTATTCCGGCTTTTAAATAAAATTAGACAATAGATAAAATTGATACAAAATGCTTCTCCGTTTCGAGGAGCATTTTTACTTTTATATAAATTATTATAATTTTTTTTGACACCCAAGCCTGAAAGGCGAACTGGCGAAGCAAACCTTTTCATCTTTACTGTCGTAGCTTACATTATCTAAATTAGCAACAATGAAATTTATAAACCGTTTATTATTTCTTATAGTGTCAATTTTGTTATTACAAAGTTGTAGCACTGATAGTGCCATGATAACTCCTTCAAAAAACTACAAATATCTTGCACTTGGCGACAGTTATACTATTGGTCAAAGCGTTTGCGAAACTTGTCGCTTTCCTGTTCAACTGAAAGACAGCATTGGGAAGTATTTAAACACAAACGACACTTTTCTGGTTAAAATTATTGCAACAACAGGCTGGACAACGACCAATTTAAAATCGGCTATTGCTGCTGAAAATACAACCAATGATTATGATTTAGTAACCCTTTTAATTGGTGTAAATAATCAATATCAGCTTCAACCTTTTACTTTATACGAACAGGAATTTCCAGAGTTGGTAAACACTGCCATTCAAAAAGCAAAAGGCGATAAAAATAATGTGATTGTAGTTTCGATTCCTGATTATGCTTTTACGCCTTTTGGAAATGGAAATACAACCATTTCGACTGAGATTGACAGCTATAACGCGTTTGCCGAAAATTACTGCTTAACAAACAATATAACCTTCATTACTATTACTGATATTACTAGATTGGGATTAGCACAACCTGAATTAGTTGCCTCTGATGGACTACATCCTTCCACGATTGCTTATTCAAAATTTGTACAACGGATTTTGCCCGAAGCCAGATCTAAAATCGCTGATTAACCTTCAAATATTAAGAGTTCATTTCTTATTGCTCCGGAGCGATTTCTATTTCCAATCCGTCAATTGCAGTTGTTATTGGAATTTGACAACCTAAGCGGCTGTTTTCTTTTACGTGATAAGCTTCCCAGAGCATCGCTTCTTCGTCGGGATTCCTTTCCAGTGAAATAACATCGTTCAAAACATAACACTGACACGAGGCACACATTGCCATTCCACCACAAATTCCGATTGTTCCTTCTTCGGCAAGTTCATAGGCGCGAATTAGTTCCATGATATTCATGTTCATATCCGTCGGTGCTTGTACTTGATGAGTTACGCCTTTGCGGTCGGTAATTTTTATGGTTACGTCTTGTGGCATTTTATTCAATTGATTTTACAACTGCTTTTTCTGCTTCTTTTCGAGTTCCATCAAATCCGTCTACTCCGGAAACAGTTGTATATTTCAACACGTATTTCTTTCCTGGATTTAATCGTTGATAGACACTTTGACACATCAAGGTAGCCTCGTGAAAACCACACAAAATTAATTTTAATTTGCCTGGATAAGTATTGACATCGCCAATAGCATAAATACCTGGTATATTGGTTTGATAATCTAAAGCGTTGTTGACTTTGATAGCATTTTTTTCTATTTCTAAACCCCAATTGGCAATGGCACCCAATTTTGGTGTTAATCCAAAAAGCGGAATAAAATAGTTGGTAACCACATTCATGCGAGCGCCGTTGATTTCGATGTCAACCGATTCAATTCGTTCCGAACCTTTAAAACCAATAACTTCTGCTGGTGTTACTAATTTTATTTTTCCTGAATTTTTTAATTCCTGTACTTTCTCAACCGAATCTAATGCACCACGGAATTCATTTCTTCGGTGTACTAAAGTTACGGAAGCTGCCACATTAGAAAGGAAAATACTCCAATCCAGCGCCGAATCGCCACCACCAGAAATCACAACATTTTTGCCTCTGTATTTTTCCGGATCTTTGACAAAATAATCTACGCCTCGGTCTTCATTTTCGTAGAATTCCAAGTCCTTAAGGATAGGCTTTCTTGGTTCAAAAGTTCCCAATCCACCTGCAATAGCAACAGCTTTAGCGTGATGCTTTGTTCCTTTATTAGTGGTTACAATAAAAGTTCCGTCTTCTAATTTTTCAATCGTTTCAGCGGTTTCTGCCAAAGTAAAGCCCGGTTGGAATTGTTTGATTTGTTCCATTAAATTGGAGACTAAATCTCCGGCTAAAACTTCAGGAAACCCTGGAATATCATAGATGGGCTTTTTTGGATATAATTCGGAAAGCTGTCCGCCTATTTGTGGTAGGGCGTCAATGAGATGGCATTTAAGTTTTAATAATCCTGCTTCAAAAACGGCAAAAAGTCCGGTTGGTCCGGCTCCGATTATAAGTATGTCTGTTTTAATCATTTTTTGAGTGGCTGAGTTACTGAGTAGCTGAGTTACTGAGTTTAAAAAATTTGTTCTATAGTATTCTGGTTTGCGTTAGGGATTCCTTCGGCAGTCGCTTCGCTCGTGTGAAGTGGAAATCCTTTTTATAAATTGCCACTGGTTTAAACCAGTGGCAATTTATAAAAAGATTGTAGCGTATAGCCCGACCTCGTTTGTTTTTAACGAGGGAACGCACAATCCTCCGACTCCCGACACTTCGGGACAGGATGACGTTAAGCAATATTTTCTACCGTTTCTATTTGTGGCGCATATCTTTTAATTGTTGTTTCTACACCAGCTTTCATCGTGCTAATACTCAAACTACACGAAGTACACGCTCCTTGTAATCGCACTTTTACGTGTTTTTCATCTTCAATGGAAACCAAGCTAATATCACCGCCATCAGAGTTCAGAAAAGGTCTGATTTCGTCTAATGCTTTTTCGATGTTTAAAGTCAATTCTTCGTGTGTCATCTTATTTTCCTTTAACGGCTGAGCAACCAGCCATAGTTGTTATTTTGATTGCTTCTGTTGGTGGTAAACTTTCGTTTCTGTTTACCGTTTCCTGAACCACATTTCGTGTAATATCTTCAAAAACTTTTTCGATAACCGATGCGGTTTGCAATGCTGCCGGACGACCGTAATCTCCGGCTTCGCGAATGCTTTGCACCAATGGAACTTCACCTAAAAATGGCACTTGTAAATCTTCCGCCAGGTTTTTGGCACCTTCTTTTCCGAAGATGTAATATTTGTTGTTTGGCAACTCTTCCGGAGTGAAGTACGCCATATTTTCTATGATTCCCAAAACGGGAACATTGATGCTGTCAGATAAGAACATCGAAACTCCTTTTTTGGCATCAGCCAAAGCTACAGCTTGTGGCGTACTTACGACAACAGCACCAGTAATTGGTAACGATTGCATGATTGACAAATGGATATCGCCTGTTCCTGGTGGTAAATCGATTAACATAAAATCTAATTGTCCCCAATCGGCGTCAAAAATCATTTGGTTTAATGCTTTGGATGCCATTGGTCCTCGCCAAATAACAGCTTGACTTGGTGCGGTGAAGAATCCGATGGAAAGAATTTTTATCTCATAGCTTTCTACAGGTTTCATTTTTGATTTCCCATCAACGGTAACCGAAATTGGTTTTTCACTCTCCACATCAAACATGATTGGCATGCTTGGCCCATAAATATCAGCATCAAGAATTCCAACTTTGAAGCCCATTTTGGCTAAAGTCACCGCTAAATTTGCCGTAACCGTTGATTTTCCAACGCCTCCTTTTCCTGAAGCTACAGCTATAATATTGCTGATTCCTGGAATTGTTTTTCCTTTAATCTCGTTTGGATTTGCTTGTGCTTCCACCTTGATATTTACTTTCACCACAGCATCTTGTGAAAATCTTTCGTGGATTAATTTTTTGATATCGTCTTCAGCACGTTTTTTTATGTGCATTGCCGGTGTTGCAATCAGTAAATCTACAGTTACTTCGTTGCCAAAAATCAGTACGTTTTTTACCGCACCGCTTTCTACCATATTTTTTCCTTCGCCAGCAATGGTAATGGTTTCCAATGCTGAAAGGATTTCTTTTCTATCTAATTTCATTTTTTTGCTTACTGTTAACAAGTTACAATCTTTTATTAAGACTGAATACAGATTGCAAAGATAATACGAATTGTGTTGAAACTGTCGTTAATGAATTGAAAATGTTTATGAGGAAATAGTTGGGAGATTGATGAGGGAAGTTGGAAGTTCTGTAAATTTTTGAAAAATTAGGAAATAATTACAATTCTACTTCAGGCTGCCAAAAATGTTTCTCAAAATCGACAATTTGATTATCCACGATTTTGATTCCTTCGTTTTCGAGCAATTGCTGCATTAAATTAGTTCCGTCAAAATGATGTTTCCCCGAAAGCAATCCTTTTCTGTTGACCACTCTATGTGCCGGAACATCTTGCATATTGTGTGATGCATTCATCGCCCAGCCTACCATTCGGGCGGAACGAGCAGTTCCTAACGCTCTAGCAATAGCACCATAAGAGGTTACTTTTCCTTCCGGAATTTGACGTGCAATAGCATAAACTCTTTCGAAAAAATTAGCTTCCATTATTTATACAGCAATTTAAAAAGTGTCACAACCGCCATAAAAGTAGTTACCGAACCGATGATGGTATTAATGTTTCGCATCAGAAATTCTGTTTTCTTTTCAATCTTTTTGAATGCTACAATGTAGATGTAAAAAACAGTAAACGAACCGCAGACAACTCCAATCACAAAAGATGAAACCGGAATTTTATCAAAACTAAAATAGCCCGAAGCCGCCAAACTCATGCTAGCAAAAACATAGAATGGAATGGGTAACAAATTAAGTGTAGACAAAAGCATTCCCAAAAAGAAACGGTTCGATTTTCCTTTGACTTTGCTATCCGTTTTTATTTTCTTTGGCTTTTTGGCAATCCAGAAAAAATAGATACTTAGTAATAAAAAAACAAAAATGCCAATTTCCTGAAGTGTGGAAACAATTTCCTGGTGTATGCTTATAAATCGGGCAAATAATACGGCAATGAATGTTTGAAAAAATATGATTACTGAAGCTCCGCCAGCAAAACTTACCGCTACAATTTTACCTTCCTGGGTACTTATTTTTGCTGCTGTCATGTTGATTAAACCCGGAAGAATAACCGCCAAAAAAGCAATACTAAAACCTAAAATAAGTGGTAAAAAAAACTGCATTTATTTGATTTTGAAACGAATATACGTAATTGCCTTGTTGATTTCCAAATATTGATTTTCGTAAAAAGTTTGAATAGCTGTTACCACTTCTGGTGCACCTTCATTTTTATAAACATTGTGGTTGGCATACAAGACTTCGTGACCTTCACCATGCAACAATCCAAGCGTGTAACCGTGCATGAATTCGCTATCGGTTTTGAGATTTACAACACCGTTTGGTTTCAGGATTTTTTTGTACAACTTCAAAAACTCCGAGTTGGTCATTCGATGTTTGGTGCGTTTGTATTTGATTTGCGGATCGGGGAAAGTAATCCAGATTTCGTCTACTTCATTTTCGGCAAAAATAAAATTGATTAACTCAATTTGTGTGCGGACAAAAGCCACATTGAACATACCGCCATCAACAGCTGTTTTAGCGCCACGCCAGAATCTTGCGCCTTTTATATCGATTCCAACAAAATTTTTATCTTGATAACGCTCTGCCAAGCCAACAGAATATTCGCCTTTACCACAACCGAGTTCAATAATTATCGGATTGTCATTTTTGAAAAATTCTTTATTCCATTTCCCTTTTAGTGGAAATTCTCCGCCAACCACCTCTTCTCTTGTTGGTTGAAAAACATTTTCAAAAGTTTCGTTTTCCTTAAACCGTTTTAATTTATTCTTACTTCCCACAAACTTAATTTTTTGGTAAAATTAAGGAAATATAAACTATTCAAAATCTTTTTTACTTTGCAATGTTAAAACCGTAATTTCACTACTTGGAAAATTCTACAAAAAATATTCTTGTTGCTCCGTTAAATTGGGGTTTAGGTCACGCTACACGCTGTATTCCTATTATTCGCGAATTAGAGAAAAATGGTTTTACTCCGATTATTGCTTCCGATGGCGTGGCTTTGCAACTGCTTCAAAAGGAATTCCCGCATTTGCAATCATTGGAATTGCCTTCCTATGAAATTGAATATGCCAAAAACGGAGCCGATTTCAAATGGAAGTTAATTAAGAACAGTCCAAAAATGATTGAAGCGATTTTTGCTGAAAGGAAAATTGTCAAAAAATGGATTGTTGAATTTAATCTGCAAGGCATTATTTCGGATAATCGTTTGGGTGTTTACAGCAAGAAGATTCCGAGTGTATTTATGACGCATCAACTCAATGTTTTGTCCGGAAAAACCACTTGGATTTCGAGTAAGTTGCACCAACATTTTATCAAAAAATTTACAGAATGCTGGATTCCTGATATAAAAGAAAACCCAAATCTGACTGGGAAACTTGGGCATTTGAAAAACAGTTCGCTAAATCTAAAATATCTTGGCCCATTAAGCCGATTAGAGAAGAAAGACCTTCCAATTAAATACGATTTGATGGTTATACTATCAGGACCTGAACCTCAGCGTACTTTTTTGGAAGAAAAACTAATATATAAAATTCAATCATTTAAGGGAAAAGTACTTTTCATCAAAGGAATAATTGAAACTCAACAAAAAACAAAAGAAGACGGAAATGTTACTTATTATAATTTCATGACTTCGTCAGAACTTGAAACCGCTTTTAACGAAAGTGTAATGGTACTTTGTCGTTCAGGTTATACAACGGTTATGGATTTGGCAAAACTACAAAAGAAGGCATTTTTTATACCAACTCCTGGGCAATTTGAACAAGAATATTTGGCAAAAAGATTAAAACGAAATGGGTTTATACCTTATGCAAAACAAGATGATTTTATTATAGAAAATTTACTGGAAGTTCCCATCTACGGAGGTTTACCGCAACTTAAAAAGGAAATCGACTGGAAACAGTTATTGGTGCTTTTCGAGCGTGAATGAAAATTCAGAACCTTTACTAAATTCGCTTTCCACATAGATTTTTTCGCCGTGTGCTTCAATAATATGCTTTACAATAGAAAGTCCAAGACCTGAACCACCTTCGTTTCTTGAGCCACTTTTGTCTACTCTGAAAAAGCGTTCGAATAATCTTGGAATATATTGCTTTTCGATTCCTTCGCCATTATCTCGAATGCGAACGATTATTTTTTCGTTAACCAAATCTTCAATGGTAACTTCAGTCGTGCCATTTTCTTTTCCGTATTTTATGGAATTCATTATCAGATTGGAAAGCACTTGTTGAATTTTTTCCTGATCGGCAAAAACATTTATTGCTTTATTGTACTTTCTGTCAAACATGAGAATGATGTTCTTTTTATCGGCTATCATTTCGAGTAAATCGAAAACACTCTGCACTAAATCAACAATGTTAAACTTTGACATTTCCAGGTTTACATCGCCCATTTCGAGTTTGGAAATCATATCTAAATCTTCAACGATATAGACTAATCTTTCTACTCCTTTTTCAGCTCGTTCCAGGTATTTTTTACGAATTTTTTTGTCATCCATCGCCCCATCGATCAAGGTAGATAAGTAACCTTGCACTGTAAATAAAGGTGTTTTGAGCTCATGAGAAATATTTCCAAGAAATTCTCTTCGGTATTCTTCACGAACTTTTAAAGTTTCTATTTCGAGTTTTTTATCGGTGGCGAATTTTTGAACCTGTTTGGTCAGCGTTTCCATATCGGTTGTAATAGGCTGATTTCGGAAAGAAGTAGATTCTAAAAGAGAAACATCATCGTAGATTTTTTTTACCCTTCGATAGATGAATCGTTCAACACGATATTGGATAACAAAAAAGGAAAATGTAGCAATTGAAACGGCAAAAACGATTATAATTGGTAATGAAAATTCATTGAAAAACCATAACAAAATAGAAAGAAAACCTGTAGAAAAAGCAGTGATATAAGACGTTGAAATTAAAGCAAACGTATAGGTTTTCTTGAAATTTATTTTCATTTATACTTCTAATTTATAGCCAACACCTTTGATGGTTTTGAATAAATCTTCACCGATTTTTTCGCGGAGTTTTCTAATGTGAACATCGATAGTTCTTCCGCCAACGATAACTTCATTGCCCCAAACTTTATCCAGAATTTCTTCGCGTTTGAATACTTTACCGGGTTTGGATGCTAAGAGATAAAACAATTCAAATTCTTTTCTTGGCAATATAATTTCTTTTCCTTCCTTGATGATTTTATATTCTTCTCTGTTGATTTCGATGCCACCAACATTGAGGGTTTCTGAAGCGTGCTCGTCACTTTTCAAACGACGAAGCAGTGCTTTGACTTTGCTTACTAATAATTTTGGTTTGATTGGTTTGGTGATATAATCATCGGCACCGGCATCAAATCCGGCTACTTGAGAGTAATCTTCGCTTCGTGCTGTTAAAAACGTAATGATAACGTTACTCAATTCAGGCATTTTTCTAATGTTTTCACACGCTTCCATTCCGTCCATTTCAGGCATCATCACATCCATAATGATGAGTTGTGGCAATTCTTTTTTGGCTTTGGATATTGCCTCTTTCCCGTTTGTAGCGGTTACGATTTGGTAACCTTCTTGAGAAAGATTATATCCCACAATTTCTAGGATATCTTGCTCATCATCTACTAATAAAATCTTGATGTCTTTTTTTTTCATAAGTGGACACAATTGTTTTGTGGATGTAAATGTAAAGATAATACAAAATGAATTGATAAATGAAACCGGAGTTAACCGTAATTTAATCTGTTAACAATTTGGTAATAGTTAGAGAACAAAATGGTAATGCTAGAGTAACACGACCTTTACATTGCGGTGGTTTCTTTGTACCAAATTAAACTCACTAAAATGAAATTTAAATTAATTGTTACTTTTTTACTTTTAACTGCAATTGGTTTTGCACAAAAAGGAACTATTACAGGAACATTAACGGATAAAGATTTAAATAATGAAACACTTCCTTTTGCCAATGTGGTGATTAAAGGAACTACCATTGGAGTAACAACAGATGAAACCGGGAAATATACGATTAGTGTTGATACCGGAATTTATATGATTCAATTTAGCTTTTTAGGTTATGAATCCATCGAAGAAAAAGTTGAAGTAAAGGCCGGAGAAACTGTTACACTTAACAAAGCCCTTGGTTCCGGAAGTTACCAGCTGAAAGATGTTGTAATTCAAAACACAACAAGCCGCGAAAAAGAAACCGCTTTGTTATTGGAACAGAAAAAAGCTGTCGAAATAAAACAAAGTATTGGTGCACAGGAAATGTCGAGAAAAGGCGTAAGCGATGTCGAAGAAGGTTTGACAAAAATTACCGGAATTACCAAAGTAGGTTCAAGAGGTTTATTTGTTCGTGGTTTGGAAGACCGCTATAATAATCTATTGATTAATGATTTGGCTGCTCCAACCAACAATCCATTTAAGAAGATTATTCCTTTGGATTTGTTTCCAACCGATATTGTAGGCGTTATTGATGTTTACAAAACATTCAATCCAAATATTTATGGCGATTTTGCCGGTGGAACTTTTAACATTGCCACTTCAAAAGGAACCAAAAGCATTACCAAAATCAGCATCGGAACAAATTTTACTACCGATAACAATATGAAAGATTTTTTGATTTCTAAGGATGCTGATGGAAGCAAAGGTTTCTTTGGTTTGACTGGAGACGACAGAGCTTTGCCGGGATTATTAGGTGGGAAACCCGCCAGCTATACTTTTACGCCAGATCAATCGTTGCAATCTTTCAAAAGCGGTTTTGATGTTACAAAGACAAAAGCGCCTTTGAACATGAGTTTTGGTGTTTTGCATTCGGAGAAATTTAAATTAAAAAACGAAGCCAGTTTTTCTTATTTACTTTCCTTAAACGCCGACAATAATTATAGTGTCAGAAAAGGTGTAGAACGAAATTTCAATAATAACCCTAGCGGATTTGTATATAGAAACGATTTCATCAATACAGAATACCGATACAAAACCTCAACATCTACTTTAATTGGGTTGAATTATTCCGCCGACAGAATAAAATTGACTTGGAATAATTTTTATTTAAGAACTACCGAAAATTTAATTAAAGATCAATTTGGATATGCTGATTTGACTGCTAGTAATAACAAAGTTTTAATTAGAACAAATCAATTAGACCAATCTGACTACTTCAACTCTCAGTTATTGGGAGAATATGCTCTGACAAAAGACAAAAACCAAATGATAAAAACTGGTGGTTCATTTGCCAAAACATCGTATCAACAGCCAGACAGAAAATTCTTTTCAGGAACATTAGATGGTGATAATATTCAAACATCAATTGCAGGTAACAATTTTATCAAACAATATTTAGATATTAAAAGCGATATTTATTTATCGGGAATGTTGGAATACAGCTTGAAATTTGGTGGACAAGACAAGAAAAACAAATTGGCTATTGGTTATAACGGAAGCGCGTCTTTGATGCAATCTTCGTATCGTTTTATAACGCCGGTTAACAATTTTGCACCTAACAGTTTTACGGTTCCGGTAAATGCTTTAGATTCACAATTGAATGAGTATTTAAGTCAAAATGCTTTTAGTTTCCGAGAAAGTTCAAATGCCACTTACAAAGCAAAACTAATGGAGTTAGCTAATTCTGGTTATGCTAATGTATTGTTTAAATTTGCTGAAAAATGGGAAGTAAATGGTGGTTTAAGAGCAGAAAATACTTTGAGAGAAACTAAATACAGATTACAAGGTTCTTTTGATGATCCTTTTCAAAAAATAAATAGAAATAAACTATATGTTTTACCTTCATTGAATGCAAAATATGAAGTGACTGAGAAAGCTAATCTTCGTTTTGCAACAAGTCAAACGTATACGAGACCGGTAATTATGGAAGCGTATCCTATAGAATATATAAATGCGGATGGTACTTCAACAAGAGGAAATCCATTTTTGGTAAATAGCGATAACTTTAATGTTGATTTGAAATACGAATTATTCCCAACAGCAAAAGAAATGTTAGCTGTAGGAGTTTTTGGAAAATCAATAAAAAATCCAATTGAAAGAACTTTTATAGCCAATGCTGCTAATGCAACTATAACTACTTATTTAAATTCAGACAAAGCAAATTTATACGGCGCGGAAATTGAGTTTTTATTGGATTTGGCTAGAATTAATAAATCTCTTTCCAACTTCTCTTTTGGATTTAACACATCATTGATGAAAACTCAAGTAGATGTTAAACCAACCATAACTAATCCTGACGGAAGCGTCACCAATTCTATTGAAACGCATAAATCTAGAGAACTTCAAGGTGCTTCAAAATGGTTAGTGAATTCTGATTTGAAATACCAATTTAATTTTAGTGAAAAATGGAGTAATACAGTTTCATTAGTGTATTCTGTATTCGGAAAAAGAATATATGCAGTCGGGACTGGTGGATTGGATCACATATATGAGCTTCCGGTAAGTCAATTGGATTTTGTTTGGAGCAGTAAATTATCAGACCATTTTGATTTGAAATTGGCTGCCGACAATTTGTTAAACCCAGATAGAAAATTTGAATTGGGTACTGATGGAACTTCTCCGATTAATGAACCATCGAACTTAATCAGCAATTACAAGAAAGGCGTTGGCTTTTCTTTAAATTTGAGTTACACATTTTAAAAATTAATATCCTATTAAAAGCCGTCCTTCAAAGACGGCTTTTATGTTATATAAACATCATGTTCTTAACAATAAATTTACTTTTTAATAGATGAATCGTAACGCTATTATAATATTTAGATAACCTCTTTTCTTTCTCTCAAATTTACATTTGTACCAGAAAATTAAACAACAAAACTTATGAAAAAATTAATCTTAAGCTTAGCAATTCTAGCTTCAACTTTCACTGCATGTACAAGTAGTGATGACAATTCGAGTGCACAACCGGTTACAGGCGAAATTACAGGGCCAATAACTGTTGACAAAACGTATCCGTTAGGAACTTATACCTTAAAAGGAATTGTAAAAATTAATGCTGGTGTAACCGTTACTTTTGATGCTGGATCAACAATTACTTGCGACAAAATAACAGGAGACAATGCCTTAGTAGTCTTAAATGGTGGGAAACTTATCATCAACGGAACTTCTGCTTTGCCAGTTGTATTTACTGAAAAATCTGGAATTCCTGGTTCTTGGGGTGGAATTATAGTGTATGGTGATGCTCCGATAAAAGCTATTGGTGGTGTAACTACCTCAACTTCAGAAGATGGAAATGCTTTACCATACGGAGGGACAAACCCAACGCACAATGGTGGTTCATTAAACTATGTTAGAGTAGAATATGCTGGGGCTAAATTGGCTGACGGAACAAAAGAAAATAACGGATTTACTTTTTATTCTTGTGGTTCCGGAACTACATTAGATCACTTGGTATCTTATAAAGGTGCTGACGATGGTTATGAATTTTTTGGAGGAACAGTAAGCATGACTAATGCTATTTCTTATGGAAATTATGATGATGCTTTTGACTGGCAAGATGGATGGCAAGGCCAAAACAATTCTAACTGGTATGCTTTACAAGTTACAAAAGGAAATTTCGGTATGGAAATAGAATGTTCTAATAACAATAATGCATTTTGGCCAAAAGTGACTAACGTTACGCTAAAAAGAGCCGCAGGTTGTACGCCAGAAGTTGCTGGTGATATCCAAGTTGATGCATTCCAATTTAAAAAAGAAGGAAACGGAGATTTTAGTAATGTAATTGTTGATGGATATGGAAATTATACTGAAGGTGCCAATGTTTATCAAGGTGCAGCTGTAAAAATCCAAGATGCAACAACTAACACTAATCAAGTCAATGGTTCTAAAATCAAATTGACAAACGTTAAAATATCAAACACAACTCAAACTAATCCTGTTGGTGCAACAGGAGCTATTTCTGTTTCGCTACCAAGCGGACAATTCACCACAAGCACCACTGCTACTGGAGCTTCCTTAACTACAGGCGCATGGTCAACTGTGGGCGGAGTTAACTTAATACAATAAAGAAATCTTTATAAATGTTAAAAACATCCTGAAAAATTCAGGATGTTTTTTTTTGGTATACTATTTGAAATAAATTTTATATATTTGTAATAACCAAATTGAAGTCATGAAAAAAAATTACTTTATAATAACTGTATTCCTTATGTTTTCTCTTGTCAGCTTTGCGCAAGATGGAAAGCAGCCCATCGAATCCCTTGGTTTTTATCCAAATCCGGTAAGTAATGGTAAGATATACATTACTTCAAAAACTTCTTTGGATAAAGAAATTTCGATATTTGATGTGTTAGGTAAAAAAGTTTTACAAACTACTATATCATCTCGCGAATTAAACATTGCTTCTATCCCACCTGGTGTTTATATAATCAAAATTACTGAAGGCGACACTACTGCCACCAGAAAACTAATTGTCAGATAGTTGCCTTTCTGAAAATTAATCATTTTTTAATCATTTTTTTACATTCTTTTTTTTTATAATTGAAATTTGTCCTTATATTTGTAGGCTAATTAAATTTAAAAAAAATGAAAAAAATTTACTCTTTATTACTTTTAGTAATTACTTCTGTTTCTTATGGACAGACAACAATTTCGCAATGGAATTTTGACAATACTACTCCAGCTACTGCAATGCTTCCAACAACTGGATCTGGGACATTTACGTTAATTGGTGGTGTTGTTGATAACACTTCTGGCACTCCAGCAGTTATGCCTGCTGGTAATCCTACCGCAGCTGGTAATTTAGCTTACAGTGTAAAAACTTTCCCTGCTGCAGGAACTGCATCAGGTACAGCTGGTTTTCAATTTGCTGTAAGTACAGTAGGATTTGCAGATCCGATTAATGTAACATTTGACCCAAGAGGTTCAAATACATCATCTAGATTTCAACAATATGAATACACGATTGATGGTACAAACTGGCTTGTATTAAGCAACAACAATGGAGCTTTAACCAATTCATTTACTGCTACTCCAATGGTAGCCTTAACATTCCCTTCTGGTGCTGGTAATAATGCGAATTTTGGTTTCAGAATTGTTTCTATTTTTGATCCTGCAGGAACAGATTATTCTCCTGTTGGATATGCAATAACTCCAACTCCATCAAACTATGGACCTGGAGGAACTTGGAGGATAGACAATGCAACTTTTTCCAGTGGTGTATTAGGTGTTAGTGAGAATTCAATTTCTGGTTTAAGAGTATATCCGAACCCGGTTACAAACGGAACATTGTTTATTGAAACCTCTGCTAATGCTGAAAAAAAAGTTACTGTTTATGATGTGCTAGGCAAAAAAGTTTTAAGCACTTCTACAAATGAAAATGCTATTAATTTAGGTTCACTTAATACTGGTGTTTACATAGTTCAAATTACTGAAGGAGGAAAAACAGCTTCAAGAAAATTAGTTATTAGATAATTTCTATTCAATATACTTAAAAGCCCTATCTCGTTCCAAAAAAACGAGATTAGGGCTTTTTTATTTTCATTACTTTTGCATCGTTCTGAACAAGTTTCAGAACCTTTATAGATTGATAAACCCACAAGACATATTTACAATTTCTTCCCAAAAGCAATTTGAAAAAATAGCGCTAAAAGTTTTTCGTTTTCAATACGAAAACAACTTAGTCTATCAAGAGTTTTGCAATTTTCTGAAAGTGGATAAACAAGCTGTAAAATCGCTACAGCAAATTCCGTTTCTACCTATTCAATTTTTTAAGAATCATGATGTGGTTTCGAATAATACAGAGTCTTCGGGACTAGTTCAGGAAACATTTACCAGCAGCGGAACTACCGGAATGATTACCAGTAAACATTTGGTGACAGACGTTTCTCTGTACGAACAAAGCTATCGATACACCTTTTCCGAATTTTATGGAAACATTGAAGATTACGCTGTTTTGGCTTTGCTTCCTTCCTATTTAGAGCGTAGTGGTTCATCCTTAATATATATGGTTAAAGATTTGATTGAACTTTCAAACAATGAAAACAGCGGCTTTTATTTACATAATTATGATGAGTTGATTACCAAGTTGGTTGCCCTTGATAGTACTGGTCAAAATGTGATTCTAATTGGTGTGACTTATGCTTTATTAGATTTGATTGAGAAACAAAAGTTCCAACTAAAAAACACCATTATCATGGAAACTGGTGGTATGAAAGGCAAACGCAAAGAAATGATACGCGAAGAATTACATGAAATTTTGCGTAATGGTTTTGGAGTACAAAATATCCATTCCGAATATGGAATGACTGAGCTTTTATCACAAGCGTATTCTCTTGGAAACGGAATTTTCGAATGTCCGGCTTGGATGCAAATCTTAATTCGCGATACGGAAGATGCATTAACTTATGTAAATATGGGGAAATCTGGCGGTGTTAATGTCATTGATTTAGCCAACATCAATTCGTGCTGCTTTATTGCCACACAAGATTTAGGCAAAAAATACCCCAATAATACTTTCGAAATATTGGGGCGTTTTCATAATTCTGATATTCGTGGTTGTAATTTGATGGTAATGTAATAAAATTGGTTTTCTACTTTCTATACAACCCAAACTATTTTAACACTTTGTGCTCTTTGTGAAAAAACTTAGTGCTCTTCGTGGTTAAACAACCCTAATCACAAAATAATTCTTCTTTCCGCGTTGCAATAACACAAACTGCTTGTTAATCAAATCGGTTGAAGTCAACTGAAATTCTTCCGTAACTTTTTCTTTGTTTACCGAAATCGAATTCTCTGCCAAAGCGCGTCTCGCTTCACCATTTGATTTCAAAAATCCTGATTTCTCATTCAGCACATCAACGATATTGATTCCATTAGAAATATCATTTCTTGAAATTTCCGCTTGCGGAACACCATCAAAAACCTCTAAAAAAGTAGCTTCATCTAATTGTTTCAAATCAGCAGCAGTGGCATTTCCAAACAAAATATTCGAAGCTTGAATGGCTTTTTCCAATTCTGCTTTTCCGTGAACTAATATCGTCACTTCTTCAGCTAATCTTCTTTGTAAAACCCTCAAATGAGCGGCTTCTTTATGTTCAGCAATCAATGCATCAATAACATTCTTATCTAAAAAAGTAAAAATCTTAATATATTTCTCCGAATCTTCATCCGAGGTATTCAACCAAAACTGATAAAATTTATAAACAGAAGTCTTATCAGCATCCAACCAAATATTGCCTCCCTCCGATTTTCCAAACTTCGAACCATCAGCTTTAGTAATTAAAGGCGTAGTCAAAGCAAAAGCTTTTGCCTCTATATTAGGATTCATTCGTCGAACCAATTCTGTTCCAGTTGTAATATTTCCCCATTGGTCAGAACCGCCCATCTGCAAAACACAATTGTAATGCTTGTGTAAATGATAAAAATCATAACCCTGAATCAATTGATACGTAAACTCCGTAAACGACATTCCAACTCCAGCTTCACCCGACAAACGTTTCTTAACTGAATCCTTAGCCATCATATAGTTAACGGTAATTCTTTTACCAACTTCACGCGCAAAATCGATAAACGAAAACGACTTCATCCAATCGTAATTATTCACCATAATTGGAGCGTTTGATCCAGTCTCATTAAAATCTAAAAATCTTGAAAGCACGCTTTTAATTCCCGCCACATTCTTCGCTAACTGCTCTTCAGTAAGCAAATTACGCTCGTCCGATTTTCCCGACGGATCACCAATCATACCCGTAGCACCGCCAACCAAAGCAATTGGTTTGTGTCCAAAATTTGTCAAATGAAGTAGCAAAATAATCTGCACCATGCTCCCAATATGCAACGAATCCGCCGTCGGATCAAAACCAATATAAGCGGTCGTCACTTCCTTAAGTAGTTGTTCTTCAGTTCCTGGCATGCTGTCGTGGTACAATCCACGCCATTTTAATTCTTCTACTAAGTTGTTCATATTATAATGAGATTTGGCGCAAAGATAAACAGATTTAGGAATTTTTAAAGCGAATGGTTTGGGATTTATCAGTTATCCATTTTCCTGCTTTCCGCGCTACATGGTAGCTGCTGCAATCAGGGCTGGAAGAAAGTCTTTTGGCGTACTTTTTATCAAATCTAATTATCTAAAAATCTAACAATCTAATTATCTTTACAAAATGATATTAGTCACAGGAGGAACAGGTTTAGTCGGAGCGCATTTGCTGCTGCATTTGGTTGAAAGTGAAACTACTGTTCGAGCAATTTATAGAGAACCAAAATCCATCGAAAAGACAAAATCACTTTTCAAACTTTATCAAAAAGAATATTTATTTTCCAAAATAGATTGGGTTCAGGCAGATATAATTGATGTTCCAACATTAGAAATTGCATTCAAAAATGTAGATTTTGTCTATCATTGCGCGGGTTTGATTTCGTATGACCCAAATGACGAAGATTTACTACGAAAAGTAAACATAGAAGGCACTGCCAACATCGTGAATTTTTGCATCGACAATAAAATAAAAAAACTCTGCCATGTCAGTTCTATTGCAGCGCTAGGAAATCAGCAATCTCATGAAACAGAAATCAGCGAAGAAACCGAATGGAATCCCGAAACAGCACACAGCGATTATGCCATTTCAAAATATGGTGCCGAAATGGAGATTTGGCGTGGGCAACAAGAAGGCTTAGATGTGGTAATTGTAAATCCGGGAGTAATTTTTGGCGCCGGTTTCTGGAATCAAGGAAGCGGTTTATTTTTTAGTTCTATAAAAAATGAATTTCCATTTTACACAAATGGCTCTACAGGATATGTAGGCGTTACCGACGTAGTAAAAATCATGATTCGGTTAATGAACAGCACTATAGTTAGCGAACGATTTACTCTTGTTGCTGAAAACCTAACTTTCAAAAAAGTTATTTTTTTAATTGCTGAAAATCTGAATGCTAAAAAACCTAAAATTGAAGCTAAACCATGGATGACAGCTATAGGTTGGCGGTTGGATTTGTTTATTTCCACCATTTTTAGAACCAAAAGAAAACTGTCAAAATACAGCGCAAATTCACTACATTCTTCTGACTTTATTTCCAATGAAAAAATAAAAAATCCCGAAGTTTTGGGACTGAATTTCGAGTTCCAAAGCATTGATAGCGTGATTAAAGAAGTCTGTGCAAAACACAAGTATGATTAAAGATTCACCATAACTATAGCTTCTCCAAGCTTGCCGAAAGCTCCCGCTTTCTCCTCTTAATATCAAACTCTGCAAAAATAATTATTGCACTTGAGGCGTATCCGAATTTAAGGTACTGTTTGGATTTGGCGGAACAGTCTGACCATTTTTCTTCATTTCGGATTCAATTTTCAAATTTTCTGCACTCAGTTTTTCTTTAACTTTTTCAAACATTTTTTTGTATTCCTCAAGATCGGAAGCATAATATTTATTGCTTTTCGCAAATTGAATACTGTCTATTTTATATTTTTTATAAATATAATCGTTCTCCATTTTCACAGTTATACCACCATTGATATTTTGGCTTTTGATGGCTTCCAATAAGGATATATCATATAAAATATCTACCATTTTATCTTTACCAATAAGGTTTTTAGGCTTTTCAACCGAATTACTATTGCATCCAAAAAACAACATTGTTAAACCTAAAAGAAGACTTTTCTTCATATTAAAATTTTTATCTGTCAAAAAGCAAACGCTTTCCAACAGGAATATCTTTTACTTTAAAATTTTGATAAACCAATTCGCCATTGACAAAGGTGTGCGTAATTCTTGATTTAAAATTATAACCTTCAAATGGCGACCAACCACATTTGGCCAGTATATTTTCTTTCTTGACATTCCATGGCAAACTCGGATTTATGATTACTAAATCGGCATAAAATCCTTCTTTGATAAAACCTCTTTTTTCAATTTTAAAGATCTTTGCCGGATTGTGACACATTTTTTCTACAATCTTTTCCACCGAAATTTTTCCTTGATGATTGGCCTCAAACATTGCCACCACAGCATGTTGCACCAATGGTCCGCCTGATGGTGCTTTGGTATAAACTTGTTGCTTTTCTTCTAAAGTATGTGGCGCATGATCAGTTGCAATAACGTCAATTCTATCATCTAACAATGCTTCCCATAAAGCCGTTCTGTCTTGAGCAGTTTTTATGGCTGGATTCCATTTAATAAGATTGCCTTTAGTAGCATAATCTTCATCCGAAAACCAAAGATGATGAATACAAACTTCTGCTGTGATTTGTTTTTCATCTAATGGAATTTTATTGGTAAATAACTCTAATTCTTTGGCCGTTGAAAGATGAAAAACATGAAGTCTAGCTCCAGTACGTTTTGCTAAATCAATAATTTTTACAGTCGATTTATAACAAGCTTCAACACTTCTAATTTCTGGATGAAACTTTACAGGTATATCTTCACCAAATTGCAATTTATATCTTTCTAAATTAGCTTTTACAGTATTTTCATCTTCACTATGAACGGCAATCAACAATTTTGTATTAGAAAATATTTTTTCCAATGCTTCTGAACTATCAACAAGCATATCGCCTGTAGAAGAGCCTAAAAAAAGTTTAAGTCCTGCAACATTTTTTGGATTTGTTTTTAGAATTTCTTCCAAATTGTCATTTGTCCCACCCATCATAAAGGAATAATTGGCGTAGGATGTTTTGGCGGCAATTTGATATTTTTCTTCTAAGATTTCCTGTGTGATTGCATTCGGAATGGTGTTGGGCTGTTCTATATAAGAAGTAATTCCACCGGCAACAGCGGCACGGCTTTCAGAAGCAATGTCGCCTTTATGTGTTAAACCCGGCTCGCGAAAATGCACTTGGTCATCAATAGCTCCGGGAATAAGATAACTACCTTCGGCATCAATGATTTTGCAACTGGAAAGTTTTGGGCTAATGCTTTCTGCGATTTCAACAATAAATTCGTTTTCAATCAAAACATCACCTTCAAAAACGGTTCCTTCGTTTACAATTTTGGCATTTTTAATTAAAACGGTATTCATGTTATAATTTATTTAAAAACTTCTTAAACCTCAATGAAATTACTCCAAAAATAGCTTCCTTAATAATAGAGCCGCTCATTTTGGATTGTCCTTTTGTTCTGTCTGTAAAGATGACCGGAACTTCTTGTATATGAAAATTTTTGGCGAAAGCTCTATACTTCATCTCTATTTGAAAAGCGTAACCAATAAATTTTATCTTTTCTAAATCTATTTTTTCCAAAACTTCTCTTCGATAACAAATGAAACCAGCGGTAGCATCCATGATTTTCATACCCGTAATCATTCGTACATAAACCGATGCAAAATAAGAAAGTAATACTCTGCTCAAAGGCCAATTGACAACATTTACACCCGTTACATAACGAGAACCAATAGCCAAATCTGCTCCATTAAAATAGCACGCATCATATAGTTTTTCTAAATCATTTGGGTTGTGTGAAAAATCAGCATCCATTTCGAATATATATTCATAGTGATGCTCCAATGCCCATTTAAATCCGTGAACATAAGCTGTTCCTAAACCTGATTTTTTCTTTCTGACGGATAAAAATAATTTGTCATGAAATTGGCTTTGCAATTCCATAACTTTTTCAGCCGTTTTGTCTGGCGAATTATCATCAACAACAAGCACATGAAACGTTTTATGTAACGAAAACACAGCCCGAATGACACCTTCGATGTTTTCAATTTCGTTATAGGTTGGAATAATTACAATACCGTCATTCATAGTAAGTGCCGTCAAACTTAGTTGCAAAAATAAACTTTTATCAGAGCACTATCTTAATAATTATATAATAATTTTAAGAAATAAAAAATTAGTAATTTTGTCGGGATTATGATAGAAACTGTTTTACAGCCAAGAATTCTAGAACCTAAAGATTGGGCAACCTGTTTGTTTGTTTTTTCTTTTGTTTTAATTGCGATAACCAAGACTGCTTTTGAAACTCGGTTTAGCGAATTTCTAAGAATTTTGGTTTCCGATAAATATATCAAGGTATACAAAGACACTTCTCATTTGATGAGTGGTTTTACGATATTGTTGTTTATTGTACAGATTATTTCTTTTACTTTTTTCATTCAATTGGTGCTGAGTTATCTTGGTTATGTATCTAAAAGCGATTGGGTAATTTTTGTTCGTATTTTTACTTTTTTCGGAATATTTGTGCTTTCAAAATTCTTGATAGAAAAGATTGTGGCAACCATTTTTAACATTGAAGAATTTGCCGAACAATTCAATTTACAAAAGGTTAGTTACAGAACTTTTATTGGATTGATTTTATTGCCAATAAACATTTACTTGTTTTATAACAATACGCCATCAAATATTTTGATTTATTGCACAATTGCTGTGATTTTAATAATTAATTTGTTTTCTTATCTTATTTCGTTGAAGATTTATCAAAACTTACTCATCGGCAAGTTGTTTTATTTTATTTTGTATCTTTGCGCACTTGAAATAGCGCCCTACTATTTTATATATTATTTGATTACAAAAAATTTAGCACATTAGAATGTCAAACTTGAAAGTGAAAACAATTTTGGTGTCACAGCCAGAACCAAAAGTAGAGAATTCACCTTATTTTGAATTGCAACAAAAGCATAAAGTAAAGATTGATTTTCGATCGTTTATACATGTAGAAGGTGTAAGTGCAAAAGATGTAAGAGCTCAAAAAATAGACCTAAATAACTTTACTGCAATCATTTTGAATAGCAGAAATTCCGTGGATCACTTCTTTAGAGTAGCCGAAGAAATGCGTTATAAAGTTCCCGAGGATTTGAAATATTTTTGCCAATCGGAAGCGATTGCTTTTTACTTACAAAAGTATGTGGTTTATAGAAAACGTAAAATCTACGTTGGTCAAAAAGACTTTGTTGATTTATCTCCGCTAATCAAAAAATACAAAGAAGAAAAATTTCTTTTACCCGCTTCAGATCAATTGAATTATGATGTACCACAGACTTTGGATGCGTTAAAAGTAGATTGGACACAAGCCACTTTTTACAAAACAGTAATGAGCGACTTGTCTGATTTGGCAGATGTATATTACGATGTTTTAGCATTTTTTAGTCCAACCGGAATTAAATCATTGTTCAAAAATTTTCCGGACTTTAAACAAAACGATACCCGTATTGCTGTTTTTGGAAGTACTACTCAGAAAGAAGCTTTGGAGCACGGATTACGGATTGATATCTTGGCACCAACACCAGAAACACCATCGATGACAATGGCTTTGGAAAGATATATTGCCGACGCCAACAAAGGAAAATAAAACAAAATTAGAATCATAAAAAAAGCCATTCTCAATTAAGGGAATGGCTTTTTTCTTTGGTTAGGTTGGTTAATTATAATTGTGGCCCGGCTTTCACCAAGCTTTTTCCTTGTTCGTTATCGGTATATTGTTCGAAATTCTTGATGAAAAGCGATGCTAAGTTGTTGGCTTTTGCATTCCAGTCTGAAGCATTTTCATAGGTGTCTCTTGGGTCTAAAATCGCTGAATTTACATCATGTAATGACGTTGGAACTTCAAAATTGAAAACTGGAACTGTTTTAGTAGTTGCATTTTCAATTGAACCGTCAAGAATTGCGTCAATAATAGCACGTGTATCTTTTATCGAAATACGTTTTCCTGTTCCGTTCCAGCCAGTATTCACCATATACGCTTTGGCTTGGTTTTGCTCCATTTTCTTAACCAATTCTTCTCCGTATTTTGTTGGATGCAAGGACAAAAATGCTTTTCCAAAACAAGCAGAGAATGTAGGTGTTGGTTCGTTAATACCGCGTTCTGTTCCCGCTAATTTAGCTGTAAATCCGGAAAGGAAATAATATTGAGTTTGTTCCGGTGTTAATTTTGAAACTGGTGGCATTACACCAAAAGCATCGGCTGTCAAGAAAATAACTTTATTAGCATGACCCGCTTTTGATACTGGTTTAACAATATTATGAATATGATAAATCGGATAAGAAACTCTCGTGTTTTGTGTTACAGAAGTGTCTTTAAAATCAATTGTTCCATCAGAATCAACCGTAACATTTTCTAATAATGCATCTCTTTTGATAGCACTATAAATATCCGGTTCATTTTCTCTGCATAAATCTATGGTTTTGGCATAACAACCGCCTTCAAAATTGAATACGCCTTCGTTATCCCAGCCGTGTTCATCGTCACCAATTAATTCTCGTTTTGGGTCGGTAGATAATGTTGTTTTTCCCGTTCCCGAAAGACCAAAGAAAACAGCAACATCTCCTTCTTCCCCTTTATTTGCTGAACAATGCATCGAGGCAATTCCTTGCAATGGCAAATAATAATTCATCATAGAAAACATTCCTTTTTTCATTTCGCCGCCATACCAAGTTCCACCAATAATTTGGATTTTCTCGGTTAAATTAAACGCGACATATACTTCAGAATTTAATCCGTACTCTGCAAAATCTTTGAAAGAAGTTTTAGAACCATTCATTACAATGAAATCTGGCTCGCCAAAATGTTCTAGTTCGGCTTCCGTTGGGCGAATGAACATATTGGTTACAAAATGCGCTTGCCACGCCACTTCCATAATGAAACGGACTTTCAACCTTGTGTTTTCATTGGCACCACAAAAAGCATCAACAACATATAATTTCTTTCCTGATAATTGAGTAGTGGTATTGTTTTTTAACGCTACCCAAGTATTTTGGTTTATGGGTTTGTTGTCGTTAACTGCTTTTTCAGAATTCCACCAAATGGTATTTTCGGTGATGCTATCTTTAACAATGTATTTATCTTTTGGTGAACGCCCGGTAAAAACACCAGTCATAACATTTACTGCTCCAAGTTCTGTTAGTTGGCCTTTTTCAAAACCTTCTAAATTTGGATTTAACTCATCATTATATAACTTTTCAAGGGAAGGATTGTGAATAATTTCGTGAACGTTTTTAATCCCATATTTTTCTAACGAAATCGATTTCGTAATTTGAGCGTAGTTCTCCATAGAAATTAGTGTGTGTTGCATTATAAATTAGACGACAAAGGTAAAAATTAAATTCTACAAACTATTTTTTTTATTAAAATATTATCTTTTTGCTTTACAAATATTCCAAAACAAAATACCCCAAGCCAGTATTAACAGGGCTCCACCGATTGGCGTGACAATCCCAATAAATTTAAAATCAACTCCTGTTATCGCTTTGGTAGTTAACAAATAAATAGAACCCGAGAAGAAAATTACTCCAAAAATGACCAATTGAAACACCATTTTTTTTGCTTTTTCATCAAGTAAGGTATTGAGTCCTAAAAACAATAAAAAAAGCGCGTGATACATTTGATATTTTACGCCGGTTTCAAAAGCTGTGAGTTGCTCAACCGACAATTGTTTTTTTAAAGCATGAGCACCAAATGCTCCTAAAATTATTGCTATCATTCCCATCAAAGCAGCAACACTTGTAATTTTTCTTTCCATTTTATGAGTCTATACTAAAACACAAATTTATTCGTTATCTGAATACTATTAAAGAAATTTCACGTTTCTTTTGGTATAGGAACCATTTTAAAATTTATTTTTGCACCATCAATTTACAATTATGAAATCGAAGATTCACGACACTAGCGCCAGCGAACTGGTGAAACAATACCAAAAAAACAACATTAAAAACATGAGTAAAAAGATATCTCTTATACTTTGTTGCGTTTTTGTTTTCAGCCCTATCACAATAGTTAATTGCCAAACAATAAAATCAGGCGAAAGACTTGTTTTTGCGGGTTCCTATAATATGAGCGGTTTAATGACGCAATTGGCGCAAGTTACCATGTCGACCGAAAATGTTACCACTGCCAAAAACACTTATTTGCATTTGAGTTGCGAATTATCAACCTACAGCAAATGGGATTCGTTTTTCAAAATCAGAGATTTATATGAATCTTATGTGAATCCGATAACTTTAAAACCAAGTTTATATAAAAGGAACATAGACGAAGGCGGTTGGACCAAAAAAGAAAAATACGTTTTCAAAGGAAACACGGTTAATAGTACTTCGAAGAAAAGAAATCGACCCGAAACTCAAAACACCTTTACCATTGGCGGTTCCACACAAGATGTGATTTCGCTTTTGTATAAAGTAAGAACTATGGATTTGTCTAAATTTAAAGTTGGACAAACACAAAACTTAATGATTGTTTTTGACGAAAAACAAATTCCAGTTACCTTAAAATACATGGGCAAAGAAACTATTTCTGCTGGAAATTTAGGTAGCAAAGAATGCTACAAACTATCAATTGGCGCTAAAACCGATGCCTTAAAAGGAAAAGACAAAAATCTAATTTGGCTTACAGCCGACTCAAAAAAAGTTCCGGCTTTGCTAAAGTTTAGTATTCCAGTTGGAACTGGACAATTAACGTTAACCTCAGCAACTAGGATTTAATCATGAGAAAATTATATTTAGTTTTAGGAATACTATTTACGATTTTAGCAATTGTTTTTTCGGCTTTGCCGATGGATACTATTGCTTTTTTACCAATTGGGTTGGCTATGGTTTTTTGTTTGTTATTGCTTAAAAAATCTGAGGCAAATCAAAAAAAACTTCCTAATATTTTACTACTTTTATGTGTTCTTTCCTCCGTATTTGTTTTGGGGAAAACACTTCTAATAAAAGACGAGGTGGTGAAAGACACCAAATTTGAAAAAGAAAAAATTGAAACCAAAAAAGAAGCCAAAAAAGAACTCGAAGATTTAGAAAAGGATTTGGAATAAAAACAACAGCATGAGAAAAATTTTAATCATCGGTGCCGGACGTTCGGCATCTTCACTAATAAAATATCTTTTAAGAAAATCTACTCAGGAAGACTTAAATGTAACACTTGGCGATTTATCAATTGAATTAGCCAGAAGAAAAACATATAATCATCCCAATGCAACCCCAATTGCTTTAGACATAAATGATGTTGAACAGCGCCAAGCCGAAATTCAAAAAGCAGATATCGTTATTTCCATGTTACCGGCACACATGCATATAGAAGTGGCTAAAGACTGTGTAACTTTTAAAAAAAATATGGTTACGGCTTCTTATATTTCGGATGAAATGCAAAGCTTGGATGAAGCAGTAAAGGCTAATAATTTGGTTTTTATGAATGAAGTGGGACTCGATCCTGGCATTGACCATATGAGTGCCATGAAAGTAATTCATGAAATTGAAGCCAAAGGCGGTAAAATGATTTTATTTGAATCGTTTTGTGGCGGTTTAGTAGCACCGGAATCAGATAATAATCTTTGGAATTACAAATTTACATGGGCTCCACGAAACGTGGTTTTAGCTGGCCAAGGTGGTGCCGCGAAATTTATTCAGGAAGGCAAATACAAATACATTCCGTATCACAAATTGTTCCGCAGAACCGAATTCTTTCACGTCGAAGGTTTCGGAAAATTTGAAGGCTATGCTAATCGTGATTCCTTAAAATACAGAAGTATTTATGGTCTTGATGATATCCTGACGTTATATCGCGGAACAATCCGTAGAGTTGGTTTTTCCAAAGCTTGGAACATGTTTGTGCAATTAGGCATGACCGATGATTCTTATGTCATGGAAAATTCAGAGACGATGAGTTATCGAGATTTTATAAATTCTTTTTTGCCTTTTCACGCATCCGACTCGGTAGAATTAAAAACCAGAATGTCTCTTGGTATTGAACAAGACGACATCATGTGGGACAAATTAATGGAACTCGATATCTTTAATAAAAAGAAGATTGTTGGACTCAAAAATGCTACTCCGGCACAAATTTTAGAACGCATCTTAAACGACAGTTGGACCTTACAACCTGAAGACAAAGACATGATTGTGATGTACCACAAATTTGGTTACGAACTTGATGGCGAGCGCAAACAAATAGATTCCAAAATGGTTTGCATCGGTGATGACCAAATCTATACCGCGATGGCAAAAACCGTTGGCTTACCTGTTGCGATAGCGACTTTACAAATTTTGAATGGCAACATCAAAACACCTGGTGTACAATTACCAATTAAAAAAGAAGTATACGAACCTATTTTGAAAGAAATGGCAACACATGGTATTGTTTTTCACGAAACCGAAATGCCTTACGTAGGTTATAATCCTGATAAGTTGTTGGGGAATTAATTTCTGAGTTACTAAGTTCCTGAGAAGCTGAGTTACTGAGTTATTTGAAGCGAATGGTTTGGGCATTTTAGGAATGGTAATTCCTGCTGTCCGTTATACTTCGTGCCACTCCCATCAGGGCTATTTAGCCATGGCCTTTTGTTAAATCAGTTGTTAATCAAATCTTTTACTTATAACTTAAAACAAAATTTCTATTTTTGCTTTAAAATAAACTGTTTTTTAATAAAAATACAATATAACTGTACATTAGGGCTAATTATTAACTCATATTATATATCGCCCCGCTGGGGCTCACACTTTTGGATTGATAAATTATCTACCAACATGCAGTCCCGATGGGACTATAAAAGCTCCTTTAGGGTCTAAATCTTGGTAGAAAACTACAAAAATGCAGTCCCGATGGGAGTAAAAAAGCTCCTTTAGGAGCTAAATCTTGGTAGAAAAAGGTTGTTCTATGTTTTTAAGCCCCAGCGGGGCGACATATAAATAATTCGGATTTTATCCGATAATGACATTTCAAATTTATACAATGAAAATAAATCAACTACAAATAGAAATCGACGGTATCGATAAAGAAATCCTCCGCGACCTTATGGAAGATGCCCGAAAACCGATATTGCAAATCGCCAATAAAATCGGAATTTCCGGTGCTGCGATTCACCAACGTTTACGAAAACTGGAAGATGCAGGCGTAATTGCCAGCTCGAAACTAATTGTAGATAATAAAGTTTTGGGCTATAAAACCATGGCGTTTATTGGAATTTATCTCGAGAAAGCTTCGAGTAATTCGGAAGCAGTGAAAGAACTTAAAAAAATCCCGGAAGTTCTCGAATGTCACTATACAACAGGAAATTGGAGCATCTTAATCAAAATGATTTGCCGCGATAACGAACATTTGATGCAACTGCTTAACAAAAAAATTCAACCTATTAATGGCGTTTCCAGAACAGAAACGTTTATTTCTTTAGAACAACAAATTGAAAGACAGATTCAGTTATAGTTAAACTTTTATGTGACCCCAGTTTTCGCCACGCTTAATTCGGTAAATCTGCATTTCACTGATTCCGAATTGTTTAGCCAAAATCTTGATACGTGTTTTTTGATTTGGTTTACTAAGTAACTTTTTTAAATGGATAACCTTTGTTGTAGTTAGCTTTCTACCGTCGGCTTTTATGTTATGCTCTGTTAATTTTCTCAATGAATTGATAACATGCGGGCTTTTCTTATGGTGAGCCAGTTTCTCTTCGTATGTAGCCCATTTTAGGTTTTTTACCAAATCATTATCGCGAACATAATCTAAGTGCAATACATATTGCTGCTCTTCAGACGTTTTCGGAATAAATAATTCAGCCACAAGTTTGTATATAAATAGGGTCTTGTAACTTCTCTTTCCATTCACCGATTTTCCGTAACGAAAGGTTTTATAGCCATCTGCATAAGATCCTTTTAATTCGTTTCCGTCCATAAAATTTTCTGAAAAACTTATGAGCCTTCCTCTATTAGAAACAGCGTATCTAAATTTCAAGGAAATATCTGTCTCGATTTCCCGAAATTCTTCGTTTGAATAAAGTATAATCATCTATTGTGGTATTAGATGCTCAAATCTACGAAAAATTATTCTTTAGGATTTAAATATTTTGAATAAACTCAAGAATAACAAGGCTTGCGGGAAATGGATTATAAAACCGTTCGACGAAATGTATAAAAGAAAAAATCCGTCTCGTTCCAAAAAACGAGACGGATTTCAATTTATCTTCTATTTCCAAAAACCTGGAGTGCCCAGTATAAGAGCGAAGCCAACGCTCCGATAGCGGCAACTACATAAGTACGTGCGGCCCATTTCAAGGCGTCTTCGGCACCGGCGTATTCTTGTTGGCTTAACATGTTTTTATTTTTCAGCCATGCTAAAGCTCGGTTGCTGGCATCGTATTCGACCGGCAATGTAATAAAACTAAAGGCAGTAGCGACTGCCATCAATACCAAACCGATAACAGCTACATAAAATCCGAAACCTAAATGCGCTCCGGCTCCGAGAATTAATCCTCCAAAAATTAACCATTGCGATAAGGTCGATGAAACGTTTACAACTGGAACTAATTGTGAGCGCAACTGTAACATAGTATATGCCGTCGCGTGTTGAACAGCGTGACCACATTCGTGTGCAGCAACTGCTGCAGCCGAAGCATTCCGTTCGTTGTAAACGGTCTCACTGAGATTAACTGTTTTATCGGCTGGATTGTAATGATCTGTTAATTGTCCCGGTGTTGATATGACTTTAACATCATAAATACCGTGATCGTGTAGCATTTGGGTGGCGATTTCTGCACCACTCATGCCGTTGCGTAAATGAACGTGTGAGTATTCCTCGAATTTACTCTTTAACTTAGAGCTAACGGCAAAACTGACTAAGGCAATCAAGCCGATTAAAATATAATATCCTATCATGATTTATAAAATTAGTTTTTATCCTTTCATCAAATTGTACGCCATTATCTTTGCAATGACATCTTGACATTTATCTGCAAATTGTGATAAAAGCAACAAGTTCTGCGGCCTCATAATAAGTGAAATTGACACTTATAATTTCGTAACCTGCATTTGCTTTTTCGTTCAGAAAGTGCGCTACTTTGTCGGTTAGCTTTTCTTTCATGCTGCTGAAACCAGCTTTTTCAACAATGGTGTGGATTTCGTGTTTTTTCATAATGTTGTTTTTTCTTCTTATACGAAAAAATAAAAAAAGGTTACATTTGAAGTGTAGCATCGGCATTAGAATCTCGCAGGCGAGTGTCAAATATTCGAAAAATCTGTAAAATGAAAAGCTGTCTGAGCATTTGATATTAAGAGGAGAATGTCCAGTGGACATTCGGGGATAAATTAAACAAAAAATACCTGACTGCCACTGGCAGTCCTCCTTTTAATTTCAAATATTTAAGATTTAAGAATAGATTTGACCGCCGAAGATTATTTCATCCGTTCGCCTACGGCTCGGGTCAGAGCCTTGATTTTTTGTTTAGCTTCGCTTCGTTCAGCTTCGCTTCGTTCAGCTTCGCCTCGGGTCTTTTGCATCAAGGCAAAAGAAAATTAACCTACCAGATTAATCACTTTCCCTGGAACGATAATGACTTTATTTGGTGTTCTGCCGTCAAGTTGTTTAATGGTTCTTTCGTCTGCCAAAACAATTTCCTGAATCTGCTGCACCGTTAAATCTAAAGACAATTTAATCGTAAAACGCATTTTCCCGTTGAAGGAAACTGGATATTCTTTTTCTGATTCTACTAAGTATTTCTCGTTAACGATTGGAAAATCTACTGTTGAAATTGAACCTTCGTGCCCTAATTGTGACCAAAGTTCTTCAGCAATATGTGGCGCATAAGGTGAAATTACAATTGCCAATGGTTCCAATATTTTTCGGTGATGGCATTTTAGCGTTGCCAATTCGTTTACACAAATCATAAACTGTGATACTGAAGTATTGAATGAGAAATTCTCGATATCTTCGGTTACTTTTTTGATGGTTTTGTGTAATGATTTGTACATGTCTGCTGTTGGTTCTTCATCAGAAATATTTAAACCTGTATTGTCATCAAAATACAAACGCCACAGTTTTTTCAGGAAGCCTGAAACTCCGGTAATTCCGGCAGTATTCCATGGTTTTGCTTGTTCTAATGGACCAAGGAACATTTCATACAAACGCAAAGTATCGGCACCATAATCATTACAGATATCATCAGGATTAACGACATTGTATTTTGATTTAGACATTTTTTCTACTTCTCTATGAACTGAAAGAATCTCGATTCTATCACCACTTGTTATTACATCACCATCAAAACATGAAGAATTCAAAATATCAATCTTGTACCTATTGTCATCTTGAAGTTCATCAACTACAATTTCGTTTTTCAAATTAACATAGTTTACATCAACTGGAGTTCTGTAGCAAATAAAATTAAATGGCAACCCGTTTAAATCTTGATTGAATTCAAGTTGAAAGCTCATTCTCTCATATAGATAGCTTTTTAGAACAATAGGTAAAATATCTATTGAACCTCCATTAATAAACTGTGTATATAATTCTTTAGAAATTATCACCTGAGTTTGTCCGCTTTTCTCACCAAATCTGGTCTGTAACACAAATAAAAAAGCGCTTTCTCCCAAAATCATTCCCTGATTAATCAACTTCTTGAAAGGCTCTTCGGTTGGCGCAAAGCCTTTGTCTTTTAGGAATTTGTTCCAAAAACGCGAGTATAATAAGTGGCCTGTGGCGTGTTCGCTTCCGCCTATGTATAAGTCAACGCTTTCCCAATATTTCAATGCGTCTTTGCTAGCAAATTCGGCGTCATTATGCGCATCCATATAACGCATCCAATACCATGAACTTCCTGCCCAACCCGGCATGGTGTTTAATTCTAACGGAAATATTGTCGCTTCATCAATCAACTGATTACTAACCACTGAACACTGAACACTATCCCAAGCCCAATCCGTTGCATTGCCTAAAGGTGGCTGTCCATCTTCGGTTGGCAAGTACTTTTCAACTTCAGGTAAAATGATTGGTAAATATTTTGAGTCTATCATCTGAGGCATTCCATTTACATAATAAACTGGAAATGGCTCTCCCCAATATCTTTGTCTGGAGAAAACCGCATCGCGCAAACGGTAATTGGTTTTGCCTTTTCCGTGGTGAACTTTTTCTAGTTCTTCGATGATTTTTTTGGTTGCGGCTTTATAACCCAAACCGTTTAGGAAATCAGAATTTATCAATTCAAAACCATCTTTAGAAGCAAACGCTTCCTGCGAAATATCTTGATTGAAAATATTTTTAATTTCCGGCATTCCTCCCGAAGTTTCGGGATTGCCTTTGAAATGATTCGCGAAAGCATAATCTCTTTCATCTCCACAAGGCACCGCCATAACCGCTCCGGTTCCGTAACCTGCTAAAACGTAATCGCCAATCCAAACCGGAATCGATTCTTTTGTAAATGGATGTTCGGCATAAGCGCCAGTGAAAACTCCGGAAATGGTTTTTACATCCGCCATTCTCTCACGTTCCGATCGTTTTGCTGTTGCTTCTATATAACTTTCAACGGCTGCTTTTTGTGCTGGAGTTGTGATAATTGAAACCAATTCGTGTTCCGGAGCCAAAGTCATAAAGGTAACTCCGAAAATCGTATCAGGACGCGTAGTGAAAACATCAATGGTTGTCGGTTGCTCTGACAACGGAGAACCGAGAACGGAGAACTTTACTGTAGCTCCAACCGATTTTCCAATCCAATTGCGTTGTGATTCTTTGATAGATTCGCTCCAATCGATGGATTCTAAGCCTTGCAATAATCTTTCAGCATAAGCAGAAATTCGCATCGACCATTGTGTCATTTTTTTACGAATAACCGGATGACCACCACGCTCGGAAACGCCGTTTACGATTTCGTCATTCGCCAAAACTGTTCCCAAAGCAGGACACCAGTTTACTTCGGTTTCTGCCAAATAGGTTAATCGGTATTGTAATAATCTTTTTTGCTTTTCTTCTTCTGAAAAAGCATTCCATTCTGACTTGAAAAAGATTTCAATATTGTCATCGCAAACCGCATGCACTGTTGCATTTCCGGCTTTTTCAAAAATGTCAATTAGTGTCGATATGTCTTCGGCTTTGTCCGTATCCTTGTTATACCAAGAATTGAATAATTGAATGAAAATCCACTGCGTATGTTTGTAATAATCGGCATTTGAAGTACGTACTTCTCTACTCCAATCGAATGAAAAACCTATTTTGTCTAATTGTTCACGGTAACGCGCAATATTTTCTCGAGTTGTTTTTTCGGGATGTTGCCCGGTTTGAATTGCGTATTGCTCCGCGGGAAGTCCAAAAGAATCGTAGCCTTGCGGATGCAACACATTAAAACCTTTGTGTCGTTTGAAACGCGCCACAATATCGGAAGCAATATAACCTAACGGATGACCAACGTGAAGTCCGGCACCGGAAGGATACGGAAACATGTCGAGTACGTAATATTTTGGCTTGTCTGAATTATTGCTGGCAGCAAAAGTTTGGTTTTTAGCCCAATACTTTTGCCATTTTTCTTCGATTTTTTCGTGATGATATTTCATTACTCTTTTTTATTGTTTTTTTACACCTGTCAGGTTTTAAAAACCTGACAGGTGTAGTGCGCAAAAGAAATTTAAGCGGCAAATTTACGTTTATTATAATAAAGTTAAAAGTTTGTACGTTATAAAGAAGAAAAACAATTTTCTTTATTATTTTTACCACATCAAAAAACCATTTATGTTATCATCATTTGAAAAGTTCCAGAAACGCAGAGTTATTACTTCCTATTTTTCGGTCGTGTTGAGTATCTTTTTAGTGTTGTTTTTATTGGGGATTTTGGGACTGTTTGTAATCAATTCCAAACGATTATCAGACAATTTCAAAGAAGAAATCGCGATGACTGTTTTCTTTAAAACAGAAGCATCTGATTCAACAATAACCGCTTTTACAAGTGAATTGAAAACGGCAAAATTTGCAAAATCTTTTGAATATGTCTCGAAAGAAGCAGCCGCTAAAAAACACATGAAAGTAATTGGCGAGGATTTTATGCAGTTTTTAGGTGTTAATCCACTTCAGAATTCTTTTGACATTCACTTGAAAGCCGATTATGTTACCAATGCCGGCATTGCTAAAATTGAAAATCGACTACGCAAAAACGAAATGATTGCCGATATCGTTTATGATAAGCAACTAGTAACTTTAGTCAATGATAACATCAAGAATATCAGTATGTGGATTTTGATTATCAGTTGTGTTTTTGCCTTTGTTTCGGTATTACTAATCAATAGTTCATTGCGTTTATCAATCTTCGCTAACCGATTTATTATTAAAACCATGCAAATGGTTGGCGCAACCAAATCATTTATCAGAAAACCATTTATTCAACGCAGCGTTTTTCTGGGATTGATTGGTTCTGCATTAGCCATATTTGCTTTGATTGGCGTATTAGTTTATATTCAAACTACGTTCCCAAATCTTGGCATAATAGAAGATAAATTAGCTATTACAGTAGTTCTTCTGAGTGTTTTGGTTCTAGGTGTTGTGATTACATGGATAAGCACTTACTTTGCTACACAGCGCTTTTTGAATTTGAGAACTGATGATCTTTATTAAGAAATTATAAACTTAAAAAGAGGACGAGATTGCGTCGTTCCTCGCAATGACAATATGAAAAACAACGAGCAAAAACCTGATTTTCTTTTTGAAAAGGGAAACTATAAAATCCTGTTGATTGGGATTGGAGTTATCGCTTTAGGGTTTATTTTGATGAGTGGCGGCGGAAGCGATGACCCAACCGTTTTTAGCGAAGATGTTTTCAGTTTTAGAAGAATTCGTTTGGCACCAACCGTAGTTTTAATCGGTTTTGGAATTACGATTTATTCTATTTTCAAAAAATCTAAAGCTAAATAATGGATTATTTACAGGCTATTGTACTAGCCATTATTGAAGGAATAACTGAATTTCTTCCGATTTCTTCAACTGGTCATATGATTATTGCTTCGTCATTTTTTGGCATTGCTCATGACGATTTTACCAAATTATTTACTGTCGTGATTCAGCTTGGCGCGATACTTTCGGTGGTTGTTTTATACTTCAAGCGATTTTTTCAAACACTCGATTTTTACTTTAAACTTTTAGTTGCCTTTATTCCGGCTGTTGTTTTTGGATTGCTTTTCAGCAAAAAGATTGATGCTTTGTTGGAAAATCCGGTAACTGTTGCAGTTTCGTTAGTACTTGGTGGAATCATTTTATTAAAAGTTGATGATTGGTTTACACAAAAAGAGGAAACTCAGGAAACTGAAAAAATAAGTTATGCTACAGCTTTAAAAATTGGTTTGTTCCAATGTTTGGCTATGATTCCAGGAGTTTCCCGAAGTGGGGCGAGTATCATTGGTGGAATGTCACAAAAATTATCTCGAAAAACTGCGGCTGAATTTTCATTTTTCTTGGCGGTTCCAACAATGCTTGGCGCGACAGTTAAAAAATGTTATGATTATTATAAAGACGGTTTTGACTTAAACCCCGATCAGATTAACTTTTTGATTATTGGAAATGTTGTAGCCTTTATTGTAGCAATGTTAGCTATCAAATCTTTCATTGGATATTTATCTAAACATGGTTTTAAAATGTTTGGTTATTACCGAATTGTAGCTGGTTTAGCTATTCTGATTATTCATTTCTGCATCATGAAATTAACGACAATCTAATGACTTCCGAAGACTTTTTAGAAGGTCAAATCCTTTTGATTGACAAACCTTTGACTTGGTCTTCGTTTCAGGCGGTGAATAAATTGAAGTACATTTTAAAACGCAAATACAATCTTCCTAAAAAATTCAAAATTGGTCATGCAGGCACTTTAGATCCATTGGCGACAGGCTTACTGATTGTTTGCACCGGAAAATTTACCAAACGAATTACAGAAATTCAGGCGCAAGCAAAAGAATATACCGGAACAATTACTGTTGGTGCAACAACGCCTTCCTATGATTTAGAAACCGAAGTTGACGCTACTTTTCCATCAGAACATATTACATCTGAATTAATTCAGGAAACGGTAAAACAATTCGTTGGTGAAATTGACCAAAAACCGCCCGTTTTCTCTGCCATAAAAAAAGATGGGAAACGATTATACGAACACGCCCGTGCAGGAGAAGAAGTTGAAATTTCTTCCAGAAAAACTACCATATATGAATTTGAAATTACTAAATTTGATATGCCTAAAATAGAATTCAGAGTAGTTTGTAGCAAAGGAACATACATTCGTTCACTTGCTTTTGACTTTGGGAAAGCACTAAATTCTGGAGCGCATTTATCCGCTTTACGCCGAACAAAAATTGGAGATTTCTCTGTTGAAAACGGTATTTCTCCGGAAGAATTCGAGAAATAATATTGAAGATTATGAGAGTTTATGTATTATTATCCATCTTATTTTTTTGCTGCCTTGGTTATTCACAGGAAACACCAAAACAAACAGACGTAAAAGAGCCTAGACATTCGTATGCAAAATTAGACTTTTCGGTTCCTATAAAAGCCAATCAATATGCCGGAGAAATCGATCCTTACACAGGTGAAAGTGAATATTGGTTTTTACCTGACGGAATTAACGCCCGATTTGGATTTGGCGTGAAGCCAGTCGACTGGATTGGCATTGGTGCGAATTTAGGAATTGATTGGAAAGGCAGTAAATGTTTAGTGGTGGCACCCGTATTTGGATCACTCAAAATTTGTCCAAGAGGCGGAATGGATTTACGCTATTTTGTAGAAGCCGGTTTTGGAAGATCTTTTGCTCTCGGGAAAGATAAATTAGCCGGTTATTTTAAAAAAATAAGCTTGGGAATTGAAGAACCCGATAATGGTGGGATTGGTTTGTATATAGAACTTTGTCAATACGGTTTCAGCAAAATCACAGATGAAAAAATAGGTAGCTTCTGCCTTGGATTGACCTACAATTTTAAATAATTATTCCAAAGCATTTATTAAATCTATTATTTCCTTTTGAGTCGATAATCCTTTGTCGTGCAAATACCAAAGTTGCAAATCGGTTTTCCCTTTTTCGTCAATTAGTCCGTATTGCTTTTTATAATCCAAAATTAATTGTGTTGCGCCAATTGGTCTTGGTCCGAAATCACCCAAAACTTCTAAGGTGTTTTTATCAAGAATAATTAACTTCGGAATTGACTTAGTGCCATTGGTTAAAAACAAATTCATCAAGTCATCATTTTCATCGCGAAAAGCGATTTTTAATTCTATATTTTCTGAGAGTTGTGCCATTTTATAAATGATAGGAAGAAGCTGCGCTGCATCGCCACACCAACCTTCGGAAATGACTAACCAAATATATTCCTTTTGTAAACGCTGCAGTTTTTGCACATTTTCATCTGCAATTACAATCGTTTTCTCTAAACGATTCATTCTGGTTTCGTTCAGTTCGCTGTAATGTGTCAATGCTTCCGATTGTTCGTTGCCTGTTGATTTCCCTTCATTTAATAAGGCTTTGATTTGATTTCTATAATCCGTGTAACTGTGACTTTGCAAAAGGCTTTTTTCTATAATCGATTTCATAACTGCATTTTGATGCTGCGAAGTTACAAAACCCACATGTCAAAAAACATGATAATTGTTGGTTAACATTCTTTTTACCAAATACCATAAAAAAAGAGAATATGTTTATATTTGCATCACTTTTGATATTAAGAGGAGAATGTCCAGTGGACATTCGGCTTTATAGTCTCAGTCAAATTTTAAATTAAAAAGGACATACCAATGAAATACAAAAGAATTCTTCTAAAACTAAGTGGTGAAGCTTTAATGGGCGACAGACAGTATGGAATTGACCCAAAACGTCTTGCTGAATATGCTGATGAAATTAAAGAAATTCATAATAAAGGTGTAGAAATTGCCATTGTTATTGGTGGTGGAAATATCTTTAGAGGAATTGCCGGAGCCAGTAACGGTATGGATAGAGTTCAAGGCGATTATATGGGAATGTTGGCAACAGTTATCAACGGAATGGCTTTACAAGGCGCATTGGAAGACAAAGGAATGTTGACACGTTTGCAAACGGCTTTAAAAATTGAAGCGATTGCCGAGCCTTATATCAAAAGAAGAGCGGTGCGTCATCTTGAAAAAGGAAGAATTGTTATTTTTGGTGCGGGAACAGGAAACCCTTATTTTACTACTGATACTGCTGCGGTTCTTCGTGGCGTTGAAGTGCATGCTGATGTGATTTTGAAAGGAACACGTGTTGATGGAATTTATGATTCTGATCCTGAAAAAAACACCAATGCCGTAAAATTCGAAAGCATTACTTTTGATGACGTTATCAAAAAAGGATTGAACGTTATGGATTCAACGGCATTTACTTTAAGTCAGGAAAACGCATTGCCAATTGTGGTTTTTGATATGAATAAAAAAGGAAATTTATTGAAAATTTGCAGCGGAGAAAATGTTGGAACCGTTGTGAAAATATAGTTTATAGTTTGTTGTTTATAGTTTATTGTTAACCCAAAACCACAAACCCAAAACCATAAACCAAATAAAATGGAAGAAATAGAATTTATTTTAGACAGTACAAAAGAATCAATGGTTGGTTCTATTGCACATTTAGAAAAAGAATTTTTAAACATACGCGCCGGAAAAGCATCACCACAAATGTTGGGTAGTGTTTTTGTAGACTATTATGGTTCTCAAACACCATTATCTCAAGTTTCCAATGTGAATGTTCCAGATGCCCGAACGATTACCATTCAACCGTATGAAAAAAGTATGTTGCAGCCCATAGAAAAAGCAATTATGGTGGCAAATATTGGCTTCAATCCAATGAATAATGGTGAAAATATAATCATAAGCGTTCCGCCTTTAACTGAAGAAAGAAGACGCGATTTGGTAAAGCAAGCAAAATCAGAAGCAGAAGATGCTAAAATTAGTATTCGAAATGCGCGTAAAGATGCCAACACTGATATCAAGAAATTAGAAAAAGAAGGAACTTCTGAAGACATTTGTAAATCTGCTGAAGAAGACATTCAAAAACTGACGGATGGTTTTATCCGAAAAGTGGATGAACATTTGACTATCAAAGAAGCCGAAATCATGAAAGTGTAACTTTATTAATTCAATATTAAATCCGTCCTGATACATCGAGACGGATTTTTTTATTCCTATTTTTGTCAAATCATTGCTGCCAATTACTTTCAAATGAAGCGACTATTTCTACTATTTTTATTTTTCACGCTGTCGCTACAAGCACAATTCCAAGTCAATGGAATTATAAAAGATTCTGAAACAAAAAAAGCGCTTCCGTTTGCCACTATAAAAACCGAGAATGGCTTTTCTACTATTGCCGATGTTGATGGGAAGTTCAATTTTCTTTTGGCATCACAACCCGAAACATTGACGGTTTCCTATGTTGGCTATGAATCAAAAACCATTTCGCTATTCGAGATAAAAACTTTTTTTACGCTTTATCTTTTACCAAAAATTGATGTGCTGAAGGAAGTAAGCATTTCAAATATAAATCCTGCAAATGCCATTATTGCCAAGGTAATCAGAGAAAAAGAAAACAACAATCCGCAAAAAAAATTGAATAGTTTTCAATTCAAATCGTATACTAAATTATTGGTGACAGCAAATCCTGACTCAATTGTCGGGAAAATTGATACCGTTTTTGTGAATGCAGTTTCCAAAGATAAAATTGCCAAAATAGATTCGTCCGATTATAAGTTTAAGAAAATTATTGACAAACAACATTTGTTTCTAACCGAAAAAGTATCACAATTTCAGTTTGAAAAACCAATACTAAAAGAAACTATTTTGGGCACCAAAATGGCTGGTTTTAAAGAACCTATTTATGAGTTTTTAGGATTTAGTCTGCAGTCATTTTCTATTTATGATGATAAATACGAGCTTTTTGAAACCAAGTACAAAAGCCCAATTTCCAATGCAGCCCTCAAAGAATATCGGTATAAAATTCTTGACACAACTTCAATTGACAATCGACAGGTGTTTGTTTTATATTTTAAAAATAAAAACAAGAAAGGCTTGGAAGGCTTACTATATGTTGACCAAGAAAACAATGCTATCGCTAAAGCGGTGATGCGAATTCGTGGCGTTTTAGACATTACCGGAATTCACGAATTTACCTATTTGCCCGAAGAAAAAATTTGGTTTCCTATTCGGAAAAACTTTAAAATAGTCAAAGGAAAAAGTAAAGAGCCTACCAAAATTTTGGGCGGTCGAATTGAATTTGCTGCCGAAAATGATGATACCAATTCGAAAAAAGCGGCTTCCGATTTCACTTATCTTTCTTCCGAAATGCAAGCTTTTGATATAGCGGTGAATAACAATCTGAAAATTAAAAAATCTTTTGTTGCCATTGAAGTTAAAGATAATGCCAACAAAAGAGACGACGCTTTTTGGAACCAAAACAGAATGGATAGTTTGGACACGAGAAGCGAGAGAACTTATGTCGTCTTAGACAGTATCATAACTAAACAAAATATAGAGAAAAAAATCAAATTTGGCAGAAAAATTATCAATGGTTATGTGCCATTTGGTCCGTTTGATTTTGATTTGCGTTATCTTTTGAGTTATAATAATTATGAAGGATTTCGCGTTGGAATTGGCGGTATTACCAATGATGCTTTTTCGAAAAAACTTCGTATTGAAGGCTATACAGCGTATGGCTTGAAAGATGAAAACATAAAGTACAATTTAGGAACGGCTTTTAGAATTGGTAATTTTTCCAACACTTGGATTGGTGGTTCGTATACTGACGATGTTCGCGAGATTGCGAGTACCAGTTTTGCTACAGACAAAAGGGTTTTTAAACTCTATGATCCTCGGCCAATCAACATCAGTACTTTCTATAATCACAAAACGTGGCGTGGCTATATTGAAACCAAAATTATTCCAAAAACAGAAACTATTTGGCAGCTTTCACATAGCGAAATAAGTCCGTTGTTTAATTACACTTTCAATTATAATAATCATTTGTATAGTGATTTTACGATGACAACGGCAATGTTTTCTATACAATGGAATCCTTTTAGCGATCTTATGCAAACACCAAATGGTAAAATTGAATATGAAAAACGATACCCAAAGTTCGCATTTCAGTTTACTAAATCGCTGCCAAATTTCTTTGCTAATGATTTTAATTTTGGAAAAGTTGATGCCCGAATTGAGTATGAAAAAAAATATTTAAACGGACAAAAATCGACTGTTTTACTACAAGCAGGTTATGCTTTTGGAGCACTTCCAATCACGCACTTGTACAATACTTCACCAAATAATCTGACCAAAGACAATCTTTTACAAAGAATAACCATTGCTGGAAAAAACAGTTTTGAGACGATTTATTTCAATGAATTCTTTTCGAGTGAATTTGTGATGCTTCAATTCAAACATGGATTAAAAAGACTGGAATTGTTAAAAAAAGTGAAGCCATCAATGGTTTTAGTAACACGAATGGCATGGGGAAATCTGCAACATCCTGAACGTCACGTTGGCATTGCATACAAAACTTTAGACCAAGGTTTCTTTGAATCGGGTATCGAATTGAATCAAATTTATAAAGGTTTTGGATTAACTGGATTTTACAGATATGGCCCAAACCAACTGCCTCGATTTGAAGATAACTTAGCGGTCAAACTAAGTTTTGTTTTTGATTTTGGATTTTAATTACGGCTTAATTATCAAAACCGAAGGAATGTCCGTAAGCCAAGAAACCTCGTCATCAACCAATTTTTTCCAAGTTTCTAAACTAAAAACGATTAAATCTTGCTGAGCCAAAAATGGTTTGTTGAGTTGATCAGGATGTAACACTTCGATGTTATCCGGATGATTTTGTTCTAAAGCAGCTAAAGCATTTTCAACAATAAAGTTATTTTTAGTATGTCCGTTACTGTCCAAAATCGTAACATGAGAATCATTATTGAATATTAATTTTTGGGCGTAATCAATCAGAAAAACATCGCCAACGCTATAAATACCAACGAATACTTTATCAATTTGATGCAGATCTTTATCAATCAAAACGCCAAGTGGTGGTTTGGTTTTGGAAATTATCAAACGTGTTCTGTCATCAAAAGGTGAATTTTCAAACAATCCTTCTTTCCCTTTAAATTTATCCAATAATCTATCCGGATTGATAATTCTTGTGGTAAATCCTAGCACTTTCCCTAGTAAGGTTCCTTCAAAAATAGATTTCCCCAAACCAACCAATACCAAATCATATTTCCCTTCATGTGCAATGTTAGCAATATCAGTTTCAATATCGTTGGTTGCTTTGAAAATAGTGGTGATATGTTGTTCTAGTTTTCGAGATTCTTTCACAATAGGCTCAAAAGTGTGGGTTTCATATTCTTGCAAATTATACGCGTGCATTTCATCACTTGCCGTTAAATGCATAGCCGTCACATTTGCAGAATCGGGTTGCTTTTTAACAAGACTGTTTGCTAAACGGAGTAGTGATTTTCCTTTCTGATTGTTCC
The DNA here is from genome assembly GCF_031381455.1 of Flavobacterium sp. Taxonomy (GTDB): domain Bacteria; phylum Bacteroidota; class Bacteroidia; order Flavobacteriales; family Flavobacteriaceae; genus Flavobacterium. The sequence continues at coordinate 36,538 of NZ_JANMXZ010000048.1, read as the reverse complement.
CAAAAGAAATAAGAATATTATAATCGGAACTCTTTTTAACCTCTGAAGGAATAATGGCATCTTTGGTTTTAAAAATAAAATTAATAATATCCAACGCCGGACCAGTCATAAAAGTAGTAACCAACGCCATAATTACCATCATCGTAAAGACTTTTGGCGAAAGCACACCCAATTCGTAACCAATGTTTAACACAACCAATTCCATCAAACCACGCGTGTTCATCAAAGCACCAATAGTTAAACTATCGCGCCAACTTTGTCCAACAAATTTTGCCGCTAAAGCACTTCCAAAGAATTTTCCGGCAACAGCAACTAAAATGATAAATCCAGTAATTTTCCACAAATAAGGTTCGTTTATTAAACCTATTTCTGTTCGCAATCCAGTGAAAACAAAGAACAATGGCAATAATAAAATCAGGGCAACATCTTCTACTTTTTCAATAAAAACATTTCTGAATTTCGATATATCTGGCATAATAACACCTGTCATAAAAGCACCAAACAATGCATGAATACCAATGATTTCAGTCAAATAAGAAGATACAATAAGTGTCAGGAAAAATATAGCTACAACCGATTTTTTAATATTATCTTTTTTGGCATATAAATCCCCAATTCGTTTTAGGAATGGTTTAACTACAAACAGCATCATTAGAACATAAGCAACCGCTAACCCAATAACATACAACGCACTCACAAAACTTCCTGCTTTTACGATGGCAATAACTGCTGCCAATATACACCAAGCAGTAATATCATCGGCCGCAGCACACGTGATAACAATAGTTCCTAATCGGGTTTTATGAATGCCTCGTTCTTGAACAATTCGAGCCAAAACCGGAAATGCCGTGATGCTCATGGCAATTCCCATAAACAAACTAAACGATAAAAACTCTATACCAGGCGGTGCAAATTGATGATAGATATAATAGGATAATCCAATACCCAAAGCAAACGGAATTATAATGCTCGCATGACTGATTACAACTGCTTCGTTGGCTTTGTTTTTTAAGACTTTCAAATCTAATTCCATGCCTATCACAAACATGAAAAGTATCAAACCAATCTGACTCAACATTTGAAGATTTCCAAGTGAAGCCACTGGGAAAAGTGCTTCTTTCATATCCGGGAAATACTGTCCAAAAAGTGATGGCCCAAGAACAATACCGGCAATGATTTCTCCAATAACGGAAGGCTGTCCAATTTTTCTAAAAATCCAACCAAAAATTCTGGCAACAACAACAATCGTAATAATTTGGAATAGTAATAATGCTAATGGATGCTGTAAATTGTGAAATAATGAAGAAAGAAACTGAACCCATTGACTATCATCTGATGAAGGAGAAACTATTTTTCTGCCAACTTCCAGTAGTTTTCCTTGTTCAACAATTCTATATATCAAATAGGTAAATCCACCTGTAATGAAAATATAAAATAAAGAGTTTTTAAAATTTCTCATCCAAAAATAGTTGCCGCTTGTGCATACAAAGATGCTAAAAACAAGCTGATTTTTTTTAGTTTTTTTTATGCTATTAACAATTATTTAAAATTAGCCATTTAATCTCGCATAAATTAAGGAAAACTTTATGCAAATGGTCTACTTCTTTTGCCGTTTTGATTACCTTTGCAACCCATTTTAGGATTTATGAAAAAGTTGTCAGGTATTGGTTTTTGGGAATTTATCGCTCGGATAATCTTAAGAAATCGTATTGCTATTATAATAGGTATTCTTGTCGTTACAGGAATGCTGATAACGCAATTCAAACACATACGGTTTACGCAAACAGAAGCCAATTTAATTCCTGCTAACGACAAAGTAAATTTAGATTACGATAAATTCCTGGATCATTTTGGTGAAGAAGGCAATTTGATTGTCATTGCAACCAAAGACAAAAAACTATTTACCCCGAAAGTTTATCTTGAATGGCGCGATTTGATGAATACTATCAAGTCAAGTAAAGAAGTAAGTCTAGTAGTTTCAGTAGATAATCTGCAAAAACTTACCAAAAATGATTCGCTTGAAAAATTCGAATTAAAACCATTGGTGGATGACAGCAAAATTCAGGACGAAGGCTATCTGAAACAGATTCAAAAAGAACTATTCACCAAACTGCCTTTTTATGAAGGCTTGTTGTTCAACAAAAAAACAGGCGCAATCCGCTCTGCCATTTACTTAGACAAAAAGATTGTCAATACGAAAGCCCGAAAGGAATACGTTTTGAACAATTTAATTCCGGCTCTTGCCAAATTTAAAAAAACAACCGGAATCGAATTACATACTTCGGGTATGCCTTATATCCGAACGTTGAATGCCAAAACCATTATCGACGAAATTGGTTTGTTTATTGGAGCAGCTTTGCTAATCACTTCACTGATTTTCTTTTACTTTTTCCGTTCGTTCAGAGCAACAATGGCGTCACTTATTGTCGTGATTATCGGTGTAGTCTGGTCATTTGGAATAATTGGTGCCTTGGGTTACGAGATTACAGTATTGACTGCTTTGGTTCCAACATTGGTTATCGTAATCGGAATCCCGAATTGTATTTTCTTTATCAATAAATACCATCAGGAATACCACAAACATTCCAATAAGGCTAAGGCATTACAACGTGTAATTACCAAAACCGGAACCGCAACATTGATAACCAATATTACAACTGCAGTTGGTTTTGCAACGTTTATTGCAACCAATAATGTATTGTTGAGAGAATTTGGCGTAGTTACTACGATCAATATTATGGCTATCTATTTACTGAGTTTGCTAATTATCCCTGTCTTCTTCAGTTATATTCCGCCTCCAATTCAGAGGCATCTCGGACATTTAGAACGTGAGTCTTTGACGTCGTTTTTGAGATGGATAGTAAATACAGTGAAATACAAGCGTATTGGCGTATACATTACCGCTGTTTGTTTGCTAGTTTTTGGAATTGTCGGAATATACGAAATCAAGGTTTCGGGAAGTATCTTGGAAGATATGCCTAAAAAGACAGCGTTTTTTGATGATATCCGTTTCTTCGAAAAGGAATTTGACGGCGTGCTGCCCTTGGAAATCATGATTGATACCAAGAGGAAAAATGGTGCAATGAAGCTATCCAATCTGAGAAAAATGGAAGAATTGGAACATACGATTTCCGATATTCCCGAACTTTCAAAGCCGTTGTCCATCGTAAATATTGCCAAAAGTTTCAATCAGGCGTATTACAATGGAAATCCGGATTTTTACACTTTACCATCATCTCAAGAAGAAATTTTCTTGTTGCCATATATCAAAAACTCACTTAAAAACGACAAAGACAATCAACTGAAAAGTTACATTACTGCAGATGGAAGTGTGGCCAGAATGACAACATTTATCAAAGACGAAAACGGGGAACGAATGGAAGCTATTGAAGCGCACATTCGGAACAAAGTGAATAAATTATTTCCTTCGCCAAGATATGAAGTTATCATAACGGGGAAAGCATCGGTATTCCAAAAAGGAACTAAATACTTATTAGACAATTTACTGTCTTCATTATTGTTTGCCTTTTTCCTAACCGGAGGGTTGGTTGCCATTATGTTCCGATCGTTTAAGATGGTTTTGGTTTCGATAATTCCAAATCTATTACCATTATTGATGACCGCTGGATTGATGGGCTTTTTGGGCATTCCGTTAAAACCATCAACTTTATTAGTTTTCGGAATTGCTTTCGGAATGTCGGTCGATGATACCTTGCGCTTTTTGGCACAATACCGACTCGAATTATCGCGCAACGACTGGAAAATCAAAAAATCCGTTTTTGCCACATTTGAGGATGCTGGAATCAGCATGTTCTATACTTCAATCATTTTGTTTTTTGGTTTTTCGGTATTCATGCTGTCTAGTTTTGGCGGAACGGTTGCCTTAGGCGGATTAGTTGCACTAACCTTATTCTTCGGAATGTTGTCTAATTTAGTTTTGCTTCCGTCATTGGTTTTAACCTTGAATAAAAGATTGGCTAATGAACAGGATTTACCAGAACCAACTATCGATATTTTGGAACGCACAGATGAGGAAATTGACGAACTGGAAATGAACAATAAATAAATTATATTTGCGTTTAGATTATAACATCTACTATTTAAAATTTTATATCTGATATTTAAATGAAACATACAAAAGTTAAAAGCTTACTAAACGGTGAAACAACGATTACAGAAGTAAATGCAAAAGGTTGGGTAAGAACTTTTAGAAACAATCAATTTATAGCGTTGAACGATGGTTCGACAATTAATAATATTCAGTGTGTTGTCGATTTTGAAAACACGCCTGAAGAAATTTTGAAAAGAATTACAACCGGAGCTGCAGTTTCGGTAACCGGAGCTTTGGTAGAAAGTAAAGGTGCCGGTCAGAAATATGAAATCCAGGTTTCTAAATTAGAAATTTTAGGCGATTCTGATGCCGAGAAATTCCCGATGCAGCCAAAGAAACATTCATTGGAATTCTTGCGTGAAAATGCACATTTACGTGTTCGTACCAATGCTTTCGGAGCGATTATGAGAGTGCGTTCGGTTTTGGCTTTTGCGGTGCATCAATATTTTCAGGAAAAAGGTTTTGTGTATGTGAATACTCCTGTAATTACGGGTGCCGATGCCGAAGGTGCGGGAGAAATGTTCCAAGTAACCTCATTGCCATTAGACAATTTGCCAAAAAACGAAGAAGGAAACATTGATTACAAAAAAGATTTCTTCGGGAAACATACAAACCTAACGGTTTCGGGACAATTAGAAGGGGAAACTTTTGCGATGGCTTTGGGACAGATTTATACTTTCGGACCAACATTTAGAGCTGAAAATTCAAATACTTCGCGTCATTTGGCTGAATTCTGGATGATTGAACCGGAAGTGGCTTTCAATGATTTGAATGACAATATGGATTTGGCTGAAGATTTTATCCAATATGTAATTAAATATACGATGGATAAATGTGCCGAAGATTTGAAATTCCTTGAAGGTCGTTTAGCTGAAGAAGAAAAACAAAAACCACAAGCTGAAAGAAGCGAAATGTCTTTATTGGAGAAATTAAACTTCGTTTTGTCAACCAATTTCAAACGTGTATCTTATACCGAAGCTATTGATATTTTAAGAGATTCTACTCCGAATAAAAAGAAAAAATTCAGTTATATCATCAACGAATGGGGCGCCGATTTACAAAGTGAACACGAAAGATATTTGGTTGAAAAACACTTTAAATGTCCGGTGATTTTGTTTGATTATCCAGCCAACATCAAAGCATTTTACATGCGTTTGAACGAAGACGGAAAAACCGTTCGCGCCATGGATATTCTTTTCCCCGGAATTGGAGAAATTGTTGGAGGTTCGCAAAGAGAAGAACGTTATGATGTTTTGGTTGAAAAAATGAAAGCCTTAGGCATTGACGAAGAGGAACTTTGGTGGTATTTAGATACACGAAGATTTGGTTCGGCAGTGCATTCAGGTTTCGGATTAGGATTTGAAAGATTGGTATTATTCGTAACTGGAATGACAAACATCCGCGACGTAATTCCATTTCCAAGAACGCCACAAAATGCAGAATTCTAAAAAATGTTTATAGTTTATGGTTTATAGTTTGTAGATAACTATAAACCACAAACAACAAACCATAAACAAACAAATATGTTAAAGCAGTTTCTAAATCTAAAATTATCACAAAAACTATCACCTCAACAAATTCAGTTGATGAAGTTGATACAATTGCCTACGCAGGCTTTTGAGCAACGACTCAAAGAGGAAATGGTAGAAAATCCGGCTTTGGAAAGTGGTAAAGAAGAGGAAGAATTGTATGAGAAAGATGAATTCGACAATAATGAAGATGATTATGATGATTATGAAGGTAGCGACAACATTGACACTGACGAAATCAATATTGATGAATATTTAAGTAACGACGAAACGCCCGATTATAAATTGCAGGCCAATAATTATAGTGACGATGATGAAGAACGACAAATGCCTTTTGCGGCATCAACAAGTTTTCACCAAGATTTAATCAATCAGTTAAATACTTTTATCTTATCGGATGAACAGCGCGATATCGCTGAATTTTTGGTTGGCAGTATTGATGATGATGGTTATTTGCGCAGAAATGTTCAAGACATTGTAGACGATATGGCGTTTACACAAGGCGTTTATACGGATGAAAAAAGCGTGGAAAAAATTCTGCATATCATTCATGACTTAGAGCCTTCCGGTGTTGGCGCAAGAGATTTGCACGAATGTTTGTTATTACAACTCCGACACAAAACGCCAACAGAATATGTTGATTTGGCAATCAATATTATAGAGAACAATTTTGATGCTTTTACCAAAAAACATTACGAAAAACTTCAGTCAACGTACGAAATTTCGAAAGAGCAACTAAAAAAGGCGATTGAAGAAATTGAAAAATTAAATCCAAAACCAGGTGGTGCTTTTGACAGCAACAGCCGAACGGTAGAACAAATTGTTCCCGATTTTGCTATCCGAATTGTTGATGGCGAATTAGAACTTACGTTGAACGGTAGAAATGCTCCAACTTTGCACGTTTCCAAAGATTATCAGGAGATGCTGCAAACCTATAAAGTCTCCAAAGACAAATCGAATTCGCAAAAAGATGCGGTGCAGTTTATCAAGCAAAAATTGGATTCAGCCAAATGGTTTATCGATGCAATTCGACAACGTCAGGAAACGCTTTTTGTAACGATGAATGCGATTATGCATTTCCAGCAGGAATATTTCCTTGATGGCGAAGAAACCAAATTGAAACCAATGATTTTGAAAGACATCGCCGATATGGTTGGGCTTGATATTTCTACGGTTTCCCGTGTTGCGAATAGTAAATATGTCGACACACCTTATGGCACCAAATTAATAAAAGAGTATTTTTCGGAATCCATGAAAAACGATCAGGGCGAAGATGTTTCTACGCTTGAAATCAAAAAAATTCTGAAAAACATTATCGAAGAAGAAGACAAAAACAAACCTTTGCCTGATGATCAGTTGGCCGAAATCCTAAAAGAAAAAGGCTATCCAATTGCCCGAAGAACCATTGCTAAATACAGAGACTTGCTTGATATTCCTGTGGCCAGAATGAGGAAAAAGATTTAACAATAGCACTTTGAAAAAAATCCTTCCTTTTTTTTCGTATCTCTTTCACCCTATTTTCATTCCGTTTTTAGGAACTTTTTTTTATGTTTTGCTCGAAGCTCGGTATTTTACTTTACCACAATACTTCATTCTTTTTCTGCAAATAATCATCATTACTTTCCTATTACCCATTGCGTTTTTTTATCTCCTGAGAACTTTCGGAAAAATAGAAAGTGTCATGCTTTCTGATATTTCGCAACGTAAAATTCCTTTGTTATTACAGCTAATGCTATTTGCGGTTTTAATAGAAAAAAGCATCACGATTGACCGATTTCCAAGCTTGTATTTCTTTTTTGTTGGAGGATTGTTAAGTACCATTTTTGCATTTCTGTTATTGTATGCCAAATTCAAAGCGAGTATTCACATGATTGGCATTAGTTCACTAACCGTTTTTATAATTGGGTTAAGCATTCATAACCAAATTAACACCATCAATATGGTTACTTTTTTTGTAGTGATGAATGGACTTGTTGCTTCTTCGCGTTTAGTTATGAAAGCACATTCAAATAAAGAATTGTTTGTTGGTTTTTTGTGTGGCGTGATTCCACAAAGTATTTTACTCTATTTTTGGTTATAGAATATAGAACATCAGACCGAAATTGATTGTATTCATATTAATCGATTGACTGTCTATTTTGGCTGAAGATTTAAACAACGGATTTAACCCATAATAAGCAGAGAAATTCCAGGTATTCCAACCAAAAGCTAAATAAACTCCATATTGAAATTGATTCAAATCCTTATTGTTAGAAATGGTAACTGTCCCGCTTGACGAAACCGATTTGTATTGGTCATAAAAAAGATAACTCAATTTTACTCCAGAATGAACGCGCCAAAATATATGACTTTCAGGAGTCGAGTTTCGCCATCTGAATTCTATAGGCAAATCAATATAATGAAATGATAATTTGTTTTTGGTAAATGAAACCCCAGAATCCAAAACCTGATAGGTATATGCCCCATTTGTTTCTGTAATTCCTAAATTTTGATTGTAAATCGCCAATGTATAGCCCAAACCAGCTGCTATAGAAACTGTTCGTTTTTTATTAATGGGCATATCTCTCAAAAAACCAATAGCAATTCCCGGAGAAAGTTTGTTTTGGGTAATACCATCAGGACGCTTCTGTAATGCGTTATAAGTAATGTTTAAATAAAATTGGTCTTCGCGATATAACGAATCAATGGCATCAAAATCAATTTCATCTTTAACCTCTTTCTTGATTTCAGTTTCCTGAGCAAAAATGCTAAGCGTAGTAAAAAATGTTATGATGAAAAGACCGATTCGCATACTGATGTTATAAGCCATAAACTTACGAAAAAACACCTTTGCAAAAAGGTGTTTTTTATGAAATATTTTGATTGAAAAATTAAAACAATCCTTCTATGGATAAATATCTTTCTCCTGTATCATAATTAAAAGTCAATACACTGGCATCATTTGGAATCTCTTGCAGTTTTTTGGCAACAGCCGCCAAAGAAGCTCCCGAAGAAACGCCAACCAAAATTCCTTCTTTTTTGGCAATAGCTCTGGCAAATTCGTAAGCTTCATCTTTACTCACTTGAATGATTTCATCGATAGCAGCGGCATGATAATTTTGAGGAATGAACCCGGCTCCAATTCCCTGTATTGGGTGTGGCGATGGACTACCACCGCTTAATACAGGAGATAATTCAGGTTCGACAGCAATGACTTTTAGATTTGGAAATTTTTCTTTTAAAACTTCGGAAACACCTGTAATGTGCCCGCCAGTTCCAACTCCGGTAATGATATAATCCAATCCTTCAGGGAAATCGGCTAATATTTCCAATGCTGTAGTAGTTTTATGAATATCAATATTCGCTTGATTTTCAAATTGTTTTGGTGACCAAGAGTTTGGGGTTTCGTTAACGAGTTCCGCTGCTCTTTCGATAGCACCTTTCATTCCTTTTTCACGAGGTGTCAATTCGAATTCAGCTCCGTAGATTTCCATTAGTTTTCTTCTTTCGACACTCATCGATTCGGGCATAACCAAAATAACTTTGTATCCTTTTACGGCAGCTACCAATGCTAATCCAATTCCGGTGTTACCCGAAGTTGGCTCAATAATGACACTATCAGGGTTTAAAAGCCCTTTCTTTTCAGCGTCTTCAACCATAGCTAAGGCAATTCTATCCTTGATACTGTTTCCTGGATTGTTTCGTTCCAATTTTATCCAAACATTTCTGTTTTCAAATAATCGACTCAATTTTACAACGGGCGTATTGCCGATGGTTCCTAAAATGTTGTTTGCTTTCATATGTTTTTTATTAAATTAAATACTAAAATTTATTGCTTCAGGGAAGTTTTGAATATTTTTTATAATGATTTCACTTTTATGAAAAACTAAAGATTGTGCCGGAATAGAATTCGTAATCCAAACATTCCCGCCAATTACAGCGCCTTTACCAATAGTGGTATTGCCTCCTAAAATAGTGGCATTGGCATAAATCACAACATCATCTTCTATAGTAGGATGACGTTTTTCTGAGGCTTTGTCTTTGCTTACTGTCAACGCTCCCAAAGTTACGCCTTGGTAAATTTTTACATTTTTACCGATAACTGCTGTTTCACCTATTACTATTCCAGTTCCATGATCAATAAAGAAACTTTCTCCTATGGTTGCTGCTGGATGAATGTCGATTCCTGTTTTGCTATGGGCATATTCAGCAATGAATCGGGACAAAATAAACACGTTTTTCTTCCATAAAACATACGCAACCCTATGCACTGTTATGGCAAAAAAACCTGGATAAGCAATCAAGACTTCATTCCTTGATTTGGCAGCTGGGTCAAAAGCCAAAATTGTTTTTAAATCCTGCAAAAGCTTTTTGTAGACTTCACTAATAGTACTGAAGAAATCTTCTGTTAACTGAGTTGATTCCTCATTTGAAAACTCTTCTTGCTCTAATAATTCTTTTAAAACCGTTTTTAGTTCAACCTCTTTTTGTTCGAAAAAATCATATTCAATATATTCTTTGTTGGAACAAAACAGCCAATAGGTTAGTTCATTGATCCAATATTTAGCTTTCTTTTTATTCAGCAAAATTCTCTTTTCCAGAAAATTGGATTGGTATATTGCTTTGTTTACTGATTTCATAGTATAAAATTTGATTTTGAGAATGCTCTAAAAACAAAAAACCCTTCAAAAAATTGAAGAGTCTCATTGTTTAAAAACTATATGATAGCATTAGTCCATAACAAATGACTCCTCTTTTTTTGAGAAACAACAACAAATACTGTTATGGAAAAAATTTGATTTCATTTGAATTATATTACACAAATATGGCAAGATTATTCTGGTTGTGCAACTTTTTGAAAGAAAATTTAACTTTAGTCTAGCTAAAAAAGCCCAAGTAAAGTAATCTTGGCCGATAAAACCTTAGCCTTTGCAAGGCTAGCTTTTTGTTTTTCAGAGCGCTTACGAAAGTAAACTTTCGCCTTTCATAGTAAAAGGGATTACCTGCGGTGATCCCTTGGCGGGAAATCTTGGGCGATAAAACCTTAGCCTTTGCAAGGCTGGCTTTTTGTTTTCCTCATCGCTTACGAAAGTGAACTTTCGACGAGATAGGTTTCATAGTAAAAAGGGATTAGCTACGCTGTTCCCGTTTGGGGAATCTTGTGCGATAAAACCTTAGCCTTTGCAAGGCTGGCTTTTTGTTTTCCTCATCGCTTACGAAAGTGAACTTTCGACGCGCTGTGAAAAACAAAAAACCAAAGCTACCGCTTTGGTTTTATCGCAGAAAGGAAGGGATTCGAACCCTCGTTATGTTACCATAAACACGCTTTCCAAGCGTGCGCCTTCAGCCACTCGGCCACCTTTCTATTGGGATGCAAAGAACAACAAATTTTTTCAGTAAAAAAAGTTAGTTTAATAATTTATTACTGCATTTCGCCACGAAGAGAGGTCTCAAAAATAGTTTTAAAAACAGCCGGAGCTACATTTTGCCCCAACAAGTACATCAGTTTTGTAACGGCAGCTTCCGTAGTAATGTCTTTTCCAGAAATAACTCCTATTTTCTTCAATTGTGAACTGGTTTCATATTGCCCCATGTTAACACTTCCACCAGAACATTGGGTAACATTGATGATGTACAACCCTTTTTTTATGGCTTTTTTCAAGGTTTGAATAAACCATTCTTCTGTTGGTGCGTTACCCGAACCATAGGTTTCAAGGAGTATTCCTTTTAAATTTGGAATTTCAATAATCGCCGATAAAACAGATTCATTAATGCCCGGGAACATTTTTACAATCACTACATTACTGTCCAATTTTTTATGGACTACTAATTTTTTGGCCGATTGCTTTGGCAAAACCAAATTGGTATTAACATTCAAATGAACTCCTGATTCTGCTAACTGTTGAAAATTGGGCGAAGCAAACGCTTTAAAATGTTCCGCATTTATTTTTGTTGTTCGGTTTCCGCGATATAATTTGTATTCAAAATACAAACAGACTTCATGTATTACGGATTTCCCTTTTTGTTGCAACGAGGCGATTTGTATAGCCGTAATCAGATTTTCTTTAGCATCGGTTCTTAAATCTCCTATTGGCAATTGAGAACCTGTAAATACAACCGGTTTATTCAAATTCTCTAGCATAAAACTCAAGGCTGATGCAGAATACGACATCGTATCCGAACCGTGAAGCACCACAAATCCATCAAAGTTGGCGTAGTTGCTTTCAATGATTTCTGCAATTTCAATCCATTTTTCCGGATTTATATTCGAGGAATCAATAGGTTTTTTAAAGGAAATCGTTTCGATATCGCAATCCAAATGCTTGAGTTCCGGAATTTTTTGCAATAGCTTTTTAAAGTTGAACGCTTTTAAAACACCCGTTTCAAAATCTTTTATCATACCAATAGTTCCACCGGTGTATATTAAAAGTATGTTGGGTTTAGTTTGCATTCAAATATTTTGATTTATTCACCACCGGATTGGCATACATCGCTAAAAAACTTTCTACCATTTGCGGATTGTTTACGTCAATCTTCATTTCCAGTCTTCGTTCAAACAATGATTTTTCGTTTTCTGTATAGAAATGGCTATAGGTATTGGATTTATTCAATAAATCATATGCTATATAATTCGTTGGCCAAAGTTTATAGCTCTGCAAAATGGAGTCGTCAATAGTCTGCGCCAAAGCCTGAACTTGCTTATTTGTGTTATCAAATTCTTGTTCAATTTTATCTAATTCGGCATCTAAAATATCGCCAACATGAATGTGAATGTGTTTCTTTTGACCGATTATTCCGCTTAACAGTGTAATAAAATCTTCATTTTTTTCCTTGATGTAAATTTCGTCATTGGCTTCGGCAATTAACTGGGGCATTTTCAAAGCATCGGTTGGGTCATATTCATACGAAATCGAAACAGGAACAATTTTTATTTTCTTAAAATAGTCAATTAAATTAACTTCATCTGAACCCATTGCCAGCATTTTCAATACGCCGGAATGTGTTGCATCGTTACCATCTTTTGTTCGCCCTTCGCGTTGCGCAATCCAAACCGAACGATTTTCACGCAACAATAATTGTCCGATGTATTCCGATAGCAATTTTGAACTTTCCAACAATTCCCTTGGGGACAAACCTCGTTGTACTAAAAAATTTCTATTGAGTTTTGATAGCGTTTTTATAAATGATTTTTTAACCAAATTATCTCCGATTGCTGAGGCTGTCATCACTAATCCGTGATCAAATAGCGCAACATTCAGTAATGAAGTGTCTAAAATAATATCTCTGTGATTGGAAATAAAAAGATACGATGTGTTGGGCTGCAATTTTTCAAAACCCGAAGTAGATAATCCTTCCGAGCTTTTTTCCAATACTTTTTGAATGGATTGATAGATGAAATTACATTGAAAATCACGAATTGAATGTGTTTTTTTGAGTTGATTTTTCCAAACTTCTTCTTCCACATCTGGGAAAGTGAAGCTCATCAACGCCTTCATCATCGGATGATTTACAGCCGATTGAATGGCTTCATTGACTTCGGCATCATAAAACGGTCGAATCGGATCAAATCTTTGCATCTTGGCTTACAATTTAGCAGGAACAAATGAACAAAAAAAAAGTCAATTTTTGTTAGATTTTTTGGCTTAAATCCCAAAAACTTGTTTAGAATTTTCGGTCGTAATTCGGGCAATTTCTTCTATTTGCAAATCATATATAGAAGCTAATTTTTCGGCAACCAATTTGGTATAGCTGCTTTCGTTTCGTTTGCCACGAAATGGAACTGGAGCTAAATAAGGCGAATCGGTTTCGAGAACAATGTGTTTCAAATCGATTTCATTTAAAAACTGGTCAATCTTTCCGTTTTTAAATGTTGCAACACCACCAATTCCGAGTTTCATATTCAAATCGATGGCTCTTTTGGCTTGACCAAAATCGCCGGTAAAACAATGAAAAATTCCAAATAAATTAGTTGCTTTTTCGCTGTCTAAAACTTCGAAAACTTCATCAAAGGCATCACGACAATGGATATTGATCCCTAATTTATATTTTTTGGCTAATTGAATTTGGTGTTGAAATGCGTGTTGCTGTTGTTTCAAAAAGGATTTATCCCAAAACAAATCGATCCCAATTTCGCCAATAGCGTAAAACTTTCTTTTTGTTAATTCCGTTTCTACATGTGCCAATTCTTCCAAATAATTTTCTTTGACATACGTTGGATGCAAACCCACCATCAAGAAAATATTCTCTGGAAACTGCTCTTCTAAATCATACATTTTTTGCGTATAACTGGAATCAATAGACGGAACGAAAAAGCGAGAAACTCCGTCATCAATGGCTCGTTGAATCATTTCGGTTCTGTCGCTTTCAAATTCTTCAGAATAAAGATGCGTGTGTGTGTCGGTTAAAATCATTAGTGAAAAGTAGCTAAGTTTATATAAATATCCGTTCGCCATTACATGGCTCGGGTCTGAGTGACTAAGGTACTAAGTTCTAATCCAAATCCTTTAATAGCTTTTGCGCTTTTGTATAATCTTCTGCATCTACCGGAATTTGTTTTAAGTAGGCTTTGCATTCGTCAAATTTCTTTTGTTTCAAATTAGACAACGCCAAATACCACGTCGCTTTGTCTTTATAAACGGAATTGCCATTTTTTAAAGAGCTTAATATTGTTTCTGCTTTTGTATAGTTGTTGGTTTCAATTAAAGAAATGGAATAAAAATACAGTAGTTCAGGATTATTGATATGTTGTAATTTCTCAAAAGAAGTTATTGCATTTTGGTATTGCTTCTCATTAAAGAAATCCTGCGCTTCTTTAAGATTGGTATCGTTGTCACCTCTTTCTACAAATTGAGCCGTTTCATATTGATTGTATTCGCTGTATTTTGGGTCATTTTTTGTGAATGTGAAAATTCCCAATCCGATAACCAAACAAGCTGCAACAGCATAAAACCAAGGTTTAAATGCAATGACTTTTGATTTGTTTTTGATAGTTTCTGTGAAATGTCCTTTAGAAATAGCTTCTAAATTTTTCTTGAAATTGATAGTTTCGGCAGAAAATTTATGTGATAATAACTGTGTTGTCCCTTTATACAAATTAAACTGCTGTTTGAATTTAGCATCGTTATGTAGCTTTTCTTCAAAGAGTATTTTTTCGTCGGTAGGCATTTCGTTAGCGAGGTAACTTTCAAAGCCAATGTATAGTTCTTCGTTCATGGTATTCCTAGTTTATAGATCGAAATCTGGGTGATTGCTGTATCATTTCGGTTAACTGGCCAGTACAAAGTGATTTCTTTTTGCGCACATAACCATAAGTCACATTCAGTTTTTCGGCTACTTCTTCCATAGTTTTTGTGACAAAACTAAGTTTGAGTACTTCCTGGCATTTCTCACCAAGTTTTTGAAACATCTCATCAAACAATGATTGTTTTTCGTCAAAGACTTCGGTTTGGAATGTCATTTCCTGAACAGATTCATCTATAGATACATTATCATCCTTTAATGTTACCTCTTTATTGGATGATTTTTTTAATTCATTGAGCCATCTTCTTTTACAAAGTAGAAAAAAATAGGCGTCAAACGGACAGGTAAGTTGCAATCCGTTGGTTTTGGCTTGGTTATAAATTGTGATTAATACTTCCTGAATTACATCCTGCGCTTCATCGTCATCACCACTATTTGTTCTGATGTAGTTTTTGACTTTGGGCACGAACTTTTTATAGATAGATTGAATTACTGCAGAATTGTTTTGGACTAATCCGTCAATATATAGTTGGTCGGGATGCAACTTTGTTTCGGTCATGAGTGCCTAATTTATTACTTCGTACAGTTCGCCCTTTCGGGCTCGAGTCTGCTAATTTAAAAAAATAAAACTATTTGGGGTAACAAAGTTTTAATCGTGTTGATATAAGGATATAAAGTTCATCAATATACTGTTTTAAAAGATTCTTTAAAAAAAATCAGAATCATGGGTAACAAATTAAAACACGAATTGATATAACTATATAAAACAAAAATTAACAACAATTAAAACACTAGAAATCATGAAAACAACATTTAAAAACATCGCATTATTATTTTTAACAACAATCGCTTTAGCAAGTTGTACTCCTGAAGCACAAACTACAACTGCAGCACTAAAAAATGTTGCGCCTGAGAATGGCAAATCATTTTCAGCAGACGAAGCATCACAACCAATTAGTTTTAGATGGACACCACTTGTGCCAAAACCACAAACCGTAATTTATAGATTAAAAGTATGGCAGTTAATGCAAGGTCAAAATAGCGCAGAAGCTATGAGAACCAATCCACCAATCGTCACAAAAGATGTCGATAATATTACCCAAACTACAGTTGCCGGAATCTATACCGGTCCGTGTAGACCTCCTTACTTATGTGATTATGTTTGGTCAGTAGAAGCAATTACTATAAATAATGGAACAATAACCACAACTGTTATCAGTAATCCAACCGCATTTTTCTTTTAATAATTAATATAAAATATAAAAACTTAGAAATCATGAACACAAATTTTAAAAACACCGCATTATCCCTTTTCGCCTCATTAGCCATTGCAAGCTGTTCAACCGACACTCCAGATGGAAATCAAATTCCAACTGCATTAGAGTTTAGCAATCTTAAACAAACCGCTCTAGAAAATGTTACACAACAGTTTACTCTTAACGCAGGAGGTGGCTCTGTAACTTTTACATCCGCAAAAGGAGTAGAATTAACCATCAACGGTGACTGCTTAACCTTAAATGGACACCCAGTTACAGCAGGTCAGGTAGCTATTGAATACGCCGAAGTCTTTGACAAAGGAACAATGTTGGTAACCGATAAACCTACTATGGGTAGAAAACCAAACGGCGATATGGCTTTGATTATTTCTGGTGGTGAATTTTATATAAACGCTACTCAAAACGGTCAACAATTGGAAATTACTTGTCCAATGCAATTGAAAATTCCGGCTGATTTAACTGGTGGACTTGAAACCGGAATGTCACTTTGGGATGGAACCATTGATGAAGATGGAAATTTAGACTGGGATCAGCGAGATCAAAATCCTGCCGGAGGACAAGGTGTATTTGGCGAAGGACAAGGTGCCAGTGCTGCTTACTATGCTTTCTTAAATGATTTTGGTTGGACTAATGTGGATAGATTCTATTCGGATCCAAGACCAAAAACTACCATACTTGCTGAAGCTCCAACTGGTTATGATTTTGAAAACAGTGCGATTTATTTACACTACGATGGTGAAGGAAGTGCCTTAGCTAAACTCGATACTTACAATGCCGGAACCAATCAGTTCTCTGAACATTACGGACAAATACCAGTAGGATTAGTGGCACATGTAATTTTTGTAACAGAAGATAATGGAAACTTCAGATATGCCATCAAAGCAGTTACCATTGCAGCCGGAGATGTTTATGTTTTCTCTAATGCCGAAACTACTGTTGGAACCGAAGCACAACTGATAGCAGCGATAAACGGTTTGCCTTAAATCGAAGCAAGGTAAATTCCTTTGGAAAAAGTGGTGACTAGTTCACCACTTTTTCCTATTTTTATAGATCTTAAACCTTTTGACCATGAAGAAATTAAAAATACTATTATTCGTTTTACTTTTCTTTTATCCCAAATTTGTTGAAGGGCAAACAAAAGTAAAAGACACCATAACCCGAAAAGCCACTATCAATTATGATAAAAAAGGAAATCAGGTTATTTTTAAACCCGAAGTTCCGCCTTTAATTCAGGTTGCCGGAGCACCAAAAGCAAGTTTTAGTTATTTCTGGGAAATGGGTGACGGAAGTTTTAGCAAAGAAGTAACTCCAAAAAAAGTCTATAAAAAACCAGGCGAATACAAAATCAACTTAGCCGTAACCAATAATTACGATAACGGAAAACCTCCAAAAACCCGACCAAAAACAGTTGCTGTAACTGAAATTACCGAAACAAAATATGATGAAATAGCATCTATAGAAACATTGGATGGTTTTAATCTTTTCACAAATAGAGATCCCGTTCCTGAAGAAGAAATGGTGCTAGCCATCAGCTATCAAAATCTTTTAGATTACACCACCAATGGCAAATTATATCTTTTTTATAATGACAAGGAATTCAAAAACAAAAATTTCGAACTGCTGGAAACAAGAACACATTTCGGGGAAAAAGAAATAAATGAAACCGGAATTGCATGCGTAGATGATTTTAATAATTCCAATCAGAATGTAGCTTCATCAGATTATTATCCTTCGTTTAGGAATTCGTTTTCAAAAGACGAAGAGAATTTAGAACTCAGTTTAGCCGAAAGCAAAATGCTCTTTTCGGATGTAAAGGTTTTTGAGTTTGACAACATGGAAGCCAAACAAACTCGAAACATGTTCTTTACTTTCAAGACCACTAAGGAAATGGTAAAAGACACCAGCGCCATTGTTAAAATACGAAGCATTTATGTCCCCGACAGAAGTTACAAAAACCACAAAAAGAAAACCCTCGAAATGGAAATCGTAACCTCTCATGACCCAAATAAAATGTCGAGTAATGGCACATCGATGAATTATCGTTTGGTACGATTTAAAAACCTGAATTTTAAAACCCGTTTTCAAAACGATGGCGAAGGTCCGGCCAGAATGATTCGGTTGGAAACGGATATTCCGGACATGTTTGATAAAAAAACATTACAAATTGTAGACTCGTATCCCAAGTGTTCCATTTGTCCCAAAGGCGAAGAAGTAAATTATAGCTGTTTGGACACGATTATTAAGAAAAACCAAATTCATTTTGTCTTTAAAAATATTTACGTTCCGGGAAGCAATCAAAAAAATGTAAAGGAAAAAGACAGTACCAAAGGATTTGTAAAATATACGATGAAATTTGCCAAGGATTTTCACAAGCAAACAACGCGAAGTAAAACCGCCATTATATTTGATAAAAATGAACCTGTGATTACCAATTATGCTGTAACGCGATTCAAACCGGGAATTTCTATTGGTGTCAGAACAGGCTATAATTTGTTTCCCGACCAGGAAAATTCAAAGAGTTATTTTCTTGGTGCTACCATTTCTCCGTATAAATCCTATCGCTTTTATTGGCAATCCGAATTGTATTACAGCTATTTTGAAAGTAATTTTTCGAGTGTATCGGACTTTCAACAGGTTCCGTTTAATCCTCCCGTTTTAATGAACGGAACAATTTATGACACGGGTTTTACGCAAACATCTATAAACTCAAAGACCGTCAAAAATATTGTAGAAGTGGTGCCTGTTTCCTTGAGATACAACATCAACAATTATATTGGTCTTGGCGTTGGCCCACAATTTTCTGTACTGCTTAGTCAAACCGATGAACTGAACCGAACGCGAAAAATTTATGCGCCAATTTTCACAACAACTCCACCTTCGCCCGGTGAAGAAATAGAATCAATGAGAACGAGTAATTCGCAAAAAAATACTACCAACGCCTTTGAAAAAATGCAAACAAGTATTTTTGCCGATGCTACTTTTGGCTTTGCACGAATTGGTCCGAGTTTTGGAATCCGCTATTATCTCAACTTTGAAACAGATTTTAATTACTGGCAGTTTTACGCGATTTGGAAGTTTTAATTTATGCAAAAAATAATCCTTCTTTTCCTATTCACTTCATTCGTGTTTTCCCAAAGTAAACCAAGCGCTTTAGAGGATAAAATCTATAATTCGGTTGATGCTTTTGTGGCAAATCCAACTGTTGAAAGTTTACATAAATTAGAAGTTTCAGAAAAAACATTTAGCCCAAAATCAAAGTCAGAATGGTTGGCATTTGTCATCTTAAAATGCAACAAAGCCTACTATGAAAACCAATTGGGATTTACAAATAAAGCGATTTCTAATTATGAAATGGCTTGGCAATTATATCAAAAAAAGGAACTCTCAAATTACGATATTATTGAATCTTGTTTGCAGCCTTTGGGAAATTTGTATACCATTATTGGTGACTATGAGAATGCCGAAAACACAATCAAACAGTATTTTTATATCGCCAATGTAACAAACAATCAACAACAGAAATATTCCGCAATTTTAAATCTTTCCAACGTATATCAAAATACCGGAAAGGTAAACGAAGCCATTGATTTGCTGGAAAAAACAATTGCAACAGAAAAACTGACCAATGCTCAAAAAGGTCTATTATACACCAATTTAGGCAACAATTATTTCTTGAGTACAGACGCCTTTGTCATTAAAGGAAATCCATATACAAAAGGTGAAGCTGCTTATAAAAAAGCAATCGCATTATTAAAATTAGATAAAAATCAAGCGGAAACCTTATCGACTGCTTATCGAAATTTAGCCAAAAGATGTGCGGTTACGCAAGAATACGACTTGGCAAATTCCAATATGGAAAACGCAAAAGCCGCGTTCGGATTAATTCCGAATTTGGAACCCCGAAAAAAAGCGCAATTCTATTTTGATGAGGCCATTTTACAATTCAAACAAAAGAAAATAACAGAAACTTCTCAAAGCATTTCGACCGTTTTTAAAATTCTGATTCCTTATTACTCAAAGTCGAAAACTGTATTGCCAAACAGGAATTCATTGTATGCAGAAACCGTTTTATTGGATGCATTAGACTTACAATCCGAAATTTATCTGGAAAAAAATCAACCTAAAAGTGCATTAGAAAGTTATGGTTTAGCCTTTCACATTGAAGGTTTATTTCAGTCACTTTTGGTGTATGAAAACTCTAAAATCATCACACAAATCAGAAATAGAAATCGCACCGAAAAGTGTATTGCAATCTATTATTCCTTATATCAAAAAGAAAAGAAGAGTAGCTATTTGGAAAGTGCTTTTTTACTTTCGGAACAAACCAAATCGGCGATTTTAAAACAAGCCATTTCCAATTCTAAGACACGTTCAAGAGAAGAAAAATTAATTTTAGAGCAACTTCAAAATTGGAATACCATTATTGTAAAAGAACAGCAAAAATTACAAAAGGCTGATATTTCAAAAATTAACGAAGCCATAAAAAAACAAAATGAATTGATGCTTTTACTGAAATCAAAAACAGCATCAAAAGCAAATGAGAAAAAGGAATTTATTCTGACGGATTTGTATTCCAAACTCGACAAAGACAATGCTGTAATGGTTGAGTATTTTTTTGGTCGTGAGAACATCTATGTTTTTACTATTGAAAACAAGAATATTAAACTGGATTTTATCCAGAATGATCATACTGCAATACCTAAATTGGTTCACTTTATCGATTTCTTTAGCAGCTCCAATACGATTTCTGATAATCCTTCAGCTTTCAATCATTTTTCAAATGTCGCTTATACTATCTTAAAACTTCCAAAAATAATCACAAATAAAAACCTTATCATAATTCCCGATGGCATCTTAAATTTTCTGCCTTTTGAAGCTTTAATCACAAGCGAATCATCTACTACTAATTTTGCTAAAATGCATTATTTGCTTACTGATTTTAAGGTTGGATACAATAATTCAGCTGATTTTTATCTGAACGCGTTTCCATTTCAGCACAAAAAACAAATAGTTTTGGGTGTATTCCCGATATTTGAAGGAACCAATATGGAATTAACTTTTTCTAAGAAAGAACTTCAAAATATAAAGGCCAATTTTGATGGAAAATATTTGGAAAGTCAAGATGCGAGTTTCGAAAATTTCATGCAAAATGCAGCCAATTATTCAATACTTCATCTTTCAACTCACGCTTCTTCGGGTGATATTTCAGAACCCGCAAGCATCAAATTTTATGATCAGGAAGTTTTATATTCTGAATTTTATAATCTGAATCTAAATCCGGATTTAGTCGTTTTAAGTGCTTGTGAAACCGGAATTGGTAAACTCTACAAAGCAGAAGGCGCAATGAGTGTTGCGCGTGGATTTCAATTTGCCGGAGCACAAAACTTGCTTTTTTCTCTATGGAAAGTTAATGATTTTACGACCTCTGTTATGATGGAGAAATTCTATAATAATGTAAAAAAAGGACAATCGTATTTCGATTCGAATCATCAGGCAAAACTTGATTTCCTTTACGATGAAACCATATCAAACACAAAAAAATCGCCTTATTATTGGTCCGCATTCGTGTATTATGGAACCTTGGGAAATCCATCGCAAACAAATTATTTTTTATGGATTTCTTTATTCGGAGGAATAATTGGTTTACTATTGTTGTGGAAACTGTTTTTTAGAAAAAAATAACTCGTTTCTGTCCATTATGATTACATATTATGAAACAACTTCAGGAAGTTCTCAAAAAAGAAAAGTACAAGAAAATAAATTTTAAGGTTTCAAAAACCCAGCATTTGTTGGTTAAGGCGACTATAAACGGAGTTTCGGGAAATTTTATTTTAGATACCGGTGCTAGCAATAGTTGTGTTGGTTTTGAAAGTATTGACCGTTTTAATCTCAAAGCCGGAAAATCAAAAACCAAAGCTTCGGGTGCTGGAGCAACCGGAATGTTTACGCAATTGGCAAAAAACAATTCGCTCCAAATTGGTCGTTGGAAAACTGCCGATTTTCATTTGGTTATTTTTGATTTGTCACATGTCAATGAGGCGTTGCAACAATACAAGGCCAAACCGGTTCATGGCATTATTGGTGCCGATATTTTATTAGAAGGCAAAGCGATTATTGATTATTATAATCATTGTTTGTATTTGAAGTAACCTTTTTTAGTCTTTTTATTACATTCGTAAGCAACCAATTACAAGATTGCTCATCTCACTTTAAACCTCTAAACCAGACATTATGAAATCAAAGATTCAGAAATCAGCAATCCTTTTATTCCTATCCTCTTTTTTAATTATTTCCTGCAGTGATACTGAGAACAAAATAGTAGTTATTGGCAATACCATTACAGCCCCATTAAAAAACTTATTTAATCAAAACACTTCAGACCTAATCCAAACCTTTCACATGAACGCTGCGGATAATGCCATCACAATTACATCATCTCAGGGTGTTAAGTTAGAAATTACACGATCGTGTTTAAGAAAAAACAACTTGAATGTTACTGGCATTGTGGATATTGAATTTATTGAAATCTTTGATAAGGGAACGATGTTAGTGACCAATAAACCTACGTTAGGAATGGTTGGCACTGAAAAACATTTATTGACTTCGGGTGGAGAGTTTTATATTAATGCTACTCAAGGAGGAGAGCAATTAACATTAGCATGCAGCCTGTTTTTAAATGTCCCTACTTCAATCACAGGAGGAACGGATAATAATATGACTGGTTTTTTAGGTAATGAAGATGCTAATGGCAATATTATCTGGGATACTTCGACAAGTAATGAATTTTGGGCTTCAAGTTTAAGTGCCGGAGCCGCTGAAACCTACAACACATTTGTTAGTAAATTTGGCTGGTTTAATTGTGATAAATTCATATCCTTTCCTAATGGCAGTACTAAGATAACCGCTTATGTTCCTCAGGAATATGGCAATGGTAAAAGCTTGATATTTCTAGCGGCAAAGAATTTTCCAAATTCACTTGGTCAAACATCAGGGACTTATCCAATAGGTTTAGAATGCAGCTTAATTTTTGTGGCTGAAAATAATGGAAGCATCAGATATGCCATCAAACAGAATATAATACTCACAGCAAATCATCAAGTTACTTTTGAATCTTCAGAAATGGCAACGGCAACAACCGCAGAAATGGTAACGATAATTAATGCATTGCAATAATTATATCTCATTTTCATTACTAAAGTCATCAACAGGTTTGATGACTTTTTTGTTTGAATGTAATGTGTAAAAAGCAATAATAGTACTCAATAACATCAAAAAACTTCCCAAAATAAAAGGTGCTCCAGCCAATTGAAATGGTGCTTCTTTGTGTGTGAAAAAGTAAAATGTATTGGTCATCATTGGCGGTCCAATAATAGCCGATGCACTCATCAAACTTGCTAAGGTTCCCTGAATTTCTCCTTGCTCATTTGCCGGAACTTTTGCAGAAATTGTTGCTTGTAGTGCCGGACCAGCAATTCCCCCTAAGCAATACGGAATTAAAAACACAAACATCATCCAGCTTTCTGTAGCAAATGCAAAGAGCAACATTCCGACTGTATATAAACCCAAACCAATATAAATACTTTTTTGGTTTCCCAATCGAGGACTTGTCCAACGAATTAATCCGCCTTGCACAATTCCGACTAAAAGTCCAACTACGCCAAGTGAAATTCCGACCATTTTTTCATCCCATTTGAAACGGTACATCGTGAAAAAACTCCAGTTGCTATGAACAGCGTGCGAGCCAACATATAAAAGGAAAATGGCTAAAATCAAACCCATTAAAGACGGATACTTTTTTAGATTTATAAACGCCGTAATTGGATTGGCACGCTTCCATTCGAATTCTCTTCTGTCCTTTTTAGCTAAGGATTCGGGTAAAATAAAATAGCCATACAAGAAATTCAGCATACACAAAATAGCTGCTGCATAAAACGGAACTCTCGAGCCAAACTGTCCTAACAAGCCTCCAATAACTGGCCCAATTATAAAGCCCAATCCAAACGCCGCACCAATCATTCCGAAGTTTTTCGCTCTGTTTTCGGACGTACTTACATCAGCAATATAGGCTGAAGCCGTAGTTATGCTGGCTCCTGTTAAACCTGCAATAATTCTTCCTATAAATAACCAAATGATGGTTGGTGAAAAAGCCAATAAAAGATAATCCAATGCAAAGGCAAAAAGCGAAATCAGAATAATTGGTCTTCTCCCATACTTATCACTCAAGTTACCAATTAATGGTGCGCAAACAAACTGTGTAATCGCATACGCAAAAGTCAACCAACCTCCATATTTTGCAGCTTCACTAATATCGCCATGAATCAGTTCAGCTATTAACTTTGGGATTACCGGAATAATTATTCCCCAACCCGTAATATCGATAAGCATCGTGATAAAAATAAATCCAATGGCTGCTTCTTTTTGATTTTTTTTCATAGCATAAAAGTGATAAACAAATAAACGAAAAATCCCGCTTCAAAAACGAAACGGGATTTTTATTTCTTAGACCTGACAGGTCTAACTATTCTCTAAAGTTCCAATGCTTTCTTAACATTGTTATCCATTAATAATTCTTCTGGTTTTTCTAATGCTTCTTTCACAGCCACCAAGAAACCAACTGATTCACGACCATCAATAATTCTGTGGTCATAGGATAAAGCTACAAACATTACTGGTGCGATAACGATTTGGCCATTTTTTACAATCGCTCTTTCTACCACATTGTGCATTCCAAGAATTCCTGATTGTGGAGGATTGATAATTGGTGTAGATAACATACTTCCGAAAACGCCTCCATTTGAAATGGTAAATGTTCCGCCAGTCATTTCATCAACCGTGATTTGACCGTCACGGGCACGAATAGCCAAACGCTTGATTTCAGCTTCAACACCGCGGAAAGATAAAGTCTCTGCGCTTCTCATTACCGGAACCATTAATCCTTTTGGACCGGAAACGGCTACTGAAATATCACAAAAATTGTATGAGATTTTCTCTTGACCATCAATCATTGAGTTTACATCCGGATATAATTGTAAAGCACGAGTAACTGCTTTTGTAAAGAACGACATAAAGCCTAATCCTAATCCGTGTTTGGCTTTGAAATCTTCTTTGTATTGTTCTCTTAAAGCGTAAATGGCAGTCATATCTACTTCGTTGAACGTAGTCAACATTGCGGTTTCGTTTTTTGCAGCAACCAATCTTTCAGCTACTTTACGACGCAACATCGATAATTTTGTTCTTTCCGAACCACGGTTTCCACCTGTTGGTGTTCCCATTGATGGTACAGCGTTTACAGCATCATCTTTGGTAATTCTTCCGTCTCTTCCTGTTCCAACTACATCTGAAGGTTGGATGCTTTTTTCGTCTAATATTTTTTTGGCAGCAGGCGATGGTGCTTGGGCAGCATATGTTTTAGCAGCAACAGGAGCCGCTTTTACTTCTTCTTTCTTTGGAGCCTCAGCTTTTGGCACTTCAACTTTTACTTCTTCTTTAGCTGGAGCAGAACCACTTGGTTTGGCTGCACTGGTATCAATTAAACAAACTACAGAACCAACAGCAACGGCATCGCCTTCTTCTGCTTTGAGTGTGATAATTCCACTTGCTTCAGCTGGTAATTCCAACGTAGCTTTGTCTGAATCAACTTCAGCTATTGCTTGGTCTTTTTCTACATAATCGCCGTCTTTTACTAACCAAGTTGCAATTTCAACTTCTTTAATCGATTCTCCCGGTGATGGGACTTTCATTTCTAAAATCATTTTTTTAATATTTTAAATTATGAATTTTAAATTTTAAATGTGTGTATTTCTACTATGTTCTAGCCCCGATGGAAGCAAGTATCCTTTTTTGTTAGAAAAATGCCTCTCGACTTCGCTCGAGGTGACAAAAAAGATACTGCAAACAGCGGGAAATAGCTCCTGATTGCTTCTTTCCTCGCAATGACTATCTAAATAAATTTTTATCAAATACCATTCTGATAGCATCCGCATGACGTCTTCTATCTCTGGTATGACTTCCTGCGGCCGGCGCTGAATACGCTTTAAGCGAAGCTAATCTCCATTTTACTAAATCGAAATTCATCAGCATATAGCTGTAAGCTCCCATATTCTTTGGTTCTTCCTGTGCCCAAACAAAATCGTCTGCATTTGGATAACTTGCAATAATTGCTTTCAACTGCTCTACAGGCAACGGAAATAATTGCTCGATACGAACCAAAGCTACATCATTTCTGCCTAAATTTTCTCTTTCAGCAAGAATATCGTAATAGAATTTACCGGTGCAGAAAACTACCGATTTTACTATTTTCTTGTCAACTGATTTGTCATCAATTGTTTCCTGGAAACTGCCTTTGTACAATTCCTCACGAGTAGAAACACAAAGCGGATGACGTAACAAACTTTTAGGCGTAAACACAACTAGCGGTTTACGGAATTTTGTTTTCATCTGTCTTCTTAACAAGTGGAAGAAATTCGCCGGCGTCGTACAATCAGCCACATACATATTGTGACGAGCACAAAGTTGTAAATATCTTTCCATACGAGCTGAAGAGTGCTCTGCACCTTGTCCTTCGTAACCATGTGGTAACAAAAGAACGATACCGTTTTGGTTGTTCCATTTGTCTTCGCCACACGAAATATATTGGTCAATCATGATTTGAGCGCCATTGGAGAAATCGCCAAATTGTGCTTCCCAAATCGTCAATGCGTTTGGATTTGTTAAAGCGTAGCCATAATCAAATCCCAAAACACCATATTCTGAAAGCAAAGAATTAAAAATATTGAATTTTCCTTTTTTGCCTTTAACCAAATCCAACAGCACCACTTCTTCTTCGCTGTCTTCTACTTTTACAACGGCGTGACGATGAGAAAATGTTCCTCTTTCAACGTCTTGTCCTGACACACGAACATCATAACCTTCGGTCAATAAGGAACCGTAAGCTAAAGTTTCAGCTGTTCCCCAATCGATGACATCATTGTCATACATGGTTTTTCTATCGGTAACAATTTTTGAAATTTTGCTGATGAATTTTTTATCCGATGGCAATGTCGAAACCGAAACAATGATTTCATCTAATTTCTTTTTATCGAAAGTGGTATCCACTTTTTTCAGCATTTCATCATCAGAAACCTGAACATAGCCTTTCCATTCGTCTTGCAAAAATGGCTTGATAATAGTCAAATCTTTTTTGCGGGATGCTTGCAGATTTTCATCAAGATTGTCTTTGTATTCGTTTTCAATTTTGGTCAGATACGCCGCATCAACAATTCCGGCAGCAATTAATTTTTCTGCATAAATATCTCTTGGATTTTGATGCTTAGCAATGATTTTGTATAAAACCGGTTGGGTAAAACGTGGCTCATCGCCTTCGTTGTGACCATATTTTCTGTAGCCTAACAAATCGATAAATACATCGCGTCCAAACTGCATTCTGAAATCCAAAGCAAAAAGCATCGCGTGAACAACCGCTTCGGCATCGTCCGAATTCACGTGAAGCACCGGTGACAAAGTCACTTTGGCTACATCCGTACAATATGTTGACGAACGCGCATCTAAATAATTAGTCGTAAATCCAACTTGGTTGTTGATAACGATATGAATTGTTCCACCTGTTTTGTAACCGTCAAGTTGCGCCATTTGCACAATTTCGTATACAATTCCTTGTCCGGCAACTGCGGCATCACCGTGAACAGCAATTGGTAATACTTTTGAGAAATCGTCCGAGTAATATTTGTCTTGTTTGGCACGGGTAATTCCTTCAATTACGGCTCCAACCGTTTCTAAGTGTGAAGGATTTGGCGCCAAATTGATATTGATTTTTTTGCCTGTTTTCGTAATTTTTTCAGAAGTTAAACCCAAATGGTATTTTACATCACCATCAAAATATTCTTTATCATAATCTTTTCCATCAAATTCTGAAAAAATATCTTGTGTTGGTTTGTGAAAAATATTGGCAAGGATATTTAATCTTCCTCGGTGTGCCATTCCCATTACGAATTGCTCCACGCCTCTTTCAGCAGCTGCTTCAATCAAAGCATCTAATGCCGGAATAATGCTTTCGCCACCTTCAAGCGAGAACCGTTTTTGACCTACATATTTCGTGTGCAAAAAGTTCTCAAAAGAAACCGCTTCATTCAATTTTCCTAAAATGTGTTTCTTTTGGTCGTTATCAAAATTTGGTTGATTGTCGTTGACGTTTATTCTGTCTTGAATCCATTGAATAATTAATGGATTTCTCATGTACATATATTCGATACCAATGTGTTGGCAATAAACGATTTTCAAATGATTCAGGATTTCCTGAAGCGTAGATGGCTTGTGT
The DNA here is from genome assembly GCF_031381455.1 of Flavobacterium sp. Lineage (GTDB taxonomy): Bacteria > Bacteroidota > Bacteroidia > Flavobacteriales > Flavobacteriaceae > Flavobacterium. The sequence continues at coordinate 8,089 of NZ_JANMXZ010000048.1, read as the reverse complement.
CCCAAAATTTTGGCGGCATCAAAAACCGTATTCAAATCGGCAGATGACAAACCGAAATTTTCTATATCTAAAGTTGGTGAAGAAGTTCTTCGGGTACGAACCGGATTTGTTTCTGTAAAAAGATGTCCACGAGTTCTATAACCGTCTATTAATTTCAGAACATTAAACTCTTTTTGAAGTTTGTCTGAAACCTGCCCGTTTTGAGGAACATTTGCAGCATAATTGGCCAATTCAATTACGACATTTTCTTCATTAAAAGTGGTCATTCCAAAGTCAAAACCTTGAAAAAAGGCTCTCCAACTCGGCTCAACGCTATCTGGGTTTTGAAGGTATTGTTCGTATAAATCGGCGAAAAATTCGGTATGTGCTGCGTTTAAAAAGGAAAACCTATCCATAAAATATAATTGAATGTCCTAATCTATATAATAGTTTGGCAAAAGTACGATAATTGCATAAAATTATTAATTATTTTAAATACTTTTATCTTTTAAAATTTAATCGAAAAAATTCATGAACTACTTTAAATTAATCGATTGCAGTAAAACCATTTTTCTATTTGTTTTTTTAACATTTACTTGCACATTTTATGCGCAGCAAAAACCATTGCCAAAAGCTAAAACTGGGGATTTTTGGGAACATGTTCAATTTGGCGGCGGTTTTGGCGCCTCTTTTGGTAACGATTACACAGATATTACTGTTGCGCCAAGCGCCATTTATAATTTTAATGACCATTTTGCTTTTGGAACCGGATTGCAATACAGTAATTTGAAACAAAAACATTATTACTCTTCCAATGTTTACGGTGGAAGTTTGATGGGACTATACAATCCAATTGAGGAAATTCAGTTTTCACTGGAGTTAGCAGAAGTAAGTGTCAATAACAAGTACATGGATTTAGGCGGAAATTACAGCCGCAGTTTTTGGAATACCGGTTTGTTTTTTGGCGGAGGTTATCAGGAAGGTGGCGTTACTATTGGTGCTCGTCTCAACTTACTTTTTGACAAAAAAGAAGACATTTACGGTAGTGCATTTATGCCATTTGTGAGAGTGTTTTTTTAAAACTTGCTCCTATACCAAATTTCCTTTGCTATTTTTTTATTAACAAACCTTTTTTGAAGAAAATCAATAAAATTGTTTTGTTATATTTGTAATTCAAATTTTTAGCTATGAGCATTTTAACTAGAAAAAATGAATTGATTGAATGGATTTCTTCTGTTGAAGACGTTTTGTTATTAGACGAAATTGAAAAGTTTAAACGCTATAAAACTTTTGATTTTGATTCGGAATTTAAAAAAAGGTATCAAAAGTAAAGAACTTAAAGAAGAAACTACACAATATATCAAGTCGTTACCTTGGAAAAATTCAGAATAATATATCAACAAGAAGTTGAACAGTATTTGAATAACTTGATGACCATTCTTTTCGAAAAAGACTATTTTATTTATCTTGAAATGCTATCGATTACAAAGACAAAATTATCGATTTTGTTGATCAAAACATTGCCGTTTTTCCTCATAAACACACCCCTAAACATCTTATCCATTTAGGCTCAAAATATATCTTTTACACGAGTAACAAAAGAACTACTTGGTATATTTTCTTTGAGAGTAAAGGCAACAAGTATTTGATTACTTATATTACTAACAATCACGTTAAAATTGCAAAATGGCTTTGAAGGCTAAAACCGATTTCTAAACCAAACTTTCATCCATTCTCGTTTTAAAATAAGAAAAGAAACTTGTTCTGAAAGCTCTACCAAATCGGAACCATCTAATTGTTTTACTGTTTCTTCAGGAACATCAATGATGTACAGCAGGTTTAAATATTCCGCAAATTTGTATTGAATCAAGCGATAAATTTTTTCGTGGATCTGTACTTTAAGTTCATGCGGAGTGGTGCTTTGTGGAAAATCAACCGCTTCGTTGGCAAGGTTGAAATCCTTATTGATTTGTTCAATCAATTTGGAATACAAGTTTTCCTTTTCGGCTTCCGAAAGTAAATGGTCGGTATTGGATGGTGCAACAAACAAATTGGTATAAGATTTAAGATTAACGATTTTTGAATATAAGATTGAAAACTGAATACTAGAAACTGAACAGTGAACACTTTTTTAAACGTTTCTACTCATTAATTTTTCGCCAAAAGCTTTCAGAACTACTTTTTTGTCATTGCCAATATTCATCTTCTCTAAAGTTTCAAATGCTTTAAAAGTGTAATGTTGAATGGCATTTTGCGTGGCTTCTGACGCTCCGGTTTGATTAAAAATTTCCTTTACTGAATTAATTTTATCCGAATTATCGCTCGGTTGAATGGAGAATAAATGCCGTAACTGTTCTTTCTCATTTGGAGATGCAAATTCAATGGCTTTCAAATACAAATACGTTTTTTTGTTTTCGATGATATCGCCACCAACTTGCTTTCCGAAGGTTTCCGGATTTCCAAAAGCATCTAAATAGTCATCCTGCAACTGGAACGCAATTCCTAAATTCAGACCAAAATCATAAATAGCATTTGCATTTTCTGCAGAAGTTTGGGCGACAATAGCTCCCATTTTCATAGAAGCACCGACTAAAACTGCGGTTTTGCATTTAATCATTTTCAGATATTCTGCAATCGTAACATCATCACGCGTTTCAAAATCAACATCGTATTGCTGCCCTTCGCAAACTTCTAAAGCTGTTTTGCTAAATAGCTTGGCTAATTCCCTGAAAATTGTTGGTTCATATCCTTCAAAATATTGATAGGCTAAAATCAGCATGGCGTCGCCCGAAAGAATTCCGGTATTGATATTCCATTTTTCGTGCACGGTTTCATTTCCTCTTCGTAAAGGTGCGTCATCCATTATGTCATCATGAATTAAAGAAAAATTATGAAAAACCTCAACCGCTGTTGCTGCGTCCAATGCTTTTTTGGAATCAACATCAAAAACTTCGGCACTCATTAAAGTAAGAACCGGTCGCAATCTTTTTCCGCCAAGCGAAAGAATATACTGAATAGGCTCGTAAAGATTTTTTGGTTCTTTCTTTAGAACTAACGATTTAAAATGTGCTGTTACTATGTCCTGATAATGCGATATCGCGTGCATAAATTTTTTTTGCTAAAGTAATTCAAATAATGCTTTTGTCAAATATTAATCAAATGTTAAAAAAATGTAAAAACTTTGGAAACTATTTTTGTGTTAAAAGTTTCCATTATATCTTTGCGCCACATTTTAAGATGATAATGGAAAATAAAATTATAGAAAAAGCAACAGAAATGTATCTAACACTTGGCTTCAAAAGTGTTACGATGGATGATATTGCATCAGAAATGGGAATTTCAAAAAAGACGATATATCATCATTTTGAAAACAAAAATGATTTAGTAGAAGCGGTAACCTTATATCTTTTTGAAACTATTTCATGTGGAATTGACGAAATAATGACATTAAATAAAAATCCAATTGAAGAACTTTTTGTGATCAAGGATTTTGTAATGAAAAATTTGAAAAACGAAAGCACTTCGCCTATTTACCAATTGCAAAAATATTATCCTCAAATTCACAAAACATTAATGTCACGTCAATTTGAAAAAATGGGAGATTGTGTAATAGAAAATCTCAAAAAAGGTATTGAACAAGGATTGTTTAGAAATGAAATTAATCTTGAATTAATTGGTCGTTTCTATTTTGCTGGAATGACAAGCATTAAAGATGCCGAGCTTTTTAATCCAATTCAATTTAGCATCAAAGATGTACAAGAAACCTATTTAGAATATCATTTACGTGGCATTTGTACTTCGAAAGGCGTCGAAATTTTAGAACAATTAATTAAAAATAATTAATAATCATCAATATGAAAAACAAAATATTACTAACTCTTTTCCTAATTACAGGCCTTTTGCAGGCACAGGACAAGGCTCAAAACTATTCTTTTAGTTTACAACAAGCCATAGACCATGCACTACAAAATAACTATTCAGCCATCAATGCCAACAGAGATATTGCTTCGGCCAAACAGAAAAAATGGGAAACCACAGCTGCAGGATTACCCCAAATTAGTGGCAGTGCTAATTACTTAAATAATTTCGATTTTACCCTACAAGGGATTTCGGGAAATGCTTTCAATCCTGCTGGTAGTCCTGATGATATTACTCTGGTAGCCTTTGGAACAAAACAATCTATGAATTCTAGTTTAACTTTGAGTCAATTACTTTTTGACGGTTCCTATATTGTAGCACTTCAGGCTTCTAAAGCATATTTGAAATACTTTGAAAATGCGAAGCAAAAAACGAATATCGAAATCAAGGAAATGGTCATCAATGCGTATGGTAACGTTTTGTTGGCCGAAGAAAGTGTGGCTATTCTCGAAAAAAACAAAGCTACGCTATCAAAAACTTTAGGCGATACACAAGAAACGTTTAAAAACGGTTTGATTGAAGAAGAAAATGTTGAGCAGTTACAAATTACACTATCATCAATTGAAAGCAATTTGAATAATACCAAAAGATTACAAGATATTGCAATGAAAATGCTAAAGTTCACTTTGGGAATAGACATCAACGACGATTTAAAGCTGACAGATAAATTAGATACACTTTCGGTATCCAATTTGGATTTGGCGTTTAGTCAAGGAGAATTTGTGGTGACCAACAACATCTATTATCAAATGGCGACTAACTTTACTGAGCAACGTTCGTTAGAATTGAAGTTGGAAAAAAGCAAAGCCTTGCCTTCTCTAGGTGCTGCGTTCAACTTCGGTTACAATTCATTTGCCAATAATTTTTCTTTTGCCGATAAAGACCAAAAATGGAATAAATTTTCAAATCTTGGAGTGAGTTTACGTGTGCCGATTTTTAGCAGCTTTGGAAGACATGCCAAAACACAACAAGCTAAAATTGCTTTAGATCAGGCAAAAACACAACTTACTCAAACCGAGCAGCAATTAAAATTGGAATATGAAAAAGCGAAAAGCGAGTATGACTTCAGCATTGAAGAATATGCTACGTCTAAAAATAATCTTAGCCTAGCCGAGCGTATCGAAAGAAAGCAACAAATAAAATTTACTGAAGGCTTATCCTCAAGTTTTGATTTCAGTGAAGCACAAAGACAATTGTATACAGCCCAACAATACTATTTACAATCGATGGTGAATATTATTAATAAAAAAGCTGCGCTAGAAAAAATAATAAACAAAAACTAATCAAATACAAATGAAGAAATTACTATACTTATCCGCATTATCAATCGTTCTTCTTTCATGCTCAAATGCATCGAAAACAGAAAATATTGACGATTTAATTAACGCTAAAAACGTAAAAGCATTAAACGAAAAGAAAACAGCTCTTCAGGCTGATATTGCCAAAATCGAAGGCGCATTAGCCACTTTGGATGTTAAAAAAGAAGAAGCGTTGGTTGCTGTTTTAACTGTAAAAGACACTGTTTTCAATCACTATCTTGACATTCAGGGAAATGTTGACACTAAAGAAAATATTTTGGTGCAACCTGAATTCAGCGGAACATTGACTTCGCTTACCGTTAAAGCTGGTGACCGCGTTTCGAAAGGGCAAATTCTTGGCAGAGTTGATGACGCCGGAATGAGTTCACAATTGGCAAGTACACAAAATCAATATAGTTTAGCCAAAACGACTTTCGAAAGACAAAAAAATCTTTGGGATAAAAAAATTGGTTCTGAAATTCAATATTTACAAGCACAAACGCAGATGGTTTCTGCTCAAAAAGCGGTTGCTCAAATAAATGCCCAATTATCAAAAACGGTTATTCGTGCTCCGTTTTCAGGAACAATCGATGAAGTCTTTGTAGAAAAAGGTCAAGTTGTAGCGCCAAGTGTTACCGGTTTGTTGCGTATTGTAAATCTTGGAAACATGTATGTTTCTACTTCAATTCCTGAAACCTACATCGGGAAATTGAAACTTGGCGATTTGGTTGATGTTTATTTAACTTCACTTGGAAAAACCTATAAGGGAAAAGTACGTCAAGTTGGAAACTTTATCAATCCAAATAACAGAACTTTTGGTATCGAAGTTAGCGTTCCAAATCCTGATAATTTATTGCGTCCAAACCAAGTGGCTAAACTAAAAATCACGGATTATACTAGTAAAGATGCCATAGTTGTTCCAACAGGTGTAATTCAGGAAGACGGAAAAGGCGACCAATATGTTTACATTGTTGAAGGAAGTAATGGAAAAACCGGAATTGCTAAAAAAGTGGTGGTTACTGTTGGTAAATCATCTGATAACGTTACCGAAATTTTAAGCGGTTTGTCGGCAAACGACATCATAGTAACTGAAGGGGTGAATACAATTTCTGAAGGAATGAAGTTGAATTTCTAATATCTAATATCTAACATTATATATGTCACATCAAAATAAAGAATTCAGTATATCAAGTTGGGCTGTTGACAATCGTGTCACAGTTTATATTTTGACCCTTTTAATCGTAATAACAGGTGTAATTGCCTACACAACGATGCCGCGTGAGGATTTCCCGGAAATCATCGAAAATAAAGTATATGTCTCGTCTGTTTTCCCAGGAAATTCAGCCGAAGATGTGGAGAAACTTATTGTAAAGCCACTCGAAAAAGAAATCAAAAATATCAGTGGTGTTGAAAAAGTAACGGCAAGTTCATTTCAGGATTACGGAATGATTATAGTCGAGTTTGCTGATAAAATCGGAATTGAAGAAGCTAAAGTCAAAATTAAAGACAAAGTTGATCTTGTCAAAGCCGATACGGATTGGCCAAATTTGGATAACGGAAGCAAGGTAGAGCCAAGTGTTTTTGAATTGAACATTTCGGAAGAAGTGCCGATTTTGAATATCAATATGCAAGGGAATTATACCACACAACAGTTGAAAGACTATGGTAAAAAACTCCAAGATGATATTGAAGAAATTCCAGAAGTTAAGCAAGTAGATATTCTGGGTGTTGATGATAAAGAGGTAGAAATTGCTGTTGATATTTTCAAAATGACCGCTGCACAGGTTTCATTTGACGACATTCAAAACGCTGTGAAATATGAAAACATGACACTTTCGGGTGGAAATTTGATTTCGCAAGGTTCCAGAAATAACATCCGAATTGTAGGTGAAATCAAAGATCCAAAAGAACTCGAGAACATTGTTGTAAAACATTTCAATGGAATCGTTTACTTAAAAGATATCGCTACCGTTTCTTTCAAAGAAAAAGAAAAAACGACTTATGCCCGTGAAAAAGGAACCGAAGTGGTGATGCTTAATGTGAAAAAACGTTCAGGACAAAATATGATTTCTGCAATTGAACAAGTGAAAGAAAAACTCAAATTAGCTGAAGAAAATTATTTGCCAAAAGATTTAAAATTAAAGTTGACTAACGACCAATCTTCGCGTGTAGAACACCAAGTTGATGAATTGTCAAATCATATTATTTTCGGAATTGTACTGGTAATGATAGTGTTGATGTTCACGATGGGATTGCGAAACTCCTTGTTCGTTGGCGCGGCAATTCCACTGTCGATGATGATGGCGTTTACGATTCTGTCTGCTTTTGGTTTAACGTTAAACACGATGGTTTTATTCGGATTGGTAATGGGATTAGGAATGCTGGTTGACGACGGAATTGTAGTTGTCGATAACGTTTTTGCCAATATGAAAAAAGGAATGCCTAGAATTCAGGCATCTAAAATTGGTATTGGTGAAATTGCCTGGCCGGTTATTTCTTCTACTGCAACAACTTTGATGGCATTTTTACCATTTGCACTTTGGCCTGGAACAATGGGTAAATTCATGAAGTATTTCCCAATTACATTAACGATAACATTAAGTGCTTCTTTATTTGTAGCGATGGTTGTAAATGCTGCCATGACTGGTGGTTCAATGGATATCGAAGATAAAAATGTTACTAAAAAATCGGCCAAAACCTATTCAATAATTTTTACTGTTGTTGCTGTAATCTTTGTCCTTCTTGGAAATATCTATGATTCGAAATTTGCAAGAGCTATTGGTCACATCTCCATTATTTCTCTTGGATTAATGTGGTTGTATAAAATAAAATTATACCAATGGACACAAGATTTCCAACATGGTTTCTTTCCAAAAATGGAGAAAAAATACCAA
>NZ_JANMXZ010000037.1:0-62079 GCF_031381455.1 Flavobacterium sp. | reverse complement strand
GGTTTGAAAACAGTTGCAAGCAAATATTCAATAGCATCTTCTTTTGTAAATTTGACTTTTTTGCTTTTTTTCTTTGTAAAGTCATATTTAGGTTTTTCTTCCTGTCCTTTTACCAATACAATAAATTTCTCTTTCTCTTCTGGAGAAAGTGCTAGAAAAACATCATATACTGTATTGGCAGTCATTTTTAAAGATTATTTTTCTTTAAAATGATTCTTACTGTGCCTTCTGAAATACCTAGTAGTCTTCCAATTTCAGATTTTGAATTACCTTTTTCAAACAGTTCTAATATTTTGGAATTACGTTCATTTGCATCGCCTACACTCAATGTTTTTAAATGCTCATTTTCTGAATCATAACCATTAAAACTGAATTGTAAAAAGCTGTTCACTTTTTCAATTCTACAAACAATAATGTTTTCTGAATCATAAACCTGTTCACAATTACGCTGTTTGATTTGTTTGATATATCTTAATCCAATTTCTTGATGACTTTCTCCAATAGCAAAACTGCTATCACAAAAATTCATTAACATTTTACTTCCAGATAAATGGTTTTTTGTTATGGGTTTGCAAGTGTCTATTTTTGGAGTGTGCGCTAAAACCAAAATTGACAAGCCATATTTGTTTTTCAAATCCTTTAGAAATTTCATCAATGGCAAAGCATCTTTTGCTTTTTCATTATCAGTTTTTAAATAGGTGATGTTGTCAACTATTAAAACCTTAACACCATAATCAACAATTGATTTTTCGAGGGAATAAAAAAGAAACTCTTCAAAGGTTTTAAATCTTTTATCTTCAAAATAATCAGGATTAATCTCAGCTCTCAGAAAGTTGGAGCTAAATGAAAAATGATTAGTAAAATTTTCAGAATACCTGTTTTCAAACTGTTTGTCTGAAAGTTCAAAATCAAAATAGATTATTGGAGTAGGTGGGCATTCTAAATTTAAGCCACAAGTAGAAATTCCAGTACTAATACTGTTGGCAATCTGAACCGCCAAAATTGACTTGCCTAAATTAGTGTCGGCAAACAAAATACATATTTCTCCCTCAAACCAAAATTCACCAAATAGCATTCTAGGGATTGGTCTGTTTTTGGCAATTTCAATAAATTGGTTTGCAGATTTTATTTCAAAAATAGAGTTTGAATCGGGAACTAATTCTTTTCTTAACTCTTCCTTGAAACTATCGAGATTATCATTCATAACATTTAGATTTTTTGCAAATCTATCGTGCTATGTAGCGAAGAGTTTAATCTTATTGCTTGAAAGTAATGGAATTACAGCACTTTACAAAAGTTTAAAGTAGTTTACAAAACTTTAAAGTAATCATTAAGAATTGCTTCTAATTCATTAGTTATTCTCGAATAGTCAGAATCTTTGTTTTCGTTTACTGTATATCCAAAGATTGATGGATAAGTACCAATATTGCAATCAAATGTTCTTTTTAAAGAATTGTATAATTCGGTTTGTGTACCATAAGTAATTGTTAAGACTTCTTTTTTAACTAGAAAGTCTATAATGTATCTCAATTTTTTCCCTTTAATAGTGGGGTACTTCTTTAAAATTGCTCTTTCAATTTCTATGTTTTTTTCGTGGGAAATAAAATTTCTAAAGTATTTCTCTCTCGGAGGGAGAGTAGCGGAAAACCTTTTAAAAACTGGTGTTTCCTTTACTTCTTGAATAAAAATTTGAGCATTAAAGTTTTGCGCTTTGTGACCAGTGATTTTTTCAACTTCTGGTAGATTAGTATTAAAATTCAGATTTTGACAATTAAACAAAGCTAGGGTGCTAGAATCTTTAACTGGAGAGTTTCTCTCAAAATAAAGCGATAATTGATTTGAAAAAAAAGTATAGGTTTCAAGTTGTTTTAGGTAGTTTTCAGATAAGTAATTGAAGCTACTTTCACTTAGTGCTTCTTTATACTCTAGCAGCTTAAAACAATTAGTTCTCAACTTGCCGGATTTTATTAGTAATGTTGGTAAGTCAAGGCTATTTTCATAAATGAAGTTTAAATCATCATCAATATATGTTATCCTATCAAGCACTGATTTACTCTCATCTGGAAGTTTTTTAAATTCTTCCATATCAAGAATTGATAGTGGTATATAGAATATAAAATTTCTATATATTTCATTGCTCAATTCGTTAAATTTTGAATTTAAGTCAGACATTATTAATTATAGAGTTGGATTTTGCATCAGTGTTTTGCCATTAGAAAATTTACACTTTCCAATTGTAACTTGTTTTTCCACAACCACATCTAATTGTTTTTAAAACAGGGTCGTAATTTTTTATTGATACTTTAGGTTTTGTACAGGTTGCTTCTTGACAATAAAATATTTTTTCAAACTCTATAATATCAGCCCAGATAGCTTTTAAATCCCCAATTTTTGAGTCAAGCGGATTATCGTGAGACAAGGTATTGCCGATTTGTGCAGAATTCTCTATTCTATCAATTACTGGATAAGTAACAAGTAAATCCTTATTTGCAATTTTTATTGTAGATTTTAAACTAGTAATTAATTCATAACACATTCTATGTTCATTAATTTCATTGAATTTAAAAACCACTTTGGTATCTGTGTTTGAAGCAATATCCTTTAATTTTTGTTCCATATATCTTCTAATTGGATTCCCCATATTACTGGATACTCCTTGAGATAAATTATGCTCTATGAAATCTTTTAACTCACTTGGTGTTTCGTCAAAATGAGTTCCTTTGTCCTCAGACCATTTTATTTCATTGATATACCAACCTTTCTTTTTTGCCAAAGGTTTAATCATATTGTCAAACCATTCTCTTTCATGGGTTAAAACGATAAATTGGTAATCATTAAATTTTTCGATAATCAGATCAGCAAACTTTTTTCTGTGAGTTGAATCAAAACTTGAAATAACATCATCAAGAACTACAAACTTGCTTTCTTTGTTAAATGCAATTACTGACGCTAAAAAGAATGACAGCCCAAAACAATTGAGGTGTGATTCACTAAAATATTTTTGAGGTGGAGATACCCAGTTTCCTTCATACTTGTATTCAATGGTCAAACCATTTAATTCATCGTCTTCGCCAATTGTTACAATTTTTAACTCTTGAAAAGGTTCATTCGGATTCATAAATTGGTAAAATTCATTTATTTTTCCAGAAAATGTCGTGATGAAGTTTTCAAGTCCTTCCTTTTGCTTTTTTATAAATTCATCGTAAATTATTTTTAATGAATTTTGTTGATTTTCAAGGATGCCTTTTTGTTTTTCAATTAAACGTATATTCAAAAAAGCTTCTTTAGCAGATGAAATTTCATTGTACAGAATAGTTGAATTGTTTTTTAGTACTTCTTTTATTTTAGTTATCCTGTCCAAAATTTGCGCCTGAAAATTGAAATCGTCTTCAAGTAGGTTAATTTTTTCTGGTTCAGTTATTTTTTCTCCAGAAGTTACTTTAATTGTACTAGCATTTTGGAAAGCACCTATTTTATCTTTGATTTTCTGAATTTCAATTTTTAATGCTTTATTTTCATCACTGTTTATATCTGGATTCTGTAACAAGGCATCTATTCTTTTGGTTCTTTCCAATGCAATTTCAGAAACTAAAGTTTTTGATTTATTAAAATCATTTAGCTTCTTTGAAGATTCCTCAATTTCCTCTAATCTTTTAGTTATTTCAGATTGTAATTCTTCAATATTTTTAGGTTGCAAGCATAAAGGGCAACTATCTTCTTTATGATATTTAGTGATTACATTTTTACCAGAATTGAGTAATTCTTTGAAAAATGTTTGCATAATGCTTTGTACATCCAATGCAATTTTTTCAAATTCCAGATAGTACTTACCATATTCTGAATTAATAAATCCAATTTCGGATTTTAATAGATTCAAGTTATTTTGAATATTTTCTAAAAAAGCTAATTCTAAATTGAGTTTATTGTTTTCTGGACTAGTAAGGTGGGTTAATACTTTATCAATATCCTCTAAAGTTTTTATTTCATAACCAATATTTAATGGTTTGATTTTTTCATTGAGTTTATCAATGAAATTTTGTTCTTGACTAATTGAAGCTTCAATTTTTTCAATTAAAATTCTTTGCAAATTGCTTTTTTGACCTTCAAAGTTTTGCTTTGTTATTTCTGATTTAATTGCATTATAACATTTTTGCAAAACTTCTTTCTTTTTAGATACTTCTGAGAATCCAATAATTTCAGAAAGATATTTCAGTTTTTCGGTCTTTGTATTATCAACAAAATTGGTTAAGTTTTTAAACCTTAAAATGAGGTTTTCATTTTTTGTATCTGTATAGAATTTGGTAAAATCTTCTGATGTATTATTAAAATCGGAAACTAGTTTTGTTTTTTTGTAATAAATATTTTTTGTTGCATCAACTTTATTATTTGTAAAAGATAGGGCTACTTCAGATGTGACAGAGGCATCAATCTTTGCATTTCTTAAAGCTTCTTTTAAATCTATCTCAAGACTGTTTAAATGCTCTACTTTATCAGTAAAAAACCATTCCAAAGAATCTGAAATGCTGCTTTTTCCTGTTCCGTTGTCTCCATATAATAGTGCAGACTTTCCATTTAAAGGAAGTTTTAATGTGTCTTTTGTTCCTCGAATCCCCTTTAAACTAATTTCATTAATCTTTGTTGCCATCTTGCTCTCTTAATTTTTGAAGTTCGTTTTTCACATTTATATCAGTCAATTTCCCCTCTTTATAAAGTGTTGCTAACATCTTTGCAATATTTGCATCAACGCCTTTAATTTCTTCAATTGAATTGAAAAAATCATTAACAATCTCTTCGCCTGATTTTACATTCTCTTCCATACTTTTTTATTTAAAATATTTCCAATCTATTTTTAAATTACCTGACTGCTTTTTGTCTAAGACTGTTAGTCCAGTCTTATTATTGCAAATAGGGTAAACACCATAATTTTCAACAAAATTTGATATGAAGTGGCTTTCCAAGTCCTCAATTCTGAATTTCCATATATTTTGCAATATTTCAAAATTTATGTAAGTAAAATATAATGGTTCTATTTTTCTATAATTTATTAATCCAATGTTCTTCGATTTACCTTCAAAATGGCTAAGTAATCTACTCCCAATGCTGTTAGTTTTTCTTTCGCTCATACCAATATACAATAATTTGGATTTTGCAAAAGGATATTGAATATCAATTGATTTACTAAAAATAAAATACAATCCTGCTAAACCATTCAAAGGTCTAATGTTTGATGCTTCAAATTTTTTTGGTTCATCGAAATAAATTGTAATTTCATTTTCCACACTTAAAACGCATTAAATTTATCTCCTAAATAATGTTTCAAGTTGTATTTTTTGGTGGTATCTAATGCTCTTTCTAAACAAATGAATTTTTTATCTGTATGGGTTTTGAAATAGTCTACGGTGTCTTCATTGATTACTACATCAAGACAAATCAAAGTTTCTTTTTCGCCATCGCTTGCAAGTTGTACTTCATTGCTTGCAAATTGGGTTTGCAAAACTAGTTTGTAGTTAAGATTAAAGCCATTTTTCAGCAATATCTCGGTTATAAGCTCTGGTTTATTGAACGCATTGACTAATTGCAATTCTTTGTTTGCAATGTAGGTTTTGAGCAATTCAATGTTTTCTGTTTCTGTTTTTTCAGGGTCTGGTGCAAAATCTACTCTAGGGAAATTTGACTTTTGCAATTTGAATACTTTAAATCCTAAACCTTGCAAAGCATCTTCTTTCTTATCGCCAGTAAATAAATCAGGTTGTTTACTTTCTTTTTCTTTTATGATATTTTCAACAACTCTTTTGTTGCGCTCAATAGTAATATCACTTATTTTTTTATAACCTGCCTTGAAAGCTTCACTTTTTTCTGCTGTTGCTTCGGGCATTTGAATCAAAATAAATTTTCTCGTTGAATTCTCTTCAGAATTTAATTTAAAAATTGCATGACCTGTTGTTCCAGAACCTCCAAAATAATCAAGGAAAATATCATTAGAATCAGATTTGATTGAACCGAGTAATAATTGTATTAAAGCACTTGGTTTTGGGTATGAAAAGTAACTTTTTCCATCAAATATTTTTTCTAATTCAATACCTCCATCACTTTTCATAGAAATAATAGACCTCAATAAAAAACTTTCTACTTCATCAAAATATGTTATAGAGCTTGGTTGTGTGTTTTCATCTTTACTAAACCAAATTTTACCACACATATAACTGCCATCGTGTAACTCAACTATATTTTGATATTTACCATCTTTAAATTTTGATGCTTCATCAAATGTATCTTTTTTCCATCTCCAACCTCTATCTGGAACTTTTACAACCATTCCTGTTTTTGGATGTATAACATCATATCTTGGCCCAAAAGTATCTGCGTTTGGCCAACTCATATTTATTTTACCCCATAATCTATAATTCTCGTCAAGTGAATTGTATAAAGTTATACCTCTATCAAAATCATTTTTTTTATAAAGCTTTTTTATTTGGCTTTCTGCTTCGGGAATGGCAACTTTCTGTTTCTTCAATTTTGAAACTAGATTTGTAACATCATCCAAACCTCCTTTTCGCATAGTAAACTCATGCTTAATTGAAGCATCCTTAACATAGATTAAAATATATTCATGGATATTACCAATGCCTTTATCATTTTTCGGCACTCTTTTATTCCAAGTTATACATTCAATAAAATTTTCTTCGCCAAAAACTTCATCACATAGTTTCCTTAAATGATGTATCTCGCTATTATCTAAAGAAATAAAAATTACGCCATCGTTTTTTAATAGTTGGCGACTAATTAGTAAACGGCTATACATCATGTTTAACCAATTACTGTGAAACCTACCATCCGTTTCGGAATTTGTATCAATTATTACCCCATTTTCCACATACTGTGAATCTTCCCAATAACTTTTTTTATCTTGAGAAAAAATATCAGAATATACAAAGTCTTTATCCTTGTTGTATGGAGGGTCAATGTAAATACACTTTATCTTTTCTCGATAACTTCCACTTAATAGTTTTAAGGCTTCTAGGTTTTCTCCTTCAATAATAATGTTTTCGCTGTTGTCAGAATTAATGCTTCGGTCTTCGTCAAAAACTAACGTTGCATTACTAGGCGTAAAGGCATTGCGTTTGGCTTGGCTTTTGCCAAACCAACGAAATTCATAACGTTCGGTTTCATTAATCAATTCAGGATTGACTGCTTTTTTAATTTCATCAATATTCAAATTACCTTCACTAGTAAACCAATCAGGATAGAGTTGTTTTAGTGTTTGCAAACGTTCGTTGTTCCAATCGTTGCTGTTTGGCATGAAGTCGTTAATGCTTTCCATTTACTTTTTGGGTTTCTTTGAATCTTTCAATATTTTTTTATCGTCACCGTCTAACTTGCGTTGAATTTTTTTAACATCTTCGGCAGGTGGCAAATTCTCTGGAACTATTCCTCTTTGTGTTAGCATTTTTCTAACCGCCTTATTATTTTCAACGTGTTCGTTTTCAATTTTGTTCAACCCTTTCAAGTCCTTACTTTGTACATTTAATCCAGTCATTTCAGCAGCAAGGTCTTTGGCTTTTATGCTTATTGTCGGAAGAAAGTCTGCAACTGGTCTATTGTCAGGAACTCCCATTTTCTTTTTCAATTGAATCGTTGACAATCTAAATAATGCTTGGTCTCCTTTGGAACGGATAATCCCAAAACCTTTGCTGTCAACGCCACGTTCAAATAAAATTCCAGAAAGTTGTTTTTCGGTTTGTGTTAGTTTTTCTCTCGCTTTAACACGTTCAAATTCTAATAAACGCTGTTCAATAATTTCAGCTCTACGAGTTTGAACTGCAAAATAGTTTTGCGCAAAAGCAATTTCTTCTTTTCTACTATCCCCATTTTGAGCAATTAAATAACAGGCATAACGAGTTAAAGCTATATCCTCAATTGCTCTTTCAGTTTCAGAACCAATAGAAACCATTTTCTTGATGTCGGGAAAATGGTTGTTTATATCTTCGCCTGCATTATGGCAAGCATCTTTTGCTTTTTGGATAACGTTTTCAAAGTTTTCCCATTTACTATATCCTAAAAGCTTTTGCAATTCTCTTGCACTCCAACATTCAACACCTTCTAATTCAGAAGCAACTGCTTCAAATTGTTGAAATAACGCCATAATCTCTTCACTTTTCATAATCACAAAAGTTTTAGTTAAATATATTTTCTTTATCATTTTCCTAACGTCAGGAAAATGGTGTTTTTAAATAATAGTATTAATTGTTTTTTCTGCTTCGGTTTTAAAGAAACTGTATTCTTTTACTGGAGCTTTGTATTGTACTTCTAATCCCAATTTTTCAAAATGCTTAATAGCACATCTTATTTTGTAAATCTCACTTTCTTTCAATGCTTTTTTGTCATTGATGTCATTTGTTCCTTTGGTTTCAATCACAAAATAAAACTCATTTTCATTGCCGTCTTTTAGGCTTTTACGTTTCATTACTAAACCAAAATCAGGCTCATAATCTCCAATCGGTGTTTTTATTTTATACCAACTTGGTAGTTTAAGAAAACAAACTACTTCTACATCTTTATCAGCATCTAAAGAAAAATAGCGTTCAACATCACTATCAATTAGCATTTTATCAAAAACGCCTTTATTGGGTGTTGCAACATACCCTTTGTCGGATATATTTTTAACAAAATCATTGAACTCAAAAGGAAAACTTTCTCCAGTTAATTCATAGTTTAAACCTCGAATCATTTCGTCTAATTCTGCATTACGAATGATAGCGGAAGCTTCGTGAATGAATCTAGGAGGATTTTTAATTACTTCTTTTAAATTAGTCAATTGCTCAAATATTTTAAACATAGAAGTATAACTTAATCCAGTATTTTCGCTTAATTCTTCAATTAAATCTAATGGAGTAAAATTAGTTTTTTGTTTTACATTTTCTGAACCTTGAAAAGTATCTTGTTTGCCATCTTCATTAATTGAATCAATTAAAAAGCTAGATGCTTCAATGACAAAATCAGGGATTGTAATTTTATTAATTTCTTCAACCGCACTATTAATCAACCGCCCTTCATCAAAACTAACTGAGTATTCTGTTTTTTTAGCTAAAGCACTCCAATATTTTCTGAATGCTTTATCAATAGTCTCGTTAGTATTCAGTCTGAATTTTACTTCATCTGTTTGAGTACCTTTATGGTTGTGTGTCATTCCTGCACCTGCATTTGTAGTGCCATAAACCGACTTAATTTCTTCTTGATATTGTGTTACAAATGTTTCATAAGTTTCATTTGGAATCACAGTTAATTGGTTTATACGTTCGTTATCATCAACATCAATCGCATCATAAACTCTTTGCCCTTTTTGATTAACACAAATACGCAAACCTCTGCCAATTTCTTGACGCTTTTTTGTTTCAGAATAAGAGTTATTAAGTGTTGCAATATTGAATACATTTGGGTTATCCCAACCAACTCCCAGAGCTGAGTGAGAAAATACAAATTGAACAGGATTAGTTAATGTGAGTAGTTCTTCTTTGCCCTTTAATATCAATTCATAAATTTTGGATTGTTCTTTTACTCCGCCCTCATTATCTGCAAATTCGCCACTTGATTTTTGAGCAAAATAATAACCTTGAACACTTTGTATGTGTTCGTCAGTTGGAATGTTTCCATTGTGATATTCAGGATAAATAGCTTTGTATTTTGCAACAAAAAGGTTTTTGATTATTGGTGTTTCTCCAATGTAGTTTGCAACTCTATCAATAAATACAAGCGACAAACATTTTATTTCTTTTGGTGCTAATTTTTGTGATTTTGCAAAATGTCTGTGAATTAACCATTCTATTTGCAAAGCCCAAATATTCTCCAATGTTCCTGAAATTTGTTTCTCTAAAATTTCTGCACCGTTAGAAAACGTAACCGTCCATTTACCAGTTTTTAAACTTTTATTGATATTAGAAATTGAATAATTTAGATAACTTGGATTATTTGTTTTATCTCCTAAATTATCCCCATTGCAAAGCCAACCAGTAACTTTAAACTCAATTTTATTTGATGTTTTACTTAAATGCCACGCTTTCAATTTTACTTTTGGGTCTCCTTTTCCGAATTGTATATCAGCTAATTCAATTTTTAACGTTGCTTCGTCATTTTTTTCGGTTACTGTCAAAACTTCAATTTTCTTAACCAAACCCTCTTTGTAACTATCATAAGGGGTTAATCTATAAAGCAAGTTTTTAACGACTTTGTGGGTAGCCGAATAACGAATTTTATATAGTGGATTGAGTTTTGCAATTTGAGTTATGGAATTGTCTGTATCCATTCCCTCTTGCGGTTCATCCATTATAATTATTGGATTTGTTTTACCAATGGCTTCAATAAAAGGAATGTTGTTAAATAAATCTTCCCTTTGTGCTTGGTTCAAAATTTTATCTTCTGAATTGAAAGAAGCCAAAGTCATTATCATTACTTGGGGATATTGTTCCTCAATGAACTGACTTACTTTTTGAAGTTTTTTGCTATCATATTCAAAAGCATCAGGTTTAAATCCATAAATGTTTTCCAGTTGTTTCTCAAATGATTTAAAAGTTCCAATAATGTTTTGCCGAATTGCAACTGATGGAACTAAAATTATAAACTTTGTAAAACCGTATTCTTTAAAAAGTTCAAAAATAGTTTTGATGTAAACAAGTGTTTTACCTGTTCCAGTCTCCATTTCAACGCAAATATCCCTATCATTTGAAAGCTTTGCAATTTCCTCCGAAATACCGTTTTCTAGTAATACATTTTTAATGTTATTTTCAATATCAACTGTAGTAAGTTTGGTAGTGTTTGAACGAATGCCCTCAATACAAGAATTATCAAAATTATTTTTGTCAGTACCATCAAAAATCTTTACAACGGATTGTATTGCTATATCTTGATAATTAAGGTTTTCTAACTTAAATTCCATTAAGGGAGGTTGTTTATTATTGAATTGTAAATATAAATAGAAAAATACTATAATTTTAGTAAGAAATAATCAAATTACTTATCGTAGTAAGTTTGAATAATCTTCTGGTAATTCAGCATCAATATCTCTAAGATATTTTTCGAGTGCAGTCATAGTAGAGTGCCCTGTTACAAGCATTAATTTACTTTTAGTTTCAAATTGTGAGCTAGTTTTCCGCATTTCTCTATACAATTTAGTGATGAAAGTATGCCTGAAACTATACATTCCGTAATCTTTGTTTAGATTAAAATGTGTTTTCACAACTTCTTTAAATCGTTTTGAAAAATAGTCTCTTTTATTGTTTGGTTCTGTAATCCAGTCTTGACCAAAGCCACTGGGAGTGAAGAGAAAACTATCGGGATTGTATTTTGACAAATCGGGTAAATCATCCATCAATATTTCAGGTATGATTTTGATTTTTACAGCCTTGTTTTTAGTTCTTAAATAAATCCTTTTGCCAATTAAATCAATGTCTTTAATCTTCAATTCACAAACTTCGATTGGTCTTAAAAAGTTGTAAGACACAAATTTTATGAATAGTAAAAGTATTTGGTCGTTTTTTTCGAGAAAAGAATAAATGTCTTTTTGCATTTCAGAGGTATAAGTTTTATTTCTCTCTGGATTGGATTTTAAAACATTTATCTTTTTTGCTATGTTATCTGCAATTATTTCATTGTCCTCCAATACTTGAAACAATGAACTAAAGTCTGCTCTTGTGTTATTTCTATTTCTAGCACTCGAATTAATCAGCACTTCATTCAAATAATCATTCATAACCTTTTTAGTTATGTCAGTTATAGGTTTGTTTTCATCTAATGACTTTCTGAATTTTCTAATTCTTAATTCAAAGTTTTTATATGAAGTATCTCTAATGGTATTCTTCTTTAAGTTTAATGCAAATTCAAAAGCTTCTTTAATTGATAGAATTTCGGGTATTGCAATATTTTCTTTAGGTATTGCAATGATTTTACTTGGAATTGCAATGTTTTCAGTAGGTATTGCAATGGTTTTACTTGGAATTGCAATGTTTTCTTTTGGTATTGCAATGCTAGTATTGTTTCCTTTTGAAGCTTCGGATTGCTTTTTATTGAGTAGCTCTTCAATATTATTGGTTATGTTAGGATTGAAGCCTTTTTCAAGTAAAAATTCTAGCGCAACACACATTGCATTCAAGTATTCAACTCTTTCTTTTTTAGTTTTTAGCTTATTTACATTGCCTTTGATGTTTGGCATTCTTTTTAGTTTGCCAGTTTCTGCATCTCTAAAACTATAATAAATGTACCAACTTTTAGATAATGCTTTTGCTTTTTCGGATTCACTAAGTTGATTCCATAGCAGAATGTTTACACCGCCTGTAAATATTTTTGGTGCAGTAAAGTCTTTTTGTTTCAACAAGTTGAAGTGATTAATTTTGGAAAAGTGTTCTAAATCGTGTACTAAATCGTGTACTTTTTGTAAATGTAAAAATATTTTAGACATAAAAAAACCGTTTAGAGTACCTAAACGGTTGATTTCCTTACTTTCAATTTTGTAGCGAGAGGGAGATTTGAACTCCCGACCTCAGGGTTATGAATCCTGCGCTCTAACCGACTGAGCTACCTCGCCTACTATTGCAATCCCTTAATACTTCAATGGTTTCTATTTGTCATAGGAGTTCAGTGATACGCCTACGGCTTAATTGCGGGTGCAAATATAAAATTAATATCAATGGTTACAAACTTAAAGTGCTTATTTTTTTTATTTTTAAAAAACACTTTTTTATTGATTTTATATTCTATATATTTCCAAAAAATTTGTTCAAATCATGGATAATAAAATACGTTATGAATTAGAGTTTCCATTAAACTCTTCACCGCAATTACTGTATCAATATATTTCGACACCATCTGGTTTACAGGAATGGTTTGCAGATAACGTTAATTCAAGAGGAGAATTTTTTACTTTTACTTGGGATCATGTTGATGAAAATGCGCGTCTTGCATCTAAAAAGACTGGAGAAAAAGTAAAGTTTAAATGGGTTGATGATGACAAGAAGGATACCGAATACTACTTTGAACTAAGAATTTTAGAAGATGAAATCACCAAAGACGTTTCATTGATGGTTGTTGATTTTGCCGAAGAAGATGAATTAGATGAATCACGATTATTATGGGAAAATCAAATTTCCGATTTAAAACACGTAATAGGTTCTATTTAAAATTAATTTTTTAAAAGTTATATTTGTCCCGTCTCGTTCTAAAAATGAGACGGGATTTTTTTATGATTAATTTTAATGGTCAAATTCAGGATTCGGATTTACAAGTAACAGTTTCAAATAGGTCATTCTTATATGGTGATGGCGTTTTTGAAACTTTGAAAATTGTAAACAATAAAATATTATTTTTTGAAGATCATTATTTTCGATTAATGGCTTCCATGAGAATTGTTAGAATGGAAATTCCGATGTCTTTCACTATGGAATATCTTGAAGAACAAATCTTGAAACTAGTTGATATACTCACTATTAAAGATTCTGCCAGAGTACGATTTACTGTTTTTAGAAACGAAGGAGGTTTTTATTTGCCAACTGATAATTCAATTTCCTTTATTATTCAGGCAACGAAGTTGGAAAACACAAGATATAAAATTCTTAAAAGTCAATTTGAAGTTGATTTATATAAAGATTTTATTGTTCCAAAGCAATTACTTTCAACACTCAAAACAGCTAATAAAATTACGCATGTAACGGCAAGTATTTTCGCTAAAGAAAATCAATTGGATTCTGCCTTACTTATTAATGAAACTAAAAATGTAATTGAAGCAGCAAACGGTAATCTGTTTATATTGATGGGAAACTCACTGATAACACCGCCAATTTCTGAAGGCTGTTTGAACGGAATAATGAGAAAACAAATTATGTCTATTGCAAAACAAATAGATTCAATTGAAGTTATTGAAGCAGCTATTTCTCCTTTTGATTTACAGAAAGCAGATGAATTATTTATAACTAATGTTATTATTGGAATTCAACCCATCACAAAATACCGAAAAAAAGAATTTGAAACTCGGTTAGCTAATCTGCTGTTGGATAAATTGAATACTTTAATCCAAGCTTAATTTAATATTGGATTTTCTGGCGCATTAGACCAAATAAGGTAATCACCGCCCAATTCAACAATTTTCTCTTTCCAAAAATGAACAGATGCTTTTCCGAGAATTTTGTTTTCGTAATTATTTTTTATCAAAATCCATGAGTTGGCTTGCATCTCATTTTCTAGTTGCTCTGCATCCCAACCGGTGTATCCCAAAAAGAAGCGGATGTTTTTTTTCTTTATAACTCCGGTATTGATTAATTCTTTGGTGAAATCAAAATCACCGCCCCAATATATTCCTTTAGAAATTTCAATACTATTCGGAATCAAATCAGGAACATTATGAATAAAATATAAATTGTCCTGTTCTACAGGACCACCATTATAAATCTTGAAATTGGATTCAACTTCAGGAAGTAAATCTTTAATAGTGTATTTTAGTGGTTTGTTTAAAATGAATCCAACGGAACCTTCAGAAGTATGGTCAGCCAACAAAATTACAGATCTATTAAAAGATAAGTCACCAATAATAGACGGTTCGGCTATTAACAAATGTCCTTTTTCTAATTTTTCTGCAATCATTTTGAATTAATTTTTAATAAAGTTGCTGAAAAAAAAATGATTTTCCAAATTTTTGAAAGCTAAAAGCAAAAAAGCCATTCGTTTTGCGAATGGCTTTTGTATATCAGAAGTACTAAATTATTAGTTTACTGCTCCGTCTAAATCTGCTCCTGCCTTGAATTTAACTACATTCTTAGCAGCAATTTTGATAGTTTTTCCTGTTTGTGGATTTCTTCCATCTCTTGCAGCTCTTTTAGATACTGACCAAGATCCGAATCCTACTAAAGATACTCTTCCGCCTTTTTTCAAAGTACCGCTTACATTTCCTAAAAATGATTCTAAAGCTAATTTTGCTGCTGCTTTTGTTACTCCTGCGTCAGCTGCAATCGCATCGATTAATTCTGATTTGTTCATAATGTTAGTTATTAATTGTTGGTTAAACATTTTGTTAATGATAACAAATTTAATAGGAATTCCTTACTGCACAAGCGTTTTCGGGTTTTTTTCAAATATTTGTTGATAACTTGGTTCATTTGTTGATAAACCCACGCGTTTTGTCGATTCTTTTATTCAAAAAATGCCATGAGTCCCTATTCTGCTTGCGCTCTTTCTGAAAAGGTAATCCCATTTAGGAGCTCATTTGCCTGCATTTTTTTCTTCCCAGGAAATTGAATACTTAAGATTTCGATAAAGCCATCTTTTACAGCAATTTTAATTTCCTTTTTGGTAGTGAATATGCTACCTATAGTATAAGAGTGATTTTCAAAAATAATTTTCGCCTCATAGATTTTCACATTCCATTCGTGTTCATTATCTTTAAAGAAGCACCAAGCCGAAGGATAAGGTGACAATCCGCGTATCAAATTATGAATTTCAGTTGCTGGTTTGGTCCAATCAATTTTACAGTTTTCTCTATTGAGCTTATAGGCTGTTTTAATTTCCGGATTATCTTGTTGGACTGAAGTCTGAACATTTCCTTTTTCAATCAAAGCCAAAGTTTCTACAACAGCTTCACTTCCTAAAAGCATAAGCCTATCATGAAGTTCTCCAGCGCTTTCATTTGGGCTGATTCCGATTGCTGCATTTAAAATCATAGCACCGGTATCAATCTTATCATCAATAAAGAAAGTAGTAACTCCGGTTTTTGTTTCTCCATTAATAATCGCCCAATTGATAGGCGCCGCGCCACGATAGTTTGGCAACAACGATGCATGAAGATTGAAGGTTCCCAATTTTGGCATTCTCCAAACAACTTCCGGCAACATTCTGAAGGCAACAATAACTTGTAGATTGGCATCTAGCGATTTTAATTCGGTTAAAAAAACTTCGTCTTTTAAATTCGTAGGTTGCAATAATTTTAAGTTGTGTTCCAACGCATATTCTTTTACAGCCGAGTATTTAATCTTTTGGCCACGACCGGCAGGTTTATCAGCAGCAGTTATGACACCAACAACTTCATAATTGTTTTTGATTATTGTATCCAGAATACCAACGGCAAATTCTGGTGTTCCCATAAAAACGATGCGTAACTTTTCCATATATGCTGAATTTAGTTCAGTATCTTTTTAATGAATATAAATTATTTGATTTGATACTAATGGTTTCGTTTTCCAAAAGATTCTGAAGCGCAAAGATAACATCGTCTTTTGAAAGTTTGGTTAACTTTTGAATATCTCTTGAGTTGAAGTCCTGCATTTTCAGTAAGGCAATAATTTTTTCAGAAATCGTTTCCGGATTTTGCTTCTTTTTATTTTTGGAAATGCAATAGGAGCAAACGCCACAATCGGCTGTAATAGTTTCGCCAAAATATTGCATCAGCAATTTCTGTTTACAGGTTTTAGTTTCTTTACTATAATATAATACCGCTTGCAGTTGTTCCGTTTTTAATTTGTTTTGTGCTTCCAGATGTTTTGACACTCTGTTAATCGTGCGCTCATCTTCCCGAACTTCATTAAAGGTAATCGTGGCATCGTTATTTTTGGCAATCAAATCAATGACTTGCTTTTCATTTAATTTTTGCAAAAGTGAAAGCACTTCTTTTTCAGTACTATTCGATTTCTTGGCAATCAAAGTCGGATTGAAAGCCGTTTGCATATCATAAATTCCGGGATAGGTTCGAAGAATTGTTAGGATAATTTCTTCATCTTTCGGATTCAAACTCATATACCGAATCACTTCTTTAGACGGAATGATAAACTGAATGCTAACTTTTTCTGAAAATTCCTGTGATAAATTAATTACTCCTTGTCTGTCCAAAAACTGTAACCCATTATAGGTTTTCAGTATTGGAAAATTATATTTGGCACAAAATTGATTCAGATTAAAGCTAAACTGCTCATCAATGCCTTCGCCATACGCAATTTGAAAAAAGCTACACAATTTGACAAAAACCAAATTCAAAAAAGCCTTATCTGGTAACACACTCAAAAATTGTGCTTCAGCATGCAAAACATCCGATGGATTGTTAAGTAGCACCGCAAATGCTTTTTCGCCATCTCTTCCGGCGCGACCGGCTTCCTGATAATAGTTTTCCAGATTTTGAGGCAAATGCAAATGGATAATTGTTTTCACATTGGCTTTGTCAATTCCCATTCCAAAAGCATTGGTGGCAACAATGACTTGCACTTTTTCTTCCATCCAAAGTTTCATATGCTTTTCTTTCTCTTTGGATGATAATCCGCCATGATAATATGTCGCAGTAAAACCGTGGCTTTCCAGTTGATGAACCGTTTCCAAACAACTTTTCCTGTTGGTTACATATATAATAGAAGGTTGCGGGTTCTTTTTTAAAATTTGCTGCAAAAGATGGAGTTTGTCTTCGGTTTCAAAAACCATATATGCGATGTTGGCTCTGTAAAATGATTTCGAGAAAACTTGTGGTGAAGTAAGTTTTAATTGGGTAATGATATCTTCTTTCACTCTCAAAGTTGCCGAAGCGGTCAAGGCCAAAAAAGGAACTTTCGGAAAGTACTCTTTTAATTGTACAATCTTTAAATAAGCCGGACGAAAGTCATGTCCCCATTGCGATACACAATGTGCCTCATCAATGGCGATGAGGTTTATTGGCAGATTTTTTATGCGTTCTAAAATCCAATCGTTTTGCAATCGCTCGGGTGAAAGATATAAGAATTTATAATTTCCGAATTGGCAGTTATCCAATAAATCAATAATTTCATCGTGATAAATTCCTCCAGTTAATGCGATGGCTTTGATTCCTTTCTTTTGCAGATTTTCAACTTGGTCACGCATTAAAGCAATTAATGGTGAAATGACAAGGCAAATTCCTTCCTGCATCATAGCAGGCACTTGAAAACAAATCGATTTTCCACCACCAGTTGGCATCAAAGCAAAAGTGTCTTTTCCTTGCAAAACAGATGCTATGATTTCCTCCTGCGGTTCACGGAAGGCATCATGTTTCCAGTATTTTTGCAGGATTTCTAGTGCTTTACTCAAAGGATGTTTATTATGCCCTTCGACTGCGCTCAGGGTGACATGTTATTATTGAATCAAAGATATAAAATAAGATTGTGTTGCTGGTACAGCAAAAGTGTATTATGATAGATGTTTAAATATGAACTCAATACGTTCTTCAACAGTTCCGCGTGGCACTTCTATAAGGTCGTAGCCATATTTTTGATAGGTTTCTGTAAGATGACCGTAAATTAGCTTTGCCTGTTCAAAGTTTTCATAACGCGCCTCATCGCTTTCGTAAATTTCTTCCCAAGGTGGAAGTATGAAAATTTTGGAATATTTGTGTTCTCTGCAGGCTTCATCAAAAAAAGCAGGATAACTGTCGCCAATGTAATGCATGTAGGCTAAAACATCTGGAATTCCACGGTCGATAAAAACTACTGGATGTGGTTCGGCAATTGCGCTTTTGTATTGTTTTTTTCTTCCTTCCAAAAGTAATTCGCTAAACAACAATGGCTTTTCAAGAAACAATTGTTCTATTCCTTGCTTTTTAGCTTCTAATGTTATTTCGCGGGAAATTTCCGGATAACAACAATATCCTTTGGATACTAATCCGTCGATAATGGTTGTTTTTCCGGTTCCTGGACCTCCGATAATAACTATAATTTCTTTTTTCAAGATTTTTGAAATGAAGGGCAAATTTATCGAAACTAATTAGAATATCTAAAGCGAATTAAGATTTATTTTTAGGATTAAAAATTATTTTTTTGAAATCATAGAAACCATTCTAAATTCTGAAATCAATACTGTATATTTGCTTTTATTTTGTTTAAAAATGGATAAGAAGACAGAAGAATTTTATATCAGATTAAAGGAAGAACTGAGCAATACTTCAGCATGGCCTAGTGAATATTTATATAAATTTATTGTGCCAACAAGTCCAAAAACAATTGAAGAAGTTGAGAATGCTTTTGATAATATAGGTGCGGTAATTCATACCAAACAATCAAAAACCGCTAAATACACGAGTGTTTCAATAAACGTGATGATGGAAAGTCCAGAACACGTTATTGAAAAGTACATAGAAGTATCTTCTATTGAAGGAATAATATCATTATAATGCCAGAAAAATATATAAAAGAAAATGCAAACGAGGTCGTTCATCATTTGGAATACAATGCCGAAAGATCGCATTTGATCATTCCAGAATACGGTCGTCATTTGCAGAAATTGATTGACCAGGCAACCGTTATTGAAGATAAGGAAAAGCGCAATCAAGTGGCAAAATATATTATTCAAGTCATGGGAAGTTTAAACCCACACTTGCGTGATGTTCCTGATTTTCAGCACAAATTATGGGATCAGATATTTATCATGTCCGATTTTAAATTGGATGTAGATTCTCCTTATCCAATTCCGACTCGAGATGTAATTCATCTAAAACCGGAAAGATTAGCCTATCCTCAAAAAAATCCAAAATACCGTTTTTATGGGAATAACATCAAGTATATGATTGATGTGGCTAACAGTTGGGAAGATGGTGAAATGAAAAACGCTTTGGTTAAAGTCATTGCCAACCACATGAAAAAGTCCTATTTGAGTTGGAACAAAGACACGGTTACAGACACTGTGATTTTTGAACATCTTTATGAATTGTCGGCAGGAAAATTAAATCTACTGCAAAGCACCGAAGAGTTGTTAACCACAACTGATTTGATGCGTACCAATAAAAAAATGTCCAACAAAAATATGCCTGCTTCAAACCCGAAGATTAAAATTAACAAAAACGGTAAGAAGCCGTTTATAAAGAAAAATAATAACAATCAGAAATAAGTGCCTGAGTGCCTTAGTTGCTGAGTGCCTGAGAATGTTAGTCTCAAGAAAACTCAGTTACTCAGCTACTCAGCTACTCAGCTACTAAAAAATATGGGAACTTTTAAAATTGAAGGAGGAATCCAATTAAAAGGTGATGTACAACCACAAGGCGCAAAAAATGAAGCATTGCAAGTTTTATGTCCTGCATTATTAACTTCAGAAAAAGTTAGGATTACAAATATTCCGGATATTATAGATGTTAATAAACTAATAGTTTTACTAGGAAATTTGGGTGTAAAAATTCAAAAAAACGGAGTTGGAGATTACACGTTCCAAGCCGATGAAGTAAACATTGATTATTTAAAAACCGAAGCTTTTAAAAAAGAAGGCGGAAGTTTAAGAGGTTCTATTATGATTGTTGGGCCGCTTTTAGCCCGATTTGGTTGTGGCTATATTCCAAAACCAGGTGGCGATAAAATTGGTCGTCGTCGTTTGGATACACACTTTGAAGGATTTATCAATTTGGGTGCAAAATTCCGTTATGAAAGAGAAGACCATTTCTATGGTGTTGAAACAAAAGGAAGATTAAAAGGTGCACATATGTTGCTTGATGAAGCATCAGTAACCGGAACGGCAAACATCGTTATGGCTGCTGTTTTAGCCGAAGGAATTACTACAATTTATAATGCTGCCTGCGAACCATATTTGCAACAGTTGTGTAAAATGTTGAACTCGATGGGAGCCAAAATCAGCGGAGTTGGTTCTAACTTATTGACCATAGAAGGTGTTGAAAAACTGGGCGGTTGCGAACACAGAATCTTGCCTGATATGATTGAGATTGGTTCCTGGATTGGCCTTGCGGCGATGACAAGAAGCGAAATCACGATTAAAAATGTTTCTTGGGACAATCTTGGTGTAATTCCGAGTGTGTTCAGAAAACTGGGAATTACTTTGGAAAGAAAAGGCGACGATATTTATATTCCGGCGCATACCAAAGGCTATACAGTAAAAACTGATATTGACGGTTCGATATTGACTATTGCCGATGCACCATGGCCAGGATTTACACCTGATTTATTGAGTATCTGTTTGGTTGTAGCAACGCAAGCCAATGGCGACGTATTAATTCACCAAAAAATGTTTGAAAGTCGTTTGTTCTTTGTGGACAAATTGATTGATATGGGTGCCAAAATCATGTTGTGTGATCCGCACAGAGCCGTGATTATGGGACACAATTTCCAATCTCAGTTAAAAGCAACAACGATGTCTTCTCCGGATATTCGTGCCGGAATTTCATTATTGATTGCTGCGCTTTCTGCTAAAGGAACTTCAACGATTCAGAATATCGAGCAAATTGATAGAGGTTACGAGCGGATTGACGAAAGACTTCGCGCATTAGGAGCTAATATCGTAAGGGTTGAGTAATGAGAATCCTAAGCTTTTGTCTGCTGCTTCTTTTGATTTCGTGCAAAACCACTTATCGTAGAGCTGACATCAGTTCTATATCTCAAAAAGAGAAAGCAAAGGTTTACGATTTTGGAAGGCGACTTTTAGAAACTTGCAAAACGCGACAATTTATTCAGTTAAGTGAAAGGGAAGTTTCAAAAAGCCTTGCTACGCTTTCATTAGCAGAAATGCAAAATGCCTGCGATGCCATAGGCAAGACAAATGGTAAATTCATCGATATGAAACTGATTGAAGTTATTGATGATACGTATACTAGCAATTCTAAAGTTTACCGATATAAAGGAAATTTTGAAAGAAATGACGTGGTAAGGGAAATCAGAATCTGGTTAGGAACCGATGGAAAATTTCAGGGAATCATTTGGAAGGAATGGCAAGACGAATATACACCCTATAAAAAATAACAGAATCCCGATGTGTAAGCATTGGGATTTTTAATTCATATAATGGAAACATACATCTTAATACTTCTTTGTGTCGCAGCTTTTTTGGCCGGATTTGTAGATGCTATTGTCGGCGGCGGCGGATTAATACAAACTCCGGTTGCTTTGATTTTAATGCCAAACCTTGCCGTTTCATCCATAATTGGCTCGTTGAAAATTCCGGCTTTTAGCGGAACCAGTTTTGCGGCGAATCAGTATTTGAAAAAAGTGGATATGAATTGGAAATTGCTTTCCATTATGGCGTTAGTAGCTTTTGCCTCCGCTTTTTTAGGTTCCCATTTGCTAACCAAAGTGCATAATGATTTTATGAAACCGCTGCTTTTGGTGGTTTTGACTTTAATTGCCATTTATACATTTACCAAAAAAGACTTCGGAATTCACCAAGCAAAAGAACATACAGTTAAGCGCCAATTCTTATTAGCTATTTCTATGAGCATCGTCCTTGGATTTTATGATGGATTTATTGGTCCCGGAACGGGTAGTTTTTTGGTGTTAGGTTTTGTAAGCGTTTTAGGTTTTGATTTTCTTCATGCTTCGGCAAATGCCAAAATGGTTAACCTTGCCACCAATTTTGGTTCGATTTGCTTGTTTGTTTTAAAAGGGAAAATCATTTGGGCAATCGCACTTCCAATGGCTGTCTGCAATGCTTTTGGTGGTTGGATTGGCGCCAAACTCGCTATCAAAAAAGGCAACGGATTTATACGTGTTTTCTTTTTGATTGTAGTAATCGGAACACTGATTCGTTTTGGTTATGATGTGTTTTTTAAGTAATTACCATTCACTAAAAATCACGCTGTCGTTTACCACGGCATGTGTGATGTGTTTGCTGCAGCCTTCCAAAGCCAAGGGTGAACGTGATTTGGCATAAAACAATTTGATTTCTTTCCTTCAAAGTCTTTTTTGGCTTTCGCGAGATTAAATCCGTTTTCAAATCCGCGGTTGATGTAGTAAAGAGTTGAATCATTTTCCAATTCAAAAACGATATCTTTAACTCCACCTTCAGAAATTGATTTTACGGTTCCGGAAACCTTAACGGAATTTTCCATAGAAGTATCTATAGCCGTTGATAAAACAATAGCAACCAAAACAAAGACTGCAATAGCTACGATAAAAATTGCTTTTTTCATAATATTGATTTTAGTGTTATTGTAAAACGCTTAAAATCATCTTTTATTACTCTAACACATTCAAAAACTTCAAACCAAAGATAACGCCATCGCCCTGATAACCGTTTTGATACGAACGGACATAATCCACTCGGAATAAACGGAATTTTCCAAAACCAAGATTGTCCAATCCAACTGAGAATTCCTGATACGGTTTTCTGTCGGGAATAGCAAGATTATGAAAGCCTAAGACCAATTGTGATTGCAGGAGTTTTAGCAACGGAATCTTATTCATAAAAAAGCCTTTGTCGTTGTGTTCGATATGGGTTTCGCTATAGCTGTCATTAGTACTTGCGGCATAATAAGGCAATAAATTAAACACATTAGTATAACTTTCAGATTGCCCAATATGGGTTTGGTTCCCGTTGAAATGTTTGTAATCAACAAATGAAATATTGTCGTCATTAAAGAATTTCCCCGCTTTGAAGGCCATTTGCAACGTTCCTTTATTTCCCAAAGTCACATCATAATTTACTCGAGCTGCGACAAAATCATATTCATAATTTTTATCGGTGGCGGCAAATGTTTTTTCATAACCTAAAGACAAAGATGGATAATCATCATTCGGAATATTGTATTTTCCATCTGGACGCGTTATGTATTTTTGCCCAAAATTGAAGCGCATTGCAATATTGGTTTTAACCAAATTGTGTTTGCTTATCGCAGCTGAAGTTTCATCAGTTGGTGAAAGCGGATTGTTTGACGTGTATAAATCATCACTTTTTATAACGGTATATTCAGTGATATTGTACAAAGGTTTTCTTTCAGAGTATTCGGCATTGATGTTCATGTAAATACCATTGACAACCTCTCTTCCAAAAAATCCAGAAACAAAATTCTTTTCATACAATTTCATGAAATTGTTTTTAAAAAACAACGTGCTGACTGTGTTTACAATATTTGAAATCGGATTACTTCCGTTAAATTGACTGGCGGAACTTCCACCATTGAAAGTCAATAAACTATTGTTAGTATTGTTGAATTTATGTGTGTAGTTGGCAGTTGCTCTTATCTTTTCTTCCGAAAAGCCGTAGTCAAACTTTGAACTAATTCTGGTATACGTTCTCTTGTCTTCATCTCGTTTGGTATAGGATAAACCGGCGTTGATTCGATAGCCCTGAACCGTGTTGAAGGAGATTGACGTCAACGGGCCATCATAATCAATTGACCATTTTTTAAAGGAATTTTTATAGCTGTAGCTACTCAAAACATCCATCACTTTGAATTTGTTGTGTTTGGCATCAATTGAATCCAAATAGACTTTTGATTTCTTTTTGGTTTGCAGTATATCTTTCTTTGTATAATCGGTTGATTCTTCTTCTGTCAAAGGAACCGGACGGATGGTATTCCAAAAAGTATCTTCCTTTTTATTGGCATTTTCCTGAAATGATAAGATTTCATTGGTAAAAGTCTTTTTCTCAAACTGCTTTTCAAATTCAAAATTAGAATACACATACGTAAATCGTCCATTGACTTTGATGCTTAACAATCCGGCGATAAAGTCAAGTGTTTGCGTATTTTTCACCCAAATTTTATTGTTAGAATTGTAACTGTAACTCTGTTTCAAAGTCAGGTTGTCTATTGCCGGCGACTGCATTTGATTTCCTTTGATAGATAAATCAGTGGCATAAATAGCATAGGAATCGTCTACTATATAAATGTAACCTTCCATAACCGGTTCTGTTTCGCGACGCGGAATTACTTTTATCTTATTAATCTGCTGACGATTTTCGGTAAAAAACGAACCTTCAAATTTGTATTTATAATAGTTGAAAGCATTATCAGCTATTGGGGAAACGACATTAATTTCAAACGGAAGATAGTTTTCATAAAAATCAAAATTCACCGAAGCAGCGTTGTTAAAACTAAAGCCGTTGTCTTTTCCACTTACTTTGGAAGCCACGATGACTTCTTTCATTTTATCCGGTTTTTGGAATGTTATTTTAGAAACGGTTTCCGACAGATAAATGATTCCGCTTCGTGTAGAGTCAAGAATTTCATCAAAGAAATCAAACTTTTGACCCATGATGGTTTTTGGCGCATCTTTCAATCGGATGATACCGCGGGAATAAAAATCGGATTTGAAGCGAGCGGTCTTTTCGGAGTTTTCTTTTTTGTTTTTGATTGCATTCCGAATAATCTCATTTGCAGGATTGTCTTTCGGGTTGATGACCACTTCTTTCAACGTAATATTTTCTTCTGCCAAAGTGATACTCAAACTTTCAGCAAACTGATTTTTAGTAATTGCTTTTTTTACGGTTTTATAACCCAAATATTGAAAGATTATTATTGGATTTTCGTTTTTTACATTTAAAGTGAATTTCCCTTTTTCATTTGTAGTGGTTCCATTATAGGTATTCTCTTCAAAGATGTTTACAAATGCTAATGGATTTCCTTTGTCGTCGGTAACGGTTCCTTTTATTTGGGAATAACAACCTGCAGAAATTAATAGTAATAGTAGTAAGCTAATTTTTTTCATAAATATTTTTTTGTTACACAGAGTTTTTTTGTTACACAGAGATTCACAGAGATTTATTTTTTTTCTTTTTTGAGATTCACAGAGATATATAGCTTACTAAATTTTCTCTGTGTATCTCTTTTTTTCTCCGTGTGTCTCTGTGTAACAAAATAATTTCACAGAGTTTATATTCGAAATCTTTTTATTCCTTGTTTTAGCATTTTTGTATTGAAATTTATTAATAATCCAGTTGAATAATTCCCGAGTTTCATATAAGTAAGAATTTGTGCAAAATGAACATCTGTAAAAGTTTCAACAGTTTTTAATTCAACAACTAATTTGTTTTATATCAATAAATCAATTCTATATCCTTGTTCTAGTTTTATTTCTTTATAAACTAAAGGCAATGCTTTCTCACATTCAACATAAATTCCATTTTTTTTAATTTCATAAAATAAACATTCTTTATAAGCAGATTCTAATAATCCTGGGCCAAGATGTCTATGAACTTCAATAGCTAACCCAATAATTTTTTCTGTTAGATCATTTATTTCCATAATTTATTTTTTTGTTACACAGAGATTCACAGAGATTTTTTGAGATTCACAGAGTTTTAAACTTTCTCTGTGTATCTCTTTTTTTCTCCGTGTATCTCCGTGAAACTTTCTCATCTTTCTGTGTACTAAAAAAACGACTGCAACGCCAATTCATAACTCTTCATACCAAAACCAATAATGATTCCTCTAGCATTTGGAGAAATAAAAGATTGATGACGAAAAGTCTCTCTGGAAAAGGTGTTGGAAATATGAACTTCGATTACTGGTGTTGATATTGCTTTTACCGTATCACCAATTCCCACTGAAGTATGCGTATAAGCCGCTGCATTTAAAATAATACCATCATAAGTAAACCCAACTTCCTGAATTTTATCAATCAGTTCACCTTCTATATTACTTTGAAAATAAGAAAGAGTAATACTTGGATATTTCTTTGTCAACTCTTCATAAAAAGTTTCGAAAGTCATGTTTCCGTATACTTCAGGTTCACGCTTTCCTAGCAAGTTTAGATTTGGACCGTTAATTATGATTATTTTCATAGGAAGATATATTTCTGTAAAAATAGGAATAATCAGTTTAAATGAGCACTTAGTTTTATCTAAAAAAAGCATTTATTAATAGGAAAAATGCGAACATTTCATGAATTTATTGAAATTATCAAAAACAGCATATCGTTGTTAACAGGCTAAAATAGGGCTAAAGCGTTGTAAAATAAAGGGTTAAATCTATTTATTGTTAATAAAATTGTTAATAACTGTAATAGTGCCTTACGTTGATAGAAAAGGATTACTTATAAATTTGTTCATATTAATTTTAAAATTAAACAAACATGAAAAAAATTATTTTAACAGTAGCTGCAGTATTCGCTTTGACGTTTGCTAATGCACAAGACAAAAAAGAAAGTACTGGTGAAGGTTTCTCTAATGGAGATTTGTATTTAACTGGTACAGCTGGTTTCGACAGTAGTAAAACTGGAGATGCTAAATCTAGCGGATTTACATTATCTCCAGGAGTTGGTTATTTCATAGCTGACAACATTGCAATTGAAGGTATGTTGAACATCTCTTCAGGTACTGAAAATGATGGTACAGGTGGAGATGATATTAAAACTACAGGTTTTGGTATCGCTGCAGGTGTTAAATACTTCTGGACTCCAGCAAGTAAATTTTCTCTTTCAGTAGGAGCTAACATCTCTTACATGTCAACAAAATATGATGACGGAACTTTTGATGCAACTGGAAAAGAAATTGGTTTCAACATTCCACTAGGATTGAACTATTTCGTGTCTAATGACTTTGCTCTTACTTCTACTTGGGGTGGGTTCGGTTATTCTTCTAACGATAACGGAGGAAATGGTGCTGATAAAACTACTGGATTTAATTTAGGAGTTGATTTATCTTCTATCTCTTTCGGTTTGTTATACAAACTGTAATTAGTTTAGAACATACAGATTTAAACCGCGCCATTGGCGCGGTTTTTTTATATACGGCAAATGCCTTATTTGTTTTTTCAATAAATTATGTTACATTTGTCTTACTAATTTTAAAATTAAACAAACATGAAAAAAATTATTTTAACAATTGCAGTAGTAATGGCTGCAACTTTTGCAAATGCGCAAGACAAAAAAGAAAGTGTTACTACTAAGGAAATTGTATTCGGTGTAAAAGGCGGTTATGCTAACACCAATTTTGCCGGTGATATCGATAATTTCGATGCGGCTTCAAATTTCTACATTGGTGGTTTAGTAGATTTTCACATATCAGAAAAATTCCACGTGCAACCGGAATTATTGTACTCTATGGAAGGAGCTGATAATGATGAAGCTAATTTAGATTTCATCAGAATTCCCGTTATGGCTAAATTCTTTGTAGGTGAAGGTTTTAATTTACAGGCTGGTCCAGAATTGGCATTTGTTGCCGGCGGAGGCGCTATTAAAGATGCCTTAAAATCTATGGATTTTGGTTTAGGTTTTGGTGCGGGTTATGAATTGTCATCAGGATTAATGTTTGATGCACGTTATAATTTAGGATTGTCAGATCTTAATGATGATACTACAGCTTTTGGTGATGCAAAAATCACTACTACATCTTTCCAAATTGGTTTAGGATACAGATTCTAATCCTCAAAAAAGTATTTAGGAAACCACGCAGCTAATGCGTGGTTTTTTTATGTCTTTACATTTCGTTACTTTGCGCTATGAACTGGAACAGTTATATCAAAAGTTTTCAATCCTATCTAAAAATTGAGCGAGGTTTGTCCAAAAACACCGTCGAAAATTACAGCTTTGATTTAGAGCGTTTGTCTAAATTTTTAATTGAAAATGAAATAGCTACTTCTCCGGAAAAAATAAATGAAGAAACAATTCAACAGTTTATATATGCTGTTTCTAAAGAAGTAAACGCTCGTTCCCAAGCCAGAATTATTTCAGGCTTAAAAAGCTTTTTCTCCTATCTCATTTTTGAAGATTATCGAACTGATAATCCAATGGAATTGATTGAAGCACCAAGATTAGGTAGAAAACTTCCCGATACATTATCGTTAGAAGATATCGACAATCTGATTGCAGCCATCGATTTATCCAAACCGGAAGGGGAACGAAACAGAGCCATGTTGGAAACCTTATACGGTTGCGGACTTCGGGTTTCTGAAATTACTACTTTAAAGATTTCGGATTTGTTTTTTGAAGAAGGTTTTATCAAAATTACAGGAAAAGGTAATAAACAGCGATTTGTTCCGATTGCCAAATCAACACAGAAGTATATTGAATTATATAAGAACTCAATCAGAACACATCTTGATATTGTCAAAGGGTTTGAAGACACGCTTTTTTTAAACCGAAGAGGAAAACAACTTACCCGAGCAATGGTCTTTACAATAGTAAAAGAATTAGCAGTCAAAATTAGTTTACAGAAAAATATTAGCCCGCATACTTTAAGACATTCATTTGCAACACACTTACTTGAAAACGGTGCCGATTTGCGTTCTATTCAAATGATGCTTGGGCACGAATCGATTACAACTACAGAAATTTATGTTCATTTAGACCGAAAACATTTAACACAAATTCTCAATAAATTTCACCCTAGAAAAAATTAGTTTGGGTATTAATTATCTATTTTTGTTTTTGTCAAAAAGAAACAACAAACCCAAATCTGTTTTAAAATGAAGTTTAACAACGTATTCGTAGTTGATGATGATAAAATATTCCATTTCATAATAAAAAAGTTACTTCTGAATAATAATATAAATGTATATCCTTCTTTTTTTGAAAATGGATTAGAAGCTATAGAAGGGATTAAAAGTAAATTGGAAAATGGCGAAACTCCGCCTGATTTAATTTTGTTAGATATCAATATGCCGGTTCTTGATGGTTGGCAATTTTTAGAAGAATTTAAATTATTAAAAAAATTCTTAAAGGAAGAGATTAGTATCTATATCATTAGTTCTTCAGATAATGCAGTAGATAGGAATAAAGCTAAAGAGTTTGAAGATGATATAAAAAATTATTACTTAAAACCCATGACAATTGAATGTTTAAATTCAATTTTTGCCATATAAAAAGGCGGTCTGTTTGTAAACGAGACCGCCTTTTTTTATTAATTATAATTTCTACTTCGCAATATTTACTGCTCTGGTTTCACGAATTACGGTAATCTTAACTTGACCAGGATAAGTCATTTCTGTTTGAATTTTTTGCGAAATCTCAAAAGAAAGACTGGCTGCATTTTCATCGCTTACTTTTTCGCTTTCAACAATGACACGAAGTTCTCGTCCGGCCTGAATAGCATAAGCGTTTTTAACTCCGTTGAATCCAAATGCAATATTTTCTAAATCTTTTAATCTTTGAATGTATGAATCCAAAACCTGACGTCTTGCGCCTGGTCTTGCGCCAGAAATGGCATCACAAACTTGTATAATTGGAGAGATTAAATATTTCATTTCAATCTCATCGTGGTGAGCACCGATGGCGTTGCAAACTTCTTCTTTTTCACCAAATTTTTCTGCCCATTGCATTCCTAATAATGCGTGTGGTAAATCACTTTCCGCATCAGGCACTTTTCCGATATCGTGAAGTAAACCGGCACGTTTCGCTAATTTTACATTCAAACCTAATTCAGCTGCCATGATTCCACAAAGTTTAGAAACTTCGCGCGAGTGTTGTAATAAATTTTGTCCGTAAGACGAACGGTATTTCATTCTTCCCACGACTTTAATTAACTCTGGATGTAAGCCGTGAATTCCTAGATCTATTACGGTACGTTTTCCAACTTCAATGATTTCATCATCAATTTGTTTGGTTGTTTTAGCGACAACTTCTTCAATTCGAGCTGGGTGAATTCTGCCGTCAGTTACTAATTTGTGTAATGATAGACGAGCAATTTCTCTTCTCACAGGATCAAAACATGATAGGATAATAGCTTCCGGCGTATCGTCCACAATGATTTCAACTCCGGTTGCTGCTTCAAGCGCACGGATGTTTCTTCCTTCACGACCAATGATTCTTCCTTTAACATCATCCGATTCAATATTGAAAACAGAAACACAATTCTCAACGGCTTCTTCTGTTCCAACACGTTGAATGGTGTTTATGATGACTTTTTTAGCTTCTTGTTGTGCTGTTAATTTTGCTTCTTCAATAGTGTCCTGAATATGCGACATGGCTTTAGTTTTGGCTTCCGCTTTTAGGCTTTCCACCAATTGTTCTCTGGCATCTTCGGCAGAAAGACCTGAGATAACTTCAAGTTGTTGCACCTGACTTTTATGAAGCTTTTCAAGCTCTTGTTGCTTCCTGTCTAACAACTCAATTTTAGAATTGTATTCCGTTGTTTTTGCTTCGTAATCGTCGTTTACTTTTTTAGCTTTTGCTAATTCACTTGAAACTTGCGACTCTTTGTCACGCGTTCTTTTTTCTATTTCGGCAATTCTTTTGTCTTTATTCAAAATCTCTTGTTCATGTTCTGATTTTAATTCTAAAAACTTTTCTTTTGCTTGCAATAACTTGTCTTTCTTGATATTCTCACCTTCAAGATTGGCATCTTTTAAAATTGATGCTGCTTCTTTTTTGGCATTTTTAACCATATTGGAGATATTACTTTTTTCGAGGAATTTTGCAATTCCAAAACCTCCAGCAATTCCCGCTATAAGCGCAATTATAATTAGTATTGTTTCCATTTTTTGTTTTAGTTTATATATAAAAAAAGCCTACATTAGGTGAATGCATAAACTCGAAAAGACAAGTTTTGAGCTAACTCGTTGGTCAAGGATCCGCGATATAGCGGCATGCTTTAGTAACGACGATTTGCTCATTCTAATTTGTTAGTGTTGAGTTTACCAATTAAAATCTAATGTAGGCGGTATTGTAATCCTATGTGATAAGAACGTTATTTTTTTTCGAGATAGTCGAATAATAAATCATTTATTTTTTTCAATCGTTCAAGATCTTTACTGTCAATAGAACTGTCAACTTGTTTTTGTTCTACTTGCGAAGCAAACTGTAAAGCACACATGGCCAATACATCTTGTTTGTCGCGAACAGCATAGTTTTCCTCGAATTGCTTAATCATCGCATCAATTTTTTTGGAAGCACTTCGCAGCCCTTCTTCCTGAGACAAGTCAACCGTTAACGGATAAACTCTATCTGCAATTGATAACTTTATTTTAAGCTTTTCATCCATGTTTTTAGTCTGATAACTGAGCAATACAGTAATCTATCTCTCGGATTAATGAATTTATTTTAAGCTTTGTATCTCGTTTATTTTCTTCACCGCCTAATAATGAATTAGCCATTTTGAGTGATTCGCATTCCGATTTCAAAGCGGCAATCTCTTCCGATTGCTTTTGAATCACCGCAGCAGCTTTATCTAATTCCTCTTTGATTGAAACAGAACCTTGCTCTAAACTATTAATTTTAGTAAAAAGTTTAGCTACTCTATTTTCAACAGAATCAATTATTTCTGCAATTTCACTCATGAAATATTTTATTCATTACTTACTTCACAAAGTTAGGATTCTATTTTGTTTTCGCAATATTTTTGCCAATTATTTATCGCTATTTTGAGATGAAATTATAATAAATTGTTTTTTAAGGAGTTATAAAAAGCAGTTCTCTTGTAAATTTTTACGTACTTTTCATTATCTTAGCAAAAACAAGTTTTATGAGAATTTTTTGTTTTGTTTTTTTATTTTCAATTTTCGCCTTTGGACAAACTCAATATCCAAAAGATTATTTTCGTTCACCACTCGATATTCCAATACAGCTTTCGGGGAATTTTGGTGAACTGCGCTCCAATCATATTCATTCAGGCTTTGATTGTAAAACCCAACAAAAAGAAGGTTTAAAGATTTACGCTGTTGCCGATGGATATGTTTCCAGAATAAAAATTTCAGAAGTTGGTTATGGAAAAGCCATTTATATTTCGCATCCAAATGGTTACACTACTGTTTATGGTCATTTGCAATCGGGTTACGGAGAAATCGAAAAAGCCATTAAGAAAGAACAATATAAAGCAAAATCTTATGAGATTGATGTGCCTTTAAATCCAAATGATTTAGTGGTGAAAAAAGGAGATATTATCGCTATTTCCGGAAATACAGGCGGTTCCGATGGACCACATTTGCATTTTGAGATTCGGGATACGCAATCAGAAAAAATTATAAATCCGTTGTATTTTGGATTTGACACGGTTATAAGCGATACAAAACGTCCGGCAATAAACAGTTTGTGGGTTTATCCTTTGGATGAAAACAGTATTGTAAATGAATCGAAAAGACCAATTTCGGTAAATTTATCATTGCAGGAAGATGGAAGTTATATAGCGGAAAAAATTTCAGCGACAGGAAAAATCGGTTTCGGAATGACAACTTTTGATTATGATGATGTTTCCTGGAATTCTAATGGAATTTTTAGAGTGCAGACTTTTCTCAATGGGAAAACCGACTTTGGATATCAATTTGACACATTTGCATTTGATGAAACACGATTTGTCAATCTTTTGATTGATTACAAACGATACAAAAATCTCGGACAACGTGTTCAAAAACTGTTTATGGAAACACCGTATCCATTAAGCATTATAAAACCGGGTTCAAATAACGGGATCATTTCAGTTTCGAGTAATATAACACAGTCGTATCGCATTGAAGTTGCTGATTTCAGCGAAAATATCGCCAAAATTTATATTCCCATTCAATATTCAGCATTGCCTGCAAAAGTTGCCGAAGTGCCCAATACGTCTAAATATTTTGTAAAAGCCAAAAAAGAAAATATTTTTTTTCTCGAAAATGTTACAGTCAATTTCCCGGCGAATACTTTCTATGATGATTTTTATATGAATTTTGAAGTAAATAAAGGAAACTTAAAACTTCACGAAGATAGTGTGCCAGCATTTACAAACTTTTCAATCACTTTTGACGACAGTATTGCGCCTCAAAAAGACAGAGAAAAAATGTTTATCGGGTTGGTTTACGAAAAAAAAATCAGCTATTACAATACTAAACGCTATAAAAACTCGTTTACTATCTATACCAAATATTTGGGCGAATACAAGCTCATAAAAGATGGTAAACCACCTAAAATAAAATCGTACAAGCACATTGGTGGGAAATGGATTAGTAATATAAACGAATTGAAATTCACCATTTCAGATGAGTTATCTGGAATTAAAAGTTATGATGGTTATTTGAATGGGAAATGGATTTTGCTGGAATATGAACCCAAAACCAAAAAGCTCATTCATCGTTTTTCGGATGGCATTGTTGACGAAGGTAAAAACGATTTAAAAGTAGTCATAACTGATAATGTTGGAAATTCTACTATCTTTGAAACACAATTTTTTAGAAGTCAAAAACCTTAACGCTATAATTTGAAAACGATTAAATTACTTTTTACGCTCCTATTTTTTACAATAAGTATCATTGCATTTGCACAAAATCAAACCGCTAAAGTTGCCGGAATTGTGCTTGATGAAAACAGTAAACCTGTTGAAGGTGTTAATGTAAATTACCAAACAAAAACTGTCAATACAGATGCAAATGGTTTCTACGAAATAACCGTTCCCGCAAATCAAAAAGCAGTATTGGTTTATACTCATACTGCATTAAAAAGTATTACTGCAACCTTTCAGTTAAAACCTGGTGAGAATTTCGAATATCATGTTGTGATGACCGATAAAGCGGAGCAATTAAATGATGTAGTCATTACAAGCAGCAGAAGAAGAGTGCAAGGAATTACGTCGATTGAACCGGAAACCATTAGAAGAAACCCGAGTGCGAATGCCGGAATTGAAAGCGTTTTAAAAACGTTTGCAGGTGTAAATTCCAATAGCGAATTGAGCACAACCTATTCAGTTCGTGGCGGGAATTATGATGAGAATTTAGTTTATGTAAACGAAATTGAAGTCTATCGTCCGTTTTTAATTCGTTCAGGGCAACAGGAAGGATTGAGTTTTACCAATACTGATATGGTTCAGAATGTTGATTTTTCAGCTGGAGGATTTCAGGCAAAATATGGAGACAAATTATCTTCCGTTTTGGATATCACCTACAGAAAACCAACCAAGTATGGAATTGCCGCTGAAGCCAGTTTCCTTGGCGGAAGCTTAACCGGCGAAGGCATTTCTAAAAATAAAAAATGGTCAGCCATTACCGGAATTCGATACCGTGACAATTCACTTTTGGTAAACAGTCAGGAAACATCAACGAATTACAGACCAACATATGCCGATGTTCAAACGAATGTAAATTTCAATCCAAATGCAAAATGGCAGTTCAGTTTTCTTGGTAATGTTTCCCAAAACAAATACAATTACCAACCATTGACACGTCAGACCAATTTTGGAACTATAGATGAACCAATTGCCTTGCAAGTCTTTTATGAAGGTCAGGAAAAAGATAAATACCAAACACTTTTTGGAGCATTAAAAACCAATTATGTTGCCAATGAAAATAATACTTTCAGACTTATAGGTTCTGTTTATCATACGCAGGAACAAGAATATTTTGATATTTATGCCGCTTACTTTTTAGGCGAAGTGGACACGAACATTGGTTCAGAAACTTTGGGGGAAGTAACTTTTAATCGAGGCATTGGAACACAATTAAA
This sequence comes from Flavobacterium sp., assembly GCF_031381455.1. Lineage (GTDB taxonomy): Bacteria > Bacteroidota > Bacteroidia > Flavobacteriales > Flavobacteriaceae > Flavobacterium. The sequence continues at coordinate 27,064 of NZ_JANMXZ010000037.1, read as the reverse complement.
CCATGCCCGAAACGATTTGGATGCTTTAATCGTTAATGCGGAAATAAAAGGAACACACCAGTTAAACGACAAAAAACATCAAATAGATTGGGGTTTTAAATATACTCGTGAAAACATTCGAGACCGAATAGTAGAGTGGGAAGTTATTGATTCTGCTGGGTTTTCTATAAATCCACCACAATTAGATTTTCCAAATCAACAACCTTACAATCCTTATGTTGGTCCGTTGGTTCCGTATCAGAATGTTAGAGCTACTAATTTTGTTGACATCGATAGATTTTCCGGATTTGCACAATGGAACACCAAAACTAAAATTGGAGAAAGCCAATTCTGGGTTACCGCTGGTTCTCGTTTTCATAGTTGGTTAGTTTCTGGTGATGGCATTTCTGGTGCAAAAAGACAAACAGTTTTCAGTCCAAGAGCACAATTTGCATTAAAACCCGATTGGGATAAAGATATGTTATTCAGATTGTCTGTTGGATATTATCATCAGCCGCCATTTTATCGTGAGTTGAGAGATTCATTGGGAATTGTTAGACCGAATGTGAAAGCACAACAATCCATTCATTTTGTGTTGAGCAATGATTATAATTTCAAAATGAATAATCGTCCGTTCAAATTAGTTACTGAAGCCTATTATAAAACGATGACTGATGTGAACAGTTATACTTTGGAAAATGTCAGGATTCGGTATCGTGCGAATAATGATGCTGTAGCATATGCCTATGGTTTGGATATGAGATTGAACGGAGAATTCGTTCCTGGAACGGAATCATGGTTGAGTTTTGGTTATATGAAAACCGAGGAAAACATTAGCAACAAAGGCTATATTGCCCGACCAACTGATCAACGATTGAAATTTGGAATTCTATTCCAGGATTATATGCCTAATATTCCGAATATGAAATTGTACATGAATTTGGTTTATAATACTGGCTTACCAGGTGGTTCGCCTTCTTATGCCGATTCCTACCAATACCAAAGTCGTTTGCGTGATTATCGTCGTGCTGATGTTGGGTTTTCCTATGTCCTGACCGAAAGAAACAACGAAAGACCAGACGGACATTGGTTAAAGAAATGGAAAGATTTGTCGGTTGGATTTGAAATTTACAACTTGTTCAACAATCAGAATGCTATAACCAACACTTGGGTTCGCGATGTGTATACCAAAAATCAATACGGAATTCCAAACTATATGACAACGCGGGTTTTCAATGTTAAACTGACAGCGAGATTGTAGAAATAATTCACTAATTTTGAGAATCAAATTTATGAAAATGAAAAATCACTTTCTCTATATTGCTTTGGTCTTTGTTGGACTTTTTGTAAGCTGCAAAAAAGAAGAAGCCGAAAAGCCCAAAGTTACTTACGAATCAACTTCAAAAGTAAAACCTCAAGTCGTTGTTGATACCAATCAAATTGAAGTCGCCGATTTGCCAATCAACATGGAGGGAACGAACTTTTTAATTCATCCAATTGGTGTCATGTCGGGTAAAGGAAAAGGAATTAAATCTTCTTATGATTCGGAGCAAAGTTTTACGGTTTCTAATTATGGTGAATACCAAATTACAGGTTATTTGAAGAATTTGAAGTTTCAGGAAATAGGGAAGGATACCATTTATACTTTAACAGACAAGCAAATTTTAATTGAAACGGCTACTTATTTAAAGACTTTTGCAGATAAAAGCAAACAACAATTATTGGTCTATTCTATGGCTGATATGGATACTAACAAAGACGGAAAGTTAGACAGCAACGATATAAAATCGTTGTACATAAGCACGATTTCAGGTCAAAAATTTACTAAGCTTTCTGTTGATTTTCAAGAATTAATTGATTGGAAAATCATCGAATCAAAAAATATTCTTTACTTCAGAACTATTGAAGATACTAATAAAAACGGCGAATTTGATGCAGAAGACAGTGTGCAATATCAATTCGTGAATTTATTGGATAAAGAGTGGAAAGTAATTAGTTATAAGCCGATTTAAACCTTTAAAATGCTTTTGGGAATCGCATGGAATATTGTCCAACCTGAAACGCAAGCATAATCCAAACAACAATGAAGGTGCTTAACCAGTGTGTTACTCTTGCTTCCCCAAAAAATTCCTCAGCAATGAATATTGAAGCTACAAATACGATTAAAAACAGCATTCCAAAGTATTCTCTTTTCATAAAATAGGTTTTAAATTAATCAAACGATTGCATCGAAACCAATCTAGAATAGGTTCCGTTTTTGGCTAAAAGTTCTTCGTGATTTCCTTTTTCTACAATTTTTCCTTTTTGCATCACTACAATGAAATCCGCTTTTTGAATGGTTGAAAGTCGGTGCGCAATAACAATTGATGTTCTGTTTTGCATCATGTTTTCCAAAGCAATTTGTACCAATCGTTCGCTTTCCGTATCCAAAGCTGAAGTAGCTTCGTCCAAAATCATAATAGGTGGATTTTTCAAAACGGCACGAGCAATAGACAAACGTTGTTTTTGTCCACCGGAAAGTTTATTTCCGCTGTCGCCAATGTTAGTATAGATTCCTTTCGGTAACTCTTTTACAAATTCATAAGCGTTGGCAATTTTCAAAGCAGCAATGACTTCATCGTCAGTGGCATCTAATTTTCCTAATGAAATATTCGATTTAATTGTATCGTTGAATAATATTGAATCTTGTGTTACTAATCCCATCAAGTTGCGAAGCGAATGCAAATCAATGTTTTTGATGTCAACATTGTCAATCATTATTCGACCTTCATTAACGTCATAAAAACGGGTCAATAAATTAGCAATTGTACTTTTTCCACTTCCGGATTGACCAACTAGTGCCACTGTTTTCCCTTTTGGAACGTGAAGCGAAAAGTCCTTCAATACATTTTCTTCGTGATATCTGAAGTTGATGTTTTCTATAGAAATTCCAGTTTCAAAAGTGTTTTTATCAACAGCATTTGGTTTGGATGTAATGGTATTTTCTTCTTCCATCAAAGTGAAAACTCTTTCGGCTGCAGCCAAACCTGTTTTAACTTGATACGATGCTTTCGAAATGTTTTTGGCTGGAGTCAAAATGGTGTAAGCCAAAGCAATATAACCAATAAAAGCAGTGCTTGCCAACGATTTATCAACTAAAACCATATAGCCTCCATAATATAAAAGTACAGCAATGGTTAGTATTCCCAGAAATTCACTCATAGGTGATGCCAGGTTACTTTTGTTCCCAATACTATTGGATAATTGTTGCAGTTTTTTTACCGAAGAATTAAATTTTGAAATAAAAAGATTTTCTGCATTATAACTTTTTACGACTTTCATTCCAGCTAAAGTTTCATCTAAAATTGAGATGAAATAACCCGTTTCTTGCTGCGCTCGTGTTGATTTTGCTTTTAAATTTTTCCCAATTCTTGAAATAATTAAACCTGAAATTGGAATAAAAATAAATACAAAAAGCGTCAATTTTGTACTAATAGCCAACATTGCCACAATTGAAAATAGGATAGTCAAAGGTTCACGAACAACTAATTCTAACACCTGGAAAAAGGAGTTTTGAACTTCATTTATATCCCCAAGCATTCTTGACATGACGTCTCCTTTTCGTGCATCAGAATAATAGGAAACAGGAAGATGAATAATTTTTTGATATAACTTTTCACGCAAGTCTTTTAAAACGCCGGTTCTCAATCGGGTTACATGAAATGAGGCAAGATAATTAAAAATGTTTTTCAGTAAAAAAATCACAATTACAATGGATACTACAAGTAAAAGTGCATATTCTTCACCTCTTTCTGTTGATAATTTCGTGATATAATAATTCAATAAATCTTCTCCATATTTACCCAAATAGCCAATGCCTTTATACGTTGGATGGACTGTTACTTGTTCCGTTTCTTTAAAAAGAACTTTCAAAGTTGGAATTATAGAAACCATTCCCAGTGTTGAAAATAAGGCATAAAATATATTGAATACAATATTTAAAACTACATTCTTCTTATACTTTAAGGCAAAAGGAAGTATTTTTTTGAGATTATTATCCATTAGTTCAGTTGCATTTCTGAAATTATGTTTGCAATTTTAGTATCCAAAAATGCTTCAGCTGCCAAAATTTCATCCACATTTTCAATAGCAGTATTTACACTAAAATAGAATTTTATTTTTGGTTCAGTTCCACTTGGACGTGCGCAAATTTTAGAGCCGTCTTCTAAATAATAAATCAACACATCCGATTTTGGAATGAATAAGGTTTCAGTTTCATTGGTTAAAAGATTTCTCGCTGTCGAGTTTTGATAATCTTCAACCATGATTACACGTTGTCCGTTTATTTCGGAAACTGGATTTTCACGCATGTCAACCATCATTTGCTTGATTTCGTTTGCGCCTTCCATTCCTTTTTTGGTAATCGAAATTAAATGTTCTTTATAGAATCCAAAGTCGACATACATTTGTTCCAATTCTTTGTAAACGGAACTTCCTTTTTCTTTTGCTTGAGCCGCAATCTCACACATTAGTAAAATAGCACCAACAGCATCTTTATCGCGAACAGCATCACCAACCATATAGCCGAAACTTTCTTCGCCACCGCCAATAAATTTAAGTTCAGGAAAATCTCTGATAAACTTTGCAATCCATTTGAAACCAGTTAATCCTACTTTACATTCTACATTATATGCAGAAGCTAATTCTAACATCATTGGTGTTGAAACTATAGTTGAACCGATGAATTGTTTGCCATCAATTTTTCCTGCTTTTTTCCATTGTTCCAAAAGATAATGCGTCATAACAACCATCGTTTGATTTCCGTTTAACAACTGCATTTCGCCTTTGTTATTTCTAACGGCAACACCAAGACGGTCACTATCCGGATCAGTTCCAAAAACGATATCGGCATTTATTTTATCTGCCAAAGCTAAGGCCATTGTCAATGCTTCCGGTTCTTCAGGATTTGGAGAAATAACGGTTGGAAAATTGCCGTCTGGTATTTCTTGTTCAGGAACAATATTTACATCAGTATAACCTGCTTTTTCTAATACTTTCGGAACCATTTTAATAGAAGTTCCGTGTAACGATGTATAAGCAATTTTTAAATTTTTTCGGGCTTCCACCGAAGTGTTAAAACTTGCATTGTCAACAGTTGATTTGGCGAAAGCTTCATCTACGGCAACATCAATATATTCAATCAGATTTTCGTTAGCGTCAAATTTGATTTCGCTGTATTTTAAGTTTTCAATTACCTGAACAATTTCAGCATCATTTGGTGGAACTATTTGCCCACCATCTTGCCAATACACTTTGTATCCATTGTATTCCGGTGGATTGTGAGAAGCTGTTAAAACAATTCCGGCATGACAATTTAAATGTCTGACTGCGAAAGATAATTCCGGAGTTGGTCGCATTTCTGAAAACAAATACACCTGAATTCCGTTTGCCGAAAAAACATCAGCAACAACTTTCGCCAAAGTATCGCTGTTATGTCGACAATCATAAGCAATAGCGACTTTTAGTTGTTCACCAGGAAATGATTTTTTTAAATAATCGGATAAACCTTGAGTGTTTTTTCCAAGTGTGTATTTGTTAATGCGATTGGTTCCAACCCCCATTATTCCGCGCATTCCACCTGTTCCAAACTCTAAATTTTTATAGAAGCTTTCTTCTAGATTTTTTGGAGAAGAAGTCATCATTTCTGTGATTTCGTCTTGCGTTTTTTGGTCAAATGTCGGCGTAAGCCATTCGTTTACTTTATCTAATATGTTTTTTTCGATTTGCATGATCTTATTTTTTGTAACCTATTTTATTTCTTTCAGTTTTTGGATTTTTATCCTTGTCAACTAAGTAATTCAGAGCTTTGTAAATATCGGGAAATTGACTTTCTATTTCTTCAATTCTAGTTTTAAGTTCAGCGTAAGTTAAAGAAAACTGCCTAATGATAACAAAAGCTCTAATAATAGAAATATTGATTTCGATTGCCTTTTCACTATTCAAAACACTGGAAAGCATTGCAATTCCTTGTTCTGTGAAAGCAAAAGGTAAATATTTAGAATGTTGGCCTCGTCCTTTCTTTAAGGTCACAATTTGTGATCTTAAAGAATTCATTTCAATTTCAGAAAGTTCAAACATAAAATCCAAGGGAAAGCGATTAGCGTTTCTTCGAACAGCTTGTTTTAAAATCCTGGTTTCAACATTATAAAGCAATGCCAAATCAAAATCAAGCATGACTTTATTTCCGCGTATTTCAAATATTTTATTTTGAATAACTTCTAATTCCATTCTTTTAAAATGTTTGAGGTCGCAATTTGCGTCCTCAAGTTTAACTAAAAATTCACTTCTTTAGAAATTTTATAGCGTTCTTCGTTGTTCTTTGTTCTTAAAATTATTTCACCCAAAAATCCGGCTAAGAATAGTTGAGAGCCAATAATCATAGCTGTTAAGGCGATATAGAAAAGGGGATTTTCGGTTACTAAAACAGTATGAAAACCTGAATATAGTTTAACTAATTTTAAAATTATTATAAATCCGGTAGATATAAATCCAATTAAAAACATCAAAACACCGCCTGCTCCAAAAAGATGCATCGGACGTTTACCGTATTTGGATAAAAACCAAATGGTTATCAAATCCAGGAAACCATTTATAAAACGGCTCATACCAAATTTTGATTCGCCATATTTTCGGGCTTGATGGATGACTATTTTTTCTCCGATTTTTCCAAAGCCAGCGTTTTTGGCTAAAACCGGAATGTAACGATGCATTTCGCCCGAAACTTCTATGTTTTTGATAACGATATTTTTATAGGCTTTTAATCCGCAGTTGAAATCATTTAATTTAACTCCGGAAGTTTTTCTGGCAGCCCAATTAAATAATTTGGAAGGTAAATTTTTACCAACAACCGAATCATAGCGTTTCTTTTTCCAACCCGAAACTAAATCATAGTTTTGGTTCAAAACCATATTATATAAATCAGGAATTTCTTCCGGACTATCTTGCAAATCCGCGTCCATTGTAATGATTACGTCGCCTTTGGCTTTGGCAAAACCGGCATGCAAGGCTTGTGATTTGCCAAAATTTGTGAGGAAACGAATTCCTTTTACGTTCTGATTTTCTTTTGAAAGCTGTTCAATAATTTGCCACGACTCATCCGAACTACCATCATCTATAAAAATTACTTCATAGGAATAATTGTGGGTTGTCATTACTTTGACAATCCATTGGTGTAATTCGGGTAAAGATTCCTGTTCGTTAAGAAGTGGAATTATTATAGATAAATTCATTTATAATCCTTGTGATGAAGGTGATTTAGATTTGAAAATAGCAGCCAAAATTAAACCAAAAATGGCAACAATAATATAGACAAACAATAACCCCATAAATATATTTCCTAAAGAATAATTATCGGCTTTTTGCAATTCGGCTATGGTTTGATTTAGTGCTTCTTTTGGTGTCCCAAATTTTTCCATCATTTCAACAGTATATTTGATGGTCATTTCTTTTAGTGTTTCTTTGACTTGAGGATCAATGAAATTAAATAAAACATAATTGTATAGAGCAGAAATAGTGCTTCCAAGTGCTCCAGCAATAAAATAAACAGAAAAAGCATCTTTAAAACTGATGTTATTATCTAGCTGTTTTTTTGTTTTCGAAACTAAAACAACGCCAATCACAATATTTAAAATAAGGCTAATTCCTCCAAGCCACCAACTCATAAACAACTTTATATCTACAACATAAATAAGAGTTGTAGATGCAACTGAGATTAGGCCTAAAATTGCGCCATACGTTAAACCGTTTTTCTTAATAATTTCGTTCATAATGTTTAGGTTTTGATTAGTTAACAAATATAGTAATTCCGTAATTACTTTTCAGTAAGTGCAAAACAATTAAAAAAAGTTTACCTATTGGTTTGATTTTTAAAAAATAGTTGTATTTTTGCAGACGCTAAATTAAAAAAAGAACAATAAAAGCTGTAGCTAGTTTATACCTTTCAAAAAGAAAGCTTCAAAACAAACTACTTCATAACAATAAAAAAGATTTACAAATGAAACAAGGAATTCACCCGGAAAATTACAGATTAGTTGCTTTTAAAGACATGTCAAACGATAACGTTTTTATCACTAAATCAACAGTAGAAACAAAAGAAACAATCACGCACGAAGGTGTTGAATATCCAGTTTTCAAAATGGAGATTTCCAGAACTTCTCATCCTTTTTACACAGGTAAATCTAAACTTATCGATACAGCAGGACGTATTGATAAATTCAAAACTAAATACGCTAAGCACTCAAAATAAGAGTTCAAGTATTCAAATTTTTATAAAACCATTCTCCAAAAGAGAGTGGTTTTTTTATGGAATAAACTTTGTAACTTTGGCTTTCGTAAGTACGGACAATGCACAAGTACGGACAAGTCGCGACTTGTCCCTCCAAAAAAAATATAAAATAAACATGAACTACATACTTTTTGACGGAACAGTTCGCAATGCTTTATTGCCTTTCACCTTCACAAGACCAGTTGCCGATATTCGCATCGGGATTTTGACCATTCGTGAAAAATGGGAGAAATATTTAGGATACACCACAACAACTTTAACCGAAGAATATCTTTCCGAAAAGTTTCCAATGGTAGAAATGGAAGACAACGTTATGATTAATGCTTCTTTCCTTCCAAATGACATTCTTTCTGAAATGGTTAAAAGTTTAGAAAAGAATCAAGCTATTTTTCAAGGTGATGAAGTCATCGCTTTTTATACGAATGATACGCAGGAAGAAGTTGATTTTGATAGTTATGAAATAATTGAATTTAGCGAAGAATGCTTGACCGTGCAACATACTTGGGATATTTTTGCCAAAAATGATGCAGCGCTGCGCGAAGATTTTGAGTTGATTACCGAAGGTAGACATTCACAACCCATTCCAAAAAGTGTCAATGTACTTTCTCCTGAAAATATATTTATTGAAGAAGGAGCAAAACTGGATTTTGTGACTTTAAATGCTTCAACCGGGCCAATCTATATTGGTAAAAATGCTGAAATCATGGAAGGTTCTGTTATACGCGGACCATTTGCTTTGGGCGAATCGGGTAGAGTTAAGTTGGCTTCCAAAGTTTATGGTGCTACAACTGTTGGGCCACATTCCGTAATTGGTGGTGAAGTAAGTAATTCAGTTTTAATGGGTTATTCTAATAAAGGACACGATGGTTTTTTAGGGAATTCCGTTTTAGGCGAATGGTGTAATATTGGAGCAGACAGCAATAATTCAAATCTGAAAAATAACTACGAAGAAGTGCGTTTGTGGAGTTATGAAACCGAAGGTTTTGCCCGAACGGGTTTACAATTCTGCGGATTAATGATGGGAGATCACAGCAAATGTGGCATCAATACGATGTTCAATACAGGAACTGTGGTTGGAGTTTCCGCTAATATTTTTGGTTCTGGTTTTCCAAGAAACTTTGTGCCAAGTTATTCATGGGGCGGAGCTGCAGGATTCACAACTTACTTAACTTCCAAAGCGTTTCAAACTGCTAAAATTGTTATGGCACGTCGTCAGGTAGAATTTTCAGATGAAGATGCTAAAATCCTGGAACACGTTTTTGAAATCACAAAAAAATACAGAAAAGAATAGTTTCTTTTAATTTTATTTAACCGCAAATTCACAAATTAAATAATCAATTTGCGAATTTGCGGTCTTTTATTTTTAACAGCTTTATTAATAGAAATTTAGTTTGTATTTTTGCGTTCTCAATTTTTGACAACGATTTCATTAATTGAATTGAATTATGGAACAAAAAAAGAAAGTTGCCTTTTATACTTTAGGCTGCAAATTAAATTTCTCCGAAACGTCTACCATTGCGAGAAATTTTCAGGACGAAGGTTTTGACCGCGTCGATTTTGAAGAAGTTGCCGATATTTATGTTATCAATACATGTTCTGTAACTGAAAATGCCGATAAACAATTCAAACAAGTAGTAAGAAAAGCCATGAAGCTCAACGACAAAGCATTCGTTGCTGCCGTTGGTTGTTATGCACAATTAAAACCGGAAGAATTAGCTGCTGTTGACGGCGTTGATTTGGTTTTGGGCGCTACTGAAAAATTCAAAATCACCGATTATATTAATGATTTGTCCAAAAATGATATGGGCGAAGTGCATTCGTGCGAAATTGAAGAAGCCGATTTCTACGTTGGAAGTTATTCCCTTGGCGATAGAACGCGTGCATTTTTGAAAGTTCAGGATGGCTGTGATTATAAATGTACTTACTGTACGATTCCGTTAGCCAGAGGAATTTCTCGAAGTGATGCTTTGGAAAATGTGTTGAAAAACGCTTCTGATATTTCGAAACAGGGAATTAAAGAAATTGTGCTAACCGGAGTAAATATTGGTGATTACGGAAAAGGCGAATTCGGAAATAAAAAACACGAGCATACTTTTCTGGATTTAGTTCAGGCTTTGGATGAAGTCGAAGGTATTGAAAGACTCCGAATCTCTTCTATCGAGCCAAATCTTTTGAAAAACGAAACCATTGAATTTGTTTCGCAAAGCCGAACATTTGTGCCGCATTTTCATATTCCATTACAATCTGGAAGTAACGAGATTTTGAAGAAAATGAAGCGACGTTATTTACGTGAAGTTTATACAGAGCGAGTAAATAAAATCCGTGAAGTAATGCCTCATGCCTGCATTGGAGTAGATGTTATTGTTGGTTTTCCTGGTGAAACTGATGAAAACTTTTTGGAAACGTATAATTTCCTAAACGAAATGGATATTTCGTATTTGCACGTTTTCACTTATTCGGAAAGAGACAACACAGAAGCTGCTGAAATGGATGGTGTTGTTCCGATGAATGTGAGAAATAAAAGAAGTAAAATGCTTCGTGGATTATCGGTTAAGAAACGTCGTGCTTTTTATGAAAGTCAGATTGGAACGAATCGAACGGTACTTTTTGAAGGCGAAAACAAAGAAGGATATATTCATGGGTTTACTGAAAATTACGTGAAAGTAAAAATACCATGGAATCCGGATTTGGTAAACACACTTCACGAAATCAGTTTGTCTAGAATAGACGAAGACGGAAGCGTAAGGTTAAAATTCCAAAATGAAAAATCCCAAATTCCAGTATAGTTGAAGTTTGGGATTTAAAATTACTTTTTGATATTTATTTGGAATTTGTATTTTCCGTATTGTATTTTTTAAAATTTATATTTTAATTCCAGGAGGAAGTAAATCTCTGTAACAAATATTCTTTCTGAAGAAAAGTGCAATTTTTGGTAAAATAGGAACCACTTTTAACTTGCGCTCATAAGCAATTTCCATAATGTTCTTCAGCAAATCATTGATAAATTCTTCATTGTTGAAACCTTCAAAAACATTTATTCGTGTTAGGAATATCTTCTTCTCTTGAAATGAATATTCTACAGAAATTAATTTTCCATCTACCAAAGTCTCAAATTGACGTGCAAAGGTGTTGTCCTTAATTTCAATTTTTTCTAAAATTACTGTCGCTTCCATAAATCAAGTAAATAAAAAGGATTATTTTTATGCAAAGTTACTAATAATTAACCGGTTTCGAGTTAAAAAATGACTAAAATTCATGTTTATTTTATGCCTGGAATGGCTGCCAGTTCAAGTATTTTTGAGCGAATTCATTTACCAACTGATATTTTTGAAGTGCATTTATTAGAATGGGTTTTACCCAATAAAAATGAATCGCTGAAAGAGTACGCGAAGCGAATGGCAAAAAACATAAAACATGAAAATGTTATTTTAGTTGGTGTTTCCTTTGGCGGTATTTTGGTTCAGGAAATGAAGCCATTTATTAATCCCAAAAAGGTAATTATTATTTCAAGTGTAAAATCAAATGCAGAATTACCAAGGCGAATGAAAATTGCTAAAACTACTAAAGCATACAAACTTATTCCAACAAAACTATTTGAAAACATTGAGCTTTTAGCCAAATTCACCTTTGGTTCATCCATTTTAAAGCAAAAATTTAAACTCTATGAAAAGTTTCTTTCCGTTCGGGATAAAGTATATTTAGATTGGGCAATTGAGCAAATAATCAATTGGGATCGAACAGAAATTGACAATGAAATTATCCATATTCATGGCGATGCTGATGAAGTTTTTCCGATAATACAAATTAAAAATTGCATCCAAGTAAAGGGTGGAACTCATATTATGATTATAACAAAATACAAATGGTTTAACGAAAATTTACCTAAAATTATGTTAGAAAATGGGTGATGTTGTACTGATTTTTGTAGTTTTACCAATATAAATGATTGAGAAAATTAAATCCTACAGTTATGAAAACGAATAAAGCCCTATTATCGACATTCGTAGTAATTTTGATTTCCGGAATACTGATTTTTGGAATAGCAGGAGACAACAAAGAAAAATTATTACGCGAAGGCACTCCAATGTATTTTCCAACTGCTGTTGACTTTGCAGGAGAGCCTGCACCACTGCAAATAAGTGACGTTAGAGAACGATTAGACAGAGAATTACTTATCAATGCTAATTTAGACGCAACTACAGTATTAATAATACGAAGAGCTAACCGAGCTTTCCCTATTATTGAACCAATCTTGCAAAAGTATGGTGTGCCTGATGATTTTAAATATCTAGCCGTAATCGAAAGTGGTCTCGTAAACGCTACTTCTCCTTCGGGAGCGAAAGGAGTTTGGCAATTTATGCCAGATACTGCCAAAGAAAAAGGAATGGAAGTTAACGAACTTGTGGATGAGCGCTACCATTTAGAAAAATCTACCGAAGCAGCTTGTAAATATTTATTGACCGCCAAAGAAAAATTCGGTTCCTGGACATTGGCTGCAGCATCTTATAATGGAGGAATGACTGGAGTTGGTAAAAAAATTGACGAACAAAAAGTTTCGAATTACTACGATTTAGGTTTGACCGAGGAAACTTCACGTTATGTTTTTAGAATTTTAGCACTTAAGGAAATAATGAAAAACCCTGCTGTTTATGGGTTTAGTATTTATGAAAGTGATTTGTACTCTCGAATTCCTTCTAAAAAAATAGAAGTAGACAGCACTATAAGCGATTTAGCAAATTTCGCCAAAATACAAGGCATCAATTATAAAATTTTAAAAATCCACAATCCCTGGCTACGCGATAAAAAACTGCTTAATCCATTCAAGAAAAAATACGAAATAGAAATACCACTTTCAGGTTATTAATTTGCAGATATAATATTATTTAAGATTATAAATTTTTAATTAAATTATTACATATTTGATAAAATGAGTTTATAAATTCAAAAAATAAAAAAAATGTATTCAAATACAAACATTATTAACATTGTCTCTATCATTATCATTCCACAATTTGGATAGGAGATTTTGTTAGTTGCAAACATAAAGACCTCCAAAATTATTTAGGAGGTCTTTTTATTTAATACAATTTTGATAAAAACCTTTTGTAAATGACATTTATTCTAAATTTAGAAGGAAAATGAAGTTAATATTTAAGTAATTGACATCGTAAAAAAATAAATTTAAAATTATGAATATCAATCAATTAACCTAATAAAAAATTAATCGGATACTGTAAAAAAATTAAATAATGATATTATAAAAATACTTTTCAATTATAAATTTACTGAGCTCAAAGCAAGAAGAATTAAAAGAAACAAATTACTAATGGAATTAAATAAATACAGTAAAACCGTAACTCAAGATCCAACTCAACCTGCAGCTCAAGCGATGTTATATGGGATTGGTTTGAATGATACTCAATTGGCTCAGCCATTCATTGGGATTGCATCAATGGGTTATGATGGAAATACGTGTAATATGCACCTCAATCATTTGGCTTCTTACATCAAAGTTGAAGTAAATGAAAATGAAATGGTCGGATTGATTTTTAATACTATCGGAATTAGCGACGGTATCACTAACGGAACAGATGGAATGCGTTATTCCTTAGTAAGTCGTGAAATAATTGCAGATAGTATTGAAAGTGTGGTTGCAGGACATTATTATGACGGTGTTATTGCCGTTCCGGGTTGTGATAAAAATATGCCAGGAGCAATTATTGCAATGGGAAGATTGAATAGGCCATCAATTATGGTATATGGCGGAACCATTGCTCCGGGAAAATACCAAGGAAAAGATTTGAACATCGTTTCAGCCTTCGAAGCTTTAGGTGAAAAAATAGCCGGAAAAATATCCGAAGAAGAATTTAGGGGAATTATTAAAAATTCCTGTCCAGGAGCTGGTGCTTGTGGTGGAATGTATACTGCAAATACAATGGCAATCGCAATTGAAGCTCTCGGAATGAGCTTGCCTTATTCGAGCTCTAATCCTGCAGTAAGTCATGAAAAAATTGAAGAATGTAAGCAAACTGCTTATTATATAAAACTATTGTTAGAAAAAAATATTTGCCCAAAAGACATCATGACTTTTGAGGCTTTTGAAAATGCACTTACAACCTTAATTGCACTTGGTGGTAGCACCAATGCAGTATTGCATATGATTGCAATGGCAAAAAGCGTTGGCATTAAAATTACGATCGATGATTTTCAAAGAATTAGTGATAAAACCCCTTTGATAGCCGATTTTAAACCAGGCGGAAATTATTTAATGCAAAATCTCCACGAAAAAGGCGGTGTACCAATGGTATTAAAATACCTTTTAAGTAAAGGAATGCTTCATGGAAATTGTATCACCGTAACCGGAAAAACATTAGCAGAAAATTTAAAAAATATAAAGGATATTGATTTTGAAGACCAAAACATTATTCGCCCAATTGAAAAACCAATTAAGGAAACAGGGCATATTCAAATACTTTACGGAAATCTAGCAATCAAAGGCTCTGTTGCAAAAATTACTGGAAAAGAAGGTGAAAAATTTACTGGTCCAGCTAGAGTATTTGATGGCGAAAAAGAATTAATCCAAGGAATTGAGGATAAAAAAATTAAAGTTGGTGATGTTGTTGTCATCCGATATGTTGGCCCAAAAGGTGGTCCCGGAATGCCAGAAATGCTAAAACCAACCTCTGCCTTAATTGGTGCTGGATTGGGAAAAAGTGTTGCCTTAATTACCGATGGAAGATTTAGTGGAGGAACACATGGTTTTGTTGTTGGACATATTGCACCAGAAGCTTTTGACGGAGGTACAATAGCATTAGTAAATGATGAAGATACTATAGAAATTGATGCCGTTAATAACACAATACATCTTAAAGTAACTGATTCAGAATTGGCAGAAAGACGAAAAAAATTAATAATTCCTGCACTAAAAGTCACAAACGGAGTACTTTATAAATACGTAAAATTGGTTAAAGATGCTTCAGAAGGTTGTGTAACCGATGAAGAGTAAATATATAGATTTCCTGTAAGGTTTCTAAAACCTTGTAGGTATAAAAAAATAAAACTATGAAAACATTAGAATTAGATAAAATCGAAAAAGCAGGAAGACAACCTATTTCTACCACAGGAAGTTTGGCAGTAATTGATGCTTTATTATCTGAAAGTGTAACTACTATTTTTGGTTATCCTGGAGGAGCAATCATGCCAATTTATGATGCTCTTTTTGACTTTAAAGAAAAGCTAAATCACATTTTGGTTCGTCACGAGCAAGGTGCCATTCATGCAGCACAAGGTTATGCAAGAGTTAGCGGAAAAACGGGTGTTGTATTTGCGACAAGCGGTCCAGGAGCAACAAACTTGGTTACAGGTTTGGCAGATGCTTTGATAGATTCCACTCCGTTGGTTTGTATTACAGGTCAAGTTTTTGCTCATTTATTGGGAACTGATGCCTTTCAGGAAACAGATATAATTAACATTACTACTCCAATTACAAAATGGAATTATCAAATTACGGATGCTAATGAAATTCCTGAAGTACTTGCTAAAGCATTCTACATTGCGAAAAGTGGTCGTCCGGGTCCAGTTTTAATAGACATCACGAAGAATGCACAATTGCAATTATTCGATTATATTGGCTACAGATCATGTATTCATGTTAGAAGTTATAGACCAAATCCTATTGTGAGACCTGAATATATTGAAAAAGCGGCAAAATTAATCAATGAGGCTAAAAAACCATTTGTAGTATTTGGTCAAGGAATCATTTTAGGAAATGCTGAAAAAGAGTTTCAAAGTTTTATTGAAAAGGGAAATTTACCTGCAGCTTGGACAATTATGGGAATGAGTGCAATTCCAACGGATCATCCGTTAGGGGTTGGAATGTTGGGCATGCACGGCAATTATGGGCCTAATTTTTTAACCAATGAATGTGATGTTTTAATTGCAATCGGAATGCGATTTGATGATCGTGTTACTGGGAGATTAGATAAATATGCCAAACAAGCAAAAATCATTCACTTAGATATTGATCCAGCAGAAATTGATAAAAATGTCCAAACTACAGTTTCTATTTGGGGCGATTGCAAAGAAACTTTGCCTTTGCTTACTACTTTAATTGAAAATAAACCTCGCCCAGAATGGTTTCAAGAATTTGAAATCAAAAGAGAAAAAGAAACCACAACCTTAATAGAAAAAGAACTAAATCCAACCGAAGGTGGTTTAACAATGGGTGAAGTGATAAATGTGCTTAATGAACTAACCAATGGTGATGCCGTAATCGTAACTGATGTTGGTCAGCATCAAATGGTGGCATGTCGTTATACAAAACAAAATAAAACCCGAAGTAATATTACAAGCGGTGGTTTAGGAACGATGGGATATGCACTACCAGCTGCAATTGGAGCAAAACTTGGAGCACCGGAACGTCAAGTAATAGCCATTATGGGTGATGGAGGAGCACAAATGAACCTACAGGAATTGGGAACAATAATGCAGTTTCAACCAAACGTAAAAATCTTAATTCTGAATAATAGCTATCTTGGAATGGTACGCCAATGGCAAGAACTATTTCATGAAAAACGCTATTCGTTTACCGATATTCAAAGTCCGAATTTTGTACAAGTGGCGAAAGCCTACAATATTGATGGAAAACAAATTTCGAAACGGGAAGAACTTCGAGAAGGCTTGAAAGAAATGTTAGATAACCCGAGTTCGTTTCTTTTAGAAGTTGCCGTACTTCATGAAGACAATGTTTTTCCAATGGTTCCGCAAGGAAAAGGTGTTGCCGAAATCGTTTTGAGCAAAGAAGAAATTTAAAAATTGTATTATGAAACAGGAATTCACATTAACCGTTTACACCGAGAATCAGGTTGGGTTGCTCAATAAAATAGCCATTATTTTTTCAAGAAGGAAAATAAGTTTGGACAGTTTTAATTCTTCTCCAAGCGAAATTGAAAACATCTACCGATTTACAATTGTAATCAGAGAAACAGAGGCCATAGTTAAAAACATTGTTCGTCAATTGGAAAAAAATGTTGAAGTTTTCAAAGTTTTTTACAATACCAATGATGAAATTATTTGGCAACAAATAGCACTTTATAAAGTTCCAACCTCAGTTATAATGAAAGACGTGAAAGTAGAGCGTTTGCTTAGAGAATTTGGAGCAAGAGCTGTAGTTATTCGGGATGATTATACCGTTTTTGAAACTACAGGTCAAGACGATGAAGTGGATAATTTATTAACCGAATTGTCAAAATACAGTTTGATAGAATTTGTAAAAAGCTCTCGAATTGCCATTATAAAATCAAGTGAAGGTGTTCACAAAAAAGTTTTGGATATGGAGAAAAATGATCCAACCAAGAAACCAATAAACAACGAATTCTTAAATCATAAGAGTATGATTTTCGAAATGTAAATTTTCAATGGCAATATCAATTGCAAAATACGATATCAATATAAGCAAAAATTTAAAAAAAAATACAATGTCAAATTATTTCAATTCACTTCCTCATCGTTTAAAAGTTCAGGAATTAGGAAAATGTGATTTTATGCAAAGCAGCGAATTTGCAGATGGAGTTTCAAAATTAAATGGTAAAAAAATAGTCATAATTGGTTGTGGTGCTCAAGGTTTGGCTCAAGGCCAAAATCTTCGCGATAGTGGACTTCACGTTGCTTATGCCTTGCGTCAAGAAGCTATTGACAACAAAAGAGCTTCGTTTGTCAATGCTACCGAAAACGGATTTGAAGTGGGAACTTTTGAAGAAATTATTCCAACTGCCGATTTGGTTTCCAATTTAGCGCCAGATAAACAACACACTCCGGTAATCAATAAAATTGTGCCTTTGATGAAGCATGGTGCCTGTTTATCCTATTCACATGGATTTAATATTGTGGAAGAAGGAACGCAAATCCGTAAAGACTTAACCGTTATTATGATTGCTCCAAAATCGCCTGCATCAGAAGTTCGTGCCGAATATTTACGCGGTTTTGGTGTACCAACGTTAATTGCGGTGCATTCAGATAACGATCCAAATGGTGATGGTTTGGAAATCGCAAAAGCCTATTGCGTTGGAACTGGCGGACACAAAGCAGGTGTTTTATTATCGTCGTTTGTGGCTGAAGTAAAATCGGATTTGATGGGAGAACAAACCATTCTTTGTGGCTTGCTGCAAACGGGTTCGATTTTGAGTTTTAACAAAATGATAGAAAAAGGAATTGATGCTTCCTATGCTTCTAAACTGGTTCAATACGGTTGGGAAGTAATTACTGAAGCATTGAAAATAGGTGGAATTACCAACATGATGGACCGACTTTCAAATCCGGCAAAAGTCGAAGCTTTTAAATTGGCAGACGAATTGAAAACCATTATGACTCCTTTGTTTAAAAAACATATGGACGATATTTTGTCTGGTGAATTTTCAAAAACTATGATGGAAGATTGGGCAAATGGCGATAAAAATCTATTAACTTGGAGAGAAGCAACAGGCGAAACTCATTTCGAGAAAACAGCTGCCGGAACAATGGAAATTTCGGAACAGGAATATTTTGATAATGCCACTTTGATGGTCGCTTTTGTAAAATCGGGAGTTGAATTGGCTTATGAAACCATGACTTCTGCCGGAATTAAAAATGAATCGGCCTATTATGAATCATTGCACGAAGCACCGCTTATTGCGAATACAATTGCCAGAAAAAAATTATTTGAAATGAACCGAGTGATATCGGATACTGCTGAATATGGTTGCTATTTATTTGATCACGCCTGCAAACCGCTTTTAGCTGATTTTATGAAAAAAGTCGACACCAATTTAATTGGAAAAAGCTATAACACTAATAATGCTGTAACTGATAATTTCGAATTGGTGAAAATTAATGCAGCGATTAGAAATCATTCCATTGAAATTTGTGGAGCCGAACTTCGTAACGCTATGACCGCAATGAAAAAAATTGTAGAATAAGAAATCCAAATAGGAGATAACATGAATTTATTTCAAGAAATAGCACAAGCAAAAAATCAGTTGAATGGAGTAGTTCAAGTTACGCCATTGACTGAAAACCTAAATTTATCAGAGGAATTTGAGGCAAAAATTCTTTTCAAAAGAGAAGATTTGCAAGTGGTTCGTTCCTATAAAATACGCGGTGCTTATAACAAAATGAGTTCACTTTCAGATGCAGAAAAAAACGCGGGTATTGTATGTGCCAGTGCCGGGAATCATGCGCAAGGCGTTGCTTATTCTTGTCATCTTCTTCAAATAAACGGCATCATTTATATGCCAAAAACTACTCCGAAACAAAAAATAAAACAAGTGCAATTATTTGGCAAATCGTATGTAGAAATCGTCTTAACGGGAAATACTTTTGATGATGCTTATGCTAAAGGGATAAAAAATGCTAACGAAAACCATAAAGTTTTTATTCATCCATTTGATGATATCAAAGTTATAGCCGGTCAAGGAACCGTTGGTCTGGAAATTTTAGAAGCATCAAAAAATCCTATTGATTATGTTTTCGTTCCCATTGGCGGAGGCGGTTTAGCTGCTGGACTTTCAACCGTTTTTGCTGAGTTAAGTCCCAAAACTAAAATTATTGGCGTCGAACCATCAGGTGCACCAGCCATGAAAACTTCTATTGCAAACGGCGAAAATACGTATTTAGAAACTATCGATAAATTTGTTGATGGCGCTGCTGTAAAACAGGTTGGGCATTTAAACTTTGAAATTTGCAAAGAACACCTAGATGATATTATTTTGGTTCCTGAGGGAAAAGTGTGTACAACTATTTTGCGATTATATAACGAAGAAGCTATGGTTGTTGAACCCGCGGGAGCACTTTCAATCGCGGCATTAGATTTTTATAAAGAACAAATAAAAGGTAAAAATGTAGTTTGTATCGTTAGCGGAAGCAATAATGACATCGAAAGAACAGAAGAAATAAAAGAGCGTTCCCTTTTATACGAAGGATTAAAACATTATTTTATGATTCAATTTCCACAGCGTCCTGGAGCATTGAAAGAATTTGTAAATAAAATATTGAACAAAGAAGACGACATTACTTTTTTCCAATTTACTAAAAAAAATAATAGAGAAATAGCACCCGCTTTAGTTGGTTTAGAACTCAAAAATAAAGAAGATATCGATGCTATAAAATTAAGAATGAAAGAGCATGGATTTGAATACCGCTATTTAAACGAAAAAGAAGATCTATACGCGCAACTGATTGGTTAAGTCATAAAAAAACGACCTGTCTCGTTTTTTGGAACGAGACAGGTCGTTTTTTATTTAGCATATTACTGCCAACTGCTACTGCAGACTGAATACTAAATCTTCTTCATCTGCTCTTTCATCATCTTAATCTGATCATTCAACATGTTTTGTTTGTCAAGCTTTTTTGCTTCGTTTAACAATGCTGTGGCTTCCATTTTGCGTCTTCTCGACATCGCAATTCCGGCTAAGTTTAACTTGGCAACAGCCAAATCCATATCCATACTCAAACCCAATTCAATTGCTTTTTTAAAGAATTTCTCCGATTGATGCAAATTCGTTTGCGACATCATCAATCCGTGAAGATAATTGTAATAGCCTTGTTGCTTTCTAACCAAAGCTGTTTCAGGGGTTTTGATTTTATCTAGCCATACTTTCGCACCTGCAAAGTCTTGTTTTCTCAATTTTAAAAAGGCCAAAAGAATAAATTCGTTTTTGTAATAAAGAAAAATAGGAATGGTCGTCAATAGGATTAGAAAAATCCCGTTTCCGATATTTCCTTCAGTGAATTGCCAAACGGCTGTTGCCACTAATAAAGCCGCTATAATTAATTTGATAAATCTGTGAAACATATGTTATATATTTTGTGGTTGCAAATGTAATAAAATCAAATGAAAATATTTTTATAAAACTACTTGCCAGAAAAAAAAAGGTTTGTATATTTGCACTCGGTTTTAAAGAGCCGTATTACCATAGAAATTAATACAAGATTTTAAAGATACACTGTAATGAGCAAAAGAACGTTTCAACCATCGAAAAGAAAGAGAAGAAATAAACACGGATTTATGGACAGAATGGCTTCTGCAAATGGAAGAAAAGTCCTTGCGCGTCGTAGAGCAAAAGGAAGACATAAATTGACTGTATCTTCTGAACCAAGACACAAAAAATAATGATTAGTAATTAATCAATATCAAGCCGTTACTTTTATTAGTAACGGCTTTTTTTTAGGTCATTGCGAGGAACGAAGCAAACATGTTTATAAATAATGATAATTTTTAGGAGCTATTTCCCGCTTTCCACTGCAATCTTTTTATTTTTATGCTTCGACATTCCGAAGTTTCGGGACAGCATCAAAAATAAAAAGGATTTCCGTTACAATCGGGGCTAGAGACCAGCATAAATAATAACAACAACTACAAACTAAAAACAATAAACTACAAACTAAAATGCCCAAAGACAACTCCATTAAATCGGTTTTAATCATAGGTTCAGGTCCAATCGTAATTGGTCAGGCATGCGAATTTGATTATGCCGGTTCACAATCCGCGCGTTCCATCCGCGAAGAAGGAATTGAAGTAATCCTAATCAATTCCAATCCGGCTACGATTATGACCGATCCCAGTATGGCGGATCACGTTTACTTATTGCCACTTACAACCAAATCCATAATTCAGATTTTAAAAGAACATCCACAGATTGATGCAGTTCTTCCAACAATGGGCGGACAAACAGCTTTGAACCTTTGTCTTGAAGCAGATGAAAAAGGAATCTGGGAAGACTTTGGTGTGCGATTAATTGGGGTTGATGTAAATGCAATTAACGTTACTGAAGACAGAGAACAATTTAAACAATTATTAGCAAGAATAAATGTACCTACAGCACCAGCCAAAATCGCAACTTCTTTCTTGCAAGGAAAAGAGATTGCACAGGAATTTGGTTTTCCATTGGTAATTCGACCTTCGTTTACGCTTGGTGGAACCGGAGCAGCTTTTGTACACAGCAAAGAAGAATTTGACGAAAAACTAACCTACGGATTAGAAATGTCACCAATACATGAAGTACTTATTGATAAGGCTTTGCTTGGTTGGAAAGAATATGAATTAGAATTACTTCGAGATAAAAACGACAATGTTGTCATCATTTGCTCCATCGAAAATATGGATCCAATGGGAATCCATACCGGAGATTCGATTACGGTTGCACCAGCAATGACTTTATCCGATACTACTTTTCAAAGAATGCGGGATTACGCTATTCTGATGATGCGTTCTATCGGGAATTTTGCTGGAGGCTGTAACGTACAGTTTGCTGTTTCACCAGATGAAAAGGAAGATATCGTTGCGATTGAAATCAACCCAAGAGTTTCCCGTTCCTCTGCATTGGCGTCTAAAGCAACGGGTTATCCAATTGCAAAAGTCGCTTCTAAACTGGCTTTAGGATATCACTTAGATGAATTGCCAAATCAAATCACCAAATCAACATCAGCCTTATTTGAACCAACTTTGGACTATGTGATTGTAAAAATCCCGCGTTGGAACTTTGACAAATTTGAAGGAGCAGACAGAACGTTAGGATTGCAGATGAAATCAGTAGGGGAAGTAATGGGAATCGGGCGTTCGTTTCAGGAAGCCTTACACAAAGCGACACAATCACTAGAAATAAAACGCAACGGATTAGGAGCTGACGGAAAAGGATACAAGAACTACGAGCAAATCATCGAGAAACTAACATTTGCCAGTTGGGACAGAGTATTCGTGATTTATGATGCGATTGCAATGGGAATTCCGTTAAGCAGAATCCACGAAATCACTAAGATTGATATGTGGTTTTTGAAACAATATGAAGAATTATATACGATAGAAAAAGAAATTTCAAAATATAACGTTACCAGTCTTCCAAAGGAATTATTACTCGAAGCGAAACAAAAAGGCTATGGCGACCGTCAAATTGCCCACATGCTAAAATGTTTGGAAAGCCAAGTTTATAAATTGCGTGACGATATGAATGTCAAGCGTGTTTACAAACTGGTAGACACTTGTGCGGCGGAATTTAAAGCGTTAACACCCTATTATTATTCGACATTCGAAGCTGAAATTGAAACCGCAACAGGAGAACGTTATGTTCACAATGAAAGCATCGTTACCGATAAAAAGAAGGTGGTTGTTTTAGGTTCAGGACCAAACAGAATAGGGCAGGGAATTGAGTTTGATTACTCTTGCGTTCACGGCGTTTTGGCAGCCAAGGAATGTGGTTACGAAACTATTATGATTAACTGCAACCCGGAGACGGTTTCCACTGATTTTGACACGGCAGATAAATTATACTTTGAGCCTGTTTTTTGGGAACACATTTATGATATCATTCGACATGAAAAACCCGAAGGTGTAATCGTTCAGCTTGGTGGACAAACCGCTTTGAAATTAGCTGAGAAATTATCAAAATACGATATTAAGATACTTGGAACTTCATTCGACGCGCTAGATTTAGCAGAAGACAGAGGAAGATTCTCGGAATTACTGACTGAATTAAAAATTCCGTTTCCACAATTTGGAATTGCGGAGAATGCTGACCAAGCTTCAGCATTGGCAGATGTTCTAGACTTTCCGTTATTAGTTCGTCCGTCCTACGTTTTGGGTGGACAAGGCATGAAGATTGTCATCAACAAGCAGGAATTGGAAGAACATGTTATTGATTTACTGAAAAATATTCCCGGAAATAAATTGCTGTTAGACCATTATTTAGATGGAGCGATAGAAGCGGAAGCCGATGCGATTTGTGATGGTGAAAATATCTACATCATCGGAATCATGGAACATATCGAGCCTTGCGGAATCCATTCGGGCGATAGTAATGCGACTTTGCCACCGTTTAATTTGGGTGAATTTGTGATGCAGCAAATTAAAGATCATACTAAGAAAATAGCGCTAGCATTAAGAACTGTTGGGTTAATCAATATTCAGTTTGCTATAAAAGACGATACAGTTTATATTATTGAAGCCAATCCTAGAGCTTCGAGAACGGTGCCTTTTATTGCAAAAGCCTATGGCGAACCTTATGTAAATTATGCCACGAAAGTGATGCTGGGTAAAAACAAAGTAACCGATTTTACATTTAACCCAAAATTAAAAGGTTTCGCAATAAAGCAACCTGTTTTTTCGTTTAGCAAATTTAAAGATGTGAACAAAGCACTTGGTCCGGAGATGAAATCAACAGGTGAAAGCATTTTGTTTATTGATGATTTAAAGGATGATCAATTTTACGAATTGTATTCGAGAAGAAAAATGTATTTAAGCAAATAGTCTTTCAATAAAAATAATAAGGAAATATATTATTTTTAAAGTTTATTCTTTAAACTTGCACTCTAAAAAATAAATAAAATGAAAAAGTTATTTTGCCTTCTTGGATTCTGTGCTTTAGTTCTAACTTCTTGCTCTACAAGTGAAAGTGCATCTACTACAGATGAAAATGAGGTTTTGGTTATGAGAACAATAGAAACATATGCAAATGATGGTTCAACGTATACCACAAACTTCACTTATAACGGAAAAAAATTGGTGCGAGCTACTGATTTAGAGGGTTATGAGAAATTTACATATACAGGCGATTTAGTTACCTTAATCGAGTATTTCGATGCTGCTAACACACTATTGCAAACAGAAACATACACCTATAATAGCGCCGGATTGCTGACATCGAGCCTTTCTTTAGATTTTGATTTCAATAACGGAATTAGAGAGACCTATGTTTATAACACCGACGCAACAGTTTCGGTCACTGGCTTTCAAGGCGACTTAACAAGTCAAACCAATTTAGTGCGCACCGGAGTCATTACTTTTGCTAATGGAGATGTTAGTACCTACGAAAATACAATTGAAAGTTTTGGTGAGACTTCTACCACTACTTATGTGTACGATGTAAAGAATAATCCGTTCAAAAATATAATTGGATTTGACAAGTTAAAATTTGTAAATAGTGAAAGCATTCGAGGTACTCGTAACGTTTTGACCCAAAGTTATTCTTCGCCTTCATTGACTTATGTTTTCAGTTCAAGTTATACCTACAATGGACTTAACTTTCCTACGCTTGAGACGACAATAGAAGATGGCAGTCCAAGCGAGACTGAAACAACCCAATATTTTTACAACTAAAGGAATTTATATGTTGTAATGTGACTGTTTCCAATTTTCGTTACAGTTTATTGTGTTTTCTCATCAATTAAATCACTAAGATGAAGTCGTAGTGCAGTAACTGATATACTAATTTCCCAAAAAGATATTCCGAGTGAAATCAGTAATGTCAACAAGCTTGCGCCAAATAAATAAATACCCATAGTTTGTTGCTCTAAAAAAAGTGATAGCATTGCAAACACAGAAAGAAACAAACATAGCACACCAAAAAGTTGCATATAGCGAATAAGCGAAAGTCTCAGATTTAGGTTTTTGATTTGCAGCAAAATACTTTTCGTATGTACTTCATCGTAATGTTTTTTTAGACTGCGTATGATTTGGGCAATGGTTAAAAAACGATTAGTATAGGCCAACAATATCAATGATGTTGCTGAGAAGAGTAAGGCCGGAGTTTCGATGTGAAGTGTCATTATTAATCATTTTTTATCAATTAACTAAACTTTGTATATATGCAAGTAGTCTTGATATAATTCCACTTTTTTCATATTTTAAGTTGTCTAGTTTTGTAGCACTTTCAAATGCCCAAAAAGTAGAAATAAGGAATGCTATAAAACATAAAATAACAAAGATGGTAAGGATGATAACGTCAAGATTTTCCATGTTATTTTTTTAGTTTTAAGTTAAAGAAAATTAAGAGTCCGATAATTGTTGGCGGCCATAAACCAATAAATATAGCTCTTTCGTGATTTTTTAAAATCACATAGTAATATTCAGAAATAAATATTAACAGAATTACTATTAATAAAATAAATAATTCTGATTTTTTAAACTTGTCAAACATGTTTTTTTAATTAAAATGTTAATAATTTATAAATATAATAAAATAATTCTTTTGTTTAATAAATAATTTAAAAAAGTAAACAAAAAAGCCTGCAAGTTGGTACTTGCAGGCTTTAACTATTGCCGTTTGGCTAATGCCTAATTACATAATAACTTCAAAACTCCTTTTTACAAAAGCAGTAAGTTCTTCGCCTTTCAATAATCCTTGCGATATTTTAGCTAAATCCAAGGCTTGTTTTACCAAGCTTTCCTGTGCCGTTTTGTCTTCCGTATTAAGAATGGTGTTTGCTAGTTCTGAATTGGTGTTTACGGTAACATTGTACATTTCCGGGAAATTCCCCATTCCAAACATTCCGCCACCGCCAGACTGACTCATTTCTTTCATTCGTCGCATGAACTCTGGTTGTGTGATGATAAATGGTGCTGCATTGCTATCCAAAGGTTCTAATTGAACCGAATAGTTGGCTTTAGGTACAATTTCTTCCAAAACTGTTTTAAGTTTAGTTGAATCCTCTTCCGAAAGTTTAGAAATTTGAGTTTCTTCTTTTTGAATTAATTTATCAATATGGTCTGAGTCAACACGAGTAAAAGTAACATTCTCATTATCACTTTCTAATTTTTGAATTAAATGCGATACAATTGGCGAATCCAATAATAAAACTTGGTATCCTTTTTCTTTTGCAATTTCAATATAACTGTGTTGTGTTTCTTTATTAGAAGCATACAAAACAACTAGTTTTCCGTTTTTGTCCGTTTGATTTTCCTTGATGGCTTCTTTCAATTCGTCGTGGGTGATGTTGAGTTTATTTAAAATTTTAAAA
>NZ_JANMXZ010000028.1:0-2135 GCF_031381455.1 Flavobacterium sp. | reverse complement strand
CTTTTGGAAACAACCAAATTTGAAATAGTTTGGTTTGCTGATCGTTATTGGGATTGAATTCGCTGTGTTGTACTCCAGTTCCGGCACTCATAACTTGCACATCACCCGTTTTGATGGTTTCGGTATTTCCCATGCTGTCTTTGTGGGCTAAATCGCCTTCAAGTGGAATGGTGATGATTTCCATGTTATCGTGCGGGTGTTTTCCAAATCCCATTCCCGCCGCAACGATATCGTCATTTAAAACCCTCAATACGCCAAACTGAACTCTTTCCGGCTCATAGTAGCTTGCGAAACTGAAGGTGTGGTGTGCGTTTAACCAACCGTGATCGGCGTGTCCGCGTGTGTTTGCTTTGTGTAAAACTGTATTTTTCATGTCCTATAAATTTAATGATTATTATGATACAAATTTACAGCGACTATGAAGTGAGAGCACTTAATGTAGATTAAGAAAAATTTGAGTTGCAGAGTTGCAAAGTTTCAAAGTAAGTCCGAAGATGGTTGGGGGGAGTCAGAAGCTTGTTACGAGGAGTCAGAAGGTTGTTTCGGAAAGTTAGAAGCATGTTCAGGGTTGTCAGAAGCTCGTTTCTATGTGTCAGAAGCTTGTTGCGAAGACTCAGAAGTTCATTTCTATGAGTCAGAAGCCCTTTCCGAAGAGTCCGAAGCTCGTTCCGGGGCTCGGAAGGCTTGTAAATGCTGGAAAGTTGGTTTTTTAATTAAACTTAGAACTTTAAACTCGAAACTTTGAACATTGAACCCTCCAACTACTTCTTCAACATCCTCGCCTTCATCTTACTAAAGAACTGTAGCGTCCTGAAATAGGTTGACAGATTTATACTCTGTTTTTCAATTCAAATTTAGATAAATAATTTCTTTATTCCTACGATAAGATTTATATGGCATATCAGCATTTAAATGCACGCTAACAGGTGTTCTTCCATTTAAGCTGTCATGAGGTCTCAAAGTGTTATAAATTTTCACAGCTCTCCTTACCATCTTCTGTGCCATTGTTTTGTTTGGAATGGTTTGATTGAGTCCAAATTCATACTTCATTGTTTTGTTCAGGCGTTCTGCAAGTGCGTTTTCATACGGATCATATTGTTCCGTCATGCTTACAAGAATATCATTTTCTTGCAGCATTTTGACGTATTCTGGCCAACAGTAGTGTAATCCTCTATCCGAATGATGGATTAGTTTTCTGATTGGATATTTTCTGTTTTTTAAAGCCATTTTTAAAGCTTCTATTGATAAGGAAGCTTTCATATTTGTAGCTACATTAAATCCCATTATTTGTTTTGAATAGGCATCAGTTACTAAAGCTAAATAAGCATTTTTTCCATTTAGTCTTAGATAAGTAATATCGCTTACCCAAAGTTCTTCGGGATGGTTTGGCACTTTATTTTGAACGAGATTTTTAAATTTTCTAAAGAGATGATTTGAGTTTGTGGTTCGGGTAAAGTTGCGCTGTTTGGGTACCAGTAGGGTATGAGCCCTTAGAAAATCAAAGAAATTATCACGTCCCATTTTGATGTTCTGTTGTTTCATTTGGTCTTGCAAAAGCAGATGTAACTTTCTTCCTCCTGTTGCCTGATTGATTTCGCCTCTTTTATGGATGACCATTTTCACGAGTTTCTCATTATCAGATTTTTGCTTTTTACAAGCGTTCATTTTTTTGTAGAAGGCTTGTCTTGATATCCCGAAGCATTGGCAGAGCCACATGATTTTAAAATGGCTTTTTTCTTTAGTTCCACTTCTTTGGCCAATGATTCGGGCAGCGACTTTTTTGCGTAATCGTTGCCGGTATCAATCTCGGCTTCAGCGATTACCATTTGCTGGAAGTCTTTAATGAATTCCAGTTCTTCAATCTTTTCCTTTAGTTTTTTGATTTCGTCTTTGTTCGCCATTCCTTTTTGCTTTTGCTCTAAGGTAGTATATTTTTGCAACCAATAATAAATTGCATTGCGCCCGACCTGGTATTTTACCGATGCATGGTTGACGGAAATCTGTCCGTTGCAAACTTGATCGATGATCTTTAATTTTAAGTCAAATCCAACGGATTTTTTCTGACAGGGGATTTTCTTTTCTTTCATATTGTCCTGTAAATAGTTGTTGATTTTTTGTCAACCTATTTCAGGATT
>NZ_JANMXZ010000010.1:0-27682 GCF_031381455.1 Flavobacterium sp. | reverse complement strand
TGGGCTGGTTACCGTTACTGTTGGTACTGGATTAATAACAACTGTTGTTTGTCCCGGTTGACTTGGACACGTTGTAGTGGTATTGGTAATGATAACGCTATAAACACCTGCTATTGTGGTAGTGAATGTTGCTACGTTTCCGGGATTCGTTGCTCCCAATGGAACTGTCCATGTGTAAGTATACGTTCCTGCCGGTGTCGGTGTTGCCATTACTGTCGCTGGTGTTCCTGCACAAACTGGTGGGCTGGTTACCGTTACTGTTGGTACCGGATTAATAACAACTGTTGTTTGTCCGGGTTGACTTGGACACGTTGTAGTGGTATTGGTAATGATAACACTATAAACTCCTGCGGTTGTAGTGGTGAATGTTGCTACGTTTCCGGGATTCGTTGCTCCCGATGGAACTGTCCATGTGTAAGTATACGTTCCTGCTGGTGTTGGCGTTGCCGTTACTGTCGCTGGTGTGCCTGCACAAACCGGTGGACTGGTTACTGTTACTGTTGGTGTTGGATTGATAACCACTGTAGTTTGTCCAGGTAAACTTGAACAAGTTGAAGTGGTATTGGTAATGATAACGCTATAAACTCCTGCGATTGTCGTAGTGAATGTTGCTACGTTTCCGGGATTCGTTGCTCCCGATGGAACGGTCCATGTGTAAGTATACGTTCCTGCTGGTGTTGGTGTTGCCGTTACTGTCGCTGGTGTGCCTGCACAAACCGGTGGACTAGTTACAGCTACTGTTGGTTTTGGATTTATAGTAATAGTTACTGTTGCTGTATCCGTTGCACATAAAGCCGAAGAGACTGTGTAAGTAAATACGTAAGGACTTCCTGCCAAAGTCATTGTAGACACATCAAGAGTACCTTGAGAACCATTAATTGTAGTAATTGGACCTGTCCAAACACCTGTATTATCTGGTGTTCCACCTAATAAATTAAATAAATCAAATGGAGCCGTCGAAGAAATCTGATCAACACATATTCCTCTATTACCATCATTACCTGCATCGTTTGGCTCATAAATATTTACTAAAACATCAAATCGGTCACTACTTTCACACGGTGGATCAATTGTAGTAGCATAATAATGTTGACCATTTACAAGTGGGGTCGATAAATCTAAAGGAATTCCAAATGCCAATGTCAAATACCAATTATTATTACCAGAAGCTACTAAGTCACCAACCGTTGGCGGATTGTTATTACAAAATTCTTGAATAGCATTACCTGTTGGCACTGGAACAATTCCCACATTTACAAATAACTGAAGCCTTGAAGTTTCACATCCGGTAGACGGATTAGTCTGACTAATATAATAAATAGTGTTATCTGACAAAACCGCTGTAGGAGATAAAGCAGTTCCTCCACTTGGCACTGTGTACCATTTTAAACCATTACCAGATATTACGAATTGTGGATTTGATGGTGTCGCTTGGTTAGCACTGGTTACACAAACGCCTTGAAAATTTGCACCAGTCGGCGCAGAATAAACTGTAACAACAACACTTTGTCTTGTACTACAAGGTCCTGTAATAGAATCTGCAAAATAATCCTCACCATTTATTAAACTTGTAGAGCTTGCCAAAGGAGATCCTCCTGTAGCATTAGCATACCATCTAATACCACCACCATTATCTGTAGCAACAAGACTCGCAACAGTTGGAGATTGTGTATCACAAAATGACTGGGTAGCATTTGTTACAGTAGGACATTGAGAATATACAGAATCATTACACCATAGAAGAGATAGTAATAAAAAAACGTAAACAGAATAATTTTTAACAAGAGTAGTGATTCTCATAAGCAATTCAATTTTAGATAATTCTTTACTGATTGACCGTATACTCTTTTACATTATATTTAAATGTTACATTTTTTATATAGCAAAAATGATTTAAACTGATATTAATAGTATACTCCTAAGCAAAAAAATACTTCCACTATATTACTCATAATAATAGACACAGAATTTGACTTATTAAAATGTTATAAACAAATTAATCAACAGAAATAAAAATAACTCATCTAATTAAAATTGATTTATCTTATTGAAATAAAACATTTTAAATAATATTAAAAAATAATTTTAGAGTTATTAATAATCTGATTTCGCTTTTAAAAATAAAAAATTGTTAATAAGTTTGCGTCCAATTGCAAAGCTATTAACAACTATTTGTAAAATTAAAATGAATTAAAAAGTAATGTTTTGGATGTCTTTTGAAGCGTTTTTGAATTCTTGAATTACCTCATCAATAATAGACTCAACCGATTTAATTTCATGAATTAATCCTGCTATTTGGCCTATTTCAAGTTCACCTTCTTCTAAATCTCCTTCAAACATTCCTTTTTTGGCTCTGGCTCTTCCTAATAATGCTTTTAAATCTTCGGGGGTTGGACATTTTGAATACAAGTCTTGAATATCATTATAAAATTTATTTTTTATCAATCGCACCGGAGCTAATTCTTTCAACGTTAATTGGGTATCACCTTCCTTTATTCCAATAATAGTTTTCTTGAAATTATCGTGAGAAGAACTTTCAAACGACGCTGCAAATCGAGAACCCATTTGGATACCATCAGCACCAAGAACCATAGCGGCAAGCATTCCTCTTCCTGAAGCAATTCCACCCGCAGCTATTAGTGGAATATTAATTTGTTCTTTTACCATCGGAATTAAAGCAAACGTAGTGGTCTCTTCCCTTCCATTATGTCCACCTGCTTCAAAACCTTCGGCAACAACTGCGTCAACTCCAGATTCCTGCGCTTTTAAAGCAAACTTTGAGCTACTTACAACATGCACCACAGTAATGCCTCTTTCCTTTAAATAACTTGTCCATGTTTTTGGATTTCCTGCTGATGT
The DNA here is from genome assembly GCF_031381455.1 of Flavobacterium sp. Lineage (GTDB taxonomy): Bacteria > Bacteroidota > Bacteroidia > Flavobacteriales > Flavobacteriaceae > Flavobacterium. Next base: position 24,823 of record NZ_JANMXZ010000010.1, on the reverse strand, counting down.
GAAAACAATTTTTACTTCTTCTTCAATAATAATTTGAATGATTTCTTCAATATTTGGATACAACATCGGAACATTAACTCCAAAAGGTTTATCCGTTGCTTTTTTGCATTTTTGGATATGCTCACGCAAAACATCAGGATACATCGAACCTGCCCCAATCAATCCCAATCCTCCGGCATTACTGACAGCACTGGCTAATTTATAACCACTATTCCAAATCATCCCGCCTTGAATAATTGGGTATTTTATATTGAAAAGTTGGGTGATTTTGTTCATTTATGCTTAATTGAGTCCAGTATTAATTTTTAATGATTTTTCCAGTTTGAACAAACGAATTGCTATTTATTTTAAAGAAGTAAATCCCAGAATTGATGTTTTCCAATGAAAGTGAAGCATCTGTATTTTGAATACTTTTCTCAAAAATAATTTGACCTAACCCATTGTAAAAACTAATTTTTGCTTCACTAAAAGTAGCAGGGAACGAAATAAAAAGTTCATCAGAAACTGGATTTGGATACACTAAAAATCTATCTGCTGAATTTTGATTTACAGAAAGTGCGCTATTTAATGCCAACTGAAAATCGGGAATTCCGTAACCAAATTGGTTTGTTGGATTAACAAATCTATCGGCAGATTGCCTAACAAAATCTACAACTTGTTGGTTTGTTGCCCATGGAATTGCCTGCCAAAAACTGGCTATCATTCCCGCCAAAATCGGGCAAGAAAAAGAAGTTCCGCTTGCCGTTTGAATAGTGCCGCTTGTATTAGCGATAACACAAGACTGTCCTTGCGCCATAACATCTGGTTTTATTCTTCCATCAAATGATGGTCCGATTGAGCTAAAAGTCGCATATGATTCATCAGCTTTAACAGCTCCAACAGCCAAAACATTAGTAGCTTCTGCCGGAACACCTACATGATTGTATGGTTCGGCACTACTGCCAGAATTTCCAGCACTGGCGACAACTATCATCCCTTTACTAAAAGCAATATTAGCTCCTTTTGAAGCGAAGGCTGTATTACCTGTAAACTCATCATAATAATGACCATAATTCGGATCATCAAAATCATAATAGCCCAATGATGTAGAAATGATATCCGCTCCTAGCCTATCTGCTTCTTCAGCTGCTTCAACCCAATAACTTTCTTCTACAGGACTTTCTTGGGTTACGTCTTCGGTAACAAATAAATAATATTGCGCATCTGGTGCCGTTCCAACAAGTTGACCATCAACATAACCTCCCATACAGGAAAGAGTCATCGTTCCGTGATTGTGTAACGAGTAAACGTTGGTGTTCCGGCTAACAAAATTATAACCTCCTAGCATCAAATTATTATCGAATAACCGCTGAAAAGGAGCTGTTGAATTAACGTTTATAAATCCAGAATCCAGAACCGCAATTATTTTACCTGTTCCAGTATAATTTGCCTGATGCAGTAAATGCCCGTTTAGCATTTGAATTTGATTGTTGGAATTTCCGTAATTAAAATTGATCAAAACATCCATCTGTTTATTGACCGGATTGATGGTTCTCGGAGTTGGTCTTTTCGAATTCAACGAAGCATCGGCAAAGCGAACACGATTTACATAGGGCAACAAAGTCAACGCATTAATATCGTTAATACTACCTTGAATGTGAAGACAATTCAACCATTTTGATTTTGCTTTAACCGTAATTCCGTTTGCAGTCGTAATTCCATCAATATAAGGTTGGTGAATTGGCACATCATTTTCATTCAACGCAATAACTTGATTGGTTCTTCGGTCTAAAGCTCGTTGGGTCAGAAAATCTAAAGGCGTATTCAACTGTGCTGAAGCGTTTGGTTTATCATTAAAATAAACCCAGGCGTCTTCTTGAGAATATCCATAAAAACTTAAAAGAAAAAGGACAATAAAGAAAAGTTTGTTCATAGCATTAACCCATTCAGAATGCTAATTTATGAAATTACTCCTGAACCAACTAATTCGTCATCAATATTCCAAGCTACATTTGACCCGAGCTTAGCGAACTGACGAAGTAAATTAAAAGGAGGAAGCCCAGTGGGCTTCAGGTATAGTTTTTTTGATAAAAAACAGATGTTTTTCAGTTATGAAATTACCCCTGAACCAACCAACTCGTCATCAATATTCCAAGCTACAAACTGCCCTTCCGTTATAGCCGATTGTGGTTCGTCAAAAGAAACATACAAACCACTTTCAAATTGATATAAAGTTGCTTTCTGTAAAGCTTGACGATATCGAATGCGAGCCATTACTTGCATCGATTCACCATTTTTCAATGCTAAATCTTCGCGTATCCAATGAGTTTCTGAAGGTTGCACTTTCAAAGTTTTTTTGAATAAGCCCGGATGATTTGCTCCTTGACCAGTATAAATCGCATTGGTTTTTACATCTGTCGCGATGATGAAAAGTGCTTCTTTTGTTCCGCCAACATTCAATCCTTTTCTTTGCCCAATGGTAAAGTAATGTGCACCTTGATGTTTGCTCACAATTTTTCCACTTTCAGCAGTATATGAAATTCCTTTGCTTTCAAATGCTAATTTTTCTTCTAACGAATTAAAGATTGGTTGTTCTTGATTATATATTGAACTAGTTGCATCAATTTCATAAATCAAACCTTCTTTGGGTTGCAATTGTTGTTGTAAAAATTCAGGCAAACGAACTTTTCCAATAAAACACAAACCTTGTGAATCTTTCTTTTCGGCTGTGACCAAATCTAATTTCGTAGCTATTTCACGAACTTCAGGTTTGGTTAACTCGCCAATTGGAAATAAAGATTTAGCCAACTGTTCTTGCGATAATTGACAAAGAAAATAAGACTGGTCTTTGTTTCCGTCTTTTCCGGCAAGCAATTGATACGTTAGCTTCCCATCAACTTCAATTTCTCCTTTTCTGCAATAATGTCCAGTGGCAACATAATCGGCACCAAGCGATAAAGCAATTTTCATAAAAACGTCAAACTTAATTTCACGATTGCACAATACATCCGGGTTTGGAGTTCGTCCTTGTTCGTATTCCTTGAACATATAGTCGACTATTTTTTCTTTGTACTGTTCGCTTAAATCAACTGTTTGGAAAGGAATTCCCAATTTTTCAGCTACCAAAAGTGCATCGTTGCTGTCTTCGAGCCATGGACATTCATTGGAAATGGTAACCGAATCATCGTGCCAATTTTTCATAAAAAGACCAATGACTTCAAAGCCTTGTTCTTTTAAAAGATAAGCAGCAACACTTGAATCAACACCACCGGAAAGTCCAACAACAACTCGTTTCATTTGAAATATTAATTGTTTTTATTGGTCATATGCAATAGCTAAAGCTATTTCATTAAACAAAAAATTTTGCGGCAAAGTTACCGCAAAATCTCTAAAATTTTATATTATAATATCAGTTAAAACAATTCAACCGTAGACAAAACTTATTTATTTACCCATTTTGTTTTTGATTTCATTTTCTAGATCAGGATTTGGCTTTTCAGCATCTTTTACTTCAACCTTTACATCTGACTGATTAGGCATTTTTGGCTTTTTAAAATTTTTGTTTTGGAAGTTCATATTGACGTCTTTCATTTTTCCTTTTACAAGCATTTTCCAAATGCCAACTTTCTTTCCGTTTTTATAAACTCCCTGACCCGAAATTTCATTAGTAACATTTCTATAAATTGCTGGCCCATCATATAAACCATTTTTATAATTTGTTTCCTCTAACACTATTCCGTTTTCGGCATAACTTTTATAAATTCCGTTTTTAACTCCATCCTTATAGGTTGTTTCTTCAGCTATTTCTCCACTTTTATAAAATACTTTTCTAATACCATTCAGTTTCCCGTTTACATAAGGTTCAAATGTCATAATAATTGGCAAATCTTCATGGTAATATTTCCATTCGCCTTCAAATTGCTTGTTGAACACTTTCCCTTCGCTTACTTTATTCTTATTTTGATTGTAAAAAATAGTGTAGCACGAATTGTCTTTTGCATTAAATTCTCTTGTGGCGATTACTGTTCCGGCTTTAGTATCATCAAAGAATTTGAACATTCGAACTTCTTTTCCATGTTCAAAAGTTCCTTCGTAACGAGGTCGTTTTGATGCTTCATAAACACCTTTCCACAATCCTTGCTTCTTGCCGTTTTCATCTAATTTATTAAAATCCTGAGCATACAATGTAAGTGAGGTTAACAATATTGCAATGATGTATTTCATGTTTTCTAATTGTTTCATGCTTCAACAAAAATAGTTCTTTACTTATAACGTAAAACATCTCAAAAAATTATTTCAATCAAAACTTTTCTGTTTAACCAAATAGCGAACCAAAAAAAATAAACTATCTTAAAATATTGGGTATATAGCTTTAAGTGACTGATTAATAGGTTAAACAAAACAGTTAATTTTTTCATAAATTTTATTTTGTTTAATCTTTTTTATTTTTTGTTAAACAAAATTATTTACATTTGTATGAAACATTAAACAAAAACACTATGAAAAAATTAACAAAATTTATCGGAATCGCTTTTTTATCGCTAACCATTTTCTCTTGCAGTAGTGACAGCGATAGCCAACCAACAATTGTAGATATTGCATCAGAAAATGCTGATTTCTCCACATTAGTAACTGCTTTGAACAGAACTGGTCTAACGGCTACATTGGATGGCAGTGGTCAATTTACAGTATTTGCACCAACTAATACAGCTTTTCAAACTTTTTTTGCATCTCTTGGTTCTTCTGTTACAGTTGATAATGTAGACGTTAATGTACTAAAGAAAGTATTATTAAATCATGTAATTGGTGCAGAAGTTAAAAGTGCGGACATAGTAACAGGTTATGCTTCAACGTTGTCACCTTTCAATAGTACTGCAAACTCTCCTACCTTAAGTATGTATATTCAAAAATCTGGTGGAGTTGTTACTATTAATGGTGGAGCCTCTAATGGCGGTGCAATTGTTACAACTGCTGATCTAGATGCAAGTAACGGTGTTGTACATGTTGTTGGTAATGTAATTGGTTTACCAACTGTAGTGAATCATGCTATTGCTAATCCTGACTTTACCTCTTTAGTAGGAGCATTGACAAGCGCAGGTCAACCTGATTTTGTGGGTATTCTTTCAGGTGCTGGTCCGTTTACAGTGTTTGCTCCAAACAACGCAGCTTTCACATCTTTAAATACAGAATTAGCTCCAGGAGGAATTGCAAGTGTATCTGCTGCCAATTTGACTAAAGTATTGACTTATCATGTAGTTAGTCCTGCTAATGTACGTTCAACTTCATTAACTGAAGGACAAGTTGTGACGCCAATTTTAGCTCCATCTCAAACCTTTACTGTTCTTTTAAGTGGTGGTGCAAGATTAAAAGACGCTAACAACAGAGAATGCAACATTGCAGCTACTGATGTTCAGGCTTCAAACGGAGTAATTCATGTATTGAGTAAAGTACTTTTGCCTACTTTATAACTTTTAAAATTGCTATGTAAAAAAAAGCGCAGATAATACTGCGCTTTTTTTATGAGCCTAATTCTAAAGCTCTGTCATTAGCTGCTTTGACGGCATCGATAATAGTTTTTTCTAATATACCTTTTTCAAAAACTCGTAACGCACTTTCAGTCGTTCCTCCTTTTGAAGCTACTTTAGCAATCCATTCTTCGTTAGATAATGAATAACTGTTTTGTATTGCTACTGAACCCATAAAAGTTTGATTGACTAACAACTCTGCTTCCGACTCATTAAATCCTAAATCAACTGCTGCTTTTATCATGGATTGCATAAAATAAAAAACATAAGCCGGTCCACTTCCTGAAATGGCTGTGGCAGCATCAATCAGTTTTTCATTTTCAACATAAACTGATTTTCCCGTAGTGTTTATCAGGTTTTGAATGATAAATAATTCTTTTCTGTCAACATTACCCGAAGCAGTAAAAACAGTCATTCCCATTCCTATTTGTGTTGGAATATTAGGCATAGACCGCATTATTTTTGAGCATGAAAGTTGGCTTTCTAGTTTGGCTATTGTAATTCCGGCCATAACCGAAAAAATAATCTGATTGTCTTTTAAATATGGTTTTATTGATTGTGCCAAAACACTGAAATCTTGTGGTTTTACGGCCAAAATAACAATGTCAAAATCACCGATTTTATCGGAAACCAAAGTCGAAAAATTAGCTTTTGGAATAGCGCTTTCGATGGTAGAAAAATCAGCATTTCTGACCAAAACAAAAATATCTTCCGGTTTGATAAATCGGGAACTGATAAAACTATTGGCATAAGTTCTACCCATATTTCCGTGACCAATTATTAGTACTCTCATGGCTTATAAAATTAAAAACTCTGTTTAAAGATATGTTTTTAAACAGAGTTTTGAAAATGTATTACTGAAATATTATTTCTTTTTGTTTTGCAATTGCTTTTGAGCTTCAGCTTGTTCCATCATTTCTCTCATCTTCTTTTGGAACTTACTTTCTGTTTTTACTTTAGTTTTATTCTCTTGAATTTGAGCATGAATCTTCTCACTATTGATGAAATATCTTTTGATAACCAACATAATTCCTATCGTAATTAAGTTGGAAATAAAGTTATACAAACTCAACCCTGAACCATAACTGTTGAAGAAAATCAACATCATTACCGGTGAAACATAAATCATGATTTTCATAATTTTAGCCATATCGGGCATGCCGTCTTGTTGTGGTTGTGCCATTGCCTGATCACCTGAAGTCATTTTCATGTAAAAGAAAATAGCAATCGCTGCTAAAATCGGGAACAAACTAACGTGATCACCATACAACGGAATATTGAACGGCAATTTGAATATTTGGTCAAATGATGACAAATCGTCCGCCCAAAGGAATCCTTTTTGTCTCAATTCGAATGCAGAAGGGAAAAACTGAAACGAGGCATACATAAACGGAATTTGTATCAAGGCCGGAATGCAACCAGCCATAGGATTTACTCCAGCTTTGTTGTAAAGTTTCATTGTTTCCTGTTGCTTTTTCATTGGGTCTTTTTTGAATTTTTCTCCAATTTCCATAATCTCAGGACGCAACACTTTCATTTTAGCTTGCGACAAAAATGATTTAAACGTAATAGGCGACATTGCAATTTTGATCAAAATAGTAAAGATAATAATCGCAATTCCCAATCCCATAAACGAGCTTAAAAACCCAAATAACGGAATGAAAATAAACTTGTTTATCCAACCAAAAACTCCCCAACCTAACGGAACAATTTTTTCAAGATTCCTGTCGTAATTTTTTAAAGTTTTATAATCTGTTGGACCATAATACCAATTCATTTTATAATCTAACTCTCCATTTGTAAATGCTAATGGAATTGTTGCTTTATATTGTTTTGTGAAAATTGTGTCTTTCTTATCATCCATTACCAAATTCTCTGAATGTAATTTTGCTGTGGCAAATGGTGTTTTGGTCAACAATATACTTGAGAAAAAATGCTGTTTGAAGGCAATAAAAGTTGTCTTTTCAGGATTTTCCTCTTTATCATTTCCTTGTCCAACGTAATCGATTTTCCCATCTTCATGCTCAAAATAAATTTCGGCATAACGGTTTTCATAGGAAATACTTCTTTCATTTCGGTACGTTTTCAAATCCCATTGCAAGTCAATCGGTTTTGAAGCATTTAAAACAGTATTAAGTCCTTGAGAATGGATATCGAAATCGACTAAATATTTGTTTGGAGCTAAAACATATTTATACTCCAAATATTCATTTGCTCCTGCCTTTAACTTCATAGAAAGGATTTGATTGTCTCCTACTTTGGTCAATGTTGGCTCAAAATATAAGTCTTTCGTATTTAATACACGATTGTCTTTGGTTTGCAATTGAAGATTAAAACTGGCATTATTATCTTTTATCAATTCTATTAATTGTCCCGAATTTTTCTTGAATCTTTCATACTTTTTCAAAATTGCTTCAACAACATAACCACCTTTGTTAGCAATTTTTAAGCTTACAAATTCATTTTCTAAAGTCGTGAAATTTGCTGTAGCAGAGGGCAAAGTCGCTGAGTAAGCAAAGCTCCCCAAAGTACCCTGAAGTTTTTGAATTTTAACAGAATCGGCAACAGCAGTATCTGTTATGGTTTTAGTAGTTTCTTTTGGAGTTATCGCTGCAGCTGCTTTTGCAGCTTTCTCTGTTTTGGCTTTTTCCTGTTGCTCTTTCAATTCGCTATTTCTGTTGTTATACATCATCCAAATGATGATAACGAAGATCAAACCAAAACCAATAATTGTATTAAAATCAAATTTCTTTTCTTCCATAATAATGCTGTCCCGAAGGTTCGGGATTCAGTGTTTTAATTGTTTTTATGTTTTACCATTGCGGCCACAAAGCTAACAAAAATTGGGTGTGGATTTGCAACCGTACTCTTATATTCCGGATGGTATTGAACTCCTATAAAAAAAGGATGGTTTTCTAATTCAATAATCTCAACCAAACTTGTTTCCGGATTTATTCCCGAACAAATTAATCCTGCTTTTTCTAATTGTTGTCTATATTCATTATTAAATTCATAACGATGACGGTGACGCTCCTGAATTTGTGCTGTTCCGTATATTTTGTGAGCCAAAGTTCCATCAACGATATCACATTTCCATGACCCCAAACGCATTGTTCCACCTTTATCAGTTATGTTTTTCTGTTCTTCCATAATCGAAATTACAGGGTCTGGTGTTTCTTCATTCATCTCAGTTGAATTGGCATCTTTTATACCCAAAACGTTTCTCGAATATTCGATAACCGCCATTTGCATTCCAAGACAAATTCCGAAAAACGGAATGTTATTTTCACGAGCATAACGAACCGTATCAATTTTTCCTTCAATTCCACGACCACCAAATCCGGGTGCAACTAATATGCCATCAAGATTCTGAAGTTGTTCTTCTGCCGATTTGGCATCAAGATATTCAGAATGAATAGAAATCACATTCACTTTGGTTTGATTTGCCGCACCAGCATGAATAAATGATTCTAAAATTGATTTATAAGAATCTTGTAACTCAACATATTTTCCAACCAAACCTACATTCACAGTTTGTTTTGGATGTTTTAATCGGTGTAAAAAAGTGTTCCAATTTCTCAAATCCGGAGCTGCCTTTTTTGGTAAGTTTAATTTTTTCAATGCAACAATATCCAAACCTTCTTCAAGCATTAAGTTTGGCACTTCATAAATCGTTGAAGCATCGATAGACTGAATAACCGCTTCGCGTTTTACGTTACAAAATAAAGCAAGCTTCTGACGCAATTCATCCGACAATTCATGCTCGGTTCTACAAACTAAAATATCTGCTTTAATACCGCTTTCCATCAAAGTTTTAACAGAGTGCTGCGTTGGTTTTGTTTTTAATTCGCCGGCTGCAGCTAAATAAGGAACTAATGTCAAATGAATTACGATTCCGTTGCTTTCACCTAATTCCCATACCAATTGACGTACCGATTCTATATAAGGCAACGACTCAATATCACCGACCGTTCCGCCAATTTCAGTAATCACTATATCAAAATCGCCTGAATTCCCAAGCAATTGCATGCGTTCTTTAATTTCATTTGTAATATGAGGAACAACCTGAACTGTTTTACCTAAAAATTCGCCTCTTCGCTCTTTTTCTATTACCGAAAGATATACTCTTCCTGTTGTAACATTGTTGGCTTGCGAAGTAGGAACATTTAAAAATCGTTCGTAATGCCCTAAATCCAAATCGGTTTCTGCTCCATCATCGGTCACGAAACATTCACCGTGTTCGTATGGATTCAACGTTCCGGGATCAACATTGATGTAAGGATCAAATTTTTGAATGGTCGTTCGATAACCTCTCGCCTGTAGTAACTTGGCTAGAGAAGCTGCGATGATTCCTTTTCCCAAAGAAGAAGTCACACCGCCGGTAACAAAAATGTATTTTGTTTGATTCATTTTTTTTGTAGTTGTTGTGTTGTAGTTGTTGTAAAAACGAGGCAAAAATACAATTTAAATTGGATTGTTAGATTGTTAGATCGTTAGATTTTTAGAAAAAGAATTTGAGAATCTAATTATCTATGCAGTCTAATAATCTTTCTTCGGATATTGTTTTTTTATATTCCGAACCAATTCTTCCAATCCGTTTAATTTAAGTTCGTAAACGAGTTGCAGTTGCTCGCCGAGCTGTCCTTTTGGAAAACCTTTCTGACTGTACCAAACTACATAGTACTCAGGTAAATCGATAAGATAATAGCCTTCATATTTGCCGAAAGGCATTTTGGTATGGGCGAGTTTGATGAGAAGTTGTTGTTGTGGGTTCATTTAAGGAGAAAAAAGAATATAGAACATAGAATAAAGACAGTTAATCGTAAAAGAGGAAATCTATTTTCTATACTCTCTTCTCTATTTTCTTTTTCTATTTCCAATTAAAAGTAATCACCTTTTCAATATCAGGATGCAAACTTAAAAAAACTGGACACGTCATGGCACTTCTTTCGAGTATGGTTTTGTTTTTATCAGAAGTGGCTACAGCCATATTTAAAATTACTTCTATTCTGGCAATTTTTCTGGGTTCGGCTTGCATAATTTTGGTTACTTCTGCTGTTGAACCTTTCAATTCTATATCCAAATCTTTTGATTTTATCCCCATAATTGAAATCATACAAGCTCCCAAAGAATTAGCCACCATATCTGTTGGTGAAAACGCTTCGCCTTTGCCATGATTATCTGTTGGTGCATCGGTCAGAATTTCTGTTCCCGATTGTAAATGCATGGATGAAGTTCTTAATTCTCCTAAATATCTAATGATTGATGTGGTCATTATAATGCTTCTTTTATAGTTAAATCGCTGTCGTAATACAAAAAGTAAATTCCATTATTGGAATAACCATAAGTTGCATTTTGAACATAATCAAATTTGTTTTCTATTTGTTCTGATGGTGAAACCTGAATTGTTTCTTCAAAAGTTGCTTCCTGCGATAATCGGAGTAAGGTATCAAACGTTACATCAAAACCGCGAATGGCGTATTGATTAGGTGTAATTCTATTTATTTTTTTATATTTCGCATCAAATTGATTGGCTTCATCTGTTTCGTTTGGTCTGGAAAGCGATGGATAGAGAAGTTTTAATTTGGTTAACCGTGTCAACGAAATTTCATCAAAATCAAAGGTGTCGTTTTGTTCTAAAATTACAAGTTGCACCTGATACTCTTTTTGCGCGTTGAGCATAACTGATGTCGTAGCCAAAATCATTCCTGTACTTTCCGAGGCTAAAACCACATAATTGAGTCTGTCTTTCTGGAACAAGACTCTTAAACTATCGGCAACAAAAGTTCCTTTGGCACTCAAACCCGCAATCCTAACATCGGGCTGCATTTCCTGAATGTACTGTTTTACACTTCCTTTCTTATTGTCAACGACAGCGATAATGTTGCCGCTTTTGGCTTTCATAAAGTCAAAAATCGAGCTTCGCAAAAACTCAGTTGATGGCATCGATTGGTACAAATTAGCATACTTTTTTCCAACATCTTTCGATAATGGAGAAATAACCGGAGTTTTTGTTGGCTCAAGCAGTTCTGCTAATTTTTCGACATTCGTTTGGTAAAATGGCCCAACAATAGCATCCATGCTTTGAAGATTATTTTGTTGGACTAAAGCCGCTACGTTCGAAGAATTTTTAGTTTCCTGAGAATCTAAAATTTTGATATCGAAATTCATCCCTAAAACTTTGGCTGAGTCAATCGCCATTAAAACTCCCGAATAGAAATCTAAAGTCAAATTCAAAAATTTATCTTTTTTCAATCTTGCTTGCGTAGAATTTATAGTGTCGCTTTCAATTTTTGAAATATTAAAAGGCAAAAGTAATGCGAGTTGTTTCCTCGCATTAGTGTTGATTGTTTTTAATAAATTTCCCTGTTCCTTTTTGACAGGTTCTTTCCGCTGTCCTTTGGGCACACGGAGTATCATTCCTAATTTAATTCCTCTTTTCAATTCGGGATTTAAAGAAATCAATTCTTGTTCCGACATTCCATAATCATTAGCAATAGTTGTAATGGTTTCCTTTGGTTTAACCACATATTCTTCTAAATATTTTTTAGTACTTGGAGTTTCAGCTGTCGCTATTTCAACTGTAGGCTTTGTAGCTTCAACTGATGGTTTAGCCGTTTCCAAAACAGCTTGATTTACAGCATTGCCTGAAACCACAAGTTTAAAACCAATTGGAAATTCAGAAACAATTTGAGGATTTAAGCGTTCTAATTCGGGAATGGTCATTCCGTACTTTTTAGAAATACCATATTTTGTTTCTTTGGGTTCAATGATGTGATACGTGGTTTCTCCTTTTGGTGTTTCAACCTTTGGAATTACTTTTACAACGACTGGTTTTGAAACTACTGGAGCAACTACTTTTGGAGCTTCGGCAGGTTTAGAAACGGCAACATTTTGACCGCTACCTGAAGCAGGGATTTTAATATTCTGTCCAATCTTCAAACCATTGCTTAGTAAATCTCCATTGGCCGCTTTTATTGCGTCAACAGTAACACCATATTGTTTTGAAATGCTATATAATGTTTCTTTGGGTTGTACTAAATGTGAATTTGAATTATTACTTTGTGGTTTGTTTTGCGATGAATGGATAACCACTACTGAAGCTGAAGACGGAATCAATAACACGCTGTTCAATTGAATTCCGTTTTGAGAATCTGGATTTAAACTATAAATATCATAGGGCGTAACCTTATATTTTTGAGCTATCATATTGATAGTTTCTCCTTTGGCAACGGTATGTTTCGTGTATTTTTCTTGTTTTGCAGAAACTGTAAAAACAAAGGAAAATATGGTTAGAAATATTGAAAAAAGGATACGGTTTTTCATTTACTTAATGTTTATTTAACGTCTAAAGTTAACAAATCTTTTTAAACTCAATATAAATTGCTAATTTTTTCATTAACTTTTTTGTGTTAACAAAAACTATTCCCATTCGATTGTTGCGGGTGGTTTTGAGCTAATATCATACACTACTCTATTCACACCTTTTACTTTATTGATAATTTCGTTGGAAATTTTCATCAAAAATTCATAAGGCAAGTGAACCCAATCCGCTGTCATTCCATCAGTTGATTCTACAGCTCTCAGCGCAACTACCTTTTCATACGTACGCTCATCTCCCATTACACCAACACTATTCACAGGAAGTAAAATTGCTCCGGCTTGCCATACTTTATCGTATAATCCGTGTTCCTTTAATCCGTTGATAAAAACGGCATCAACTTCCTGCAGAATTCTAACTTTTTCCGGCGTGATGGCACCCAAAATTCTAATTGATAATCCTGGTCCGGGAAATGGATGTCTGCCCAAAAGTTCTGGGTCGATGCCCAATGTTTTACCAACTCTACGCACTTCGTCTTTGAACAACATGCGCAAAGGTTCCACAATTTTCAGTTTCATATAATCGGGTAAACCTCCAACATTGTGGTGTGATTTGATAGTTGCCGATGGGCCTTTTACTGAAACCGATTCGATTACATCGGGATAAATAGTGCCTTGAGCCAACCAAGTTACGTCTTCAATTAAGTGCGCTTCTTCGTCAAAAACTTCGATAAAAGCATTTCCAATGGCTTTTCTTTTGGTTTCCGGATCGTCAACTCCATCTAATGCATTCATAAATCGGGCTGAAGCATCGACACCTTTTACATTCAATCCCATGTCTTTGTATTGGTGCAAAACGTTTTCGAATTCATTTTTACGAAGCAAACCATTATTTACAAAAATACAATAGAGGTTTTTACCAATAGCTTTGTGCAATAAAACCGCCGCAACAGTTGAATCTACACCGCCCGAAAGTCCGAGAACGACTTTGTCTCCTTTTACTTTTTCCTGTAATTCTTTAACACAATCTTCTACAAAAGCATTTGGAGTAAAATTTTGAGGAACGTGAGCAATCTTTACCAAAAAGTTCTCAAGGATTTGTTTTCCATCGGTAGAATGATACACTTCGGGGTGAAACTGAATGGCATAAGTTGTTTCGCCATCAATTTTGTAGGCTGCATTTTCGACATCTTTGGTGCTGGCCAATTTCACACCATTGGATGGTAAATGCTTAATGGTGTCACTATGACTCATCCAAACCTGTGAATTCAGATTTACATCTTCGAAAAAAGCTTCTCCTTCTTTGATATAGGATAAATTTGCTCTTCCATATTCTCTGATATTGGAAGCAGCTACTTCTCCACCTGAAAAATGTGCCAAATATTGGGCACCATAACACACTGCGAGTATTGGCAGTTTGCCTCGAATATTGGATAAGTCAATTTGCAAAGCGTCTTCTGAGCGAACAGAATAAGGGCTTCCACCAAGGATGACTGCTTTGTAAGACGATAAATCAGTTGGAAAATGATTGTAAGGGAAGATTTCGCAGAATATATTTAATTCCCGAACTCTTCTCGCAATAAGTTGTGTGTATTGCGAACCGAAATCTAAAATAAGTACGTTGTGTTGCATGTGCAAAAGTACTATTCTCGATTGAAAATAAAAAATGGAATTTGGAGATTTGAGAAGGAAAATAAACTTATTCTTATATCATTTTTTAGTAACTTTGGTTTTAAATAAAAGTGTTATGGAAACTATTCGCATACAATTTGAGCCTAAAATTAAAGAACGCATCCTGGAATTACTGAAAAGCTTTTCGAGTGATGAATTGCAAATCATTCAGGAAGACCCATATTTTGCCCATAACAAAGAAACATTGACCAAAGAATTAAACAAAATTGAAAACGGGACAGCAACCTATTCCAGTTTTGAAGAATTAAATTTAGTACTGGAAAAACGTATTTCAAGTTATGAAGATTAATTTTTCAAGCGGATTTGTGGATGCCTTACTCGACCAAGTAGATTATATATCCAAAGACAAACCAAGTGCCGCTCGAAAATTTAAAAATGATTTACTACAAAGCTTAAACAAAGACTTAAAACAACCTTTCAACTATAGAAAATCAATCTATTTTGAAGACGAACTTATTCGCGATTATATATTTAAGGGTTACACTATTGTATTCAAAATCAATATGAAAAACCAAATAATTATTGTCTTTGGATTCATAAAACATCAAGTTATTTAAAATAAAAAACACCTGACCGATTTTTGAAACCTGTCAGGTGTAAACAACTATATTTTTAAAGAATTACTTCTGCTTAAAAGCTTTTACACCGGGAAAGTAAGCGGTATCGCCTAACTCCTCTTCTATTCTCAATAACTGATTGTATTTTGCCATTCTATCGGAACGCGAAGCCGAACCGGTTTTGATTTGTCCGCAGTTTAACGCCACAGCTAAATCGGCAATCGTATTGTCTTCTGTTTCTCCTGAACGGTGTGACATTACCGAAGTATATCCAGCATTGTGTGCCATATTTACTGCTGCGATTGTTTCTGTTAGCGTTCCGATTTGGTTTACTTTTACCAAAATTGAATTTGCGATTCCTTTTTCAATTCCGGTTGACAAACGCTCCACATTGGTTACAAATAAATCGTCACCTACTAATTGGGTTTTGTTTCCAATTAATTCAGTTAAATATTTCCAACCTTCCCAATCGTCTTCATACATTCCATCTTCAATAGAAATGATTGGATAGTTTGTTGCCAATGACGCTAAATATTCTGCTTGCTCTTTGGATGTTCTTATTTTTCCTGTTTCGCCTTCAAATTTGGTATAATCGTATTTTCCATCCACATAAAACTCAGAAGCTGCACAGTCTAACGCAATCATAACTTCGTCACCAAATTTATAACCGGCATTTTCTACAGCTGTTTTAATTGTATCTAGTGCATCTTCGGTTCCGCCTGCTAAGTTTGGAGCAAAACCTCCTTCATCACCTACAGCAGTCGAAAGATTTCTATCATGCAATACTTTTTTCAGATTGTGAAAAATCTCTGTTCCCATTTGCATCGCATGAGTAAACGATGTTGCTTTTACCGGCATAATCATAAATTCCTGAAATGCAATCGGCGCATCCGAATGAGAACCGCCGTTGATGATGTTCATCATTGGAACTGGTAATGTGTTAGCAGAAACTCCGCCAACGTATCTATATAAAGGTAAACCTAATTCGTTTGCCGCTGCTTTGGCTGCAGCCAGAGAAACACCCAAAATAGCATTAGCACCAAGGTTTGATTTGTTTGGAGTTGCGTCCAATTCAATCATTAATTGATCGATATGATTTTGTTCAAATACTGAAACGCCCATTAATTCGGGAGCGATAATAGTATTAACGTTTTTAACCGCTTTAGAAACTCCTTTGCCCATATAGGCTTTTCCACCATCGCGCAACTCAACGGCTTCGTGCTCACCGGTAGAAGCTCCGGAAGGAACTGCAGCGCGTCCTAAAACGCCATTTTCAGTCACTACATCTACTTCTATCGTTGGATTTCCTCTGGAGTCAAGAATTTGTCTTGCGTGAACTTTTATAATTATGCTCATTTTGAATTTAGTTTAAAGGTTTTAAATGGTTTACAAATTTAGGAAATTTAAAAAATAGATGTTCAATTATTTGCAGAACTTATAAACGCAATCGTTTTAGCTTACAAGAATCGTTGAACTGCCTACCATTATGACAATTATATAAGTTTAAATAGATATCGTGTAACACTCTCCTTTCAGGTTGCAACTAATTTTACATAAAAAATAAAACTTTGCCTCATGAAAAATCCTACTACGAAAAACAATCAACTTTTATTGATTTGTTTGGTTCTTTTTGCTTCCCTTCTTCCCAACTTTTCGCACTCTCAAAACTATCGCACCATAGAAGCTTATATGGATGATTTTGCCAAAAATGAATTATTCGTTAAAAAATCCCTTATGGATTATTCTGTTTCCATAGTTGAATCACAATTGCATTCAAGAACTAAAGTTACGGCTATCCGGATTATTGAAAAATTAGAAAACATTAATACAATCTTAACAACCACCAATAAAGGATTTGAAGGCAATACTTTATTGAGAGACAGTTTTATAAAATTAAATCAAAGAACAATTGACTGCCTAAAAAATGGTAGTCTTATTTTAAATGACTATGATTACCAAAGCACTTTATCACTGCCTCAAATTGGTGAAAATCTTGCTACTAAAGAAAGTAATCTTATTGCATATTATCAAGAACTTAAAACATACGAACTAAACAAAAGGAGTTTTGCTATGTGTTATAAAATGCATTTCAAAAATAACATGTCCAAAAATATTTTAGAATACAATGCATATCAAAATATATTGTTTTATAAAATGAATGTTATGGATGAGAGACTTACTTATGTAATAAATGCAAAAGATAAAAAAGGATTTTCAGATAGCATGAATATGATTGCATTTACACGTGAGGAAATTATGGTGAAAACCAGCGAATATAAAAGTGAATATAAAGATACTTCCCTTAATGATGCCAATATTGAATATGCTAATTTTATAGATGGTCAAAGAGAAAAATTGAGCGACTTATTTAACACTTATGTAGATGAATACAATGCACTGCAAACATTAAAAAACTCAAAACAACCGGAAACAAGCGAAAGTATTACCACATATAACAATACTGTTAAAAACTACAATGCCAAAAAGAATTTGTTTTATGCAGTTTTTAATGATATTCAAACTACAAAAGATAAAATGTATGATACCTGGTTGACTACAAATAGTACTTTCCTAAAAAACAATAGTCAATTTGATAGCCTTTATGAAAAATATGCTTCTAACGATTAATTCCAGTAAATACAGTTTAATATTAAAAGGCGAAAAGTTATACTTCAAGTAGGCTTTTCGCCTTTTTTATATGAGTAATAAAATCATCAAAAAGATAGGATGAATCATGCGGTCCAGGACTAGCCTCCGGATGGTATTGCACCGAGAAAACATTTTTGGATTTCATTCGCATTCCTGCTACCGTGTTATCGTTAATGTGATAATGTGTGATTTCTAAATCGGGATGCTTTTCTAGTTCTTCTCTGTTGACTGCAAATCCGTGGTTTTGCGAAGTGATTTCTCCTTTTCCTGTCAGGACATTCATTATCGGATGATTAATTCCCCTGTGGCCGTTAAACATCTTATAAGTTGAGACGCCGTTAGCCAAACCAATAATCTGATGCCCTAAACAAATTCCAAAAACCGGTTTGTCAGATGAAATCAATTGCTGGGCAACACCAATTACCCCTTCTAATGGTTCCGGATCTCCTGGACCATTTGATAAAAAGTAACCGTCGGCATTAAAAGATTTTAATTCCTCGAAAGAGGCATTGTATGGAAACACTTTGATGTAGCAATCACGTTTAGCCAGATTTCTTAAGATGTTTCTTTTGATTCCTAAATCTAGTGCGGCGATTTTATAGGTTGCATTTTCGTTTCCGAAGAAATACGGTTCGGTTGTAGATACTTTTGAAGCGAGTTCCAAGCCTTTCATATCAGGAACATTTCCCAATAATTGTTTTAGTTCGCTTACTGCTGTTCCGTCTGTACAGATTACGGCGTTTTGAGCGCCGTGATCACGGATGTAACTTACTAATGCACGTGTGTCTACATCGGAAATGCAAATTAGGTTTTGTTTTTCGAAATAGTCGTATAGATTGCTTTCGGAATCAGGTCTTGAATGGTTAAAGCTAAAGTTTTTACAAACCAGCCCTGAAATCATTATTTTTTCAGATTCCACTTCGTTAGCGTTTACTCCGTAATTTCCAATATGTGGATTGGTTGCTACCATAATTTGCCCAAAGTAAGAAGGGTCAGTAAAGATTTCCTGGTAACCTGTCATTCCGGTGTTGAAGCAAACTTCGCCAAAGGTTTTTCCTGAGATTCCAATTGATTTACCGTGAAAGATGGTTCCGTCGGCTAGTAATAAGATTGCAGCTGTTTTTGTTGTGTGTTGCATAGTGTAGTTGTGTTGCGCAAATTTATTTATTTAGTACCAAATATTTCCAAAAGACTTATTAAAGTTTATAAACATTCTAATAGTTTCCTTTCTAGCCCCGATTGCAGTGGAAATCCTTTTTATTGTTTAAGAAAAGCATCTCGACTGCGCTCGATGTGACAAAAAAATAAAAAGATTGGAACGGAAAGCGGGAAATAGCTTCAAAAAATTCCAAAAAAAAAGGATAAACAAAACTGCTTATCCTTTTATATTTATGAGTTGGCAATCATTATGCCTCTTCTTCTTTTGATTCTTCATCAGTAGCTGGTGCTTCTGGAGTTTCTTCAGCAGCTGGAGTTTGCTCCGCCTGTTCGCTATCGCTCGAGTCTTCAACTTCTGCTACTGCAGGAGCTTCTTCTACAACTTCAGGAGTTTCAACTTCAGCAACCGGAGTTTCCTCAACAACCTCTGGAGTTTCCAATTCAGCAACCGGAGTTTCTTCAACAACTTCTGGAGTCTCTACTTCTGCAGCAGGAGCTTCAACTTCAGCAACTGGAGTTTCCACTACTTCTTCTACAATTGGAGCAGCTTCTTCAACTATTGGAGCAACTTCTTCTACAACTGGAGCTGGTGTTGGAACTGCAGTAGTTGTAGCCGCTTTTTTAGGACGACGAGTTCTACCTTTTTTCTCTTCTTTTTTACCACCGTTGTATAGTTCATTGAAGTCAACTAATTCGATCATTGCCATATCCGCATTATCACCTAAACGGTTACCCATTTTAATGATACGAGTATAACCTCCCGGACGATCACCAACTTTTGCAGCTACGTCTCTGAATAAATCAGTTACCGCATATTTGCTACGTAAGTAAGAGAAACATACACGACGATTGTGAGTTGTATCTTCTTTTGATTTTGTTATAAGTGGCTCAACGAATTGTTTAAGCGCTTTTGCTTTAGCAACAGTAGTGTTAATACGTTTGTGCTCGATAAGAGAACAAGCCATATTAGCCAACATAGCTTTTCTATGTCCGGTCTGTCTGCTTAAGTGATTGAATTTTTTTCCGTGTCTCATGACGTGTTTTTTTAACCTTCATCTTGCTGCAATCCTCTTTGGAGAGCAAAATATGAAGTAATTTATTCTTTATCTAATTTGTATTTACCTAAATCCATTCCGAATGTTAAATTTTTGTTGGCAACCAATTCATCTAACTCAGTTAGTGATTTTTTACCGAAGTTACGGAACTTCATTAAGTCATTTTTGTTGAAAGATACAAGATCTCCAAGTGTATCAACTTCTGCAGCTTTCAAACAATTCAATGCTCTTACGGATAAATCCATATCAACCAATTTTGTTTTAAGCAATTGTCTCATGTGTAATGATTCCTCATCATAAGACTCAGTTTGAGCAATTTCATCAGCTTCAAGCGTGATTCTCTCATCAGAGAATAACATAAAGTGGTGAATTAAAACTTTGGCAGCTTCAGTTAAAGCATCTTTTGGATTGATTGAACCATCAGTTTTGATTTCAAAAACTAATTTTTCATAATCTGTTTTTTGCTCCACACGAAAGTTTTCAATAGCATACTTCACATTTTTTACCGGAGTAAAAATGGAGTCAGTAAATATTGTTCCGATGGCGGAGTTTTGTTTTTTGTTCTCTTCTGCAGGAACATAACCACGACCTTTCTCGATAGTTAATTCCATATTAAGATTTACTTTGCTGTCAAGGTTACAGATAACTAATTCCGGATTCAATACCTGGAAACCAGAGATGAATTTTTGGAAATCACCAGCTGTAATTTGATCTTTTCCTGAGATTGAAATAGAAACTGTTTCATTATCTACATCTTCAATCTGACGTTTGAAACGTACTTGTTTAAGATTTAGGATAATTTCAGTCACATCTTCTACAACTCCTGAAATAGTTGAAAACTCATGCTCTACTCCATCAATTCTGATAGATGTAATTGCATAACCTTCTAACGCAGAAAGTAAAACTCTTCTAAGTGCATTACCAACTGTCAATCCGTATCCTGGTTCTAAAGGTCTGAATTCAAACTTACCTTCAAAATCGGTTGAATCGATCATGATAACTTTATCGGGCTTCTGAAAATTAAATATTGCCATAATTTAGACTAATGTCAATTATTATTTGTTGTACAATTCGACGATTAACTGCTCTTTAATATTTTCTGGAATTTGAAGTCTTGCCGGAACAGAAACGAAAGTTCCTTCCATAGTGTCATTATTCCATGTAATCCACTCATATACGTGAGATGAATTTGATAATGATGCACCAATTGCTTCAACAGATTTAGATTTTTCACGAACAGCAACTTTATCGCCTGGTTTTAAGTGATAAGATGGAATGTTAACCAATTCTCCGTTCACGGTCACGTGTCTGTGAGAAACGATTTGACGAGCTGCTCTTCTTGATGGAGCGATTCCCATTCTGAAAACTACGTTATCTAATCTTGCTTCGCATAATTGTAAAAGGATTTCACCAGTTACACCTTTTGAAGCAGCTGCTTTTTCGAATAAATTTCTGAATTGTTTTTCTAAAATTCCATAAGAATATTTAGCTTTTTGCTTTTCCATCAATTGGACAGCGTACTCAGATTTTTTACCTCTTTTTTTAGCCATCCCGTGTTGACCAGGAGGATAATTTCTTTTTTCGAAGGCTTTGTCTTCTCCGAATATTGCTTCGCCAAATTTACGAGCAATTCTTGTACTTGGACCAGTATATCTTGCCATTTTAAATTGTTTTAAGATAGAGATTATGAATTCAGGTCGAATCCTCCGATAATCTTTATTCTATCTTGATTATACTATAATTATACTCTACGTCTTTTAGGAGGACGACATCCGTTGTGTGGCATTGGAGTAACGTCAATAATTTCTGTTACTTCAATTCCTGAATTGTGTATAGATCTGATAGCAGACTCACGTCCGTTACCTGGTCCTTTTACATACACTTTCACTTTTTTAAGACCAGCTTCTAATGCTACTTTACCGCAATCTTCTGCTGCCATTTGAGCTGCATACGGAGTATTCTTTTTAGAACCTCTGAAACCCATTTTACCTGCTGAAGACCAAGAAATAACCTCACCTTTTTTGTTTGTTAACGAAATGATGATGTTGTTAAAGGTTGCACTAATATGAGCTTCACCTGTTGATTCAACGATAACTTTACGTTTTTTTGTTGTTGCTTTAGCCATATTACTTATTATTTAGTTGCTTTTTTCTTGTTAGCAACAGTTTTTCTTTTCCCTTTTCTTGTTCTAGAGTTGTTCTTAGTTCTTTGTCCTCTTAATGGAAGACCAGATCTGTGACGAATTCCTCTGTAGCATCCAATATCCATTAGACGTTTGATGTGTAGTGAAACTTCTGAACGAAGTTCCCCTTCAATTTTGTAATATGATACGGCATCACGGATTGCTCCGATTTCGTCATCATTCCAATCTTGAACTTTTGTATCTTGGCTTACTTGAGCTTTTTCTAAAATCTCAATTGCTCTACTTTTACCCACTCCGAAGATGTAGGTTAAAGCGATAACTCCTCTTTTGTTTTTAGGTATATCTACCCCTGCTATTCTTGCCATAACTATCCTTGTCTTTGTTTAAATCTAGGATTCTTTTTGTTGATTACGTATAATCTGCCTTTTCTTCGTACAATCTTGCACTCGGCACTTCTTTTTTTAACTGATGTTCTTACTTTCATTTTGAATATCTTTAGTATCTATAAGTAATTCTTGCTTTTGACAAATCGTAAGGACTCATTTCTAGTTTTACTTTGTCACCAGGTAACAATTTAATGTAATGCATACGCATTTTTCCAGAAATATGAGCAATTACAACATGTCCGTTTTCTAACTCTACACGGAACATCGCATTTGACAATGCTTCAATTATTGATCCGTCTTGTTCTATTGCTGATTGTTTTGCCATAAATATTAAGCGACAGCTTTTCTATTTTTACCACTTTTCATCAATCCGTCATAGTGTTTATTCAACAAATAAGAATTTACTTGTTGGATAGTGTCAATTGCAACTCCAACCATAATAATAAGTGAAGTTCCGCCATAGAACATTGCCCAAGATTGTTGCACACCAAAGCCTACAACAATTGCTGGGAACACAGCTATTAATGCAAGAAACAGAGCACCAGGGAATGTTATTAGAGACATGATTCTATCTAAGTAGTCTCCAGTTTCAATTCCGGGTTTAACTCCAGGAATAAAACCGCCGCTTCTTTTTAAATCATCAGCCATTTTATTTGTTGGGACAGTAATTGCCGTGTAAAAGAATGTAAAAATTACAATCAATAAAGCAAAAACCAAACAATACCAAAAACCAAACATATTACTGAATGTTCCTGCGATTGATTGCGATGTTTCAGATTTTGAAAGACCTGCAACTGCAGCCGGTATAAACATAATTGCCTGGGCAAAGATGATTGGCATTACTCCGGCAGAATTCAGTTTTAACGGAATCCATTGTCTGTTTCCACCCATCATATCCTGTTCGAAATCTCCGGTTGTTGTACGACGGGCGTATTGTACCGGAATTTTTCTAACTGCCATAACTAATAGTACACAAGCAATAATTACTAGCAACCAAACTATAACTTCAATTACCAACAACATTGGTCCACCATTATTATTGGTAACTTTTGAAGTAAATTCCTGAAATAATGCTTGTGGCAATCTAGCAAGAATACCTACCATAATTAATAGTGAAATACCATTTCCAATTCCCTTATCGGTGATTTTTTCTCCTAACCACATGGCGAAAATAGTCCCTGTAGTTAAAATTAAAACGGATGAAAATAAGAAAGAGAACGAATCAAATCCTAAAAGGAATGCACTACTTGGTAGAGTTCTGTATAAGTTATAAATGTAACCAGGACCCTGAACTAAAGTAATTGCGATGGTTAACCATCTCGTAATTTGATTTAATTTCTTTCTACCACTTTCACCATCTTTTTGCAGTTTTTGCAAATATGGAATGGCAATACCCATTAATTGAACAACAATTGAAGCAGAAATGTATGGCATGATACCTAAGGCAAATACTGACGCTTTTGAGAAAGCTCCACCGGTAAACATATCAAGTATCGAACCGATACCTTTATCTGTTTGCCCTGCAAGACTAGTCAATTGTGTAGCATCAATACCAGGAAGCGTAACGTGCGCACCAAATCTATAAACTAAAAGTAACAAAAGAGTCAAAACAATTCTGTTCTTTAGTTCTTCTATTTTCCAAACATTTATAAATGATTCAAAAAATTTCTTCATTGTTCTATAATTATAAGGTTACAGCTTCTCCACCAGCAGCTTCAATCGCCGCTTTAGCAGTAGCCGTAAATTTATGGGCTGTTACTTTTAATTTTGTTTTTAATTCTCCTCTACCAAGAATTTTAACCATTTCATTTTTAGTAGCCAAACGATTTTCAACAAATACTGTAAAATCTACAGTATCGGTAACAATTCCGTTATCAACTAATAATTGAAGATTGTCAAGATTTACTCCTTGATATTCTTTACGATTAACGTTTGTGAAACCAAACTTAGGCACACGTCTTTGTAGTGGCATTTGACCTCCTTCAAAACCAATCTTTTTAGAATAACCAGAACGAGACTTAGCTCCTTTGTGACCTCTTGCAGAAGTACCACCTTTTCCAGAACCTTCTCCTCTACCTAATCTCTTATTTTGATTGTGTGTAGAACCTTCAGCAGGTTGTAAGTTACTTAAATTCATAACTGTATTTGTTATTTAACTTCCTCTACGGAAACTAAGTGTTTAACTTTATTTATCATTCCAAGGATTGCAGGATTTGAATCATGCTCCACAGTTTGTCCCATTTTACGAAGACCCAAAGCCTCTAATCCTCTTTTTTGTGTAAGCGGACAATTGATTTTGCTTCTAACTTGTTTTACTAATAATTTAGCCATAATTTCCTTGAATTAACCTTTAAAAACT
>NZ_JANMXZ010000004.1:0-41767 GCF_031381455.1 Flavobacterium sp. | reverse complement strand
AAAGCAGTTCCGCCTGTTGGTGTTGAATACCATTGTAGTGAAGCTCCTGTGGCTATTAAATTAGCAACCGTAGCCGAATTACAAAATGCTTGAGCTGTTGCTGTTGGTGCAGCCGTTGTATTTATGGTTACTGCAACCGTTGTTCGTGGACTCTCAATTAAATTAACGGTTTGTGATACATAATAGTTTGCTGTAACTAATGCTGTAGTGGATGCTAATGCTGTTCCGCCTGTTGGTGTGGAATACCATTGTAATGACGTTCCTGTGGCTACTAAATTAGCAACCGTAGCCGAGTTACAAAATGTTTGAGAAGATGCTGTCGGTGCTGTTGGTGGTGATGCAACTGTTCCTGTAGCAAAAGTAATAGTTGTAATTCCTGTACCACTATAATTTGAGGCTCCAATAGTATATGTAGTAGTCGTTTTAATTTCTGTTGGTGTTCCAGATAAAACACCATTTGATAAATTAAAACCCATCCCTATTGGTAAATTTGGTGAAATTGTATAAGGTTCTACTGAAGAAATTTTACGAATGCGTTGTGTGTAAGAATCTGCTACATAAACATTTCCCGAAGAATCAGTTGTTACCCCTACTGGAAAATAAAAAGAAGAAACATTTCCAAATCCATCTACATATTGACTTGATCCATTTCCTGCATAGGTACTTACTAATCCGGTGTTTGAAACTTTTCTAACAACTGAATTGAAATAATCTCCAATATAAAAATTAGCCGATCCATCAATAGTAATTCCTATAGGACTATTAAAATAAGCGGCAGTCCCCTGACCGTCTGCATAACCACCTAAACTTCCTGCGAAAGTGCTTACTGTTCCATCAGTAGCAATTTTTCGGATTCTATTATTTGTTGTATCAGCAACATATAAAATTCCAGTTGCATTATCGATAACTATTCCCTGCGGATTTTTAAATCTTGCTACTGTTGATGCTCCGTCAGCATAACCTGAAAGAATATACCCAGCTACAGTAGTTACTAAACCAGTACTACTTATTTTACGAATACGATTATTTTTCGTATCAGCCACATAAATATTTCCAGAATTATCAATGGTTAAACTATATGGGTTATTAAATTTTGCCGAAGTTCCTTGACCATCAAGATAACCTGCTGTTCCATCACCCGCAATAGTTGTTACTACACCTGCACTAGTTATCTTACGAATTCGATTATTAAAAGTATCTGCTATATAAATATTATCCGAAGCATCAACTGCTATTCCTTTTGGATTATTAAATTGAGCCAATATACCTTGTCCATCTAAGAATCCTGGTAGAGCAGCATCACCAGCAAAAGTTGAAACTAAACCTGAAGGTGTGATTTTTCGTATACAAGAATTAAAATCATCAATAACATAAGTTATGCCCGTTGTTGTAACAGCTACCGCAACAGGACTATTGAACATTGCCATTGTTCCTCCTTGACCATTTTCAAGTCCGCGAACAGCAGATCCAGAAAAAGTTGAAGTATCTCCTGTGGCAGCTATTTTTCGAATACAATTATTAGCTACATCCGCGACAAACACATTACCAGAAGAATCTGTTGCAATTCCTTCAGGATATTTAAATGAGGAACTTGTTCCTATACCATTTGTAAAACCAAAAGCACCATTGCCAGATAAAGTAGAAACCAAACCAGTACTAGTTATTTTTCGAATACAATTGTTGTTATAATCAATTAAATACAAATTTCCAGTCGCATCATTAGATAATCCTCTTGGAGCATTGAATTGAGCAGCTGTACCTTGCCCATTCACTAATCCTGGACTACCAGTGCCTGCAAATGTTGTTACGGAACCAGTATTTGATATTGCTCTGATTCGATTATTAGAAGTGTCACCTACATATACAATTCCAGATGAAGTAACCACTACGCCTGTAGGGTTATTAAATTTTGCAGCTGTTCCTTGGGCATCAAGATAGCCAGGAGTTCCATCACCTGCAATTGTAGTCACTGTTCCTGAACTAGTTATTTTTCTGATACGATTATTAGTTGCATCTGCAACATAAATGTTTCCAGAAGTATCTACGGTCAAACCTTTTGGGCTTGAAAATAAAGCCACAGTATTTAGTCCATCTAAAAAACCAGAAGTAGATATATTTCCCGCAAGTGTTGAAACTAATCCTGTTGATGAAATTTTACGAATAGCAAAAGAATTAATCTCAGTTACATAAACATTTTCAGATGTATCAACAGTTATTCCATAAGGGACATTAAATTGCGCAATGTTAGCTGCTCCATTTGCAAATCCGGCTACACCAGTTCCAGCATAAGTTGATACTAAGCCAGATGAAGTTATTTTACGAATGCAATTATTTTGACTATCAGCCACATATGTATTACCTGATGCCGAAACAGCTACTCCTGTCGGACTATAATATTTTGGAGAGGCAGTAGTCCCATCCATATAACCAGCAACTCCATTACCAGCAATTGTTGAAACATTTGTTCTAACAATTGGCAATCCTCCAATATTAGTTGGGGATAATGGAGCTATTGCGTTATTGATGTTATAGAAACTTTGGACTCCTGTGTAAGATATATTTGGAGCTTGTGCAAAAAGAAACGAACTTGATACTATAATAAAAAGTAAACATAAGTATCTTTTTAAATTTAACCTTAGTTCATTTTGTGGATGTGCCCCCAAAAAAATGTAATCTTCAATAGTTACATTTATCATTTTTACTGTATACAAATATGTGTCATTACTCTTTTTCATTTTCGATTTGGATTTGCAATGATAATAATTTTTAACTTTTAAATACTTTTAAATCAAAAGATTGACAAACTTTAACATTTAAAAAAAGTAGGTTTTTTATTAAAAATTATTTATCAATAGTTATTAACAAAATATTATTTTTACTATACCGTATATTTTTAACTTTTTTATTTATAATTATTATGTTCTATTAGTTAAATTTTTTAATATTTTTTAAAATTTTAATATATTTTATAAATTATAAAATTGAAGAAAATTCGTCTAATTAAGTAATTTATCCACAAAGTGTAAAAATATCTGTTGAAATACATTCTTTTTTAATTAGTAAGTATTTTATCGTTAAATGCAAATGTCACTCTTTTTGCTAAAAAGAAATTATACTTTTATCATTGTTTATTACATAATTTGAAGATGAAATATAAAACCTCATTTTTCCGAATTCTATAAAACAATATTATTCATTTAATCGTTTAAAATACAAATAAAATCGATGAAATACATTATTTAACTTATTATTAAAGAAGTATTCTTATATTTTAAACTAAAATTTAAGTGTCACAGTATCAATAATTTGATTTTTGGGCATAAAAAAACCTCTTCGTTTCCGAAGAGGTTTTTAGGTTATATTATTAACCCAATCTAATTATCGTTTAATCACTCGCTGAGTCTTTACTTCTGTACCTTGAGATACACTTACATTGTAAATTCCTGAAGGATAATTATCTCCTAGTTCGAAATTGTCAATCTCTGACATTTTCACAGAACGTGAATCAATGGTTTTTCCTAACATATCAAAAACCTTGATTTGAAGATCTTCTTCACTAACCGATATAACATTTAGCTTGAAGTTATCAGCAGTTGGATTTGGATAAACTTTAATAACAACCTTAGTAGGAGCTTGCTTAGCAACAGGAAGCGAACAATCACCAGGTAACGGTGTATTATCCGAACAACCCGCTACAGCATCAATTGTACCTACGCTTGTAGTGTCAAGTACATTATTTACATAGGAACCAAAAGTATATTTACTAACATTATCTGGTCCTGTATAAACTGCTTCAATAATGGATTTTGTATCATATTTCACAGAAACAACATAGGTAGCGCCTGGCGTTGCACCTGTCACCACATATCTTGCATCTTTATTACCGTTTATCATACTTCCAGTGAAAGTAACGCTTCCACAAGCACTTGTTGTTAACCGCACATTTTGAGTGTTTTGTATAGAAAACAGTTTGTTCAAATCACCATCATTTGATTGTTTTACAACTATTACAAAGTTACTTGAAGGAGCTACTACATTTGAATAGTAAAAGAAAACTCCAGGAATAGCATTGTTTACCGTGCGACCGCTAAGTTTAGTACAAGCGGTAGTTAATCCCGTAGCTGTACCGGTTACAAAATTACAACAAGTGGTTTGCGTTGGGAAGATATGACTCGTAATACAAGATCCTACCGTAAACGTAGCTTGACAAGTAGTTGTTAATGGTGCACAAGAACTAGTATAAGTGAAAGTAACTGTTTTTGAGTCTCCACATGCTAATGGTGCGCCTGTACTATTATTTGTTAATGAACCGTTACATCCTCCGCTAGCAGTAGCTGTAGCTAACCATGCTGCATAAGCAGCATTAACCGCTGCTTGTGTTTGGCCACCAGCAATTGAACTATTCGTCGGACAAGTCAATGACACAGTTGGTGAATTAGGAAGCGTAAATGTAGCCTGACAAGTAGATGTCAATGGCGCACAAGAACTAGCATAAGTAAAAGTAACCGTTCTTGATCCTCCACAAGCTGGTGGAGCTCCTTGACTATCATTTCGTAATGTACCATTACAGCCACCAGTTGCTGAAGCCGTTGCTAACCATGTTGCATAAGCTGCATCAACCGCTGCTTGTGTTTGACAGGCTGTAGTTGTAGTATTAGATGGACATGTCAAAGTTACAGTCGGTGAATTAGGAACCGTAAATGTTGCCTGACAAGTTGAAGGTGTTTCAGAACATGTATTGCTATAACTAAATGTAACCGTTTTTGAACCTCCGCATGCTAGTGGTGCTCCAGTGCTATTATTAGTTAAAGATCCTCCGCATCCACCACTCGCAGTTGCAGTTGCTAACCATGCTGCATAAGCTGCATCAACCGCTTCTTGTGTTTGACAAGCTGTTGTTGTAGTATTAGATGGACAAGTTAAAGAAACTGTCGGTGAATTAGGAACTGTAAATGTTGCTTGACAAGAGGATGTCAATGGCTCACAAGAACTAGTATAAGTAAAAGTTACTGTTCTTGATCCTCCACAAGCTGGTGGTGCTCCTTGACTATTATTTGTTAATGAACCATTACATCCACCACTTGCAGTAGCTGTTGCTAACCATGTTGCATAAGCTGCATCAACCGCTGCTTGTGTTTGACAAGCTGTAGTTGTAGTATTAGATGGACAAGTTAAAGAAACTGCTGGCGGAGCCTGAACTGAGAAAGTTCTTGTACATGTCTCTCTCTGATCGCAGTCATCTGTAACAGTCCAGGTAACTTCTCTACTGCCTCCACAACGTGGTGGTGCAGTTGGGTTTAAAGGTGATCTTACAGCAACTCCATTTGTCCCTCCAGAAAAACTAAATGTTCCTAACCAGGCGTTGAAAAGGGAATTAACCCCATCCTGAGTTAAACAAGACCCAGCAGTAGTAGTGGTCGGACAAGTTAATATAATAGGATTTGCTGGCGGCGCAGTAATGGTTTGTGACGCTGTAGTAACACAACCTTCTGCGGATTCCACACTTACAGTATAAGTGATACCGACTACGCTACCCGCAAGCCCAGGAAATACTCCGGTTGAATTTGTTGGCCCACTTGGTAAAAGCGTATAATTATATGTTCCAACATCCGAAAAGGAACCTATAACAGTGAGAGTAGATGTCTGACCTGCACACAAAATAGGTGAAAACGAGGCTGTGGCAGCGACTTTAGAAACCGATACTGATTTACTACAGTCACAAATTGTACGTATTGGTGCACTTTCAGTACCTATATTACTTGACGTATTTACTACATCCAATCGCAAATTAAATTCTGAAGTTGAACTCCCAGGAAATAAAATTAATGTTTGTGTTGTTCTATTCGTACCCGCATTGTAAACTACAGGACCATAACTTCTAATAAAAGCCCCTGAAGAATTAGATTGAAAGGAATACGTGAAATTCGAGTTAGTAGTAGCATTTACTAAATTTGGCGAACCACTTCTAGCTACGTCTACATTTATAATGATATCTCCCGAGGTATCATTTGGATCAGCTACAGCACAGGCTTCAAGCGGACCAATAAGGTTACACGCTGGCACTAATGTGCCTTGGGCAGAAACTTTCTGGGAAACGAATCCCATGAAAAGCATAAAAACCATAACGTAACAACAATATAGGTTGTTGCGTCTTTTTTGTAAATCTTGCAATGTTGAATTTTTCATGTTTAAATATTTAATTTGTTAAAGGTTTATAATTGAAACTGATTTGATACAAGAATACGTTTTGCTTGCGCTTCTTGAATCGGGTGGATTAATTACAGTTAACTTATATTGAAATTCCATTTTAACGCAGGATGCTGTGCTAAAAATAAATTGGTAAAAAGAAGAAATAGCAGAAGCTAAAGAGAATTAGAAAAAACACTTTTCTTTCGAGAAGTATTTTTAACAGGGTGTTTTTCATTTTGTGAAGTGTGATCCCGAATATGACAACCGGGAAAGCTAAATAAGATACTTTTTTTCATAATGATAAATGTGTTAAGATTACACAACATTATGAGTAGGGTTAGTTTAGCGCTTTGGGGTAAATTTAGAGTTCTTAAACTCTACTTTAAAGGTTAGTAAATAGGTGGTTAAGATATTTATCCAAAAGGGCATAACAAATTTATACAGATTCGTGAAAAAAAGTTAAAAAAAACACAATTATTGTACGAAATGTCAACTTTTATCGACGAACTGCACATTCTTAACAAAACTAGCGTCTTATTTGTAAAGAATTATGAATAAAACTTGATTTTTAACCCAATTATACTAACTCCAACCTATAGGTTCGTCGTCTTCTAAAAGTTACCGGATCAAAATGCTTCCACATATTATGAATGGCGTGATTGTCTTCAAGTTCAGGAGTTCTGATGCAGTTTTGAATTCCTTTCTCCGAAAAAGTAGTGTAGTATTCATTAAAGATAATAGCAGTAACGCCTTTGCTTTGATATTCCGGATCAATACCTATTAAATAGAAAAGCACGTCCTTGCTTTCTTTTTTCGCTTTAAGCAAATGATAAAATCCAAATGGAAATAACTTGCCCTTTGCTTTTTGCAATGCTTCTGAAAAACTTGGCATTACAATACTAAAAGCGACCATAGTGTCGTCTTTATCCATTACGAACTTAATATATTCCGGATTGATAAAGCTTATGTATTTTTTCTTGAAGTATTCTTTCTGAACATCGGTAACCGCAACAAAAGAAGACAAGCTAGCATAAGAGGCATTAAACAAATCAAACATTTTGTCCACATAAGGCATGATGTCCTTATTATTAGTAAAATTCAACGGCTTTAATTCGTAGCGCTTTTTGACTAATTCGTTTGCCTTTAAAAAAAGTTCGGTTTTAACATTTGAAAAAGGGAATTTATTTTCAAGATACTCTTTCTCTTTTACATAGCCCAATTGCTCTAAATGTTTTGAATAATAAGGAAAGTTATACCACGTAATCATGGAACCTATTTCATCAAATCCTTCGGTAAGCACTCCCACTTTATCCAAATTTGAAAAACCCATTGGTCCTTCAACATATTCCAAATTGTTTTTTTTCCCTAATTCGTATACTTTCTCCAACAAGGCTTTGGTCACTTGGACATCGTCGATAACATCCCACCAACCAAAGCGCACTTTCTTTTTTTGTTGATTATTGACCTCATCCCAATTAATAATCGCAGCAATTCTACCCACCACTTTATTGTCTTGGTAAGCCAAATAGAAGTTTGCTTCCGCAGATGTAAACGCCGGATTTTTGGTTTTATCAAAGGTATCCAACTCATCATTGATTAACGGCGGAACCCAATACCGATGGCTTTTGTATAAGGCAAACGGAAAAGCAACAAACTCCTTGAGTAACTTTTTTGAATTGGCTTCAACTATGGTAATCATTATTTGGTCTTTTCTAATTCTACTTCGTCTTTGCGTTTTTTGCCTTTATCTCTTTTGGATTTTTTGTCTTTCTTAGATTTCTTTTCGCCTTTTATTCTTTTATAATTAGTTTCATAATTACTATCGAAACGCCAAGCCATTCCAACATTTGCCAAAAGCAACGACGGAGTATCCTTCACATTTTTGCTAAAAGAAGCGTCCAATTGAATGTTTTCGCGAACCAGATAAGCAGCGCCAAGTCTAAAAACAGTATCAGCATACCAATCACTTTTGTATCCTTGAAATTCCAGAAATCCTGACCAGCGCATATTAAATCCTCTTGTCATAGTAGATATAATTCCCAAAGTCGGATAATCGGTCATATACTTATCGGCAATAATGTTGTTAACCCAAACCCATTTAGTTCCAAAATGATTTTGAGTAATAACCATCACTTTTGGGCTTATTTTTCGGTCAGTAGGAAACGTATATGGATTATTTCCCAAATTAAAATTAACTCCAGCATAAACCGCAACAGCCGGAATAAATTGTTTAAAGCTGAACTTGTGATTGGCTTTCCAACTATAGATATTCGGTTTGTCTTGTTTAATAAATGGATCATAAACCAAGTATTTTGCGCCAACTGTGATTTGCTTAAATCCGCCGCGAGTATCACTAACCAAAGGCGCCTCATACCAATCGTATTGATATTGTGTGTTTAAAGTGAATTCAAATTGATCAAAAAAAGCACCGTATCGTACATCGAGTTCCGTTCCAAAACCATTTGCTTCATAACGCGATAAATTATGTTCTTCTTTTATGCCATACAATCCCGCTTCCGCTTGAATTACCGTTTTCCCAACTGAAAATGCCGACATCGATTCTCCCGGTCTATTGGAATTAATTATGTCGGTATATTGTGCATACTGAGTAGCCGAAATCAGCAAAAAGCAAACTAACAGAAATGTTTTCAAATTCATCATACGTCAAGAAATTTAAGCATTACAACTTAGTCTTTCAAAAGTAGTATAATTTATTATTTATTTAAGAAGTCAAAGCGAAATTTAAATTGTGGAATTTAGTATTTTTGACAAAAAATATTTATTCAATGGAAACTGCATCTTTTCAGGGACTTATAGACGTTATTTTATTCATTATCATTTTCTATTATGTAGTGAAGTTTTTAGCGCGTTTGTTTTTACCTGTCTTAGCCAAAAAAGTAGTTGAAAAGGCTTCACAACAATTTCAGCAACAGCAAGAGAATTATCAAAACCAAAATACCACTCAAAATCAAACAAGTGAAAAGCCCAAAGAGAAAAAAATCGTTGGTGATTATGTTGATTTTGAAGAAATAGAATAATTTAGTTTTCAGTTCTTAACTATGAACCAGAAACTATAAACCATCAACCAGATTTAAATGAAGCAACTTCAAAAGTTCTATCCGCATCTATTAGCCATCATTGGTTTTATAGTTATCTCATTAGTCTACTTCTACCCTATTTTGCAAGGCAAAAAAATCTACCAATCCGATATTGCAAAATATACGGGAATGGCGAAAGAACAAATTGATTTCAGAGCCGAAAATCACACCGAACCCTATTGGACCAATTCGTCTTTTGGTGGCATGCCAACCTATCAATCGGGTGCTAATTATCCGAATGATTATATTGGAATGCTGGATAATGCTATTCGGTTTTTGCCTCGTCCGGCGGATTATTTATTCCTTTACTTTTTAGGATTTTATGCTTTGATGCTAGTCTTTAGAGTTGACCCATTAAAGGCATTTTTTGGCGCGCTCGCTTTTGGATTATCAACGTATTTGATTGTTATTATTGGCGTCGGACACAATGCCAAGGCACACGCTATTGGGTATATGCCATTTGTTGTAGCCGGATTTATTTTGGTTTTCAAAAAGAAATATTTGCATGGCGGAATTTTAACCATGCTCGCAGTTGCTCTCGAAATTACGGCAAATCACTTTCAAATGACGTACTATTTGTTACTGCTTTTGATTGTGATGAGTGGCTACTTTTTATACCGACTTATTCAGGAAAAGGATTTAAAATCATTACCGAAAATCATCGGAACATTTGTTGTTGCTGTAATTTTAGCTGTTGGCGTGAATGCCACGAGCTTGATGGCAACCAAAGAATATGCTGATTTTAGTACACGTGGCAAAAGCGAGTTAACGTTCAATGCTGATGGTTCTAAAAAAGAAAGCAACATCGCGATGGACAGAAGCTATATCACCGAATATAGTTATGGTATTGTGGAAAGTTTGAATTTGTTTTCACCGCGATTATTCGGTGGCGGCAACAATGAAAAGCTTACT
The DNA here is from genome assembly GCF_031381455.1 of Flavobacterium sp. Taxonomy (GTDB): domain Bacteria; phylum Bacteroidota; class Bacteroidia; order Flavobacteriales; family Flavobacteriaceae; genus Flavobacterium. Next base: position 31,568 of record NZ_JANMXZ010000004.1, on the reverse strand, counting down.
GAAGATTCGCATGTTTATAATTTCATGCTCAACTATGGTGCATCTCCTGAAGAAGCTCGAGAACTTACCGATAATTATGCAGTTACTTATTGGGGCGACCAACCTCAAGTTGCTGCTCCGGCTTACATTGGCGCTGTGGTTTTCTTCCTTTTTGTCTTGGCATTATACCATGATAAACGCAAAATAAAATATGCTTTCCTTGCCGGAGCAATATTTTCTTTACTACTTTCCTGGGGGAAAAATTTATCCTTCTTGACCGATTTCTTTATTGATTGTGTTCCGATGTATGACAAGTTTAGAGCGGTTTCTTCTATTCAGGTTTTACTTGAATTGTGTGTGCCGGTTTTAGCTATTATGGGATTACAATCTTTCTTTACCAATGAAGAAAATCGTTGGAAAAGCTTATGGAAAACAGGAGCAACAACTTTAGGGATTATAGTATTGCTATTTGTATGTAAAAGCATGTTCAACTTTGCTGGCGAAATTGACCACCAATTAATAGATGCGCTAAAACAACATCCGGACAAATCATTTGGAACTCAATTCATAGATGCGTTAAGAGAAGACCGAAAAGATTTGTATTCAGCCGATTTGTTGCGTTCCGGATTCTTGATTGCCATTTCGTTTGGCGTACTTTATTTCTATATGAAAAACAAATTAGCAGCCAATACAGCCGTGATTTTGGTTGGCGTGTTTATGGTTGGCGATTTGTTCTTTGTGGATAAAAATTATTTAAGTAACGATGGACAACAATTCAGAAGTGCTTATGAAATTGACAATCCGTATCAGCCAACTCAAGCCGATTCTTTAATACTTCAGGACACAACTCATTTCAGGGTTTATGAATTAGCTGGTGGCATTTATAGTCCGCGTTCGTCTTATTTCCATAAATCTATTGGAGGTTATAGTGCAGTTATGCCAAGACGCTTTAAGGAAGTCTATGAACATTTGTTTGAAAAAAGTATGGGCGATTTGGGTAGCATTATCGACCCGCAAACACTTTCGATTACCAAAAGCATTCCCGTTATCAATGCATTTAACATCAAATATCTGATTGTTGGAACAGAAAAAGGCGATGTTCCAATTGTAAATCCGTTTCACAATGGTAACGCTTGGTTTGTGAAAGAATTGAAATATGTAAATTCAGCGGACCAGGAAATTAAGGAATTTGGAAAAATTGAAACCAAAGATTTTGCTACACTAAATGAGTACGAATTTGGTGCATGGCGAAAAACAGATCCAAAAACTTTTCCAAAAGATAGTTTAGCAACAATTAAACTCGATTTATACAAACCAAATCATTTAATCTATACTTCGAATAATGCAAATGAAGGTTTCGCAGTCTTCTCTGAAATTTATTATAAAGATGGTTGGAAAGCAACTATTGACGGAAAAGAAAGTGCTATTTTTAGAGTAGATTACACTTTACGCGGAATGGATATCCCAAAAGGAAAACGTACCATCGAATTCAAGTTTGAGCCACAGGTTGTAAAAACAGGAAGTACAATTGCGTTGTTCAGTTCTATTTTAATGTTCATCGTGATTATTGGTGGCGTTTATTTTGATAGAAAAAAGAAAATAGAGTAAAGAAAATAGATAAATTTGTTTTGTTAACTTTTGCAACATGAAAGATAAATCTAAAATTCCTGTAAAATCAAAAAAGATTGATACCAAAATGAATTCAATTTATATTGAGCGTTTAGAGCGTTTTATGGCTTTGGTTGAACTTTCCTTTGCGCTTAAAAATGCTCCTAGAATTTCTAAAGAAAAATAATGCTCCCAGAAATTGTAAATATTTGGCAAAAATTAAAAGAAAATAATGTTCGCTACTTAACTATTGGTGGCTTAGCAGTTAATATTTATGGTTATACTCGAAATACTGGCGATGTTGACCTTTTAATTGATGACACTATTGAAAACCGAAAAAATCTTCGCAAAGCTTTTGCGGCAATAGGAATTGGTGACTTTATAGAAATAGAAACGATTCAATTTGTTCCTGGATTTACCGATTTTACAATTTCATATGATTTACGTTTAGACATAATGACGTCTATTAAAGGATTAGAAAATGAAAACTTTAATACACTTTTAGAAAATGCTACGATAATATTTCTAAAAGAAACTCCAGTTTATTTTCTTGATTATGACAGTCTGATTATTGCTAAAAAAGCAACTAATCGATTGAAAGATCAATTAGATATTGAAGAGTTAGAAAAATTAAAGCGAAATAAAAATAATTCGTGAATTTGTGGTAAATCAAACAAAACCTAAAAAACTGTTAATCATCACTTATTATTGGCCGCCAGCTGGTGGTCCCGGAGTGCAGCGTTGGTTAAAGTTTGTGAAATACTTGCCCGAGTTCAACATTCAGCCGATTGTTTATATTCCCGAAAATCCTACCTATCCAATTATTGATGAAGGTTTGCAAAGTGAAGTTTCGGACAGCACCATTATCCTAAAAAACAAAATCTTCGAACCCTATGGTTTGGCTTCTTTTTTTGGCAAATCCAAAACCAAAAAAATCAGTTCCGGAATTATTCCAAATCAGAAAAAACAATCTTTTTTAGAGAAAACGTTACTTTGGGTTCGTGGCAATCTTTTTATTCCAGATGCGCGTTTTCTTTGGGTAAAACCTTCGATAACCTATCTGAAAAAATACGTCGAAGAAAATAATATAGACACGATTGTCACTTCTGGTCCGCCGCATAGTCTGCACTTAATTGGCTTACAATTAAAAAAAGATTTAAACATAAAATGGTTCGCGGATTTTCGTGATCCGTGGACAACCATTGGTTATCATAAAGCTTTGAAATTGTCTTCTTATGCCGAGAAGAAACACAAAGCATTAGAAGCAGAAGTATTGAATTCTGCTGATACAATAATCGTTACCAGTAAAACTACCAAAACCGAATTTCAGGCGATAACTTCCAAACCAATTGAAGTGATAACAAATGGTTATGATGTAGAAAAAGTTGAAAAGCAAACCTTGGACGACAAATTCACTTTAGCACATATTGGTTCGTTTCTTTCGGAAAGAAATCCAAGGATTCTTTGGCAGGCTTTGCAGGAATTGGTTACCGAAAATGCCGACTTCAAAAACGATTTCCGTTTGAAATTAATTGGAGCCACAAGTCAGGAAGTTTTGGACACAATTTCCGAATTCAAGTTGAATGATTACGTTCAAAACTTGGGTTATGTTTCACATCAGGAAGCGGTCGGACACCAACGAAAATCACAGGTTTTATTGTTAATTGAAATCAATTCCGAAGACACCAAAAGCATCATTCCGGGAAAACTTTTTGAATATATGGTTTCCGAAAGACCAATAATAGCAATCGGTCCAGAAGATTCTGATTTTGCCGAAATTATTACCTCAACCAATACTGGTGTTTTCTTTACCTATGATGAAAAGGAAAAACTAAAAGCCCTACTTTTGAAATACTATCAGGAATATCAAAATCAAAACCTGAAAGTAAACGCCGTTGGTTTGCAACAATATTCCAGAAAAAATTTGACAGAACAATTGTCAAAACTCATAACTCATAACTTATAATTCATAACTCATAACTCCAACATGGGAATCGTCCAAAGTCAATCTATTAAAAACACCATCATCACCTTCCTTGGATTCGGAATTGGTGCTATTAATGCGTTGTTTTTGTACACCAACTTTCTTGGAAAACTCCATTACGGAATTGTAGCCACAGTTCTTTCGGGCGCCAATATCATGATGCCGCTGATGGCTTTTGGCGCGCAGAATACTTTAATTCGATTCTTTTCTTCGTATAAAAATCAGAAAGAGCGCGATGAGTTTTTAACGTTCATGTTGTTTCTGCCATTGGCTTTAATCATTCCGCTAGGATTAGGATTTTACATTTTCTACGATGATATTTCACATAGTTGGATTGAGGCAAATCCAACGTTAAAACCGTTCTTTTGGCTGATTCCGGTGATAGGTTTATTCATGGCGTATTTCGAAGTGTTTTATGCTTGGGCAAAAGTGCACATGCAATCGGTAATCGGAAATTTCATCAGTGAAGTTTTGGTGCGATTTATAGTGATGCTATTGTTGATAGGCGTTCACTTTGATTGGCTTGCCAAAGACACTTTTGTCTATTGTGTTGCTCTGGCCTATTTTGTGCAATTAGTCGGAATGAAATTATATGCGATTTCGGTAAAAATGCCGGTTTTCAGATTGGTCATTCCAAAGAACGTTAAAGAAATTGTTCAATATTCTTCTTTCATTATTGTTTCCGGTGGTGTTGCTGTGATGCTGGTCGATTTTGATAAAGTTATGATTCCACAATACAAAGACATTGGTCAAAATGCATTGTATGCTGTGGCGATTTTTATCTCAACCGTAATTGCTGTTCCAAGTCGCGCTATGACACAAATCATTGCGCCAATTACAGCCAAATTGATGACCGAAAACAAACACGACGAACTCAATGATTTGTATAAAAAAAGCGCTATCAATCTGCAGGTTATTGGTGGATTTATCATGATACTGATTTTTGTCAACATCAAGGAAATGTATAACCTTATCCCAAAAGAATATAGTGGTGGAATTCTGGTTGTTTTCCTTATTGGATTATCAAAATTCTATGATGTTTTGTTAGGGAATAACAACTCGATTATTGTCAATACGAAACACTATCGAACAGTTTTGTTATTCGGAGTTTTTACTGTCGCATTGATGATTGTTCTGAACATGATTTTTATTCCGATGTATGGCATTGAAGGTTCTGCTTTTGCGACTTTGATTACGGTGATGATTTACAATACGATTAAACTTTTGTATGTGGTTAAGAAAATGGATTTGTATCCGTTTACCAATAAAACACTCGAATCGCTTGGCATCTTAGCGGTTTGCTTCGTGTTGTTTTACTTTTGGGATTTCCCTTTTCACACTATTATCAATATTGGATTGAAATCAATTTTGGTTGGTGCCTTATATGTCTATTTGAATTTCAGACTGAAAATCTCTGAAGACATTAATAGTATAATTAAGGATAATTTGAAGAGGGTGAAGTTGCTGTAATTTCATCAACTAAATCGATTCTCCTTGAATTCTTTAGATTTAGTTTGTCAGATTGAAAGTAAAAAAAATAAACCACAAATTCGCAAATTAAATTCCAAGAATAAATAATTTGCGAATTTGCGGTAAAATCTTTTTAAAATTTGAAAGTGAATAGTTTTAAACTAAATTTAAGACCAATAAAAGCAACAGATTTTTTTCGTAAATTCGTAATCCAAAATTAATCAAAATCAATCTCATGAAAAAATCCTTTGCTGCACTTTTTGTTTTGTTAACCATCACATTCGTTAGTTGTAAATCTGATCAAAAAGAAAACAACGACAACACTGACGCCAACTTCGCGTCTTTTGAAACCAAATTTCTAGACGCTTACTGGAAACAATATCCTTCAGGCTCTATAGCTCAGGGTTATGGAAAATATTATGATAAATTAGTTGTTCCAAACGCCGCAACTTTTGCAGATAATGTTGCTTTTTCTAAAAAATGGTTAGCCGATTTAGACGCTTTGGATTATGACAAATTAAGCGACAACAACAAGATAAGTTCCAACATCATAAAAAACCAATTGGAAAGCGATATTTGGTATACTACCGTTTTTAAACAACAAGAATGGGATGCTTCTGTTTATAATATTAGTGGCTCTTGTGACTACATCATCAATCAACCTTATGCGCCTTTGGATGAACGTTTGAAAATCCTAACTAAATATTTGGAGAATTCGGATGCCTACTACAAAGCGGCATTGGAGAATTTGAAACAACCAACCAAAGAGCATCTGGAAATGGCTATCAATCAAAACAAAGGCGGAATCCAATTGTTTGGAAAATCACTTACCGATTCGATTGCAGCTTCACATTTGAGTTCAGCTGAGAAAGAAGCGTTGCAAAAAAACATCACCAAAGCAACTACAGCAATGAATGATTATGTAACTGGTTTGCAAAAAATTGATGCTGATAAAAATTTCAAATTCAAAGATTATAGAATTGGTAAAAAACTATTTGCCGAAAAATTTAAATACGACTTAGCCACCAATTTTACTCCGGAACAGATTTATGACAAGGCTGTAGCCGATAAGAAAATGTGGCACAACAAAATGTATGTTACAGCAGCTAAAGTTTGGAAAAAATACTATCCAACACAAGCCAAACCAAAAGACAGCTTAGAAGTAATCCGAATGGTATTGAGCAAAATGCAGAACAATCACGCTACACCGGCTAATTTTTATCCAACGCTAAAAAAACAAGTAACCGATTTGAAAAAATTCATTATCGAAAAAAAGCTGTTCGATTTTGATACTGCTTCTACTCCAATTGTGGTTCGCTACATGCCGGAATATGCAAGAGGATTTGCACTGGCAAGCGCTGAATTTATTCCGCCCTATCAAAAAAAGGGAACAACCTATTACAACATTGATGACGTAACCCAATATTCGCCAGCTAAAGCCGAAAGTGCTTTGCGCGAAACCAATACCTATTCTTCGCAGATATTATCCATCCACGAAGCCGTTCCCGGACATTGCGTTCAAGGGATTTACAACAACAAAAAATCACCGGTTGTATTGCGTTCCGTATTCCAAAATGGTGCCATGATTGAAGGCTGGGCAGTGTATACTGAAGGCATGATGGTAGAAAACGGTTGGGGAAATCACGAACCTGAAATTGAATTGGCATTGGGTATATGGAAACTTCGTGAGTTGGCAAATGTGATTATTGATTACGATATTCAATGTCTGAACAAACCAAAAGAAGACATCGTAAAACTATTATCAAAAGAGTGTTTTCAAACCTATCAACAAGTTGAAGAGAAATACCACAGAGCTACGGTTTCACAAGTACAGCTTTGTTCTTATTTTAGTGGTGCAACGGCAATTCAGCAGTTGAGAGATGATTATAAAAAGAAAATGGGCAATAAATACAGCCTTAAAGATTTTCATGAGAAATTCCTAAGCTTTGGAAGTTCGCCAGTGAAATATATTCGTGAACGAATGCTGGAATAGTATTCAGTTGGCAGTAACAGTTATCAGTAAAAAGCAATAATCATGAAAAAGATAACCTTTTCAATTGACATCAATGCTCCCAAAGAAAAAGTATGGTATTCGCTTTGGGACGAAGAAAACTACGAAAACTGGACAAGCGCTTTTTCAGAAGGTTCGCATGCAATTTCTGACTGGAATGAAGGAAGCAAGATTTATTTCTTAGGATCAGGTGGTGGCGGTGGAATGAGTTCCAAAATCAATATCAAAGAACCTTTTAACATCATGTCCTTTAAGCACATGACCGAGATAAAGGATTTTAAGGAACTTCCGATTACGAAAGAAACAGAATCGTGGTCTGGTTCAGAAGAGCGTTATGATTTAAGTGAAAATAATGGAATTACAACAGTTACTGTAACAATAGATGTGGTAGAAAAATTTGCCAATTATTTCAGTGAAACTTTCCCAAAAGCTTTGCAGAAACTTAAAGAAATCGCAGAAAGCGAGACCAAATCCATTACAGTTAGAATTTCTACAAAAGAAAACCTTGAAAAAGTTTGGGATTATTTTACACAACCAAAACATATCGTCAATTGGAACAATGCTTCAGACGATTGGCATTGCCCAAAATCAGAAAATGATTTAAAAGTTGGCGGTACATTTACGGCAACTATGGCTTCCAAAGATGGCGCGATGAGTTTTGATTTTATGGGAACATATACTGAAGTTGCTCCAATGAAAAAATTCGTTTACACCATTGCTGACGGAAGAAAAGTAACTGTAAAGTTTGATGTTTTAGATGGAAATGTAATCCTAACCGAAAACTTTGAACCCGAAAACGTTCATTCCATCGAACTACAAAGAGGCGGATGGCAGGCAATATTAGACAACTTTAAAAAATACCTTGAAAACAATTAGCAGATAAACCTTTTAAACTTTATAAACTCATAAACTTAAAAAAATGGCATCAATTAATCCTTACCTAATTTTTAACGGAAATTGCGAAGAAGCATTCCTATTTTACAAATCAGTTTTTGGTGGTGAGTTTCCCTATATTGGAAAATTCAGCGACATGCCACCATCAGATGATCCAAATTGTCCTCCGCCATCGGCAGAAGATGCCAATAGAATTATGCACGTTTCTTTGCCAATTGGGAATACCATTTTAATGGGAAGCGACAGTCATTCACAAAGTGGTGATGTAGTTATTGGAGCGAATGTTTCTATTTCTATTAATACTGAAAGCCGTGCAGAATCCGATAGATTATTCAATGGATTGTCGGCAGGTGGAAATCCTTTTATGCCAATGTGTGATACTTTTTGGGGTGCATATTTCGGAATGTTCGTTGACAAATTTGGCATTCATTGGATGGTAAATTTTGATGAAGCTCCACAGAAATAAGAATAACAAACAAGTTCCACAAAGGCATTTCGAAAGGAATGCCTTTTTTTTTAATATATTAGCCTACAAAACTTTACAACCATGAAAACCAAACGACTTTTTTTACTTTCATTTTTCTATATTGCTCTTTTGTCTGTATCCAATATAAATGCTCAAAAAGCCAATTACACAAATGCCATTAACACCGCTGCCGACAAAATAGAATCCAAAGTTATTGCTTGGCGACACGATATTCATGAACATCCGGAACTGGGAAACCGCGAATTACGCACTGCTGCTTTAATTGCTAAACACTTGCAATCACTAGGCATTGAAGTAAAAACCGGAGTTGGAATCACAGGTGTTGTCGGAATCTTAAAAGGAGACAAACCTGGTCCAGTTGTAGCACTTCGTGCCGATATGGACGCGTTGCCGGTTGAAGAAAAAAACAATTTGCCTTATTGTTCCAAAGTAAAAACCATGTACAACGGAAAAGAAACTTCCGTAATGCATGCCTGCGGACATGATGCACACGTAGCTATATTAATGGGAGTTGCCGAGATTCTTTCGGGTATGAAAAAAGACTTGAAAGGCACTGTGAAATTTATCTTTCAGCCAGCCGAAGAAGGTGTGCTTCCAGGAGAAGAAGGAGGCGCAGCGCTTATGATAAAAGAAGGTGTACTCGAAAACCCCAAAGTGGATGTGATTTTCGGGTTGCATATGTCTGCCCAAACAGAAGTGGGTAAAATTAATTATCGTCCCGGTGGTTTCATGGCAGCTGTTGGCACAGTCAAAATAACCGTAAATGGAAAACCATCACATGGTGCCTATCCTTGGTTTTCCGTTGATCCAATTGTTGTGTCGGCGCAAATCATCAATAATCTGCAAACTATTGTTAGCCGTAATGTCAATATCACACAAAATCCTGCTGTGGTTACTATTGCTTCTATTCATGGTGGAAATCGGGATAATATCATTTCTGAAAATGTTGAAATGTTAGGTACCGTAAGAACTTTTACTGACGATGATGAAAAACTTATCTATGCACGAATCAGACAAATCGCTGAAAAAACTGCAGAAGCTGCCGGAGCAACTGCAGAAGTAATATTACCATATGACCACTACTATCCGGTTACATTCAATAACGAAAAACTAACAGCTGCTATGCTGCCATCACTACAAAAAGCTGCGGGCAAAGAAAATGTAAATTTAGTGCCAGCCATTACTGGTGCTGAAGATTTCTCTTTCTTCCAACAGAAAGTACCTGGTATGTACTTTTTTATTGGTGGCTTGCCAAAAGGAGCCGATGTTAAAGCTTCCGGTCCACATCATACGCCTTCCTTTATAATAGATGATAATGCGTTTAAAACCGGACTAAAAGCAACCTGCAATTTAGTTTTCGATTATATGGAAATGAATAAGAAATAAAGACAAAACCCTTTCCAATTGGAAAGGGTTTTCATTTTACTTGTTACTTTTTTTAGGACCTTTTTCGCCTGGTAATCCTTTTTCGTTAATCGCCATATAACTTCCGCCTTTGATTTCTATCAGGAAGTCTACCGAGCCACTTTTAGTAGCACTTCTGCCAGCAGACATTCCTCCTGTATTAGTTCCTTGCGATTGCGACATTCCCCAACTCCAGGAAGCAGTCATCGTATAGGTTCCATCGGGCAAATCATTTGGCAAATCACATTCGCCATTCGTCACCGCTAATTCTCTTTTAATGTCTTTATTTGAAACCACAAAATTAATATCCTGAACATTTACTTTACCCACACCCAAACCAGTTGAGGCAGCATCACTTGCTTCTACAACCTCTTCTATTTTTTGTGATGCTCTTCCGGAAGCTTGCCCGGTAGCCATATCTCTTGGACTTTTAACTTGCTGAACGGAATTATCTGTCGCACTAACTCTGTATTCTTTTATTATACGGATAGGTGAATATTGCCTTCTTCCTGTAGCCATTCCACTGGAGGTTTCTTTTGGTGCTGCAACACTGCTTTCAAAAACAATCGAACTCCCATCAGCTGTAGCGGCCACTCTGCATTTTACATTTTTTTTAAGATCATAACCCGCAGTTTTGGCAACGGCAGCGATTTCCTGTGCAAACATTTGATTGGTAGCAAACCCAAAAGCAATAAACGATAGCGTAAAAATAATTTGTCTTTTCATGATTTCTAATTTTAAAAGTTATCTGGATTAGTTATTCGATTCAAAACAATAATCAACCAAATTTACACAAAAAAACCACCAAAATTGATTTTTGATGGTTTCATTTCTAAAGCTTGTTTCGATACTATATTAAATCCCAGCCACTGCTTTTATCTCGTCGATAATTCGAACAGCCAAATCATCTGCTAACTGCTGCGTTTGTGCTTCCGTATAAATTCTGATAATAGGTTCAGTATTCGATTTTCTTAAATGAACCCAATTTTCGGCAAAGTCTATTTTTACGCCGTCAATCGTATTGATTTCTTCATTTTTATATTTCTCTGTCATAGCAACCAAAATTGCATCCACATCAATTTGCGGTGTTAGTTCTATTTTGTTTTTGCTCATATAATATTGCGGATACGATGCTCTCAATTCGGCAACGGTTTTGTCTTGGTTTGCCAAATAAGTTAAGAACAAAGCTACTCCAACTATACTATCTCTTCCGTAATGCGATTCCGGATAAATGATTCCGCCGTTTCCTTCGCCACCAATTATGGCATTGGTTTTTTTCATCAACTCAACTACATTCACTTCACCAACGGCACTTGCCTGATAACTTCCATTGTGTTTGTTGGTAATGTCTCTCAAAGCACGAGAAGACGACATATTCGAAACCGTATTTCCCGGAGTTTTACTCAATACATAATCGGCGCAAGCCACTAAAGTGTATTCTTCGCCAAACATTTCGCCATCGTTAGAAATGAAAGCCAAACGATCTACATCTGGGTCAACTACAATTCCGAAATCAGCTTTTTCTTCTACGACCAATTTACAAATGTCTCCCAAATGCTCCTTCAAAGGTTCAGGATTATGCGGAAAATGCCCGTTTGGTTCGCAGTATAATTTTACGCACTCCACGCCCATTTGCTCTAACAACTTCGGAATAATAATGCCACCCGAAGAATTCACACCATCAACAACCACCTTGAATTTTCTTTTAGCAACAGCTTCGGCATCCACCAACGGCAAATCCAAAACGACATCAATGTGAATATCCATATAGGCATCATTCACCGTAATTTCTCCCAAAGAATCCACATCCGAAAAATCAAAAGCTTCCGATTCGGCTATTTCTAAAATCAATTCGCCCTCTTTTCCGCTTAAAAATTCGCCTTTGGCATTTAATAATTTCAAGGCATTCCATTGTTTTGGATTATGCGATGCTGTTAGAATAATTCCACCATCAGCTCCTTCCATCGGAACAGCAATCTCAACCGTTGGTGTCGTTGACAATCCCAAATCGATAACATCAATGCCTAATCCAAGCAACGTATTCATCACCAAATTATGAATCATCGGTCCCGAAATACGGGCATCACGACCAATTACAACTTTTAATTTTCTATTGTCATTGCTATTGTTTTTTAAAAAAGTTCCATAAGCAGAAGCAAATTTCACCGCATCAACCGGCGTTAAATTATCACCTACTTTGCCGCCAATGGTACCGCGAATTCCTGATATAGATTTTATTAAAGTCATTTTGTGTTTTGTTTAGGAGTACAAATATAAAAAAGTTACTGAGTAGCTGAGTAGCTGAGTAGCTAAGTTTTTGACAAAAGTTACTGAGTGGCTGAGTGGCCGAGTTGCTAAGTTTTTTCTATATTTACGAAAACAAACTCAGTTACTTAGTAACTCAGGCACTTAGACACTCTAAATAAATGAACTTTCTAGCGCACATATATCTTTCCGGCGACAACGATTTGTTAAAAATCGGGAACTTTATGGCGGATAGTATTCGCGGACATAGTTATGATGTTTATCCAATGGAAATTCAAAAGGGAATTCTGCTACATCGTTCGATAGATAGTTTTACCGATATGCATCCCATTTATAGGCAAAGCAAGCATCGTTTACATGAAAAATACGGTCATTATTCGGGTGTTATTATGGATATTTTTTATGACCATTTTTTAGCCAAAAATTGGAAAAATTATTCTAGTGAGAACCTTCATGATTATGCCGAAAACTTCTATCTTTTACTTAAAGAAAATTACGATATACTCACCGAAAGAGTAAAAGGAATGATGCCTTATATGATTGCCCGAAATTGGTTAGTGAGTTATTCAACAATTAAAGGTTTGCAAATGATAATGTTTCATATGGATCATCGCACCAAAAACCGTGTGGATATGCACGAATCTATTGTGGAACTCCAACAATTCTACACCGAGTTTGAAACAGAATTCAAGCTGTTTTTTGAAGAATTGCGTCAGCATTGTGCAGAAAAAATAAAAGAACTGAATGACTAATTATTTTTTATGAAATCGAAGATTCACGAATTCCAAAAAAACAATTTTAAAATTATAAGTAAAAAGTATTTCTTTCTCTTTTTTCTAATTCCCTTTTCGATTTATTCCCAACAGAAAGGACTCGTAACCGAAAAAGCGATGGTCGTTTCGGCACGAGAAGAAGCTTCCAAAATTGGCGTTGACATTATCAAAAAAGGAGGCAATGCGTTTGATGCTATGATAGCAACTCAACTAGCTTTAGCCGTGGCTTATCCTTATGCTGGAAATATTTCCGGTGGTGGATTTATGGTGTACCGAAAAGCAAATGGTGATGCTGGTTCGTTAGACTTTCGCGAAAAAGCACCACAGAAAGCCAGCAAAAACATGTATCAAGATAAAGCCGGAAATGTGATTCCAAAGCTGAGTACCAATGGCGCTTTATCTGTTGGTATTCCGGGAAGCGTTGCGGGAATTTTTGAAGTTCATAAAAAGTTTGGCAAACTTCCGTTAAAAGATGTATTCCAGCCTTCAATTGATTTGGCAGAAAAAGGAATAATTGTAACCGAAAAAGAAAAATCAAAACTAGATGAATATCGTGCTGTCATCGTAAAAATTAGCGGAGATAAAACCTTATACAATAAAACATTTCAAGTTGGTGACACTATCAAATATTTAGCTTTAGCTAATACGCTGAAAGAAATTCTGAAAAACGGAAAAGACGAGTTCTATAAAGGAAATACGGCAAAAAAGTTAGTGGCATTTATGAAACAAAAAGGCGGCATTATCACAAGGAAAGATTTAGCCGATTACAAAGTCGTTTGGCGCAAACCGATACGTTTTAAATACAAAGAATTAACTATTATTTCGATGGCACCACCATCAAGCGGTGGAATTACTTTGGCACAAATCATGAAGATGATCGAACCGTATGATGTTTCGAAATTAGGTTATAATTCACCGCAATACATTCAGCTTTTGGTTGAAGCAGAACGCAGAGCCTATGCCGACAGAAACTATTTTCTTGGCGATCCTGATTTTGTCAAAATTCCGCAAAAGCAATTATTAAATGAAACCTATCTGAAAGACCGAATGAGGAGTTTTTCCTTTGAAAAAGCAACTTCTTCTGCAGATGTAAGTCACGGAAATGTTTCCGTTTATGAAAGTACGGAAACCACACATTACTCTATTGTTGATACCGAAGGCAATGCCGTTGCAGTTACAACAACCCTAAATGATGCTTATGGTTCCAAATTGTATTGCGACGAATTGGGTTTCTTTTTAAACGACCAGATGGATGATTTTTCAGCAAAACCCGGCGTTCCAAATCTTTACGGTTTGGTTGGAGCTGAAGCCAACAGCATCGCGCCAAAAAAGAGAATGCTGAGTTCGATGACACCAACCATCGTTGAGAAAAACGACAAACTTTTAATGTTGCTAGGTTCACCTGGCGGTTCCACCATTATAACTTCGGTTTTGCAGACGATTTTGAATGTCTATGAATTTAAAATGACCATGCAGCAAGCCGTTGATGCTCCAAGATTTCACAACCAATGGCTGCCTGATTACATCATGGTGGAACCCAATAAATTTGATAAAATCACCTTGCAAAATCTTATGTCTAAAGGATATAGCATCAATGAAAAATTCGCTCCTGTTTTAGGAAAAGTAGATGCCATCTTAATCCAACCCGACGGAAAACTAGAAGGTGGAGCTGATTTTCGTGGCGATGATAAAGCGGCGGGATTTTAAATTTAACTTATTTAAAAAATTAATGTTGTGAAATACTGCTTTTAAGAAGTATTTTAGCATTCCAAAGATTTGAATAAATGCCAAAGAGTAAAACTTCCTTTTTTAAAATTATATTCAGAAGTGTTTTCAGAAGAGCTGAGAATTTAATTTACCTTTTGAAAGACAAACTAAGCGAGCGAAATTTTATTTATGTAGCCAGTGTGCTTGTGGCGATTACATGTTCGTTAGCCGTAATTATTCTTAAAAGTTTTGCCCATAATATTTTCCTTTGGGCTAATGACATCAACGGATTTTTAAAACTTCCGTATATCAATAGTTTGCTGCCCGTAATCGGGATTGTATTAACCGTTTTTGTGGTTCGGAATTTTTTGAACAATCACATAGAAAAAGGTAGTTCCAAAATACTTTACGCTGTCGCCCGAAAAGGCGG
This sequence comes from Flavobacterium sp., assembly GCF_031381455.1. GTDB lineage: Bacteria > Bacteroidota > Bacteroidia > Flavobacteriales > Flavobacteriaceae > Flavobacterium. Next base: position 16,556 of record NZ_JANMXZ010000004.1, on the reverse strand, counting down.
TATCGTTCCCAAAAAACAAATGTATGCCCAAATCGTAACGAGTTCCTTAACTGTTGGGCTTGGTGGTTCCGCAGGATTGGAAAGTCCAATTGTAATTACAGGCGCAGCTTTTGGTTCCAACTTTGCGCAGAAATATCATTTGTCACAAAAAGACCGAATTCTTCTTTTAGCTTGTGGTGTCGCAGCGGGAATTGGAGCAGCTTTTAACGCGCCCATCGCCGGAGTTTTATTCGCCATTGAAGTAGTTTTGACCGATGTTTCGATTTCAGCTTTTATTCCCATTATTATTTCTGCGGCCACAGGTGCTCTGATGTCTAAAGTTACGTTGAGTCCGGATACAATTCTGAATTTTGAACAGACATTAAAATTTGATTACCACAACACGCCCTTTTATATTCTTTTGGGAGTTTTAGCAGGCTTTGCTTCCATTTATCACGCCCGTAATTTCCAGAAAGTTGAAAAGTTTTTTGGCACTTTTAAAAACAAAGGCTATCGCAGAGCTTTGTTTGGCGCTACTATTTTAGCGGTTTTGATTTTCTTTTTTCCAACATTATTTGGTGAAGGTTATGAAAGCATAAAAACATTGGCCTCAAAAAACCCAAACATTTTATTGGACAACACCATACTCGAACCATTCAAAAGCAGCGAATGGATTTTATTGGCGTTTGTTGGCGTAACCATGATGCTAAAAGCTTTTGCCACCGGATTAACTTTGGGCAGCGGTGGAAACGGAGGAAATTTTGCGCCTTCACTTTTTGTGGGTTCGTATCTTGGTTTTTTTGTTTCCAAAACAGTGAATCTTCTTAACTTCACACATCATTTACCAATCGCCAATTTTACCATAGTTGGCATGGCCGGAATTCTGAGTGGTTTGTTTCATGCGCCTTTAACGGCTATTTTCCTTATTGGTGAAATCACCGGCGGTTATGATTTGATGGTGCCGTTGATGATCGTTTCTTCCATAAGTTATGCCGTTTCTAAACAATTTGAAAAGCATTCGATGGATGTAAAAGCATTGGCTGACAAAGGCGATGTTTTTACCAGTGATAAAGACAAAAATATTTTGCAAAGCATTGACCTTTATAATCTCGTTCAGAAAAACTTCAAAACCCTAACACTGGAAAATTCTGTTGAAAGTGTGGTGGAAATTTTCTCCACAACCGACCAAAAAATTATTCCAATTCTTAATGAAGAAAAATCACTGGTCGGAATTGTTGCTTTTGATGAAGTCAAATCCTTTATTTTTAATCCTTATCATGTGAAGTTTTCTTCTATGAGCGAAATCATTAGCCAGCCTAAAGCCATTATTTTATTGGAAGACAAAGTAGAAAAAGTTATGAAACAATTTGAAACTACCAATGCTTCCATTCTGCCTGTAATTCAAAAAGGAAAATACTTTGGCTTTCTTTCTAAAATTGATGTTTTAGAAAATTATCGCCAGCACTTAAAAGAAATGATTATTGATTAGTGTATTGGTTTGCAATTAATAAATTGTGTCAAATAATTAACTTTTGAAGTTAAATCAAAATTCAATTAGAACATAAATGTCAGTCTGAGCTTGTCGAAGACCAAAAAAAGAGGCACTTCGACAAGCTCAGTGTGACAAATTGCAATAAATAAAGTATAAAAAACAACTATACCCAACGGTTATATATTAGATTCTTTTAACAATAACTTCTCAACTGTCTACCTAAAAATTCCTTTCAAAACACTACCTTTGCGTTTTGCAAAAAATGCTATGCTAGATACTGAAAATACGATTGAAGTTCTTGGTGCCCGTGTGCACAATCTGAAGAATATAGACATCTCGATTCCCAGAGAAAAACTGGTGGTTATAACCGGACTTTCGGGTTCGGGAAAATCGTCTTTAGCATTTGACACCATTTATGCTGAAGGGCAGCGTCGTTATATTGAAACATTTTCGGCCTATGCACGTCAATTCCTTGGCGGATTAGAACGTCCTGATGTAGATAAAATTGACGGACTTTCTCCGGTAATTGCCATCGAACAAAAAACAACCAGTAAAAGTCCACGTTCGACTGTTGGAACCATTACCGAAATTTATGATTTCCTGCGTTTGTTGTATGCTCGTGCCGGAGAAGCCTATAGTTATGTGACTGGCGAAAAAATGGTTTCCTATTCGGATGATCAAATCAAAGAATTGATTATCAAAAATTTTACAGGAAAACGTATCAATATTTTGGCGCCAATTATACGTGCCCGAAAAGGTCACTACGCCGAATTGTTCCAGCAGATTACCAAACAAGGTTTTGTAAAAGTACGCGTCAATGGTGAAGTTCAGGATTTGCTTCCGGGAATGAAACTCGACCGTTATAAAACTCACGACATCGAAATTGTCATCGACAGAATGGTAATTGAGAACACTGAAGAGAATGAAAAACGCTTGACTGAAAGCATCAAAACCGCGATGTATCATGGCGAAAATGTATTGATGATTTTGGATCAGGATACGAATGAAGTGCGTTATTTCAGTAGAAATTTAATGTGTCCAACATCTGGAATATCCTATCAAAATCCGGAACCGAATTTGTTTTCATTCAACTCGCCGAAAGGTGCCTGCGAAGTATGTAAAGGATTAGGAACTGTGCACGAAATCAATCTGAAAAAGATAATTCCAAATCCAAAATTGTCTATCAAAAATGGTGGCTTTGCTCCGCTTGGTGAATATAAAAGTTCGTGGATGTTCAGGCAATTGGAAATCATTGGCGAAAAATTCGAATTCACTTTAACTGACGCAATAGAGAAAATTTCGGATGAAGCCATGGAAGTTATTTTGCACGGCGGAAAAGAAAAATTCTTGGTAGAATCGAAAACATTAGGTATTACTAAAGAATACAAAATTGAGTTTGAAGGCATATCGCATTTCATCAAAAACCAATACGACGAAAGTCAATCGACTTCCATAAAACGTTGGGCAAAAGAATTTATGGACGAAGTAAAATGTCCGGAATGTGAAGGCTCACGTTTGAAAAAAGAAGCGATGTATTTCCGAATTCACGAGAAAAACATTTTCGATTTATCGACTATGGATATTTCAGAATTATCAACTTGGTTTGAGGGTTTGGACATTCATTTGAATGAAAAACAAAAAATCATCGCAACGGAAATCGTCAAAGAAATCAAAGACCGTTTGCGTTTTTTGGTGAATGTTGGTTTGAATTATTTATCGATAAATCGCAGTTCCAAATCACTTTCCGGTGGTGAAGCACAACGTATTCGTTTGGCTACACAAATTGGTTCCCAATTGGTTGGCGTGCTTTATATTTTGGATGAACCTAGTATTGGTTTGCACCAAAGAGACAATGAAAAACTGATTCATTCGTTAGAACAATTACGCGACATTGGAAATTCTATCATTGTTGTAGAACATGACAAAGACATGATAGAACGTGCCGATTATGTGATTGACATCGGACCAAAAGCCGGAAAATTTGGTGGAGAAATCATCAGTAAAGGAACTCCAAAAGAATTATTGAAAGAACACACCATGACAGCCATGTATCTGAATGGTGAAAAGAAAATTGAGGTTCCGAAAAAACGTCGCGAAGGCAATGGAAAATTCTTAAAATTGACTGGAGCAACAGGAAATAACCTAAAAAATGTTTCCATCGAATTACCCTTAGGAAAACTGATTTGCGTAACCGGAGTTTCAGGAAGCGGGAAATCGACTTTGATAAATGAAACGCTGTATCCAATTCTGAATGCGTATTATTTTAACGGTGTCAAAAAACCGCAACCGTATAAAAAGATTGAAGGTTTAGAACATATAGATAAAGTAATCGACATCGACCAAAGTCCGATTGGCAGAACACCACGTTCCAATCCGGCGACATATACCGATGTTTTTTCGGAAATCAGAAGCTTGTACACCATGACACCTGAAGCCATGATTCGCGGTTATAAAGCGGGTCGTTTTAGTTTCAATGTTTCGGGCGGAAGATGCGAAACCTGTGAAGGTTCGGGAGTTCGAACGATTGAAATGAGTTTCCTTCCAGATGTTTATGTGGAATGCGAAACCTGTCAGGGCAAGCGTTTCAACAGAGAAACTCTGGAAATTAGATACAAAGGAAAATCTATTTCGGATGTATTGAATATGACTGTGGATGAAGCGGTTCCGTTTTTTGAAAACATCCCAAAAATCTATCGTAAAGTTAAAACCATACAAGATGTAGGTTTGGGTTACATCACTTTGGGACAACAAAGCACCACACTTTCGGGTGGTGAAGCACAACGTATCAAATTGGCAACAGAATTATCAAAAAAAGATACCGGAAACACCTTCTACATTATGGATGAACCTACAACCGGTTTGCATTTTGAAGATATTCGTGTGCTGATGGATGTGATTAATAAATTGGTTGACAAAGGCAATTCCGTTTTGATAATCGAACACAATATGGATGTGATTAAATTAGCAGATTACATTATCGATATTGGTCCGGAAGGCGGAAAAGCCGGTGGCGAAGTGGTTGCCAAAGGAACACCGGAAGAAATTGCGAAAAACAAAAAAAGCTATACTGCACCGTTTTTGAAAAAAGAACTAAATTAGCACGCTATTTTTTAGCCCGGATTGCAATGAAAATCCTTTTTTAAATTGCCACGGGGTTAACCCGTAGCAATTTAAAAAAGATTGAAATGGAAAGCCGGAAACAGCTCCTAATAAAAAATCAGAATAAAATTAGAATAAAATGAGACAAGATTTTCAAAATGAAGATGATAAAATCCATGATAAATTAAAACAAAAACCATGGAACGAAATAAGAACTAACGACTCATGGGCGATTTTTAAAATCATGTCCGAGTTTGTGAATGGTTACGAAAGCATGGCACGAATTGGACCTTGCGTTTCTATTTTTGGTTCTGCACGAACAAAACCCGATACCAAATACTATTTGTTAGCCGAGAAAATTGCGTATAAAATCAGTAAAGCCGGTTATGGCGTTATCACTGGAGGTGGTCCCGGAATTATGGAAGCCGGAAACAAAGGCGCTCATAATGGCGAAGGAACATCAGTTGGTTTGAACATTGAACTGCCTTTTGAGCAACATTACAATCCGTATATCGATAAAGATAAAAACCTAAATTTTGACTATTTCTTTGTCCGAAAAGTGATGTTTGTCAAATACTCACAAGGTTTTGTTGTAATGCCCGGCGGTTTCGGAACTTTGGACGAATTATTTGAAGCTGTAACACTTATCCAAACCAAAAAAATTGGAAAATTCCCAATCATATTGGTTGGTTCAGAATATTGGGCAGGATTATTTGAGTGGATAAAAACGGTGATGATTGAGAAAGAACACAATGCCAATCCGGATGATTTAAACTTGATTAAAATTGTGGATACCGAAGATGAAGTTGTTGAGGCTTTGGATAATTTCTACAAAAAATATAATTTGAGTCCAAACTTCTAATGTTTATTTTGCCACAAATTACACAAATTTCCACAAATTAATTTGTGCTAATTTGTGCAATTTGTGGTTTAACTTTTTATAAAGATGTTTTTCAACTCGCTACATTTTGCCATTTTCCTACCAATAGTTTTTCTGTTGTATTGGTTCATGCCAAATAAATCAAAGACTTCCCAGAACTATATTCTTATACTAGCGAGTTATTATTTTTATTCCTGTTGGGATTGGAGATTTTTATTTCTGTTACTTTTTTCAACGGTAGTAGTTTATTTTGCAGCGATTAAAATTGAAAATAGTGTTTCTACTACTTCCCGAAAAATTTGGCTTTGGTCGACCGTTATTCTTAATCTAAGTTTTCTTGGAATTTTTAAATACTATGATTTTTTTGTTAGTTCGTTTACCGATTTAACAAACAGTTTCGGCTTGCATTTGAATCCCTATTTACTAAAACTAATACTTCCTGTTGGAATTTCATTTTACACTTTTCACGGTTTATCATACATCATCGATATTTATTTTAAACGAATTAAAGCCGAACACAATTTTGTTGATTATTCATTATTTGTGAGCTATTTTCCTTTATTAGTTGCCGGACCAATTGAAAGAGCTACGCATCTATTGCCGCAATTAAAAGTAAAAAGAGAATTCAATTTCGAAAAAGCCAAAGAGGGAATCTACCAAATCATTTGGGGTTTGGTCAAGAAAGTGGTTATTGCTGATACGTGTTCGATGTATGCCAATGCCGTTTTTGAGAACTACAATTCTATGAACTCCTTGTCATTAATTCTGGGAGCAGTATATTTTGCTTTCCAAATCTATGGCGACTTTTCCGGGTACTCCGATATTGCTTTAGGAACTTCAAAACTGTTTGGAATCGATTTATTGAAAAACTTCGATTATCCTTATTTTTCTAGAGATATTGCTGAGTTTTGGCGCAAATGGCACATCTCACTTACCACTTGGTTTAGAGATTATATTTATATACCATTGGGCGGAAGCAGAGGTTCAAAACTATTTCAAATCCGAAATGTGTTTGTCATCTTCTTAATCAGTGGTTTTTGGCATGGTGCCAACTTTACCTATATCGCTTGGGGATTTATCAACGCTATGTATTTTATTCCGCTGTTGGTTTTAAACCGAAATAGAAACAATATTGAGGCCTTTACACTTTCTTTCAATTTGAGTTCATTACGAATTCTGTTCAACATTCTAATAACATTTACAATCACCTGTTTGGCTTGGATCTTTTTTAGAGCCAAAACAATTACCGACGCAATTTTGTATATCAAACGAATGGTAACCGATAGGCATTTTGCTCCGCAATATTTAAGCATCAAACGGTACAATTATGAAATTCTAATTATGATACTTTTATTCGTCATGATCGAATGGAATAATCGTTATAAAATAGAACCGCTTTCGGGAAAATTCAGTTGGCTGAAAGTGAGTTTGAGCATCATAGCCATCATCGCTTTAGGCATATTCACCGATTATAAAAACTTTATTTATTTTCAATTCTAATGAAAAAGTTTGTTGTTTATATTGGTAAACTTCTAATCCTCACAGTGCTTTCAGCAGTGTTGTTGGACATTGCCTATACAACAGTTTTTCTTAAATCGACGCAACGAAACAAGATTCAGCACATCATTACTTCAAAAGATAAAAACTTTGACGTGCTTTTTATGGGTTCATCGCGTACACAAAATCATATGGTTGCTAAAGTCTTCAACGACAAAGGCATCAAAGCGTTTAATTTAGGAATGAGCGGCTCCAAATTAGACGAAACAACTTTGCTTTTGAAACTAATGTTGGAACGAGATTTTAAAATCAAAAACATCATTTTAGATGTCGATTTGAATCTCAACAGCAATGCGTATTCCGTCGGCGTTCGCGCGATGTACATGCCTTATCTGCATTCTTCGAAAACCATTCAGCAGCATTATCAAAAGATTCCAGATTATAATAAATTGTTTTATATCCCGTTTTATAGGTATATTGAGAACGATGCCAAAATTGGTTTTAGGGAAATGTTCTTTACATTGGTTCACGAAAAATCAAATTCGTTGGATAATTTTGGCTATTATGCCTTGAAAAGTAAGGGGAAAAATATGAGTTATGACCTTACAGATTACAGTCCGAAACGAAATAGTGCCTACGAAGAAATAAAAGTCATTTGCAAAAAAAATAATATTCATTTAATAGCTATTGCCACGCCAATGTGCCAAGGTTCAGACAGCCAAAATTATTTTAATAGTATAAAGTCAGTTTATCCCGAAGTATATAACTATGAAGACAAAGTGACTGACGACAACTATTTTTCTTCATGCGGTCATATGAATATCAAAGGAGCAACGCTTTTTACAACCATTATTTTAAACGATTTCATCCAACATAAATTCCAAAATTGAAAAAATCTCTAATCATTATATTGCTCATTAGTCAGACCATTTTAGCGCAACATCATTCCAAAATGATTGTGGAAGTTGACAACGAAAAGAAGGAATTGACAGTTAATCAGGAATTGACATTCTTCAATCAAACCAATGACACATTGACCAATATCGTTTTGAACGATTGGATGAATGGCTATTCGTCAAAGAATACTCCATTGGCAGCACGATTTTCAGATGAGTTTGGAAGAAGTTTTCATTTGGCCAAAGAAAAAGAAAGAGGTAGAACTAGTGTTATTACTATTACTGATGGAAGCCAAACTTTGTTGACCTGGGAAAGAGATAAAAACTATCCCGATGTTATTCAAATTCGACTTAAAGAAAAGTTGCTACCCAATAAAAAAGCAATCTTTATGCTTAGTTATACTGTGAAAATTCCAAGCGATAAATTTACAAAATATGGCTATAGCGAAAACGGTAAAATGTACCTTAAAAACTGCTTTCTTATTCCGGCGCGATACGAAAATAAAGGGTTTGCCAGATATGACAATTTAAATTTAGACGATTGTGCCAACGCGCTTTCTGACTATGATATTGTTGTCAAAGTTTCACAAAATTTTGATTTGTTTTCAGATTTGAATGAAGTACAAAAAGAAACTGTAAACGGTTTAAACAGCTACCAACTGAAGGGTGAAAATCGTCTTGATTTCAATCTGTTTGTGGATGAGAAAAAAGATTTTGAAATCTTTAAAAACGGCACTTTTGAAGTTGTTTCTAATTTAAAAGATGATAGGTTAAACGATATTCAAAGAGCCATAGTAATTGATAGAATTGTGAATTATGTTTCAGAAAATCTAGGAAAATTTCAACAATCAAAAGTAACTGTTGCTCAAGCTGATTATGATAGAAATCCTTTTTACGGATTAAATCAATTGCCTTTTTTTATCAGCCCATTTCCAGATGAATTTTTATATGAAATTAAGTTTTTAAAAACCTATCTGAACAATTATTTGCACAACACTTTACAGCTTGATCCACGAAAAGATAACTGGATTTATGACGGAATTCAGGTCTATATCATGATGAAATATATAGAAGAATATCATCCTGATAGCAAAATGATGGGAAGTGTTGCCAAATTAAAATTATTGAAAGGGTATAATCTGGTAAGCCTTAATTTTAATGGCCAATATAGCTATTTATATATGCTGATGGCACGTAAAAACCTAGATCAGCCATTGTCAAATCCAAAAAATACACTAATCAAATTCAACGAAAAAATTGCCTCAAAATACAGAGCTGGATTAAGTTTTAGGTATTTAGACAGTTATCTTCAAAACGATGTAGTTCCAAACAGCATCAAACAATTTCTTGTTTTAAATACTACGCAGCAAACGCAACGAAAGGATTTTGAGAACATCTTAACCTCAGGCACTAGTAAAAACATTACTTGGTTTTTTGATAAAATAATCGATTCCCGAGACATTATTGATTTTAAATTTGACAAGGTTACCCGAACCAAAGACAGCGTTAGTTTTTCATTAAAAAACAAAACTGAAACCAATGTTCCTATCTCGGTTTATGGCATAAAAGATAAAAATATAGTCTATAAAAAATGGTTCGATAACGTTGCTTCTGACAGTGTTTATACTATTCCAAGAAATGATGCTGATAAAATTGTTATCAATTACAAAAATGAGGTTCCTGAGTTTAATCTTAGAAACAATTGGCATTCATTACACGGATTACGTCTTAACAATCGCCCGATAAAATTCAATTTTATGAAGGATTTGGAAGATCCGTATTACAACCAAATTTTATATGTTCCAACTTTGGAATACAATTTATATGATGGTTTGCTTCCCGGATTTCGTTTTCACAACAAAACCATTTTAGACAAACCTTTCATTTTTGATGTCAATCCAACGATTTCAACCAAAACAAAGAGTTTTTCGGGAAAAGGATTTGTCTATCTAAACCAATTCAATCGCGACAGTAATTTGTATCATATCCGTTATATGATGAGTGGACATTACCTGCATTATGCACCTGATGCTTATTATAAAAAATTAGCACCAACTGTTTTCCTTAATTTCAGACCAGATGATTTTAGAGACAACCGAAAACAGACTATTGTCATAAAAGAAATCATTGTAGACAAACAAAAGACAGCTTTTACAGTAAGTGAAAACAGCGAAAACTATCAAATTTTTAATGCTAAATATATCGATACTAAGACCGAAGTAACTAAGCATTTTTCGTTTTTAGGTGATTTTCAATATTCGAATGTCTATGGGAAACTGGCTGCTGAAATACAATATAGAAAGCTTTTTGACAACAACCGTTCGCTGAATCTTCGCTTGTTTGCCGGAACCTTTTTGCATAATAAAACTACTTCAAACTATTTTGATTTTGGTTTAGACAGACCATCCGATTATCTTTTTGAAAGCGAATATTTAGGTCGTTCTGAAACTACCGGATTGTTTAGTCAGCAATCTATTGTTGCCGATGGTTTTTTTAAGTCAAAACTGGAAACGAGAACCGCGAATCGTTGGATGACAACTCTTAATGCGAATTATAGTATATGGAGTTGGATTGAAGGATATGCCGATGTTGGTTTTATAAAAAACAAAGACGTCAACCCAAAATTTGTATACGATAGTGGAATTCGATTGAACCTAGTTACCGATTATTTTGAGTTATTTTTTCCTATTTATTCTAATAATGGCTGGGAAATTGGAGACAAAAACTATGGAGAAAAAGTTCGATTTATCATAACATTCCGACCGGAAACACTCATCAATCTTTTCACTAGAAAATGGTTTTAAAAACAAGTTAAGTTGTACATATATTGAACATTTGTATAAATATTTGATTTTTTATTAAATATTTTTCATCTAAACTTCTTTTTAGAACATTTAAATTACAGATAATTAAATTATATTTTCGAGTCATAATATAAATTTATTACTTCTTTTTATTTAAATTTGTTTCGTCACGAAATATTTTCCTTCTATGTCTGAAACTACATCCAAAACTGAAATTACATTTGAAGACTTCAAACAGGAAGTTTTAAATGATTATAAAATTGCCACAATAAGTAGAGAATGTAGTCTTTTAGGTCGAAAGGAAGTACTAACCGGAAAAGCAAAGTTCGGAATCTTCGGTGACGGAAAAGAAGTGCCACAATTAGCTATGGCAAAGGCATTTCAAAACGGTGATTTCCGCTCTGGTTATTATCGTGACCAGACTTTTATGATGGCAATTGGTGCCTTATCTATTCAACAATTTTTTGCCGGTTTATATGGTCATTCCGATTTAGAGCATGATCCAATGAGTGCCGGAAGACAAATGGGCGGCCATTTTACCACACATTCAATCGATGAAAACGGTAATTGGAAAAACCTAACCCAACAAAAAAATTCAAGCGCTGATATTTCTCCAACTGCTGCTCAAATGCCAAGATTATTGGGATTAGCACAAGCATCAAAAATATATAGAAACGTTCGCGGATTAGAAAACTTTACCAATTTCTCAAACAACGGAAATGAAGTTGCTTGGGGAACCATTGGTAATGCTTCCTCTTCGGAAGGGCCTTTTTTTGAAACCATCAATGCAGCTGGCGTTTTACAAGTTCCAATGGTAATCAGTGTTTGGGATGACGAATACGGAATTTCGGTACATGCCAAACATCAAACTACTAAAGAAAGTATTTCTGAAATTCTAAAAGGTTTTCAGCGTGATGAGAATAATAAAGGTTACGAAATTTTAACTGTCAAAGGTTGGGATTATCCTTCTTTAGTAGCAACTTACGAAAAAGCAGCCGAAATTGCCCGTGAAGAACATGTTCCGGTTTTAATTCACGTACAGGAATTGACACAACCACAAGGACATTCGACTTCGGGTTCACACGAACGTTATAAAGACGCTGACCGTTTATCTTTGGAAACCGAGTTGGATTGCGTGACTCAAATGAGAACTTGGTTACTTCAAAATGATTTGGCTACAGCCGAAGAATTAGATGCGATTCAAACCAACTCAAAAAAAGAAGTTATAGAAGGTAAAAAAATGGCATGGGCAGCTTTTATTTCCCCGATGAAAGAAGAACAACTGGAATTAATTTCGTTATTAAAAAGCATAGCAATTTCAAGTGCTAATAAAGTTTTTATCGAAAGACAAGCCGTTGATTTAGCATCTATAAAAGAACCTATCCGTAAAGAAATTTTAACGGTTGCCCGTAAAGTTTTGCGATTGCTTGTTAATGAAAATGGTAGACCGGAATTAGCAACTTGGATAACAAATTACATCAACAAAATCCGACCCAAATTCAGCTCACATTTATTTTCTCAATCAGATATAAATGTATTCAGCGATGCTGGCACAGAAGTACCTGCGAATTATGACGATGCTGCTGAGGAAGTAGATGCGCGTTTATTATTGCGTGATAACTTTGACGCACTATTCAATAAATACCCTGAATTGTTGATTTTTGGTGAAGATGCCGGAAACATTGGTGATGTTAACCAAGGATTGGAAGGCATGCAGGAAAAATATGGAGAACTTCGTGTGGCCGATGTTGGTATTCGTGAAGCTACTATTCTCGGACAAGGAATCGGAATGGCAATGCGTGGTTTACGCCCAATTGCCGAAATTCAATATTTAGATTATTTATTATATGCCATTCAAATCATGAGTGATGATTTGGCAACACTACAATACAGAACACGAGGCAGACAAAAAGCGCCTTTAATTATCAGAACTCGTGGACATCGTTTGGAAGGAATTTGGCATTCGGGTTCACCAATGGGAATGATTATCAATGCGATTCGCGGTATTCACGTTTTGGTGCCTAGAAACATGACTAAAGCAGCTGGTTTTTATAATACTTTGTTAGAAACGGATGAGCCGGCTTTAGTGATAGAATGTTTGAACGGTTATCGTTTAAAAGAAAAAATGCCAACCAATTTAGGGGATTTCAAAACACCAATCGGAGTGGTAGAAACCATCAAAACCGGGAATGATATTACCATTGTTTCTTACGGTTCAACACTTAGAATTATAGAACAAGCAGCAAAAGAATTACTTGAAGTTGGTATTGATGTAGAAATTATCGATGCACAATCGCTGTTGCCATTTGACATCAAAAAAGATTGTGTAAAATCAGTTATGAAAACAAACCGCTTGTTAGTAATTGATGAAGATGTTCCTGGTGGCGCATCTGCTTATATTTTGCAGCAAATTATAGACGAACATAATGGTTACCAATATTTGGATAGCCAACCACAAACGCTGACTTCAAAAGAACATCGTCCGGCATACGGAACTGATGGAGATTATTTCTCAAAACCATCGGCAGAAGATGTCTTTGAAAAAGTTTATGCCATTATGCACGAAGCAAAACCGGATAAATTTCTTAAGTTATATTAATGCTAAACCTAACAGGTTTCTAAAACCTGTCAGGTGTAAAACAAACAACACAACTTTAGTTTATTAAGTAATTTCCTTTATCCTATTTTGTGTAAATAGTAAAATAACTATCAAAAAATAGATAATTGATAATTCTACAACTATTTTATTATTGTTTTGATAAAAGTTAACACTTTCTTTCTATTTGTTGTTTTATATTTAATCATTTTGATAAATTAGTAAAAATTTATCAATAATGAAAGTCGAAGAACAAGGCCTTTACTTGCCCGAATTTGAGCATGACAATTGTGGCGCAGGATTTATTTGCAATTTAAACGGAATAAAAACCAATGATATAATTCACAAAGCACTCGATATTTTAATAAAATTAGAACATCGCGGTGCCGTAAGTGCAGATGGTAGAACTGGTGATGGTGCCGGAATTCTGTTTGATATTCCACATGATTTCTTTAAAAAAGTATGTCCATTTGAAATTCCGGAACCAAGACAATACGCGGTCGGAATGGTTTTTTTACCTAAAAGTGTCAATCAGGTTGCTTTCTGTAAAACAACATTTGAAGATGCCATTAACGAACAAAACCTAAAAATTATTGGTTGGCGTGATGTTCCTGTAGATGTTTCCAATCTTGGCCAAATAGCCGCAGAAAAAGAACCAACTATCAAGCAGGTATTTGTGAGTAAAAATGACTTAGACCTCACCGAGCAACAATTCAATGCCAAACTATTTGCAGCCAGAAAAATTGCTGAACACGTCATTATAAATTCCAAAATTTCAGAAAGCCATCGCTTCTATTTTACCAGTTTTTCTACTACAACCATAATCTACAAAGGGCTTTTAATGCCAGAAGACATTAGTCGCTATTACACTGATTTGGCTGATGACGACTTGGTTACCCGACTTGCCTTAGTGCATCAACGGTTTTCAACCAATACGTTTCCTTCATGGGAATTGGCGCAACCGTTTCGCTACATGTGCCACAACGGAGAAATCAATACGCTTCGTGGAAATATTAGCCGCATGCGTGCCCGCGAAGAATTAATGAAAAGTGATGTTTTTGGAGAAGACATAAAGAAATTATTCCCAATAATTTTAGAAGGAAAATCAGATTCCGCTTCGATGGATATGGTTATCGAATTATTGCTGATGACCGATCGCTCTTTGCCCGAAGTCATGATGATGGTTGTGCCCGAAGCTTGGGAAAAACACCAAACCATGTCAGAAGACAAAAAAGCATTCTATGAATACAATTCGTGTATCATGGAACCATGGGACGGACCAGCATCCATTCCGTTTACCGATGGAAATGTAATTGGTGCTTTACTCGACAGAAATGGTTTGCGTCCATCACGATATACGGTAACCAAAAGTGGTTTTGTAATTATGTCATCAGAAATTGGTGTACTCGATATCAAACCGGAAGACGTTGTACAACACGGAAGATTAGAACCTGGAAAAATGTTCCTGGTAGACATGAACAAAGGACGAATTATTGAAGACGAAGAAATAAAAAAAGCCATAGTTACCAAACGTCCATACAAAAAATGGTTAAACGAGAATCTGTTACAACTGGCTAAAATACCCTACACTAACAATCCAATTCCGGTTGAAACGGTAGCTTTCGAAACCCGACAACGCTTGTTTGGATACACCATTGAAGATTTAAAAACCATTATAAATCCAATGGGAGAAAGTGGTGCTGAAGCCATTAGCTCAATGGGAAATGACACGCCGCTTGCCGTTTTATCAGATCAACCTCAATTATTATACAACTACTTCAAACAGCAATTTGCACAGGTTACCAATCCACCATTAGACGGAATTAGGGAGGAAATTATTACTGATATTAGTCTGGCTATTGGTGGCGATTTCAACATATTTGATATTGAACCCAAGCATTGCAAAAAACTAAAAATCCAAAATCCCGTTATTTCCAATGAAGATTTGGATAAAATTAGAAACATCAATCATGTCGATTTCAAATCAGTAACTATTTCAACTTTGTATGAAATTGAAAAAGGTGTCAATGGTTTGGAACGCGGTCTAGAAAAATGTGTACAAGCCACTTTCAAAGCGGTTTCAGAAGGATGCAATATTGTAATTCTTTCGGATAGAAATGTAAGCGAAAAAATGGCGCCAATTCCGATGCTTTTGGCTTGTTCTTATATTCATCATTCTCTAAATATTCTGAAAGTACGCTCTAAATTTGGAATTTTAATTGAATCTGCAGAACCAAGAGAACCACATCATTTTGCGCTATTATTTGGTTATGGCGCCAGTGCTATCAATCCATATATGGTAAACGAAATTATTCATGAACAAGTAAATCAAGGTTTCATTACCAATGTAAAAGCAGACTACGCCATTAAAAATTACAATAAAGCGATTGCCAAAGGAATTCTAAAAATCATGAATAAAATTGGAATTTCGACCTTGCATTCCTACAGAGCGGCTCAAATTTTTGAAATCCTGGGATTAAATAAAAAGTTCACTTCAAAATATTTCCCAAATACGCCTTCACGAATTGAAGGAATTGGTTTGATGGAAGTTGAAAAAGAAGTCAAAGAAAGATACAAAAAAGCATTTCCAAATTCTGAAATATCCAATTTATTGCCACTCGAAATAGGAGGCATTTACAGATGGAGAAGAACTGGTGAAAAGCACATGTTCAATCCAACAACCATTGCAAAACTCCAGCAAGCCGTTAGATTAAACAGTCCGGAAAGCTATACCGAATATTCCAAAATGGTTAATGAACAAAGTGAAAACCTCATGACGATTCGTGGTTTATTTGAATTTAACAATTACGATCCAATTTCGATTGATGAAGTTGAACCTTGGACAGAAATCGTAAAAAAATTCAAAACCGGCGCCATGTCTTATGGCTCTATCAGTCAGGAAGCACATGAAAATTTGGCCATTGCCATGAACCGAATTGGGGGAAAAAGCAACTCAGGTGAAGGTGGTGAAGATGCAAAACGGTTCCAAAAAGACACTAACGGAGATTCCAGAAATAGTGCTATCAAACAAGTAGCATCGGGAAGATTTGGCGTTTCAATCAATTATTTGACCAACGCCAAAGAAATTCAAATCAAAATGGCTCAAGGTGCAAAGCCCGGAGAAGGCGGACAATTGCCTGGCGAAAAAGTTGTGCCGTGGATTGCAGAAACCCGAAATTCAACGCCTTATGTTGGACTGATTTCTCCGCCGCCACATCACGACATTTATTCGATAGAAGATTTATCACAATTGATTTTTGATTTAAAAAATGCCAATCGCGAAGCACGAATTAATGTGAAATTGGTTTCCGAA
>NZ_JANMXZ010000050.1:0-30367 GCF_031381455.1 Flavobacterium sp. | reverse complement strand
TACCGTTACTCCTGTTTGTCCATTAGCGATTTCCATACTTTTTGTTCCCAAATTAAACAACTCGATTCCATCACCAGTATTGTTATAATCACATAATTCATAATCCGTAATTACAGGATTGGGTAGTGGAATTGGGTTGACTGTAATAGTATAAGAGCCTGTTGTAGAGCAACCGTTTCGGATAGCGACAATCGTAATTGTACCCGTAATAGGTGATGATGTACCATTGCTTGCTGTAAAATTTGGTATATTTCCGGTTCCAGCTGCTGCTAATCCTAGCGAAGGAGTGCTATTTGTCCATGTAAAATTAGCTCCAGTAGGTGAACTAACAAATGCATTGGTTGTAACCAAATCTCCCGAACAATAACTTGCGTTGGCAGGAACATTTGTTATAACTGGTAAAGCATTAACAGTAACTAGGGCAGAACCTGTTTGAGCCTGAGTACAAATTGGTGTTCCGCTTAACGAAACACTTACCAGAGAATAGGTACTAGATGTGGTTAAAAATGGTGTGGTTAAAGAAGCATTACCCGATGCACCTAAAACTATAGTTTGATTACCGCCGCTATCAACGGTATAAGTTACCGTAGCATTAGGTGTTCCTGTAAATATAATTGCTACTGAGTTTCCCGAACAAATTGTTGTTGTACCAGATATAGAAGCGCTTAGCGAGGCTCTAACCGTAACAACAGCTGAACCATTTAAAAGCTGACTACAAGGTGGTGTGCCAGGTAATGCAACACTAACTAAATTGTATGTGGTATTTAGTGTCAATGCCGGCGTAGTTAATGATGCTGCTCCAGCTCCACTTAACACTATGGTTTGATTCGAACCACTATTGATGGTGTACGTAACCGTCGCATTTGGTGTTCCGCTAAAAGTAATGACCGTTGTAGTTCCCGAACAAATTGTTGTTGTTCCTGAAATGGTAGCGGTTGGTGTGGCGCTAATTGTGATGACTGCTGAACCCGATTGCGATTGACTGCATGAACCTATAGTTGCACTTACCAAAGCGTAGGTAGTAATTAGAGTCAAATTTGCCGTATTCAGAGTTGCATTACCTGAATTGTTTAGTACTATGGTTTGATTGGAGCCTCCATTTACAGTATAAGTAACTGTCGCATTCGGTGTTCCAATAAATGTTATAACCGCAGCGGATCCTGAACAAACAGAGGTTGATCCCGATATAGCTGCTGTTGGCAATGAAATAACGGTTACTACTGCCGAACCCGTTTGAGACTGACTACAAATCGGAGTGCCCGAAGAAGCAATACTTACTAAATTATAAGAACTATTTACAGTCAACAAGGGTGTCGTTAGTGTCGCATTCCCAGAACCATTCAAAATAATTGTTTGATTTGGACCGCTGTCAACAGTGTAAGTCACCGTTGCATTTGGTGTACCGTTGAAAGTAATTACCGCTGATGTTCCTGAACAAATAGTTGTTGTTCCTGATATAGTAACGGTCGGTAACGGAACAACCGTCACAGAAACCGTTTGATTTAAAGATTGAGAACACACCGTATTTCCCGTACCATCAATAATTCTGACATTAGTCAACGTATAGGTAGTGGCAAGCGCAGGTGATGCTGTTATGGTAAAAGTCCCTGCCGCATTTAAAAAAGCAGATTGAACCGCACCGCTATCAACCGTGTAATTGATATTGGAATTTGGTGTTCCGGTAAAAGTAACTGTAACCGGACTTCCAATACAAACAGATATGTTGGAAATACTTACCGAGGCATTTGGCACTAAATTTACAACCAAATCAAAATCGGTTATCGCAAAACAACCTCCTGTATTATCGGTAACCCTAACATAAATTGTTTCCGGATTGGATATATTAGAATAGATAGTAGGCAAGGCATTAATACCATCATTAGCATCCGTAATAGAGTTGTGAAAAGTAATTGTGTTACCTGTCGTATCCGAGTTTATCAAAGCCCTAACAGCATTAAGATCAAAAATCCCAACGTTTGGTGTATTGCTGCAGGTTAACACATCAGGAATGTGATTAGCCGATGGCGGTGAAGGAAAAGCTCCAGTTCCTGAAGTTGCAGTTCCTGTCCATTGAATTTGAAATCCACCATCACCAATAGGTCTGTCAATAGCAATAAAATATGTTTGCCCAGGAGATACCGTTAACCATCTAACATAACCATTCCCATCTGCACCTGGACCCGTTTGTGTAAGCAAAGTCGAGCCATTCATTCCCGTAAGATTATCAGTTAATCCCGCTTCAAACGGATTTGTAGTGGCGCAACGTAACGGGCTTCCTAAAGCTCCACAAACAGCATTTGGTCCAAATACCCAAAAATCATAATCTACTGATATGTCCGGATCATCCGGAATCAAATTAAAACCTAATGTTCCTCCTTGTACAATATTTACTTCAAGCCAAATCGAATTACTCTCAAATCCACCACACGAATTGATTTCTTGAAAATTACCCGACCCAGTAGAATTAGAAGAAAAAGCGCCATTACCACAAACTATCAGCGCAGTAGCACAATCATTTGGCTCTTGTGCAAAAACTAAATTTGATAAAAATAACAGAAAAAATACGTTTAAAACATTCTTCATCGAAACATCTTATTTATTATGCATAATAGCCAATCTCAATTGTATTCGAGATTAGCTATTGCTTATAATCATCACTTAATTAACTTAACTTTTAAACCTAATCTTCATAAATAATTACATTTTTTTTCTTTACCAATTATTTTTTCACAATCAAGAACTCTGAACGTCTGTTTTGTGCATCTTGTTCCTGAGTGCAATTGGTTCCGCATTTAACTTTTTGTTCTGTACTTCCAAATCCTTTTCCTGAAATACGGGCCGCTGTAATTCCTTTAGAAATTAGATATTGAACGGTTGATTGTGCTCTTTTTTCAGATAAATTTAAGTTATAGGCAGCGGAACCTTTAGAATCTGTATGCGATTTTACAAATATAACCATTGTAGGATAATCGTTCATTACTTTAATTAATTTATCTAATTCAACCGCACCTTGAGCAGTGATATTACTTTTATCATATTCAAAATAAACCGGATTCAAAATCACTTCGGTATCTGTTATGATTACTGTTGTAGGATCCAAAGCTACGGCAACTATAGTTTCCCCGGCTTTGGTTGACTTCACTGCTGCTGTTGCATTTTCGAAATTTTGTGCCGAAACTTTCAATCCATAACCTACAGTACATTCGATAGCATAGCTGACTTTTCCTTGTGCATTGGTTTGTTTGGTTTCGATAACATTTCCTTTTACATCTGATATAGCAACCGTAGCGTTAGCTAAAACGGTATTGGTTTTACTGTTAGTAACAACAATAGTTGCTTCAGCTTTACAGACTGGTGTCGCTGCATATATGGCATCTGAACCATTTCTGTTTGAAGAGAAATAACCAATATTGGCGTTCTTATTGAAGCTAAATGAAAAATCATCTTTTTCGGTATTTACTGGTTTCCCTAAATTTTGTGGTTTTTCAGCAGTGTTTAGGTCAGTTCTAAATACATCAAAACCTCCCAATCCCTGATGACTCGTTGAAGCAAAATACAACACATTATCTTCGGTGATAAACGGAAAATTCTCTCTGTCTGCCGTGTTGACATTCGGTCCTAAATTCTGTGGTTTTCCAAAAGTAATTGCATCAATGGATACTTTCCAAATGTCTGATTCACCCAATCCTCCGGGCATATTTGAAGCAAAATATAATGTTCTTCCATCGTTACTCAAACTCGGATTAGTAACCGAATAGCTCGTACTGTTAAATGGCAACGCTTCGACATTAGACCATTTTCCATCAACTTTAGTCGCTTTGTAAATTCCTTGTTGCCCTACTTTACTATTGCTCTTTTTATTCTTTTCATACTGCCCTTCACTATGACCATCTCTGGCAAAAAACATGGTGTTACCGTCTGCACTTAGTGTTAGCGGACCATCGTGAAATGGCGTATTCAATTCTCTTACCAAAGATGGTTCAGAAAAACTTCCATTGCCATATCTGTTTGATTGGTAAATATCTAGATAGGGTTGGTCAATCCATTTATCCGTTTTATTCGAGCTGTTTCTGGTGCTGGCAAAATAAAGTATATTATCATTGGTCAATAGCGCTCCAAAATCACTTTGTCCCTTGTTTTTGATATTGGTCTCGGCAACCTCAAATAACTTGGTAGTATTAGTCAAACTTGGTATGTAATTTGGATTTGCCAAATGTTCTTTGGCTCTTTCATCTTTGGGCATCATTTTGGCAAAAACATCCATTTGCTTATTGGCTTCCTGATAATTTCCTATGACTTTCAATGTTTGCGCATAGCGATAATAGGTTTCTGCAGATGCTTTTCCTTTCACTGCTTTGGCATACCATTTTGAAGCGTTTTGAGAATCAAAAACATTATAATAGCTCTCCGCTAATTGCGTATAGATATAGTCGTTCGCATTTTTGTTTTCGGCCAATTTCAGGTATTCCTCGATTGCAGCTACATACTGATAGCTATCAAAAAGTTTGTCTGCTTTAGCAGTAGCGCTATTTTGTCCGTATCCGACAGCAAGAAGCAAGAACATGCTAATGGTGATGTATATTCTTTTCATAGTTTATTTTTTTAGAAAAATCTTGGTGAAACAGATACTTTTTTAGACAAATTTAAATCAAATAACAAAATAAACTCATGGGATGCCGGAGCCGTTCCTCTTATTTCTGAAGTGACATGATCATAAGCATATCCAACGCGGATAGCCGGTGTTACAGCAAAGTTAACCATTGCTCCAAAAGAATCGTCCATTCTATAGGTTGCTCCTATTTCATATTTTTCGAAAAGTAAGAAATTTGCTGAACAATCTAACGAGGTAGGTGCATTAAATGCTGACTTCAACATAAACGAAGGTTTGAATTTTGTATTCGGAGATAAATCAAACACATAACCACTAGTCAAAAAATAGTGTTCTGTTTCGCTCCCAAATTTCAATTCCTGCCCATTTCGTGTTATATCAAGATGTCTGCTTTTTATCATATTCGGTACTGAAAACGCTGCATAAAATTTGTTGGTATAATAAAACAAACCGGAACCAATGTTTAATTTTATATTGCTCGAATTTTCGCTGAAGGAATTATCGTTAGGCTGTTGTGTATAACCATTCCCAATTTCACTAAACAAACCTACTCTTTGAAAAGTAGCTCCTGTTTTTAAACCGAAAGCTAATTTGCTGGCACTTCCTAAATTGATAGTGTATGAGAAATCGCCGTAAATGTTGTTTTCGGCTACAGGACCAATTTTATCCGAAATAACAGAAAGACCCAATCCAACATTTTTACCAACAGGGCTTTGAATCGCAAAAGTTCCGGTCGTTGGAGCTCCATCTAAACCAACCCATTGTTGTCTGTAAAGTAATCCTCCTGATATGCTTTCTTTTGAACCTGCATAGGCCGGATTCATAACATTCATATTATACATGTATTGTGTGTAATGTGGATCCTGCTGGGCTGTAACTTCTATAGAAATGATAGAAAATAGTGCTAGTGCTATATATCCTTTTTTCATTAGGCTTGTCGTTTTATTTAGTAATTGACACATACTCAATTTAATTAATACTCTCTGTTTATATATACCCATCCTGTTTTGGTCGCTCCTTCTGTAGTATGGATGCTGTAGAAATAAGTTCCATCAGGCAATTCTTGTCCACCATCAGATTGACCTTTCCATTGATCCGTATAGTTACCTGAGAAAGAGAAAACTATCGTTCCATAGCGGTTGAAAATCGTAATTTCTTTTACTCCATAACCCGACAAATCGAATGTATCGTTCACTTGGTCATTGTTTGGAGAAATTCCTCTTGGTATAAGTAAACAAGGATTATTTTCTATCGTAATGTTTTGACTGGTCACACAACCATTTAAACCAACCGAAACACCAAAGGTTAGCGGCAAGCTTAACGATGTGTTTTGAGATAAATAGTCATCAACATCTAATGTCGCATTAGTTCCAATAGGAGTGCTTCCCTGTGTCCAAGTATAACTTGCAGTAACTGTATCAAAATTGGTGTCTATGAGTTGCAGCGTCAAGCTACCATTCTGACACAAATCATCAATTGTGAAAGTCAAATCAGGAGTAATCGTAATGGTAAAATTAGTGGAACCACCAACATTACATGCTGCGGCATTAGCGGCAACAGTATAGGTTATTGTATACGTTCCTGGGTTACTTTGCGCAATAGTAATTTCACCTGTTGTTGTGTTTATGCTTAAACCTACGCCAGCACTAAATACGCCACCACTAGTAAAATTAGCTGAAAGTGTTGGCAAATCATTAGCAGCACCGGCACAATAACTTACATCATAACTAAATCCTGTAACGGG
Organism: Flavobacterium sp.; assembly: GCF_031381455.1. Classification (GTDB taxonomy): domain Bacteria; phylum Bacteroidota; class Bacteroidia; order Flavobacteriales; family Flavobacteriaceae; genus Flavobacterium. The sequence goes on along the minus strand of NZ_JANMXZ010000050.1, from coordinate 24,014 downwards.
AGTAATGCTTGGCAAAATAGTAATGCTTGCTGTAAATACACCACCAGCTGTACAAGTTGACGAATTAGCGGCTAGAGTATAAGTGATTTGATGCGTTCCTACTGGAGCAGTTGATAAAGTAACCGCTCCTGTTGCCGAGTTTACGGTTACTGTTGATGAACTAAATACACCACCAGTAGCGAAATTTGCTGTCAATATCGGAAGTGGATTTGAAGTGGCATTACTACATGTTTGCGCATAACTGAAGGTTACATTCGGCATTGTCAATGGAGTTACAGTTACTATAGCTGAACCTGTTATCGTCTGGCTACAAGCAGGGCTTCCGGAAGCCGTAACACTTACCAAAGTATAGGTTGCACTTGCCGTTAATGGAGCACTTGTAATTGAAGCTAATCCTGTAGCATTTAAAACAATAGTTTGAGGTGTTCCGCTATTTACTGTGTAGGTCACTGTTGCATTTGGAGTTCCACTAAAAGAAATTGTTGCCGTTAAACCAGCACAAATTGTTGTTGTTCCCGAAATAGTTGCGCTTGGTAAGGCATTCACCGTTACTACGGCAGAACCTGTTTGAGTTTGTGAACAAGAAGCCAAACCTGCACTTGAAACACTTACTAAGTTATAGGTGAATACTCCAACTGTTGCTGTTGGAACACTAATTGAAAAACTGTTCCCTGTTGTCGTTGTTATAGTTTGGTTTGCCCCACCATTGATAGTATAGGTGAACGTATATGGTGCATCTCCATTGGCACCTGTAAATGTGATTGTTTGATTAGCAGCGTTTTGACAAACTGTTACAGTTCCTGAAATAGTTGCGGTAGGAATTGCATTCACCTGAACCACAATTTCAGTACGAGGTCCTTCACATCCACCTGAACCTACAACACTAACATAATAGCTGGTTGTACCTGCAGTTGACGTTTGTGGTGTTGGAGCTATCGTTGTCCCGGTTCCGCCTATTTGCTGCGTATACCAAATTAAACTGTCGCCTGGGTTTGGTGCTGTTGCTGTTAAGGTTGTTGCGGTTGCATCTGCGCAGTAAGCAATCGGAGTTGTTACTGTTGGTACATCGGTTGTTCCTTGTTTTGTAATTGTTATTGCTATTTCACAATAACGGGTATTCCAATGAAAAGTATACGTTCCCGGTGCGGTGAATCCTGAGACATTCGTCAATCCGCTATTTGGATTTGCAATAGATGTTGTTGCCGGGTTACCAGCATCTGCAACCCATTGCCCTACTCCATTGGCATCAAAAGTCATTGATGTTGTGGTACAGTCTAATGTGGTATTGGCTGTATTTATTGTGATAGCTACATTCGCTTTAAAATTAGCAGCATCTAGGATATGCCCTATAGCATTTTCTTTGGCACGGAAAATAAAACGAGTATTGGTCTGACCTGGTGGAATTGTATAACTTCCTTGAACCAATTCCCAAGCCAAACTGTTGGCAAAATCTTCAACCAATAGTGTAAACGGACCAGAAGGCGGACCAGCATACAATTGAACTGTAGATCCGTTAGTTCTTGTTGCACTCGCAAAACTATAATCCATTTTAGTGATTTCTGAAGTATCAAAATCTTTATATAATCCTTTGATATTTGGGTCACTTGGATTCCATTCAGATGGATCGTCTTGTATTAATTGAATGCATTGCCCACCAGAATAAGGTGTTACATCTCCCGAATTAGATGCTTCTTGGAAGAACATGGCTCCCCATTCGGTATTGGTTCTCCAACCCGGTACAACTACTCCGTCAATAATAGTACTGATTCCCGTAACAAACTGCATTGGTAATTTCTCAAAATCGTAATTAAAGGCATCCAAATCACATAAGTCATTTGGTGTTGTGATACAGATGTGGAATGTTTTATTGCTAAGTATGCTATCATTTAATTTCAATCTGATTTTATAAATATGACCCACAACCAATTCAGAAGAATAGCTAGTAACCATTGAATTGTTTTCGCTGCATGCCTTTTCAACAAGTGAACCATCAGGCATTTGCTCATACAGCGACATCATTATTTTTGGCCATGGCCCTTCAAACGATGAATCATAATAACTTCCCGGGGCAAAATCGCTTAATTCAATTACATGAACTCTTGAAGTAGCCACAAAATCATACCAAATATCTCCTCCATTTATACCTCCGCAAGCTGTTGGGGTAGCCGATGCTGTTGCTCCGATAAATGAGGCATCAACACCTGACACATCACAGGTTTCATTTGTATTAACTACTAAACGTACTGCAGTTGTTGGCTCATCATTTCTAATGAAGACTTTTGGTCCAGACCAATAACTAGTATTTGAAGTACCACAAATAGCGCGGACAAAATATTCATAAGTTCCAGAAGTGGCATTAGCAAAATCAGCTGCTACCGGAGTATATGTTGCTGAATTCACAATTTGTCCCGATTGAGGCAAGGTTCCATTTTGATAAGGTTGTATAGCAACTTCCCATTGGGTTTCTGAACCTCCTGGAGTCCATGAAAGTACTTCTTGATTACTTACGGCTAAATTGGTTGGCTGTGGACAAGTTACTACTCCACAACTGGCAACACTAGTAAAGAGCGTTGTGTTTACTGTACCTAATCCCAAAGGACTGGTCCAAACGATAGTATTAGACTCATCTCTTATCACAATTTGAGCTTCAGAATATTGGACTCCACTACCGAAACCGTTCCAATACAAGCTGAATTCAACACCTGTACATAAGAACACTACATAATCTAAAGAGGTTTGTCCAAAGCCTGGAAATTCTAATGCCTGTGATACAACTCCATTTTGCATTACAACTACGTTATCAGTAACCGTTCCTGTATTACCATTGGTAACAGTCATCGTATATTGACATATATTGGCAAAATCACAACGAGTCGTGAACTCAAACGGTCCAACCCATGCACTTTGTGATGTTCCGCTACACACTGCTCTAATATAGTATTCGTATTTTATTGCAGGTGTTAAGCCTGTTAATGTATAAGGATGAGAAGTCGTCGTATGTAAATATTCCGGCAAAGTAGCACCAACCGGAGCTGGTGTTCCGAAAGGCTGGACTGAAATTTCCCAAGAGGTTTCGGTACCTGTAGACTGCCAGTTAATTGTTGCTGTTGTATCAATGATATTCGTTGTAGTAACATTAATTACTGGAGGACACGCCGGAATGTCTTCTACAATTACGTTGTCAATAAAAGTATATTGACCTCTATAATTCCATGGATTTGGAGGGAAGAATGGGGTGTAAAAAGCAATATTAATATTGGTATCAGCCGTAATTCCGGTTAAGTCAATAACTTTTTCTCTGGCAACCATATTATTGATAACTTCATGAACAAAGGTAACATTTAGTGGACCTGCAGCAGTTACATCAGCATTTCCTGATATCGTAATTGTTAGACCATTGATAGCCGTTACGGTTGAACCGTATGGAATTACCCAACCCAAAATATCTACTCTGTCACCTATTCGGACACCAGTTGTAGAGGTTAAGGTTATTGTATTAGAACCTGCAACGGTTCCGGTAGCATCCGTAGGAATAACAATATTATTTTCATATAAAATGGTTGTAAACTGATTTGTAGCCACACCATTTACAGACAACAATACTTTCAAATCTTCTTCAAAATCACTATAAAGCGTTTTATAGAAAAAGCGCAATCTTTGACCGGCATGTGCTGTAAGTGTTGGTGTGATTAAATAATCGTTATTATTTCCATTACTTCCGGTGGATAAGGAAGCCATTTGATTTCCAAAAATTGGATTGGCTGGTTGATTCAAATTCCACAGATTTCCATCACCGTTTCCATTTACTATAGTCCAACAACTTTCTGTTGTGGTATTGGAATCGAATGTTTCAATAAAAGGGGTTGGTAATGGATTACAAATAGTTCTGAAGGTAAACGGACCAACCCAAGTACTATTTTCCGAAGTACAAATTGCTCTGACATAATACTCATAAAGCGTATCTTGTGTTAAACCTGTAGCATTGTAAGTAGGTGTTGTATTTACGGTTGTTCCTGAAGCTGTTGGAACTCCGGTTCCAGCTGGCTGAACCACAATTTGCCATTGCGTTTCTGCAAAACCGGCAGTCCAGTTTAAGGTAACAGTTGTCTGTGCAATAGTAGTAGCTGTCAAATGCGTTGGATCCGGACAAGCAGGAGCGTCATCAATAATAACATTATCAACCATCACTATTCCTGTATTACTCGGATTGTTTATTGTTGGTGGTAACCTGAAAGCTATATAGGTTACTCCTGTTCCGTTAAATAAAACCGTGTCTTGCTGATAGGCACCATTAGTAAAATCATGAGATGGAATCAAAGTAGTATATGTCGCAAAATCAGGAGTTGTTGATAGCAACACTTCGAAATTACCTCTTGGGCTTGGGTAAAAAGGCGATGTCACTACTCTATAGTCAAAACGAAGTCTTTTTGGACCAACCGCATTTACAGGTACACTAATCAACCAATCATCATAGGCAGTAAATGGCTCAAAGAAATTAACCGGCTGGGGCCATATTCTCGCTTCAGTTTCTTGAATTGTCCATTGAGCTGGGTCACCGTCGACGTTATTGGTAGTCCAACAGAATTTTTTTGAAGTAATATCGCCATCATTTAGATTTTCATAATAAGGTGTTGGCTGAACGATACAAGTTGTATTAAAATTAATTGGGCCAACCCAGATACTTTGCTCAGTAGCATTACAATACGCTCTCATATAAAACTCATATTGCGTAGATGGCGTTAACCCTGTTACTGTATACGGATTACTATTTACTATGTTCCATACGGAACCCGGAGCTGGCGTTGCTGTCGGAACACCGGTTCCTAATGGTTGTGCTACGAGTTGCCATTGTGTATTTGCGAATCCGTTTGTCCATGAAATTTCCGCCGAAGTTGATGTTATAGATCCTGGTGTAACTACAGGATAGGCAGGCTCCGAACATGCCGGTAAATCTTCTACATTTACATCATCAATATACAACCAGTTTCCGGTTTGCAAAGCTCCCGGTGGCACTATCCAGGCAATATTAATATCTCCTGTAATGTTTGGTATTGGAACAATTATTTCAATAAAATTATACGCAGTAGTATAAGAAGCCAAAGGAATTATTGTTGTGGTAAAATTAGTGCCACCAACTCCTGTTGTTGAAAGTTTCACTTCAAAAGAACCTGGTCCACCGGTTGGGTTATCAATAATAAGACCCCAGTTGCCATAAATATTATATTTGAATCGAAGTCTCTTTTGTGTCACTCCGTCCAACTGGAACTTTGGCGTCACCAACATATCATTGTGACTACTCGATTCTCCGGTACGCAATTTTGCAACAGGCTCATTAAAAGCATTAGGTCCATAAGTAAAAAAGCTCAAATCGTTGTTTAAATTCAAAACTGTCCAACACGGTTCTGGAATTCCGTTATCAGAGTCAGCTGTAGTAAATCCGGTGTAATAGGGTAATGGTTGAATGTTACATTGTGTGGTAAAAGCTCTCGGAGCTGACCAAGATCCCGGACTTGCACAAATAGAACGCACATATAGCTTATAATCAAAACCTGGTGTGAGCCCTGTTAATGGATTGTTTATATTGGTTGTAGTAGGTGTTCCGGCTTGCGCAGCTGTTGGTGCCGGTGATGTAGCCGGTAAAACCAAAAACTCCCAGGCACTAACTAAATTGGCAACATTGTCCCACGAAGCTACTGCCGTAGTTTGTTGCAAATTATCAATAGTCACTGATGGTTGCGAAGGAGAAGGACAAGTTGAACCACTAACCGTAAAAGTAAAACAAACACCCGCTCCAGGATTGGTACGTTGAAAAGGTGATGAGATTACAAAAAGATAGGTATGTCCTGCCTCTGCATAAAAATTTGGTATTTCTACAGGTGTATTGTTCGTAGTTGTTATTGCGCCTAAACAGCCTGCAGATGTTCCGACACCGGCACAGCCATCAAATACAAAAACACTGGAAAGGTCATTGTAACAATTGCCAGCACCTCCTGTAGTGTTAACGGACTGCGTTATATTAATTAATCCTGAAGTTGTTGGTGTATAAGAAAGATAAACATGATTTCCCAACAAAAGATTCTGTGTCTGACCTATTGGTTGACAACTCAACAACTGACTATCCATTTCAACATATGTAGTACCATCATAAAACTGATCCAAATTTGAACTTAATACATAAGGTGTTGTGGTAACATCTGGTAGAATGACTATCGGGTTTGAACACGTTAATCCAATCATTGAGGTTGTAAATTGAAATGGTCCTGCCCAAGTACTGGATGTTGATGCATCACAATTCGTTATAATATAAACATCATAAGTAGTATTAGATGTCAATGTAGATGGCGTTGTATATGTAGTGCCTGAAACCGGAATACCAGTTGTTCCGTGACCTGCACCTACTGCTACTACTTCAATTCCGAAATTAGTAGCGGTAGGATGTGTCCAGTTTATGGTTGCACTATCTGTTGACACTACAGAAGTAATTCCAGTTACAGGAGGGCAACTTGAAATTACTCTGGCTCTATCCACAAACCAGCTGTCTCCAGCAGTTGATGAAACTCCGGTCTGATTCGTTACCGCTACAAAAGCAATATAAACGGGAATTCCTGCTGGTATTGAAGGAATTGGAACAACTTTTTCTTCATAAGTAGTCGCCGCAGCATTAAGTTGCGCTTCTGTCCATGAAGCTAAGGTCACATTAAAACTGCTAATATCCGGTTGATTTGCTGTTGAAATTCTAACCTGATACGTTGCGCCTCTGTTTGTAAAACTTCCTTGCTTTGTCCAAAAACGAATTTCACCATTGGATGGCGTTAAAAATTGAGGCGTAATCAAGAAATATTCTGCCGTAACTCCGACCGTAGCATTTAGTGACGGATTTACAAAAGCGCCTCGACTAGCTAAATAACCTCCTGTTGGAGTTGTTGTCCAGTTATTAGCCGGTGTAGTTGCCAAATTACTATTTACTGCCCAAGCTCCCGGTATGCCACTTTCAAAATTTTCTGTAGCAAGCTGACCATAACTTAAAGTAGTCATGATTAGGAAAAAAAAAGCAAAAATTTGCTGAAGAACTATTTTGCTAATAGTCCCATTTTCATTAACATAGTTTTTTTGAAAAATACCATGATTAACTTTTGGAAATATAGTCTCAAAAAAGGGATAATTTTTCTGCATTTTTAAAATTATTTTAGTTGTTGGTGTTACTTTTAATTTTTTTTTAGCGCTTATCTTTTTTTTAAAGATAAAAGGCAATTTTGAAGCAAATACTACTGTTTTTTGAAGCAAAATGCATTGCTTATTTAAATTATAAAATCATTGACAAATACTCGAAGCCCCTGATTTCAGTGATAAAGACAATAAACATATCGTCCTTCTTATTTGCATACACTAAGATACACAAACAATAATTGAGGAAAAATCATTCTACTTTATAATTTACTGAATTTATAAAGTACAAAAGGAAGATTTGAGGTAAAAATTGAATAAATTAAGGACTTAAGCGTCTTTACTTTTTTGATTTTGTAGAAGGAAAATTTGACTTTTAATTGTCTCGATTTCCTTCCTTTTTCTTTTGATAATTACATAGAAAAACAGAACAATCAAAATTAAAAAAAACAGCAAAACCAATAATAGATAGTAGAATTTAGTAGATAATTCCGCTTTTTTGTCTTTAAGTTCTAATTCTTTATCTCCTATAGATTCGCTTACTGAGATACGCTCTGTATTTTTAATTCGCTTTTGAGTAGCTACAAATTTCAATTGGTAAATTTTAAATTGATCCAATTGATTTAAAGCTAAATAATTTTCGGCCAAGCCTCTATAAATTTCCTGATCTAATATTAAATCATTTACATCAGAAGAAAGATTCAGGGCTTTATTTAAAGCTACTATGGCTTCCGAATTCTTTCCTTCGAGTGTGAAAACTTTGGCAGAACCTTTCAAGGCAAAAGCTTCCAGACTTTTAGCATTTGCTTCTTTGGCAATTTTAGCAGCCTGCTCAAAATTTTCTAAAGCCAATTTGTTGTTCTTCATCAGCAGATAACAATTCCCTTTATTGTAAATGGCGATGCTCATCTTGGTAGCCGATTCCGATTTGTCCTTTACCTTCTTTAACTCAGCAATTCCTCGGTCTAAATAGGTTACAGCTATAGCACAGCTTAGCTTTTCTTTGTAAATAAAACCTCTGACAATATAATTTTTTCCCAACTCCATGTGAATGGAATCTTTATATGGATATTCCGCAATCAATTGTTCTGCCTGATCTAAATACTGTATCGCTTTATCATAAACTTTCAGTTGATGGTATTGGATTCCCGTTTTATTAATGATGTTTATCTTAAGTAACTTGTCATTGGAAAGCGGTAATAGCTCAGATGATTTTATAAGATACTCGACTGATTTCTCGTAATCTCTTTTAGCAGAATAAGCATCCGATATTAATTTATAGCCTTTTATTTTATAATCAACATTGTCTCCGGATTGGGCAACAACCATTTCTCCGGCTTTGATTACATTATCGGGATTACTATAAATTTCATTAGTAGAAACTTTAAGAATACTGTCCGGTTTTTTATAGTTTTGGGAATACAAAGGACTAGCTGTCAGCAAACCAACAACTAATACATACATCCAAAATTTAATTTTGTTGTCAGCCATTATTCCAAAAGATTATTTTCTTTTTCCTGATTTAACAATTCAATAAATTTCACCGGTGATATGCCCGTAATCGTTTTAAAAACAGTTGCAAAGCTGCTATGTGATGAAAAACCACAGTTTTCGGCCAGATAACTAATTTTATAATTGATGAAATTAGGATCTGTTTTTAGCTTTTCGATGATATAATTAACCCGTAGTTTGTTTATGTAGGTATTAAAATTGACGTTATAATGGGTGTTTATAATCTCTGAAAGGTATTTTGTATTGGAGTCCAGTTGACCGGCTAAAACGGCAAGGGAAATATCTTTATTGATAAAACGTCTTGAGCTTTCGAAACGTTTTAACTTATTTAATATATGCTCTTCTGTTTCCTTTAAAATCACGTTCTTCTTAGGCTCACTCTTTTTATCTGTAATACTAAAACTAGTCATCAGATTGCTTCTTGTTATTTCAATATAATTGATGATTTCAACTAACCTTTTTTTGTTTGCCGCTATTTTTTGCCAAAATAAAAAACTTATCAGTATCACAATTAAAAAGAGTCCCGATACTACATAAATTATTTTGATGTATTTGGATTTTTCATCCGAATAACCATCTGCATATTCATCCGAGATAAGGTTAAAACTGGTATTTATGGCTTCCTGCTCTTGGCCTTCTGCCTCGCTTTGCAATTCAAAAAACTTAGAATTTATCAGTTTGTAATTGGCCACATCATTCATGGCTAAATAAATTTCACTTTGCAATTGATTGACTTTTATTTGGGAGAAAAGATTGCCAATTCGCTCAACATAACTCATTGCTTCTTTAGACAATGTAATGGCTTCTCCATATTCTTTTTTAAGAAAATGAACCAGTGCCAAACCATTCAGAACATCAATCTTAGCATAAGCATTCTCTACGTTTTGCTGATTAAGATTACTAAGTGCAAGCTCAAATTGCTTTTGAGCCAAAGCTAAATTTTTTTGTCTCAAATACAATTGCCCTAAGGCGATGTTGTAATGTAACGCTATATCCTTGAAATCTTTTGCGATTTTAGCAACTGTAGCTTCCTCCTTTTTTAGTGCATCTATCGGTTCCTGAAGTTTACTTTGATTTGACAAAAACTTTGATTTTTCAATTGCAATTGAAACTTCTAAATACAATTTTAGCTTGTCATCAACTACAATAGTATTTTCAAGTTTTTCTATAATTTTCTTAGATTGTTTGTCAAGGGTCAGATTTCTTAAGAGTGTTATTTTTGAAATATCAATATTAATTTTTTGTTCTTCAGTTAAATAGTTCCTGTAATTCTTCTCTTCATAAAGAAAATTTAGAGCACTACTATAATCGCCTTTTACGATATAGGCTGTAGAAATTAAGTAATTGATACGTGATTTATTACTATCCGAAGTATTGGTTTTACTCAAAAGATATTGTGCGATTTTGAGTGACTGGTCGGGATTAGAATAAATTAAATTCTCAATATCATCTGCTAAATAATACTTATTTATGGTTTGCGCACTAATTGTACTTTGGAGGAATCCAAATAATAATAGGATATGAAAATATCTGTTAATGGAGTTTAGATATTTCATGCTTTTTTTAAAATTAACGCTGTAGATTTTAATCAATAAGTTAAGCAAATATATAGAATTATAGGCGACATCTATAATTTTTAAAAGGTTATAATAACAAAATTCCTTCACAAAATGAGAAGGGATTTTCAACTTTAAAAAACAGTTATAATTAAAATCTTTTCAGACTGAAACAATTATTGCACGTTCAACAGAATTAATGTGAGAATTATATAATTTTCAATTATAATTTTATAACAAAACTCAGCTAATTAAATAACACATTTGTATTACATAATAAGGTGTTCCACTTGTCAAGAGAAGAAGCTATATCACCAAAATACCATTTTGGTCCTAACAAGTAACATTTGAGACTATTATATAAATCGTCACGATAACCTCGCGACGATTTTTTTATACTAAAATCAAAATGTTATTCTGTCCCGAAGCTTCGGGATGTCGAAGAAAAAAAGGTGCTTTACTACTATATACCTAACTATTAGACACACCTCATTAAATAACATAGTAATTCCTCTATAGGGTTAAGAAAATAACCTAACTTTGTTTTTAACTAATTGTTTTCTTAAAGCGTTAAAGGTTCTCTTGTATTGCCAATAGCGCTAACGAAAAGTAAATCAACCACAAGCATTAATTTTTATCTTACTTAAAATCACAAAAATGAAAACAACAGTTGCACTAAAACCTATCGACCGTACACTTAATGTCTATCTTGCTGATGATGATGATGCTGATTGCCTTCTTTTTAAAGAAGCGTTGGCAGAGTTGCCTGTAACGGTAAACCTTACCGTCCTAGATGATGGTCAGCAACTTTTAGATTTGCTCACCACGAAAGGAAACCAACTTCCCGATGTTCTTTTCCTTGATCTTAACATGCCTCGTAAAAACGGTTTCGCCTCGTTGGGACAAATCAAACGTGACGAGAAATTGTATGATCTTCCGGTTATTGTATTCTCTACGGCTAATAATCAGGAAAAAGTTAAGGACGTTTTTAGAGATGCCGCACATTATTATATTCGCAAGCCTGCTAAATTCTCGGAGCTTAAAGAAGTAATTTATAAAGCACTTGAACTTATAGCCGAAGGAAATATTAAATTGCCAAAAGAAGAAAATTTTATGCTGACAGGAGAAGAAAAATCAACATCAGATGAAAGCGCCCCAAGCAAATAATAAGCATCCCGAAAAATTAATTAAATCAGACAATCAGTTTCCGGTTATTGGTGTTGGTGCCTCTGCAGGTGGATTGGATGCGTTTAAAAAACTCCTTAAAGCAATCCCTATTGATAGTGGCATGGCGTATGTGCTGGTGCAACATTTAGATCCCAACCACGAGAGCATGCTAACCGAAATCCTGCAAAAGGTGACGCCAATTCCTGTTTTAGAAATTGCCGACGATATTAAAGTAGAACCCAATCATATTTATGTTATCCCAAGTAACAAAACAATGGTGGCTACGGATGGCGTTTTATTACTGGCTCCGCGTCCCGAAAAAAGTAAAACCGAACGCTACCTGCCTATTGACCTTTTCTTTACTTCGCTAGCAATAGTTCATCAAACACACGCTATAGGTGTAATATTATCTGGCACTGGTACTGACGGAACATCGGGTTTGAAAGCCATTAAAGATTACGGAGGCATTACCTTTGTGCAGGACGAAGAGTCAGCAGCTTATCCGGATATGCCGAATAGTGCCGTTCATGAAGGAGTAGTTGATTTTATTCTGCCACCCGATAAAATGCCTGAAAAACTACTTGAGGTAACTAAAATTATTACGACGCCCACTTCGGTGGAAGAAAATTTACACTTGGGAGATGAAGAAGCCTTTAGACAAATTAATGCTGTACTTCGCATCCGCAAGGGAACCGATTTTACCTATTACAAACAAACCACCATTCGCAGAAGAATTCTTCGCCGAATGGCCATTAATAAAAATGCAGCACCTGCTGAGTATCTCAACTATTTAAGAGAAAACAAACCCGAGCAGGATCTTTTATACCAAGACCTTTTAATTCCGGTAACGTCATTTTTTCGCGATAGCAATGTCTTCGATAATTTATGCGCCAATGTTTTTCCAATCATCAAAAAGGATACTGAACCTGGCGAACCCATTCGTATATGGGTGGCAGGTTGCAGCACAGGCGAAGAAGCGTACTCAATGGCCATTTGTCTCAAAGAATTTTTAGGCAGCAACTCTTTTGATTCAGAAGAAAGAGTCCAAATTTTTGCTACCGATTTAAGTGAACGTGCCATTTTAAAAGCACGCACTGGTATCTACACAAAACTGGAAGTTGTCGGCTTAGCACCGGAACGCCTGAATATTTTTTTTACAAAAACAAATGGCAGTTACCAAGTAAACCGACAGATAAGAGACCTATGTGTCTTTGCTACACACAATTTTTTAAAAGATCCTCCTTTTGGAAAAATGGATTTAGTGAGTTGCCGTAATGTGCTTATTTATATGGAACCTTATTTGCAGAAAAAGGCACTAACCACTTTTCATTATGCCTTAAATCCGAAAGGGTTTTTGTTACTTGGCAAATCAGAGACTACCAGTGGCGTTCCAGACCTTTTTGCAGCAACGGAAAAAAACGATAAATTATATACTCGTAAAGATGTACCAAGCCGATTTATACATACGGTTAGTCCACGAACCGAATCAAATCTAATTGATAATAACGACAAACCCAAAACCGAGAATATGCGTTCTGATTTTCAAAAAACAGCTGATGATATTATGCTCAGCAAATACTCACCTGCCGGTGTTGTAATAAATGAGGCTATGGATATTGTACAGTTTCGCGGAAGCACCAGCCGCTATCTGGAGCAATCATCAGGCAAACCAAGTCATAATTTATTAGTATTGGCAAAAAATGGGTTGGTTTTTGAATTGCGAAACATCATCCACAAAACAAAAAAAGGAACTGTAGCGGTTATAAAAGAAAATGTTCCCGTTGAGATAAACGGGAGTTTAACCAATATTACTATTGAAGCCATTCCGTTGCCTAATACTATAGAACCTCATTATTTAATTCTGTTTCACGATAGTAGTTCCATTGTTAACAAACAGGAAGCATCCGAAAATAAAAAACCGACCAGAAAAACAAAAACCGACGATAAAGACTTACGCATAAAGCAATTAGAACTCGAACTTACCCAAGCTCGGGAAGACATGCGCAGTATTACCGAAGATCAGGAAGCTGCCAACGAAGAACTGCAAAGTGCTAACGAAGAATTGCTAAGTGGTAGTGAAGAATTGCAGAGTTTGAACGAAGAATTAGAAACCAGTAAAGAAGAACTACAAAGCACCAATGAGGAACTCATGGTGGTAAACCATGAAATGATTGGTTTGAATGAACAAATAGCAGCAGCAAGAAATTATGCCGAATCCATAGTGGCGAACATTCGCGAGCCTTTGCTCGTATTGGATAAAAACCTTCGTATAAAAACAGCCAACAAGGCCTTTTATAAAACATTCCGTGTAAATGAAAAGGAAACAGAAGGCATATTAATTTATGATTTAGGTAACAAACAATGGGATATTCCCGAACTGCGAAACTTACTTGAAAAAATTCTTCCCGAAAAGTCAATTTTTAATGATTTTGAAGTAACCCACAATTTTGAAAGTATTGGTAAGTTAATTATGCTTTTAAATGCCCGTGAAGTAATTAACAAAAATACTTCAGAAAAATTAATTCTACTGTCTATTGAAGATATCACAGAACGGAAAAAAGCACTTGCTAATTTGGAAGAAAGCGAACATCGCTACCACAACATGATTTATTCTTCGCCTTCTATGATAGCCATATTTGAAGGTGAGGACATGATTGTTAAAATTGCCAATGATGCTATTTTAAATGCTTGGGACGAGAATAAAGATGTTATTGGAAAATCAATCTTAAAAGTAAAACCCGAATTAATTGTTCAAGGTTTTGATAAACTTTTGTTAAATGTGTATAAAACCGGTGTTCCCTACTTTTCTCATGAAACTCCAGTTAAGATGCTTCGTCATGGTAAGGAAGAATTAAATTACTTTACATTCGTGTATCAGGCGCAACGTAATGTAAATGGTGAAATCGAAGGAGTAGCTGTAATCGCTAACGAAGTAACACCACAAGCCTTATTAAATAAAAAAATAAAAGAAAGTGAGCATCAACTACAAAAAAACACGGAGCATTTTGAAATAGCGACCACTGCCGCAGAAGTTGGCACTTGGTCTTTGGATATAGCATCACAAACCTTAGATTGGTCTGCCTTGCATAAAAAAATGTGGGGTTATGATGAGAACCTTACAGACCTTGTATATGAAGACTGGCATAAAGTGATACTAGCCAGCGATAAAGAAGCCGCTTTCGCTCAGGTAGCAGAAGCCTTTAAAACAAAAACACAGTATGAAGCCATATACCGCATAGTGCGTCCCATCAATGGAGATATTAGATGGATGAAATCAATTGGCAAATATTTTTATAACAAAGCTGGAGAGCCTGTTACGCTGACTGGTGTAAGCATTGATATAACAAAACAAAAAAATGCAGAAATAGCTTTATACGAAAGCGAAAAACAATTCCGAATGATGGCAGAATTAATGCCGCAAAAAGTATGGACTTCTGATGCAGAAGGCAACAAAGATTATTTTAATAAAACATTGCTCGACTATTCTGGAAAGTCCTTCGATGAATTAAAAGGTGACGGATGGGAAAAGATCATTCATCCCGATGATTGGAAAAATGACAAAAAACAATGGCAGGAATGTCTCAAGACAGGTAAGGATTATGATGCGGAAAACAGATTGCTCGGTAAAGATGGCAAATACTTATGGCACCTAACCAGAGCTGTGGCTTTAAAAGATGATCAGGGAAAAATAAAAATGTGGATAGGTTCAAAAACCGAAATACAAGAGCAAAAGGAACAAAAAGAAGAATTAGAAAAAGCGGTGGTAAAAAGAACTACAGAATTACATAAAGCCAATAAAAAGCTTGTGCATGAAAGTTCAGAGAAAGAAAAACGGGCTGCCGAATTAGTAATCGCCAATAAAAAGCTTATCTATGAAAGTTCAGAGAAAGAAAAACGGGCTGATGAACTGGTGAAAATAAATAAAGAGTTGGAAGCCTTTACCTATGTATCAAGTCATGATTTGCAGGAACCACTGCGGAAAATACAAACCTTCGCCGATCGCATATTAGAAAAAGAAAAATTATCCGATGGTGGAAAAAAATATTTCCACCTCATTGAGGATGCGGCCAATCGTATGCAAACGCTTATTAAAGATTTGCTTAGTTTTTCTCACTTAAACACCTCCGAAAGAAAATTTGAAATTACGGATCTTAACACTATCATCGATACTGTAAAAGAAGATTTTAAAGAAATCATTGATGAAAAACACGCCACTATAGAAGCTACAGAACTCTGTAAGGCAAACATCATTGCGTTTCAGTTCCAACAACTGATGCAAAATCTCATTGGCAACGCGCTCAAATTTTCAAAACAAAACATTCCTCCGCATATCATAATAACAAGTGACATTATAAAAGGTTCTAAAGAAAAGAACCCCAATCTCTCTTCTGAAAAAGAGTACTGCCACATTACTTTTGCTGATAATGGAATTGGCTTTGAAAAAGAATTCAACCAAAAAGTTTTTGAAGTATTTCAGAAGCTTCACGGCAAAGAAGAATATGCGGGAACGGGAATTGGTCTTGCCATCGTAAAAAAAATTGTGGAAAATCACCAAGGAGAAATCACTGTCAAAAGCGAATTAAACAAAGGAACAAAATTCGATATTTATTTACCGGCTAACTAAAAAAAGTACCTATGGAAAACATTCCTTTACGCATTCTTCTTGCAGATGATGATGAAGGCGACCGACTAATTTTTGGAGAGGCGATGGGAGAATTGGAACTAAATCTCAAAGTGCAAACTGTAAATAACGGTATGCAATTAATTGAGCACTTAACAAAAAGTACCATTTTGCCGCATCTGGTGTTTCTTGATCTCAACATGCCTCGCAAAAATGGACTCGAATGCTTGAAGGAAATAAGAAGTAATGAAAGATTTGCAGCTATTTCCATTGCCATTTATTCGACTTCAGCATCAGAAAAAGACATTGAAGAAACATTTCTCAACGGAGCAAATGTCTACATAAAAAAGCCTAATAACTTTGCAACACTAAAACAATTATTACACAAAGCAGTCAAAGCCTACTATTTACATTCACAAGTTTCTTCGGATAGAAAAATATTTTTACTTTCTATTTAATAGGCAAACTTGAAACAGGACAAATGGTAAATAGCTATTTTGACAACACGAATAGAAACAGCAACCTAGATCTTAAAAGTTGCTGTAACTATAAATTCCTGTTCTGTATTAAACGATAAATAAATTGGCAATCGATACAACTTGTTGCGTTGTCAATGGCTCGTCAAATGACTCTGCTCCTGCTCCTGCAAGAAGAGTCGGTCCAAATGTTCCATTGCTTACTATGGCCGTATTGAATCCTGCCTGAATCGTGTTTTCTTCTCCATCATAGGTTCCTTGAGCTTGAACCGGTAAACCGCCACGATTATTTCCTACAATCCATCCTTTTTGCCCACGCAATCTTCTTACTTCTGAAGCATGACGAGCTTCAACAGAATGTATCTGTAAAGCAGCTGTTAATAAATCAGGGGTTGAAATTAAATTTGCGGCTTGTCCTTTATAAGCTCTCACTCCGGTATCTTCGAAAGCCTGTGCTAAAGCCAAAAATTGCTGATAATCTGTAAATGGCGAAAAGGCACCTCCAACGGTGAAATCAAATGTTGGTTTTGCTACGAAATTGGCACTGCCTGTCCCTCCTAACCCAGCGATTAAATAGGAAACGTGGTCTGTTTCGTGTGCCGAAATTTGCATAAAAACTTTTTCATCTCTACCACTTGTTGGAATCACTCCGGAATCCAATCCCATTTGATAGTATTCTTTCTCAAGATATTCTAAGGTAAGTGCCAATTGAAGTGCTCCAATAGGAGTGCCAGGCGTTGGGCTGATATCGTTTGCAAAAGCTTTATTTGCTAATGCTGACAATCCAAAAGGAATAGCGGCGAATGCTAAATTTTTTCCCAATTTACCAAATTGTCCAAAACTATCTCTTCTGGAACCTTTGCTTTGCATTAAATCATCATTTGTAAATGATTCTATAAATTTAAATATACTCATAATTTCTAATATTAATAGTTAAGGTAAATAAAGAGCCGTAAACTCGGTTGTAATAAATGTGTCGGCAATCGTAATCACTTCCGATGGTTTTTTTGCCACATCCAAACCTGTTGTTGTATTTACGACATCATCTCCGGCAAAATCTTTTGAATCAGGATTGATTAAGCTTCTTATGGCCGAGGCATGTCTGGCTTCAACTGAAACAATTTTTCCAGCTAATAATAAATAATCTGGGTTTGTAATTAATTTCCCTGCACCGTTATAGGCAGCTACTCCAGTATCTTCTAGCGCTTTAGCAGTGGCTAAAACCTGATCCCGATTACTGAAATTTAAACTTCCATAACTAAAAGCAAGTCCGGGAAGTAATTGAATGGATGGATTAGGCAATGCACCCGTTAGCGCTGCCTTAAAGAACTCTCTGTGAATGACTTCATGATTATACAAATCAATAAGCACCTGTCTGTCCTCATCCGTAAAGTTGGTATTAAAACCTGAAGCATTTACCACTTTGGTGTAAAAATCGGCTTCTAATTGTTCAAGCGCATAAGCATATGTAAGAACCCCAAAATCGCCACCTCCTAAATCGAATTTTCCATTTCTTATTCCCGGAAGTTGATTGGAAGGATTAACATTATCATCGCTATTACTACAGCCTGCTATAAATAATCCAGCTCCAACCACTGAAAGTCCACTAATTTTCAGAAAACTCCTTCTGTTAGTGTGGGAGGGTTTTACCTCTTGAATGTTTACTACGTTTTCCATAATGTACATTTAATAATTAATAAATTTTGTTTTTCGATTCCGTTTAGTAACCAAGTAGTTTTATGTTGTTTTTTGCAAAAAATAAAAACTTCAAATAGCAACAGAAATTCAATTATGATGACTATTAAAATCGATTTGTAAAGATTGTTCAATACTTACAATTATCTTTTTAATAATTATTTTAAAAACTTATATAATTCTCACAACTTGTGATAGTCAGGTTAAAAATGTAAGTAATAGAAATGTAACAACCGCTGATTGGCATAAAGTAAACAGCTGCAAAAAGTGAATATCTACAATCCATTCAGATGACTTCCATAATGCTAAAAAGCAAAAAAAACCACCTACCCAAGTAGTTAAATCAGGAATTCAGAAGACTGATTTTCCACCGTGTTAAAACCAAAAACGCACCTCCTTTCTCGACTCTTTTCTACGTGTGAATAATGCAATTTTAAAAAATAATTTTGCAATCCTTTCATGCAGAATATGTTGAATTTTACAGAACAACAATTCAGTTGAAATAAAAATAAAGTACAATGGATAGAAATCAAAACGACACTAACAATCAAAATACTGATAGTGTGTCAAACGAAAAAACAAATACGGATTTGTATGAAACTGCAGTGAGAGTTGAAGATCCGAATGAGCAAAGTAAGGATAGCGAGTCTGACAACAGCGACTATGAACACCCTGTAGATGAGTTTGAGGATGAGGACAAGGATGAGGATGAGGACGAATTTGAGGATGATATTGAAAATGAAGAAGAAGATGAGAATGAGCACGAGGATGAGATTGAAGATGATGACGAGGATGATGATGAGGATAATGAAGATGTTGAAGAAGAAAACAGAAAAGAAAATACATACTAACAAAACGCAAGTGCGTCAAGTTGTAATCAATCCAATATAAACAGTAAAAAATTTTTCATTATGCCTTATATAAAAATAAAATCAGCAGATTCAAACAGCACAGTACGTATTTTTTATCAGGAATACGGAACAGGTAAACCCGTTATATTTATTCATGGCTGGCCGCTTAACCACGAAATGTGGGAATACCAATTAAACGAACTACCCAAACACAACCTCCGTTGCATAGCCTATGACCGCAGGGGATTTGGTAAATCAGATCGCCCTTGGGGAAAGTATGATTACGACACCCTTGCCGATGACTTAAACGAACTACTTACGCAATTAGACTTAACCGAAGTTGTCCTTGTCGGATTTTCAATGGGAGGTGGCGAAATAGCGCGTTACATCGGAAAATATGGAACTGAAAAAATTGAAAAAATTGTTTTTATCAGTTCCGTAACGCCTTATATGCTTCAAACTACTGATAACGAGGTAGGTGTCGAAAAAGAAATCTTTGATGGTATGGTCGAAAAAATAGCGGCCGATCGTCCTGCCTTTCTAACCGATTTTGCCAAACACTTTTATGGCGTTACTATGCTCAGTCAACCTGTAAGCAAAGATCTTTTGAAATGGAATCAAATGGTATGTCTTACGAGTTCGGCAAAAGCAACTATGGAATGTGTCCGCTCCTTTTCGGAAACAGATTTCAGAAATGATTTCAAAAAAATCAACGTCCCTGTTTTAATTATTCACGGAGATGCTGACCAAACGGTTCCGATTGAGGTCTCAGGAAATAAAACCGCTGCCCTGCTTCCGGATGCAGAATACATTATATACGAAGACGCACCGCACGGCTTATTTATTACTGAAAAAGAAAGATTGAATTCTGATTTACTACAATTTATTACAGTAGAAAACTTTGTATTTCAATCGGATAGCGAACTATAAACAAGTAAAATATGGCTGAAAATGCAACACCTATAGCAACCCTTTTTGAGCGGGTCGAAGAGTACATCAAATCAACGATAGACTATTTTACGCTGAATGCCGTCGATAAATCGGCCGATGTCGTTTCTTCGCTCGTTTCCCGCCTTGCTGTTTTTATAATGGTGGCGGTGTCCATTTTAATTTGTAGCATCGGCTTGGCCTTGTGGCTGGGTAAACTGCTTGGCGAAATTTTTTATGGTTTTTTTGCAGTCGGTGCTTTCTATATGCTGGTGGCTGTTCTGCTGCACCTCTTTCGACATAAGTGGTTAAAATATCCGGTTAGCAATTCCATTATCAAACAAATGCTAAAACAAAAAGAGGTATGAAAAATAACGAAACCGATTTATTAAACGAGCGGCTTATCGATGTAGAGCATAAACGCGCCACTGATTTAATGTTACTAAAGGCGCAATTTCATTTGGCTTACGAAAGCGTAAAGCCTGTTAATTTAGTTAAAAACCTGTTTCACAACGTAACGACTTCGCCCGATATAAAAAACAACATCATTGGTACCGCAATTGGTTTAGGAACTGGATTTCTTTCCAAAAGACTGTTGATTGGTAATTCACTACAGCCTTTTAAAAGAGGTTTGGGAACACTAATTCAGTTTGCCGTAACCAATCTGGTTGCTAAAAAAGCGCAGCATCTTCAATCCATTGGAAAAATTCTCTTGAATGTTTTTTCGAAGAGTGAAAAAGATAGAAAAGACTGGAAGAAATACAGCCATTTGGGCAACAATAATTGAAGGGTTTTACGCTTCTATGATGGTTTTTTTCGATGCCGAATTCACGCACAGTCATGCAAAAAAAACAGCTGGCGCAATATCAACTGAAGTAAATGGAACTAAACTTATCTGAATACACTAAATTTGTACGCAATTACCCCGCTATGATTACGGATATTTTTTTACAGCTCGTCACCAAATACGCTAAAGACCATGAACTTGCCAATAATTTGTGGCTGGAAATATTCACCAAATATTCTGAACCCAAAAGACAGTACCACACCATCGCCCATTTAGAAGCATTGCTTACCGATTTGAAAGAAGTAAAAGAACATATTCATGATTGGGAAACAACGCTATTGGCTGTTTTTTATCACGATAGTATCTACAAAGCAAGCAGCAGTTCCAATGAGGAAGACAGCGCCAAACTGGCAAAGCTGCGACTGGTTGAAATTGGGTATTCTATTGAAAAAATAGCAAAATGTGTAGCTGTAATTTTAGCAACCAAGCTCCATGAACCTTCAGAAGATAACGATACGAACTACCTACTAGATGCTGACTTAGCGATACTCGGCGTAAGTCAGGAGGACTATCAAAAATATACCGAACAAATAAGAGCGGAATATACCATTTACCCTGAATTTATGTATGCTTCGGGCAGAAAGAAAGCACTCCAACATTTTCTACAAATGGAACGGATTTACAAAACAGAACATTTCTTCAAAAAATACGAAAAGCAAGCCAGAGTTAATATTCATAATGAATTGGAATTGCTGCAACAATAAGATCATTTATTGAAATCCCATTTTATCGCATTTATTTACAAAAATGTCAACCCAATCTTTTTATTCAGTCCAATTTCAAAAATTCTAATTAAAGTCGAAAGTTGAATATTTCCTTTTCCGTTTTCAATTCTGGAAATATAACTTTTCTTGGTTCCTGTTTTTTCTGCAAGTTGCTCTTGAGTTATGTGAGCTTCTTTTCTAGCTTCTTTGAGCATTTCACTAATGATGAACATCTGTGTTTTTTCTTCATAAGTATTTCTACTTTCAGTACCTATTTTTCCGTGTTCAACTTCAACAAGTTGGTCAAAGTTTTTTATGTTTTTATAATCTTTCATCTTATTTATTTTTTTGGTGAAAATATTCATTCATTAAAGTCAATACTTTTTCTAATTCGTTTTTTGGTGTTTTCTGTGTTTTTTTTTGAAAACCATTAAAAAGCACAACTAATTTTCCTTTGTTAAAGCAGCAAAATATTCTATAAATATTTGATTGATATTCAATTCTAATTTCATAAAGTCTATTTGTACCAGTTAAATGCTTTTAGGAATTTTTCGGGAACTTTTTCAACTTGTTTTATTAATTCAAGAACATATTTTATTTTCTCTTTTACCTTTTCATCTTGCTGCTGGTAAAAATCAATAAAATGATTTTCGTAAAATATAATTTCCCTGTTCATTCGACAAAGTTATCTTAAAAGTTAACAAAAAACAAATAATCGATAATTTTTTTGTTGGGGTTACGTGAGGAACTATAGCTTATAACTACTTCATTGTGATTACTCCCCCCAATCCAAAAAGAAAGGCGAAAAGTAGTTGACCTTACTATATGTGAGAATCATGTAATTCATTGTAAAAATTGTGCAAGGTCTTTAACAATTAAAATCTACAACTTTGCAATTCCCTGATTTTAGTATAAACAAAATAAAAGCAACAGTAGCAACAGAACAAATTTTATAAATACAAATAATGTAATCAAAAATCCAATGCTAATTATGAAAATACTAATAGTCCTTACATCACACAGTGCACTCGGAAACACCGGTAACAAAACCGGGTTTTGGATTGAAGAATTTGCCGCACCTTATTATATTTTAGAAGCAGCCGGCGCCGACATTACTATAGCGTCTCCCCTTGGCGGACAACCACCTATTGATCCAAAAAGTGATGAGGAAGGTGCCCAAACACCTGCTACCATTCGGTTTAAAGCAGATGCCGCATTGCAAGAAATATTGGCCCATACCCAAAAGCTAACCGACATAGATGCTGACGATTTCGATGCGGTGTTTTATCCAGGCGGTCATGGTCCGATGTGGGACTTAACCAACGATATCGATTCCATTACGCTAATTGAAGAATTTTGGGACAGCAAAAAACCCATTGCTGCTGTTTGTCATGCTCCGGCAGTGTTGTTAAACGCCAAAGACGAGAATGGTAATTATTTAATAAAGGGAAAAAGGGTCACTGGGTTTACCAATAGTGAAGAATCCGCAGTCAAGCTCACCGATGTCGTACCTTTTTTACTCGAAGACGAATTGATAAAAAAAGGAGGACTCTATTCCAAAAAAGAAGATTGGGCTTCCTATAGCGTTACTGATGGTTTATTGATAACAGGACAAAATCCGGGATCTTCTGAAGCCGTGGCAGAATCGTTATTGAAACTATTACAAAACAAACCGCTCGCCCCTAAAAAAGAAAAAAGAGAGCGAATCGCAAAATAGAGAAGCATTACGGCAAAACCGATACCTTTGCAAAGAAACAGCGAACAGGCTTTTGCCTTAAAAGAAGCACCCGCAAAAACTAAAAAACAATACGTATGTGGAAAGAAGAAAATAACCAATTAAAACAAAGTTTTCAGTTTAACGACTTTGTAGAAGCTTTTGCCTTTATGACCCAAGTGGCTTTTGCAGCTGAAAAAATGAACCACCATCCCAATTGGAGCAATGAGTACAACAAAGTTGACATCGCCCTCTTTACCCATGATGCTAGGGATACGGTCACAGATAAAGACCATAAACTGGCAAAAATGATTGATGAGATTTATACGAAATAAGTTGTACTTTGTTTGGCATTAAACCCGAGGCAAAGACGACTGCCGGAGGACTCGAGCCAAAAGCGACAGAGCGAAGCTAAATCGAGAACCTTTTTTAGATGACTGTTATTTTTAAACAAGCACTTCGACTCCCGAAGCGTCGGGACAGTGTGACATTGCTTTACTAATTGGAAATAGATAAACATAGTCGAAGTGCTTTCTAAGTCAATGCCAATACAAATATACATTGTCACACTGTCCCGACGCTTCGGGAGTCGAAGTGCCCTCTATAAATAAAAACCAAACCCACGCTAATCCCCGTTGGTGGAAAATCCGGTCAAATTGACCACCTATTTCCGGAGCAAATTGACCATCGTTTCCGGTTGAAACTGACCACCCGATTCCGGTTCAAATTGACCACCCTAAAACTACTAATTTTTTCATGTTGTTAGAACCATACATTCGT
>NZ_JANMXZ010000034.1:0-14639 GCF_031381455.1 Flavobacterium sp. | reverse complement strand
TAACAGTAACCAGCCCACCGGTTTGTGCAGGCACACCAGCTACAGTAACGGCAACGCCAACACCGGCAGGAACGTATACTTACACCTGGACCGTTCCATCGGGAGCAACAAATCCAGGAAACGTAGCAACATTCACTACCACAACCGCAGGAGTTTATAGTGTTATCATTACCAATACCACCACGACTTGTCCAAGTCAACCTGGTCAAACCACCGTTGTTATTAATCCGGTACCAACAGTAACAGTTACTAGTCCTCCAGTTTGTGCCGGAACACCAGCTACAGTAACAGCCACGCCAACACCAGCAGGAACGTATACTTACACATGGACAGTTCCATCGGGAGCAACAAATCCCGGAAACGTAGCAACATTCACTACCACAATAGCAGGTGTTTATAGCGTTATCATTACCAATACCACTACAACGTGTCCAAGTCAACCGGGACAAACAACAGTTGTTATTAATCCAGTACCAACAGTAACAGTAACCAGCCCACCAGTTTGTGCAGGAACACCAGCGACAGTAATGGCAACACCGATACCGGCAGGAACGTATACTTACACCTGGACAGTTCCATCGGGAGCAACAAATCCCGGAAACGTAGCGACATTCACTACGACAACCGCAGGTGTTTATAGTGTTATCATCACTAATACCACCACGACTTGTCCAAGTTTGCCAGGTCAAACCACCGTTGTTATTAATCCGGTACCAACAGTAGCAGTTACTAGTCCTCCAGTTTGTGCCGGAACACCAGCGACAGTAACGGCCACGCCAACACCGGCAGGAACATATACTTACACCTGGACCGTTCCATCAGGAGCATCTAATCCCGGAAACGTAGCAACATTCACCACCACAACTGCAGGCGTTTATAGTGTTATCATCACTAATACCTCCACGACTTGTCCAAGTTTACCTGGTCAAACCACAGTTGTAATTAATCCAGTACCTGTTGCTGGAAATGATGGGACATTGAATATTTGTTCTAACCAAAATTCGGTGGATTTATTTGATTCGTTATTAGGGTCACCACAAGCTGGAGGAACTTGGTCGCCAGCTTTAACTAGTGGCACAGGGATTTTTAATCCTGCAGTAGATACATCAGGTATTTATACTTATACTATTACAGGCATTACACCATGTGTTGATGATACTTCTAACGTTACGGTTGTAGTTACACCAGGACCAGAAGCAGGGACTGATAATTCACTTGTGATTTGTATAAATAATCCTTCTCAAGATTTATTTTTATTATTAGGTACAAATGCACAAACTGGAGGGACTTGGGCACCAGCAATGGTGAGTGGAACTGGAGTATTTGATCCAGCAGTAGATCCACAAGGAAATTATACCTATACTTTATCTGGAACTGCACCTTGTTCAAATGACGTAGCTAGAATATCGGTAACAGTGAACCCAATTCCGGATGCCGGAACAGATGGACATAAAACATTTTGTTCAAATGGTTCTTCAGAAGATTTAATTCTTTCTCTTGGAGGAACACCACAAGCAGGAGGGACTTGGTCACCTACTTTAACAAGCGGTACAGGATTTTTTGACCCAGCAATCGATACTGCAGGAACTTATACTTATACAGTCGGAAGTACTTGTGTTACACCTTCCACTTCAACGGTAGCAGTTTCTATAATTACAGCTCCAAATAGTGGAGGAGTTGGTCAGACTTTAAATACTTGTCCAGATGTAACTTCATTAGATTTGTTTACAGGTTTAGATGGAACTCAAAATGGCGGAAACTGGAGTGATGATGATGCTACTGGCGCATTGGTAAACAATATTTTCAACCCATCAACAGTTGGAGTTGGGACCTATCATTTCACTTATACAGTATTGGGAACTTCTCCTTGTTCAAACGCAACTTCAATAGTAACTGTGATTGTAAATCCTTTACCAAATGCTGGTAATGCAGTTACTATTGCTCCGGTTTGTACATCGGTTGGAACCATAGATTTGAATACTTTATTAACAGGTCAAGATGCTGGCGGCACATGGTCGGTGATTACTCCTGTAGATATTAGTGCCTTTATAGCCGGAACTTATACTTATACTTATTCGGTTACAAATTCATGTGGAACAGATACACAAGATGTACAATTTACAGTGCTACCAAATCCGATATTAACTTCTTCCAATATTGCCATTTCTCCGGCTTGTATTGGTTTAGATGTGACAGTTAATTTATTTGGAATGGTAGATGGAACGTATACATTAAATTATGATTTAGGCGGAAGCAACATACTTTCTAACCAAAACGTAACGGTAGTAATTTCGGGCGGTAATGGAAGTTTTACTATTCCAACAACTAATGTTCCTACTATTGGTACAACCACAATTACATTCAACACTATTCAAAATACGATTACTACTTGTCAGGTTACTTTGAACAATGTTAGTGGAACAATTGTTATCAATCCGATAGTTCAAATTGATAATACCAATATTGCAGTTTCTACAATTTGTATTGGAAGTGTAGCAACTGTTGTTATTTCTAATGCGACAAATCTTCCAGACGGAATTTATCAATTCAATTACAGTATTCCAACAGGAACTCCAACAACTGGAAATTCCGGAGACGTTACAATTACAGGAGGTAGCGGTCAGTTCACTGTTCCGGCTTCTGTTTTTGCAACAGTTGGAAGTTATACGATTACCATTAACAGTATTACTACCACAACAGGCTGTTCTAATACAACAGAAGATGCAAATGCAACTTTTGCTGTCGTTGCTCCATTATCAGCTGGAACATTTACAGGTCTGACTTCGGTATGTCCATCAACAGGTATAATGGATTTAGATGCTCTTTTAACAGGTGAAAGTACTGGCGGAGTTTGGACAGATAGCGCGTCGCAAGTCGTAACATCTCCAATAAATATTATCGGTTTCTCAGCCGCAACTTATAGTTATACTTATACTGTAACAAACACCTGTGGTACAGATACTGAAGTGGTACAATTTACCGTTTTTGCCAATCCACAATTAACAACGTTGAACATCTCAACATCCCCAACATGTATTGGAACCAATGCCGTAGTGAATCTTAACGGAATGGTTGATGGAACGTATACTTTAAATTATGATTTAAGCGGAAGCAACACTTTACCTGCTCAATCCGTTGTGGTTACAATTGCTGCAACTATTGGAAGTTTTACCATTCCAACAGCCTCGATTCCTAATGTTGGAACAACGGTAATTACATTTACCAGCATTGTAAATAATACAACAACATGCGCTAGTACATTAACAAATGTTGCTGCACAACTAATCATCAGGCCTTTGGCAGATATTGATAATGCAAATTTAAGCATTGCTAATGTTTGTTTTGGAAGTAATGTAGTTGTAAATATTGCCGGTGCAATTAATCTACCGGACGGAGTTTATCAATTTAATTATTCCATTCCAGGCGCTACTCCGGTAGCAGGAAACTCAGGAAATGTAACTATAACTTCAGGAGTTGGGCAATTTACCATTCCGTCAACTACATTCACAATTGCCGGGAATTATACATTAACTGTTACCGGAATAATAGCGGCGACAGGTTGTACGAATACAAGTGAAAATGCTTCAGCAACTTTCACCATTAATCCAATTCCAAGTACAACCGGAGCCATAGTTTCAGCTCAGGATACTTGCCCTAATTCTGATAGTAATGTTACCATAACCGGAATTAGTAATTTACCTAATGGAACTTATTCATTAACCTATCAATTGTCGGGAGCAAATTCAGGAACTGCGACTATTTCGGTAACGTTTACAAATGGTGGAACAACATTTACCATTCCCGGTGTAAGCATAGTAAATAATGGACAAACTACAGTTCAAATTACTAGCCTAAATTCTCCAAGTAATACTTGTGGAATATCTGGAGCAGGTGCACTATTAGGTAATTTCAATGTAATATCTGACCCGGCACCGACGTTAATTAATAGAGGAGAACTTTTCTGCGGAACCAATGTTCCTGCACCAACCATTGCCGACTTATCAGCAAATATTGTTGGTACGCCAACTATGATTTGGTATGATGCATTAACAGGTGGAACAGCATACAGTCCTTCTGAGGTATTGATAAATGGAACAACATATTATGGGGCTGTAGTTTCCGCTAATGGTTGTGAAAGCCTACGTCTTCCGGTTACTGTTGATTTAACGATTTGTGATGTTATCATTCCGGATGGATTCTCTCCAAACAATGATGGAATCAACGACACTTTTGAAATTCCAAATCTTGCAATTTTATTTCCAAATTTCAAATTAGAAATATACAATCGCTATGGTAGTTTAATCTATACCGGAAATAGAAACAAAGAAAATTGGGGCGGAACAACTACTGAAAGTGGTTTGAATTTAGGTGATAAATTACTGCCAACCGGAGTTTATTTCTATATACTGAATTTCAATGACGGAACAAAAAAACCTATTCAAGGACGAGTATATCTAAACAGATAGGAGAAATGAGTGCAACTATGAAACATAAAATTATTAAATATCTCTTAGTACTACTTGTTGTTTTTTTAACATCAAAATTACGAGCGCAACAAGATCCACAGTTTACTCACTATATGTATAATATGAGTGTCATGAATCCTGCTTATGCAACAGATAATGCTGATGTGATAAATATGGGAGGATTGTATCGCGCACAATGGGTTGGAATAGAAGGCGCACCAACAACACAAACCTTTTTTGCCCACAAACCGTTATCCAAAAGAGTAGAAATAGGAATTTCAGTTGTTCATGATGAAATAGGAGATGTGGTTAAAGAGAATAATATTTTTGCTGACTTTGCCTATGTTTTACCTTTAAGCGAAACTACTAAACTGTCTTTTGGATTAAAAGCCGGAGTTACCTTGTTCGATACAAATTTTAACGGATTTGTGCTTACTGACTCAGTTCCGGATCCGGCATTTCAGAATAACATCAACCAAACGTTTCCTAATATCGGAGTCGGAACGTATTTGTTTGGATCCAATTATTATCTTGGATTTTCAGCACCCAATTTAATGACGTCGAGACATATTGAAACCATAAACGGACATGCCGGAAGTGGCGTAGAATCGGTTCACTTTTTTATGACAGGTGGTTATGTATTTACGTTTAACGGAAATGATAACTTCAAACTGAAACCAGCCTTTATGGCAAAAGGAGTTGAAGGCGCACCAGTTTCTTTAGATTTAACAACCAATGTGTTAATCAATAATAAATTTGAAGCCGGAGTTGGTTATAGAATGGGTGATTCGGTTAGCGGTTTAGCTAGTTTTTATATCACGCCAACACTCAGAATAGGATATTCGTATGATTATACGCTTTCCAATTTGAGAGATTTTAATTCTGGTTCGCATGAAGTCTTTTTACTATTTGATATAGATTTAGGTAAACTTTCAGGCAAAGGATACGATAAATCACCACGATTCTTTTAAAATGAAAATGATGAAAAAATTCTACTACATACTTTTTGTTTTTTGCAGTATCACCACTCTTTTTGCCCAAAAAAAAGTCAGTGTTAAACAAGCCAACACTTTGTTTGCAAGTAAGTCTTATGTTAAAGCTGCCGAAGCTTATGAGCAAGTAATTCAGACAAAGCAAACCAAACAAGTGTTGCAAAATTTAGGAGATTGTTATTATTACAATTTCCAAATGACCAATGCGGTTCGTGCCTACGGACAACTATTTTTTACCTTCAAAGACAGCGTGAAAAAAGAGGTGCTTTTCAGATATGCCAACGCACTTAAAGGGACAAAAGATTTTGACAAAGGCGACGCCATGATGTCGGAGTATTTAGGGTTTGATCAAAATACTCCGAAATTTATGAAGAACATCACCCGAAACACACCAAATAGTTTCAAGTTGCAAATCATGTCAAAAAACAAAACCAACGGCGATTTCGGAATTTCTTTCTATGGCGATAAAGTAACGTTTGCATCTACACGAAATGCACAAGAGAAAGCCTATGGTTGGAATGACAAACCGTATTTGGATTTATTTTCCGCATCAGTTGATAGTCAAGGGCAATTGGTAAAAGTGGAACCTTTTCCTGCTATTATAAATACGAAGAAACACGAAAGTTCTGCGACATTCAGTGCCGATGGTAAAACAATGTATTTCAACAGAAGTGCTGAGAAGCAGGTTAAAATTGGTGAAGAAAGAGTGGCAATGATTAAAATATATAAAGCCGAATTTGTTGATGGAAAATGGACGAATGTTACGATGCTGCCATTCTCAAGCGATTCTTATTCGGTGGAACATCCATTCCTGACGAAAGACGGAAAGAAACTTTATTTTGCCAGCGATATGTTGGGCACGATAGGCTCGATGGATATTTTTGTGGTCGATATAAATGAAGATGGAACCTTCAGCCAGCCAAGAAATTTAGGTGAAACTATTAACACCATTCACAGAGAACAGTTCCCATTTGTAACTGAAGACGGAACACTTTATTTCGCTTCTGACGGACATCAGGGCAATGGGAACTTAGATGTTTTCATGAGCTTAAAATTGAGCGACACCGAATTTGACAAACCACTCAATCTGGGTTCAACTATTAACAGCGAAATGGATGATTTTAATTTCATTTTGGATGAGAAAAATAATAAAGGTTATTTTGCGTCCAATAGAACAGGCGATGATAATTTATACACTTTTATTCAGGAAGAAAATAAATTGCAATATCTGGTTGAAGGTGAAGTTCGAGATTTAAAATCAACCGAACTTTTGCCTGGCGCAACAGTTAAATTATATGATGACAAAGGTAATCTTCTGGAGGAAATTTTGGTAGGTAAAGATGGTACGTTTACCTTCAATACGGAGCCAAACAAGAAATACAAAATCATGGCTTTCAAAGATTTTTATATTCCCGCCGAAGCCGAATTTGACACCAGTCAAAAAGGAAAAGTCTACATAGACCTTCAAATGAAAGTCGAGTCATATTATGATGCAGAAGACATTATCAATAAAAAAGATGACGGAACAGTGCTTATCGAACTGGAAAACATCTATTTCGATTTGGATAAATGGAATATCAAACCACAAGCAGCGCAAGTACTTGATGTCTTGGTAAGCTTGTTGAAAAAATATCCATATATGGAAATTCAAATTGGTTCACATACCGATTCACGTGCATCGGCAGTTTATAATTTAAGGTTGTCAAATAAACGTGCCGCATCAGCATTAGAATACTTGGTACAAAATGGAATTGATAGAAAAAAGCTGCGTTCAATAGGTTATGGTGAAACCAAGCCATTGATCATTTGCCCTAAAAACGATTGTACAGAAGCTGAGCATGCCACAAATCGTAGATGTACGTTTATGATTTTGAAATAGGAGTTAGTTGTTGTTAAATATTGAATTTTTGAGGAAAATGCACACTTGATCGGGGTGCATTTTTTTGTCAACTATTCATCCCGAATCTGTATTTTTGTAATTCACAATTACTACAAATGAAAAAGTTTCTTCCATTCGTATGCTTATTCGTTATTTCAAACCTAACAGCACAACAACGACCAAAATTGGTAGTTGGTATTGTGGTCGACCAAATGAAAATGGAATACCTGTATCGCTTTCAAAGTGATTTTTCCGAAAACGGTTTTAAACGATTGATGAATGAAGGGTTTACGTTTTATAATATGCATTTCAATTATATGCCAACTTCGACTGCACCGGGACATGCTTCTATTTATACTGGAACAACGCCTTCAGTTCACGGAATCATGGGTAATGATTGGTTCAATAGAAAGCTCGGAAAAGGAATGTATTGTACAGATGATAAATCAGTTAGTATGCTTGGAGATGGTAAAAAAGAAGAAGGCGAAATGTCACCCAAAAACCTTTTGTCTACAACCGTTACAGATGAGTTGCGATTGTCAACCAATTTCAAAGGAAAAGTCATTGGTATAAGCTTAAAAGACAGAGGTTCTATTCTTCCGGCTGGCCATTTTGCGAATTGGGCATTTTGGTACAGCGATACCGGGAATTTTATTTCAAGTACATTTTATGGCGATAAATTACCTGATTGGGTAACGGAGTTTAATAACGAAAAGCATTATCTGCCTTATCTCAAAAAGGGTTGGGATTTATTTAGACCAATAGAAACCTATAATGAGAGTTTAGCAGATGACAATCCACATGAAAGCGAGTTGTTCGGATTTAAACCCGTTTTTCCGTATGATTTGAATAAAATGTATGAAAAGAAAGGTGGTGATATATTCCGTTCGATTCCTTTTGGCAATGATTTGCTTCAGGAGTTCGCTATAAGAACTATTGAAAAAGAAGGATTGGGAGAAGACAATGTTACGGATTTTTTGACCTTTAGTTTTTCGGCTAGTGACTATATTGGTCACGATTTTGGACCGCGTTCTATGGAAGTTCAAGATACTTATTTGCGTTTGGATCAAAACATAGCCAGTTTTTTAAACTATTTAGATAAAAAAGTTGGGAAAGGGAATTATTTAGTTTTCCTGACAGCCGATCATGCTGCCGCGGAAACGCCAAAATTCCTAAAAGAACACAAATACAATGTGGATAATATTGTAATCAAAGAAATTCGTACGGCTTTAAAAGATTTTTCTGTTGCTACTTTCGGAGAGAATTTAGTGTTGAATTATACAAAGTTTAACCTGTATTTCAACAGAGAGATTATTAAATCGAAATCATTGGATTTAAAAGTGGTTAAGCAAGCTTTCAAAGACTTTCTAATGAGTCAGGAGCAAGTCAAAAGAGTTTATACAGAAGAAGAGATTTTAGCTAACACAGGCGCAGATTATTTTCTGAATTGTATTGCCAAAGGGTATGATGTTTCTCAAAATGGCGATTTAGTAATTTTAGACAAACCTGGATTTCTTGAGGGCAAACCTACAGGAACAGAACACGCAGCACCTTATACTTATGATACACATGTGCCGTGCATTTTCTTTGGCTGGAACATCAAAAAAGGAGAAACCCATGATAAAAAAGTAATAACACAAATTGCACCAACCTTATCTCAAAAACTAAAAATCACTATTCCGAATGGTACAGAGAGTGAAGTGCTTTTGGAAGTTTTAGATAAATAAAAAATGTCTTTACTTTCTTCGTCAGCACAAGCTAGCTCAGACTGACAATCTATAATCAATTGGATATGCAAATGTCACACTGAGCTTGTCGAAGTGCTTTTTAATTCAAAAAATGCCATAAAAACCGCGAAAGTTGATTTCGGGGTTTTCTTTATATAATTCAACCAAAATCTGGTTGAATAAAAAGATTATGTTCTTATTGTTATATACTTTCCCCAAACTTCAACAAATTATTATCTGGGTCAAGTAAAGAAAATTCCTTCTGTCCCCAAGGTTTTGCTTCTAAATAACCATTGGGATGAATCCTAACTTTTTTGTCAAGTAAAGTTTGGTAAAAGCTATCAATACCATCAACCCGAATATAAACCTGTCCATAGTTTTCGGTTGGATCAAGTTCTTTGAATTCAAAAAAGTGAATTTGAATGCTGTCCTTTTGTACCATTAGATAGCCATCATAATCCGCACTTCCAAAAAGCTCGAAGCCCAATTGGTTTACATAATAGTCCCAAGTAACAGTTTTATCACGCATGGGAAGTTTTGGATTGATGTGTGTGAGCATAGTAAGGTGGTTTCATTGATACTATCATTTGATATTATCAAAAGTAGTTTTTTTACGAGTACTCAAAATTATTAATCTTTAACTACCAATCACTAACGGAAGAGAATAAAGTACTCTAACAACTTTTCCGTTTTGTTTTCCCGGGTTCCACTTTGGTAAACTTTTTAATATTTGAATCAATGCTGCAGCTTTAGGAGGATCAACCCGACGAAGAATTTTTACATCACTAAGCGAACCATCTTTTTCTATTACAAAAATTGCATATACTTTTCCTTTTATTTCCGATGCATATCCGGCTTTTAGGTAACTTTCATTTACAAACGCATTTAATTTATCTAATCCTCCGGGAAATTCAGGTTTAACATCAAGTCCGGCGGTGTTGTATATGTTGTTGTCTTCTTGCTTTTCAACAGTTTGAGAAAAGGCAGCTATGCTATAAAACAGAAGAAGTAATGTGATTATTTTTTTCATAGTGAATTTATTTATTAATATCAAGTAGCTTGCAATGTCCAATAACTCACTAATACTTAGAAGTCACATTCTACAAAATCTAATATACTAAAAAAAATACGCTACTTATAATTCTCACAATAAAACTTTCAAACAATAAAAAATCCCGTCTCATTTACCGAACGAGGCGGGATTTTTTATTACAAGTCTACCATTATCTGATTCTGCAGTAAATCATCAAAGGTTTCGCGTTCTCTAATCAAATGACCTTTGCCGTTTTTCCACAATACTTCAGCAGGTTTGAAACGCGAATTATAGTTAGACGCCATCGAGAAACAATAAGCACCTGCATTCCTAAAGCAAAGCGTGTCGCCTTCGTGAATTTCGGCAATCCTGCGGTTGTTGGCAAACGTATCGGTTTCACAGATATAACCCACAACAGTATAAAAACGCTCTTTGCCTTTTGGCTTGGATATATTTTCGATATAATGCTGTGAACCATAAAACATTGGACGGATTAAATGGTTGAAACCACTGTCAATTCCGGCAAAAACAGTCGATGTAGTTTGTTTTACCACATTCACTTTTGCCAAAAAGAAACCGGCTTCACTTACTAGAAATTTTCCGGGTTCAAAAGCCAAGGTCAGCTCGCGGCCATATTCTTTTTCGAAAGCCAAAAAGCGTTTGGTTAGTTTTTTACCCAATTCTTCTACATTGGTTTCGATATCGTCTTTTTTATAAGGCACTTTAAATCCGGAACCAAAATCAAGGAATTCTAAATTTTTAAATTGTTTGGCGGTATCGAATAATATTTCAGATGCGTACAAAAACACTTCAATATCCAAAATGTCAGAACCTGTGTGCATGTGAATGCCGTTGATGTTCATCTTAGTATTTTCAACGATTCTTAAAACATGTGGAATCTGATAAATAGAAATCCCAAATTTGCTATCAATATGACCCACAGAAATGTTCTCGTTTCCACCCGCCATCACATGCGGATTAATACGAATACAAACCGGAACTTTTGGATGTTTGGCACCAAAATGCTCCAAAATAGAAAGGTTGTCAATATTAATTTGAACGCCCATTTCAGCAACTTCTTCAATCTCTTCAAAGGAAACTCCGTTTGGCGTAAAAATGATTCGGTCAGGCGTAAAACCCGCATGCAAACCCAGTCGCACTTCCTGAATGGAAACCGTATCCAATCCGGAACCAAAATTCTTTAGTAGCTTTAAAATTGAAATATTCGACAAGGCTTTCATCGCATAATTGATGCGAAGCTTTTCTACTTTAAACGCATTGGTTAAGCGCTTGTACTGAAGTTCAATTTTATTGGCATCATAAACGTATAAAGGATTTCCGAATTGTTCTGCTAAGTCTAGTAATTCTTTGGGTTGCATGATTTTATTTTTTTTAACTTCGTTCAATTCGTCTCGTCTTTAGGACGAGACTCGGGTGGCAAAGATAGTCTATGATGTCAGTAATGACAATAGTTTTATGATTTTATGCAGATTTTGGTATTTTTACAAATTTGGTAAATCGCCATTTCCTTTGGTTGGTAAATTGGTGTAACCCATCAAATAATTATCAACTTCCCTCGCGGCTTCTCGTCCTTCTGAAATAGCCCAAACGATTAAAGATTGACCGCGTCGCATATCGCCAGCAGTAAAAATATTTGGGATATTGGTTTGATAGTTTTTGGCTTTGTAATTGTTTTTGAAATCGATTTCAATTCCTAATTGATCGCTTAACGTTTTCTCTGGTCCAGTAAAACCTAGTGCCAATAAAGCTAATTCACATGGCCATATTTTTTCAGAACCTGCTTTTTCAACAAGTTGTGGACGTTCTCCTGGTGTCATTTTCCAAGCCACTTCAACAGTTTTTAATCCGGTTAATTCTCCTTTGTCATTAGAAATAAATTCTTTGGTGTTGATGAGCCAGTTTCTATCACAGCCTTCTTCGTGTGAAGAGGATGTTTTTAATTGCAAAGGCCAAAAGGGCCAAGGCGTAGTTTCGCTTCTGTATTCTGGTGGTTTTGGTAAAATTTCAAAATTCGTTACCGATTTTGCGCCTTGTCTGTTAGAAGTTCCAACACAGTCAGAACCCGTATCGCCACCACCAATTACAATTACGTTTTTACCTTTTGCTGTTATTTGATTTGGAACAGTTTCTCCGTATAATGCTTTGGTTTGCTGTGTCAAAAAAGTCATGGCCTGTACAACTCCTTTGCTTTCGATGCCTCTTGTTGGAATGCTTCTTCTTTCGGTTGCGCCACCACACAAAACAATGGCATCAAATGAATTGAGTTGCTTTATGCTATAATTTACACCAACATTGACATTGGTTTTAAACACAATTCCTTCTGCTTCAAGAATAGCGATGCGTCTGTCGATGATGGCTTTTTCCAGTTTAAAATTTGGAATTCCATAACGAAGTAAACCGCCAATAGCATTGTCTCTTTCGAAAACAGTTACCAAATGACCAGCACGGTTTAATTGCTGTGCTGCTGCTAATCCGGCTGGACCGGAACCAATTACGGCTGCGGTTTTTCCAGTTCTGATTTCCGGTGGTTGTGGTTTTATCCAACCTTCGGCAAAACCTCTTTCCACTATATTTTTTTCAATATTTTCAATCGCAACCGGTTCGCTGATAATGCCTAATACACATGATTTTTCACATGGCGCCGGACATAATCTTCCCGTAAATTCAGGAAAATTATTTGTCGATTGTAAAATTTCTAAAGCGCTTTGCCATTCTTCCTGATGCACCATGTCATTAAAATCGGGAATTAAATTCCCCAATGGACAGGCGCTGTGACAAAAGGGAATACCACAATCCATGCATCTTGAACCTTGCTCTTTTATTTTTTCTTTTCCTAACGGAATTGTAAATTCGTTGTAGTTTGAAACACGTTCTTGAACAACCAAATTGCTTTCGTCGGTTCTGTCGTATTCTTTAAATCCACCTAACTTTCCCATCTTAATTTGCTATTAATGCTGCTATTTGTTTTTCTTCTGATAATCTTTGCAATGCTTTTTTATAATCGGTTGGCATTACTTTGATAAACTGTTTTTTTTGATTTTCCCAATCGTCGAGCATCAGTTTCGCCAATGGACTATTGGTAAAAAGCGAATGTCTTTTTATTAATCTTTTAAGCTGTGTCAAATCATTTTCATCCAATGGTTCCAGTTGAACCATTTCCATATTGCACAAGCCTTTTTCAAATTCTTTTTTCTTGTCAAAAACATAGGCAACGCCACCACTCATTCCGGCAGCAAAATTCCGACCTGTTTTTCCTAAAACGACGACAGTTCCACCAGTCATATATTCACAACCATGATCTCCAACGCCTTCCACAACAGCAGTTGCGCCTGAATTTCTAACGCAAAAACGCTCACCCGCAATTCCGTTTATGTAGGCTTCTCCGGTAATTGCTCCATATAATGCAACGTTACCAATAATAATATTTTCTTCTGGCTTGAAAGTCGCTGTTGGCGGAACTTTGATAATCAGCTTTCCGCCTGATAGTCCTTTGCCCAAGTAATCATTGCAGTTTCCGTGAATTTTAAACGACAAACCATTTGTAGCAAAAGCACCAAAACTCTGCCCGGCTGAGCCTTCAAAATCTATTAAAATAGTGTCTTCGGGTAAACCTTGTGCACCATATATTTTTGAGATTTCATTACTTAAAATGGCGCCGACGGAACGATCTGTATTTTTAATTTTAAAATTAATCCGGGTTTTTTCTTTTCTATAAATAGAAGGAATTGCCGCTTTTATAATTTCAAAATCAAGCACATGTTCTAAATGATGGTCTTGCGATGTTGTATTGTGATTTGGAACGACTTTAGCTTTTTCCGGTTTGTAAAGAATGGTCGATAAATCCAAACCACTGGCTTTATAATGTTTGATGGCTTTGTTGACGTTCAATTTTTGAGATTGTCCCACCATTTCTTTTAATGTTCTAAAGCCTAGTTGTGCCATGATTTCACGTAATTCTTCAGCAATGAAATACATAAAATTAATGATGTGTTCCGGTGTTCCTTTGAAGTTTTTACGCAATTCAGGATCTTGAGTGGCGATACCAACAGGACATGTATTCAAATGACAGGCGCGCATCATAATGCAACCCGAAGCTACTAACGGAGCCGTTGCAAAACCAAATTCTTCTGCGCCAAGCAAAGCAGCAATGGCAACATCGCGACCCGTTTTTAATTGCCCGTCACATTCAAGAACCACACGACTTCGCAAATCATTCAGAATTAAAGTTTGTTGTGCTTCTGCCAATCCAAGTTCCCATGGAATTCCCGTGTGTTGCAACGATGTTAATGGTGCGGCACCAGTTCCACCATCGTAACCCGAAATCAGAATTACATCGGCTTTCGCTTTGGCAACACCGGCAGCAATTGTTCCTACACCTACTTCGGAAACCAATTTCACATTAATTCGTGCTTCGCGATTGGCATTTTTTAAATCAAAAATCAATTGTGATAAATCTTCTATCGAATAAATGTCGTGATGTGGCGGCGGAGAAATCAGTCCAACATAAGGCGTTGAATTTCG
>NZ_JANMXZ010000022.1:0-5377 GCF_031381455.1 Flavobacterium sp. | reverse complement strand
GTCATTCGGGCTTACCGAAAACTTGGAATTGATTTGCAAAAGGAAGTGCATGAAGACATGGTGAAAAATTTTTCTCTTTATCCAAACATCAAAAAATGGGGATTGCATTCGACCGACACCAACATTGACCACAGACGAGTTCCTAACTTAGAAGTTTTCTTCGGCAGAAAAGGAGAAAAATTATCCGTTACAGATGATGCAAATGATTATAAAACGGGCGAATTAATTACTTGGATGATTGCCAATAAATATCCTCACATCGGAATTATCACTAACAAAAAATCACCAGACGGAAAGCGACTGATGATTGTTCATAATGTTGGCGGCGGACAAGTTTTAGAAGACTGTCTATTCGATTGGAAAATAGTCGGACATTTTAAATATACTAATTGATTAGTTGTTTAACCTCATCAAAATTCAATCCGCCATAATTTCCTGAACTCATTAAAAGCAATGCCGAATTATTCAAATCGTAATTAAAAAGGAAGTCTTTAAACTCCACCGGATTAGTATAAATAATCAAATCATTGCGTTTGAAAGATTGTGCAATTTGGTCATAACTCACTTCTTCCAGTTGCTTAATCTTCACCGCATCGGGCGAATAAAAAACCAGGGCAACATCTGCAGCATCGAGAGCGCCTTCGTATTCTTTTAAGAATTCAGCATTCAAACTACTGTAAGTGTGAAGTTCCAAACAAGCTACTAATTTTCGGTTTGGATATTGTGCTTTTACAGCTTTGGTCGTTGCCGAAACTTTACTTGGTGAATGCGCGAAATCTTTGTAAGCGACTTTGCCTTTGCCTTCGGCTATTTTTTCCAAACGTTTAGAAGCACCTTTAAAACTGGCAATAGCTTCGTAGAAATCGGCTTCATCAACGCCCATGTTTTGGCAAATCCATTTGGCACCAGACAGATTGTTGAGATTGTGTGCACCAAAAACTTCAATTGGCATTGGTCCTTCTGGTGTGTCTAATAAAGTGGTTCCGTCTTCAACAGAATAACTTGGCGTTGTATAAGGTAACCTTCTGATGGTATTAGTCGTTTCTTCGGCTACTTTTTTTACGGTTTCGTCTTCTTCGTTGTAGACTAAAATTCCGCCTTTGGTTATTTGGTTAACAAAGATTTCAAATTGCTCCACATAATTCTCAAACGTTGGAAATACATTAATATGATCCCAAGCAATCCCCGAAAGTAAAGCGATATTAGGTTGGTACAAATGAAATTTTGGTCTTCTGTCTATTGGAGATGATAAATATTCGTCGCCTTCTAAAACAATAAAATCATTTTCATGCGTCAAATGAACCATGGTTTCAAAACCTTCCAATTGCGCGCCAACCATATAATCAACTTCGATATTGTGATAATGCATCACATGCAAAATCATGGAAGTAATGGTTGTTTTTCCATGTGAACCGCCAATGACAACTCGGGTTTTATTTTTAGATTGTTCATGTAAAAACTCGGGATACGAATAAATTTTCAATCCTAATTCCTGTGCTTTCAACAATTCAGGATTGTCTGCTTTGGCGTGCATTCCGAGGATAATGGCTTCGATATCGGAAGTTATTTTTTCAGGAAACCAGCCAAATTCTGTTGGTAATAATCCTTTTTTTTCTAATCTTGATTTGGAAGGTTCAAATATGGCATCATCGCTTCCGGTAACTTGATATCCTTTATTGTGTAATGCTAAGGCAAGATTGTGCATAGCTGCGCCTCCAATGGCTATGAAATGTGTACGCATGTTTTATGATTTGATTTTTTCTTGGTATGCTTGTAGAACTCGTAATGCTTTTTCGGGTTGATGTAATTTATCTCTATATAATTCGGCTAAGCGATGATAGGAGTTTTTAGAGCCACCAACTTCAATAGCT
This sequence comes from Flavobacterium sp., assembly GCF_031381455.1. Classification (GTDB taxonomy): domain Bacteria; phylum Bacteroidota; class Bacteroidia; order Flavobacteriales; family Flavobacteriaceae; genus Flavobacterium. Next base: position 3,506 of record NZ_JANMXZ010000022.1, on the reverse strand, counting down.
TTTATGTAATTTTTTTCTGCACTTATATATCTTTTAAAATATTCATCGATATGTGCCTTGGAAAGATATCCATCGACGGGTGAGAGTTTAAATAATTCATTCGAATAGCGTTGTGCTTTTCTTTCGCTACCACCAGCAAAAGCTGGTAACTGAAGATAATATTCTATCATAGCCCATCGTGCTTGAATATGATTTGGATTAAGAACTAATGCTTTTTCAAATGCGCCTTTCATGGCGCCAATCAGTCTGATAGCCACCCATTTTCCACCTGTTTGCGCTTTCATTCCTAATGCTCCACCGTACTTGAAATAATAATCTGCTTCATTGGGTTTTAGAGTTTTTAGTTTTTCATAATAAAAAGCCGCTTTATCCCAATCTTTTAAATTACTGGCAATATCACCCAAATACTCTATCGTTTTTAATTGATTTGGATTTTCTTTAAAAATGCTTTCGAAAATAGGTTTTGCCTCAGTATATTTTTCTTGATTAAATAACTTTTCTGCTTTCTCAAAATTTGTTTGAGAAAAGAGCATCATGGGTAAAAAAAGTAAAAATGTGACAGAAACTTTCATAAAACAAATGTAAGCTATTAATACCTATTTCTTGAAATACAATTTGTTAAGATTGAGCGAAATTTTAAGGTTTTATTTATTCCAATTTTATCCATGAAAGGTTCATTTCCTTCGTTGAAATGCACTGTTGCAAAATTCACATATTATTGAAAAACAGATGCTTATAAACAACTTGTTGAAAAATATTTAAAAAAAATGCACTTTATCGATTTTTAAAGTAGTGTGTCCGAAAAATTATTGGCTACTCAAAAGGTAGTATAAATTTGTATTATCATTAATAGTTAAAATTTCATCGCCCAATGAAGAAAAACTACTTATCACAGAAAACCGAATTTCTACTAGAATTATTTTTGAAACAAAAATATATCCTACTTCTAGCTACGCTCACTCTTTTCCCAGGAAATTTTACAGGAGTCTATGCACAAGGCACAACTTGTGCGACTGCGACTTCAATAACCATTGGTGGTTGTAGAACTAATGACAATGTTGGTGACATTGCTCAAGACATACCCAATATTGGTGGCAGCTGTGCCGCAACATTTAACCGAGAGGCTTGGTACACTTTTACAGTAACTGGTGGTCCTTTGACTGTAACCATAGCCGCAATATCGACGAACAGAAATTTATATTTACAATTAATTTCATCTACAAGTGCTTGTGCAGGATTAGCCCAAATCGCTTGTGCTAATTCCTTTGGAGGTAATAGTGCACAAACAGAAACAATAAATACCACACTAAACAATGGAATTTATTATGTTAAAGTTGTAAACGTCGGGAGTGATGGCAATATGTTCTTAACCAGTTTGTGTGTAACTATTGACAATGATATTTGTGCCGGAGCAACAACCTTAACATCAAACACATCTTGTACAACTACTACGGGTTCTACAATTGGCGCTACAGATAATAATGAGACAGGTGATTGTACAAACGGTACTGAAAATGCAGTCTGGTATCAATTTACTGCTGTATCAACTAGTCATGTAGTAACCGTAGATGGCATTTCAGGTTTTGACGCTGTAATTGGTGCTTTAACTACCTGTGGAACAACCACAAGACCGACTGGTGGAAATTGTGTGCAAAATCTTGTTGACGGCGGAATAGAAACATTGACACTCAATGGCTTAACCATTGGACAAACCTATAAAATTCAAGTGCATGACAATAATGGAGACCTAACTGCAAATGCCTTTACCATTTGTGTAACCCATGTCGCACCTACCATAACAAGTTTCACTCCTACAACTGCCTGTGCCGGAGAAAATGTTGTCATTACAGGGACTAATTTTACAGGAGCCACTGCAGTTGGTTTTAATGGTAGTGCCGCTGCCTCATTTGTAGTAAATAGTGCAACTCAAATTACAGCCGTTGTCCCTTCGGGAGTATCCACCGGAAAAATTACGGTTACTGTGCCGGGTGGTACAGCCACCAGCGCAGGTAATTTTACACCTACAGCATTAAATACAGCAGGTGCAGCATCTTCAACACCGACATTGTGTATCAATACTGGTTTGGTTTCATCTATTACACATTCTACTACAGGAGCAACAGGAATTGGCACGGCAACAGGCTTACCATCGGGAGTAACAGCTAATTGGGCATCAAATACGATTACTATTAGCGGAACCCCAACAGCTTCTGGAACTTTTAACTACTCTATTACTTTAACGGGAGGTTGTGGTAGCGTAAATGCTACTGGAACGATAACCGTAACTGCAGCGAATACAGCTGGAGCAGCTTCTTCTATACCAACACTCTGTATAGATACCGCTTTAGTTTCCTCTATTACACATACTACTACAGGAGCAACCGGAATTGGCACGGCAACAGGTTTACCATCGGGAGTAACAGCTAATTGGGCATCAAATACGATTACTATTAGCGGAACACCAACAGCTTCTGGAACTTTTAACTACTCTATTCCTTTAACGGGAGGTTGTGGAAGCGTAAATGCTACTGGAACAATAACCGTAACTGCAGCGGATACAGTTGGAGCAGCTTCTTCCACGCCAACACTTTGTATAAATACCGCTTTAGTTTCTTCTATTACACATACTACTACAGGAGCAACTGGAATTGGTTCGCCGACAGGTTTACCAGCAGGTGTATCAGCAGCATGGGCCTCAAATACGATTACTATTAGCGGAACCCCAACAGCTTCTGGAACTTTTAACTACTCTATTCCTTTAACGGGAGGTTGCGGAAGCGTAAATGCTACTGGAACAATAACCGTAACTGCACTTCCGGTTGTTTCATCTCCAGCTAGCGTATGTATTGGAAATACAGCTCAATTAACGCCAAATTCAGGAGGAACCTGGACTAGCAGTGATAACGCTTTGGCAACTATTGATAATACTGGTCTTGTGACTGGTGTGGCTGTTGGAAGCCCAACTTTTACTTATACCGATTCAACTACGAATTGCAGTATAACAACCAATGCGGTAAATGTTTTGGCATTACCGGCAATAAGTTTACAACCACTTGCCACACAAACTATTTGTTCAGGAAGTTCGGTTAGCTTTTCAGTAAATGCTACTGGCGCAGGACTGACCTACCAATGGTATAATGGTGCTACTGCTTTAAGTAATGTTGGTTCAATTTCGGGTGCAACAAGCTCTACTCTAACTATAAATCCGGTTACTATAGGCGATGCATCAGCAAATTATAATTGTGTTGTAAGCGGAACTTGTTCCCCTGCAGCAACTTCGGCTAATGCTGAGTTGATAGTAATTGAAAAAGTTACCATAACTTCTCAGCCTGTTGCTACACAAACTATATGTACCGGTAATACTGCATCATTTTTTGTTACTGCTACTGGTTCCGGCATTTCTTTTCAGTGGTACAAAGGTGCAACTGCTTTAACTGATGGTGGAGCTATTTCGGGTGCGACATCATCAACTTTAACAATAAGCCCAATCGTGACTGGCGATGCAG
>NZ_JANMXZ010000017.1:0-2511 GCF_031381455.1 Flavobacterium sp. | reverse complement strand
TCCAGCAATCATGCTCATAGCAGATTCGATTGTGAATGCATTTAAATCTACCATTTTATCTTCAGCAATTGCTTTGATAACATCCCAAGTAACGCTTGCTACTTTTTTACGATTTGGTTCACCAGATCCTGACTTTAGCTTCGCAGCTTCCAATAACTGGACTGCCGCTGGAGGAGTTTTTACAACAAAATCAAATGATTTGTCTTTATACACAGTAATTTGTACTGGGCATATTTTGCCGGGTTTATCCTGAGTTCTAGCATTAAACTGCTTACAGAATTCCATGATGTTTACCCCAGCAGCTCCTAAAGCAGGTCCAACCGGTGGCGACGGATTCGCAGCACCTCCCTTAACTTGTAGTTTAACTACCTTACTAATTTCTTTAGCCATTTTTTAAAAAATTTAACACCGTAATCATAGGAAGCAATTACAGTGGTTATTATAGATGTAACAAAAATTATACTTTTTCAACTTGCATAAAGCTTAATTCTAATGGTGTTTTTCTTCCGAAAATTTTCACCATTACTTCTAGCTTACGCTTTTCTTCATTGATTTTTTCAATAGTTCCGTTGAATCCATTGAAAGGGCCATCAATAACCTTAATTGTTTCATCAATTTTGAAAGGTATTGCCTGAGTATCCGTGTTAACAGCTAATTCATCAACTTTACCTAACATTCTATTCACTTCAGACATTCTTAATGGAACGGGCTCTCCACCTTTTACTTCACCTAAAAAACCAATTACACTGGTAATCGATTTGATGATATGAGGTATTTCACCAATAAGATTAGCTTCGATCATTACATAACCAGGAAAATAAACTTTATCCTTTGCTATTTTTTTACCATCTCTTACTTGAACTACTTTTTCGGTAGGCACAAGAACTTGAGATACATAATCCGACATTCCCAATCTATTGATTTCTGTTTCGATATAAGCTTTGACTTTATTTTCTTGTCCACTTACCGCTCGAACCACATACCATTTTTTCACATTATTATCTGCCATTTCAGAGAAATTATGATTTTATCAAATTAAAAATCCCAGCAATTGCTTTTGCGCACATTTCATCAACACCCCATGTTGCTAAAGCAAAAACTACTGAAAAAACGGCCACGATAATAGTGAGACGTTGTACTTCAGCCCATTCTGGCCAAGTAACATTTGATTTTAATTCGTCAAATGCTTCTGATATATAATTAACAACTTTTGTCATTGTATTTTTATTTTTGCACGGGCGGAGGGATTCGAACCCCCATCAACGGTTTTGGAGACCGCTATTCTACCCTTGAACTACGCCCGTTGATTATTACTAAAACAGTGTCGTTTAAGAAAAAACGACACTGAATTTTTATTTATTTAATAATTAAGATACTATTTCAGTTACCTGACCAGCACCAACTGTTCTACCACCTTCACGGATAGCGAAACGTAAACCTACGTTCATAGCGATTGGGCTTAATAAAGCAACATTGATAGTTAAGTTGTCTCCTGGCATAACCATTTCAACTCCTGTTGGTAAAGTAATAACTCCTGTTACGTCAGTTGTACGAACATAGAACTGTGGACGGTAATTATTATGGAATGGTGTGTGACGACCACCTTCTTCTTTTTTCAAGATATAAACCTCAGCTTTGAAAGTTGCGTGTGGTTTTACTGAACCTGGCTTAATAATAACCATACCTCTTTTGATATCAGCTTTATCAATACCTCTTAACAATAAACCTACGTTATCTCCAGCTTCACCTCTATCAAGGATTTTACGGAACATCTCAACTCCTGTAATAGTAGAAGTTAATTTTTCAGCTCCCATACCAATAATTTCAACTGGATCTCCTGTGTTAGCAATACCTGTTTCGATACGACCTGTAGCAACAGTTCCACGACCAGTAATTGTAAATGAATCTTCAACTGGCATCAAGAATGGTTTTGAGATATCACGAACTGGTTCTTCAATCCATGCATCAACAGCAGCCATTAATTCAATGATTTTTGGTACCCAAGCTGGATCATTATTCAATCCACCTAAAGCAGAACCTTGAATAACCGGACTGTTATCTCCATCATATTCGTAGAAAGATAATAAATCTCTGATTTCCATTTCAACTAATTCTAATAGCTCAGCATCATCAACCATGTCCACTTTGTTCATGAATACTACCATTCTAGGAATACCAACTTGGCGACCTAAAAGGATGTGCTCACGTGTTTGTGGCATTGGTCCATCAGTTGCAGCTACAACAAGGATAGCACCGTCCATTTGAGCAGCACCAGTAACCATGTTCTTTACGTAATCCGCGTGACCTGGACAGTCAACGTGTGCGTAGTGACGGTTAGCAGTTTCGTACTCAACGTGTGAAGTGTTGATAGTAATACCTCTTTCTTTTTCTTCTGGAGCATTATCAATTTGATCAAATGATTTTGCTTGACAATATCCTGCATCAGACAACACTTTAGTAATTGCTGCAGTTAATGTAGTTTTTCCGTGATCCACGTGCCCAATTGTTCCG
>NZ_JANMXZ010000016.1:0-66823 GCF_031381455.1 Flavobacterium sp. | reverse complement strand
ATGTCTTGAAATTGCTACTCGATATTTTGATAATATTTCCATCGATTTGATTTATGGTGTTCCCGACTCGAGCCAGAATGGCGAACAGGCGCAGCAAATGAGCAATGAAAAATGGTTGCAAAATATAGAAACCGCTTTGTCTTACAAAATTCCTCATATTTCCAGTTATGCTTTGACAGTTGAACCAAAAACGGCTTTGCATACCTTTATTCAAAAAGGAATTATTCCGCAGCCTGATGATGAAGTCGCGCAAGAGCATTTTCATTTGCTGGTTGATAAGCTACAAGAAAACGGATTCATTCATTATGAGTTGTCCAATTTTGGAAAGGAAAATTATTTCTCCAAAAACAATTCGAGTTATTGGCTCGGAAAAAAATATCTCGGAATTGGTCCGTCAGCGCATAGCTATGATGGCATTTCCAGAAGCTGGAATGTTTCGAACAACTCTCTTTATCTGAAATCAATTTCTGAAAACATATTGCCTTCAGAAACCGAAACCTTAACCAAAACCGACCGTTATAACGAATATGTAATGACAGGTTTACGCACCATTTGGGGCATTTCTTTAGACAGAATCGAACAGGAATTTGGCAAAACTTATTTGGATTATCTTAACCAACAAGCGGCAAAATACATTGAAGATCATTTGCTTTTTGTGGACGATAATATTTTGCGAACTACCAAAAGCGGTAAGTTTTTGAGTGACGGAATTGCAAGTGATTTGTTTTTGTTAAATTTGGAATAGTTTAACCGCAAAGGGCGCAAAGTTTTACGCAAGGTTCGCAAGGTTTTCATTGTGTCCTTTTCGTAAACCTATTGATTTCCTTAAGGTTAAATGAACAAAAATATACGCCACAAAAAATTATGTCAGAAAATGAATTATCTAAAATAGTATTCGATTGTGCTTTGAAAGTGCTTCAATCACTTGGGCCAGGGCTTTTAGAAAGCGCTTATGAAGAATGTTTGTTTTACGAATTAAGAAAAACAGGTTTGGAAGTTCAAAAGCAGAAAGCTCTTCCGCTTTTTTATGAAGAGGTAAAACTTGATGTTGGTTACAGGATTGATATTATCATCGAAAATAAATTAATTATAGAAGTTAAATCAGTTGAAGCATTGAATGATGTTCATTTTGCGCAATTGTTAACTTATTTAAAATTGACCGATTGCAAGTTAGGATTGTTAATCAACTTTAATGTAGCACTAATAAAAAACGGAATAAAAAGAATTGTAAATAATCTTTAAAACCTTTGCGAACCTAGCGTGATTCTTTGCGCTCTTAGCGTTTAAATTCTATGATAGCAAAAATCCAAAACTTCGAGATCGACTTATCAAAACCGATTGACATTTCTATTCCATTAACCAATACTGATGCCAATCCGATTGCATGGTATATCGAAAAGCCACAAATTGAACCAGTTCGTTTTGGTTCCGAAGCTTCGGAATGGATTGGGAAAGTTTCTGAAGGAAGCTCGACCAATTTCAACAATATTTTCTTTAATCCACACGGACACGGAACACATACGGAATGCCTCGGTCATATTACACGAGAGTTTTATAGTATCAATCAATGTCTCAAACAGTTTTTCTTTACAGCTGAATTGATTTCGATTCAACCGGAAAGTATTGGGGACGATTTGGTTATTACCAAAAAAAGCATCTCGTCCTTCGTCTGCGCTCAGGATGACAAGCTCGATGGGACAAAAAAAACAGAAGCTTTAGTTATCAGAACGTTGCCAAATTTAGAATCCAAAAAACATAAAAACTATTCTAAAACAAATCCGCCATACTTGTTACAGGAAGCTGCAACTTTTATTCGCGAAATCGGAATCAAGCATTTGCTAATTGATTTACCAAGTGTGGATAGGGAAGAAGACGAAGGAAAATTATTGGCTCACAAAGCATTTTGGAATGTGAAAGATATAAATAACCTAAATGCTGATGCCCGTTTGGATTGTACCATTACCGAAATGATTTTTGTAGATGATAACGTTCAAGATGGAAGTTATATTCTCAACTTGCAAATTGCTTCTTTTGAAAATGATGCGTCACCAAGTAAACCTGTTTTGTACAAAATATGATTGTTGTTTCCACAGATAAAAGCAAACTAAATGTTCCGTTCATTCAAAACTTTTTGAGGGATATTTATTGGGCAGCCGGAAGAACGATTGATGAAGTACAAACAACCATTGACGCTTCCTTTTGTTTTGGAATTTATTTAGATGACGAGCAAATTGGTTTTGCCCGTGTGGTCACTTATTATGTTGTTTTTGCCTATCTGATGGATGTTTTTATTGATGAAAAGCATCGCGGAAAAGGATATTCTTCCATTTTAATTGATGCCATGATGAAGGAACCGCAATTACAACAAGTAAAAATCTGGAGATTGGCGACTTCTGATGCCCATTTTTTATATGAGAAATTCGGATTTACACCGTTGGCTCATCCTGAAAAGATGATGGAAAAAGTAATTAGTATTAAGTAGTGAGAATTAAGTATTAAGATAAATGAACATCCAGCAATTATACGAATTTTGCTTATCTAAAAAAGCAGTAACTGAACATTTTCCGTTTGATGAAGATACCTTGGTGTTTAAGGTTGGAGGGAAAATGTTTTGCCTGACTTCGTTAAAGGAATGGGAAAAAGGAACACCGTCATTGAACCTAAAAGGAGAACCAGAAAACAATGCGGAACTTAGTGCACAATATGAAGCCATAAATCCAGGATACCACATGAGTAAAATACATTGGGTAACAGTTGATTTTAACAGTGATGTTTCGGATAAAATGATGTGCGAATTAATCACTCATTCTTATGATTTAGTATTTAAAAGTTTGACTAAAAAACTTCAAAACGAAATTCTTGAAAATTAATTTTTAGGAAATAACATAAGTTTTTTAACCGCAAAGCACGCAAAGATATCCGCTAAGTTCGCAAGGAAAAGCTCAACACTTTGAACATGTTGGGCTTTATTTTTTTTAAAATTTTGCGAACCTTGCGAAAAAAACTTTGCGAACTTTGCGTTTAAATTTACATGGATTTCTTCTGTTTTTCTACAAAACCATCAGCTTGAAGTTTGAGTAATTCGGTGGCGCCTTTTTTCTTGTAGTTGTATAATTCTTTGTCGTCACGAATATCGGCGTAGACTTTATCATAAATCTCGGCATCGGTTTTCTTTTGTAATTCGCTTTGGTAACGATTTTGTGAAATCACATTTTTAATTCCCATTTCCAAATCTTCCTGCTTGAAATCGTATTCACCTTTTGGCGATAATAATTTGGCAATGATTGGGGAAGTTTCAATAGCAAAAAACAACAACATAATGAACAGCGAAGGAATTGAAGGCAATTTCCCTAAAGCGTTAATCCGAGCCATCAGACCATCGAATCCGTCAATGATAGGTTGTGTTTCGGTAACTTTTTTATCTAAATCGGTTTGCAAAGTTTTCGCTCTGACTTCTTTATCGGCAATTATTTTAGAATTGTTTATTTTCATGGAATCTAATTGTTTGACAGCCAAATCATGCGCGATTCTTTTTTCTTGATATATTGGGCCTTTCCCCATTTTTTTGGTTCCGGCTGAACCTTCTGCTTCGGTGATATAGGATTGGTACAAACCCGCGACTTCTTTTTCTTTTTTGGCAATATCCGATTTTAAACTATCCATTTCGGCTTTGTTTTTATCGACATCGGTTTTGAAATAATTGGCAACCTGATTTTTATTGGCAATCGCCATTTCGTTTTTCTCTTTTAGTAAAACGGTATTGATTTCCTTTTCAAAAATTTTGATTTCCAATGGTTTTGAAATCACGATAGCTATAATAATTGCTAACACAATTCGAGGTGAAGCCTGAATGAATTCGTCCAGAAAACTATCTCTTTTTTTTATTGTTGAAACAATAAATCGGTCGAGATTGAAAATTAAAAATCCCCAAACTATACCAAATGCAATAGCAATATAGGGATTGTCAAAAACGGTGTAAAGTGCATAACTACTGGCAATAAATGCCATAACTGCTGTAAAGAAAACGGTGGCGCCAATGCCGGCATATTTGTTTTGTTCGCCGTTGGAACATGAGTTCACGATGTTACTATCGGCACCTGAACATAGGAGGAAAAAAAGTTTTAACATGATGATGATTTTTTGATGATCATGATTATACAAATATAACGCCAAAAGTTTAAGTTTATTGTAACCTATTGAAAGTTAGTTTGATTTGCGTTAAGGATTAAAGTGGAAATCCTGTCATTGCGTAAGTAAATGGTACTGTGAAATTGTTTCGTTCCACGCAAAGACAGATTGCAACGGAAAGCCTGACCTTGTTGCTAAAGTGATTCCTCGTTGAGTAAAAGTTGTGCAACAAGGGAACGCCCGAATAAAAAATCCGCTCATTCAATTAAGAAGAACGGATTAATAATCTGCGAATCTGCGGTCAACTATTTCGAAAGCTCCACAAAATATTTATAAAACAACGGAATCGTTTCAATTCCTTTCAAGTAATTAAAAATTCCGAAATGTTCGTTTGGCGAATGAATCGCATCCGAATCCAAACCGAATCCCATCAAGATAGTTTTGCTCTTCAATTCTTTTTCAAACAACGCTACAATCGGAATACTTCCACCAGAGCGAACCGGAATAGCCGGAACTCCAAAAGTTTCCGTATATGCTTTGTTTGCTGCCTTATATCCAATGCTGTCAATTGGCGTTACATAACCTTGTCCACCATGATGCGGCGTAACTTTTACTTTCACCGATTTTGGACCTATGCTTTCAAAATGTTTAGTAAACATTTCGGTAATTTCATTCCAATCCTGATTTGGTACCAAACGCATCGAAATTTTTGCATACGCTTTGCTGGCAATTACAGTTTTTGCTCCTTCTCCTGTGTATCCGCCCCAAATTCCGTTAACGTCTAAGGTTGGACGAATAGAGTTTCTTTCATTGGTTACATAGCCAGTTTCTCCATAAATATCAGCGATATCTAACGCTTGTTTGTATTTATCTAAATTGAATGGTGCTTTTGCCATTTCGGCTCTTTCAGCCACAGTCAATTCTTCTACTTTATCATAAAATCCTGGAATCGTAATGTGATTGTTTTCGTCATGAAGTGAAGCAATCATTTTGGTCAACACATTGATTGGATTGGCAACAGCGCCACCATATAATCCCGAATGTAAATCGCGATTTGGACCTGTAACTTCTACTTCAACATAACTCAAACCACGTAGTCCGGTTGTGATACTTGGTTGTTGGTTAGAAATCATTCCGGTATCGGAAATTAAAATCACGTCACAACTTAATTTTTCTTGATTTTTTTCTACGAACCAGCTGAGACTTTTCGACCCAACTTCTTCCTCACCTTCAATCATAAATTTTACGTTGCAAGGCAAACAATTGTCCTGAATCATGTATTCGAAAGCTTTCACATGCATGTACATCTGACCTTTGTCATCGCAAGAACCACGTGCAAAAATTGCTCCTTCAGGATGAATTTCGGTGACTTTAATTACGGGTTCAAATGGTGGTGAAGTCCATAGTTCCATAGGATCTGGTGGCTGCACATCATAATGTCCATAAACTAAAACTGTTGGGAGGTTTTTGTCGATTATATGTTCACCGAAAACGATTGGATAACCTGGAGTTTCGCAAATTTCAACATGCTTGCAACCTACTTTTTCGAGTGAAGTCTTTACAGCTTCCGCAGTAGCTATAACATCGTGAGCATAAGCGCTATCAGCACTTACAGAAGGGATTTTTAATAATTCGATTAATTCATTGATAAAACGTTCTTTGTTTTGTTGAACGTAATTTTTTATATTGTCCATTGTAGTTGTTAATTAATACCGTCAAATATACAAATTGAAATTACATAAAGTTTTATTTGGAATTTAGAATTTGTTCTTTGGAATTTAAAAAGAATAACTATATTTGCACTCACAATTTTGCGGATATGGTGAAATTGGTAGACATGCCAGACTTAGGATCTGGTGCCGCAAGGCGTGTAGGTTCGAGTCCTATTATCCGCACAGAAGGCTTCTCAAACGAGAAGCTTTTTTTATTTTAAGATATTGGACACAAGGTGTGTCTCGTTGTGAGCAACGAGATTACCAGCACTAAAAAGCTCTAACTTTTGTTAGGGCTTTTTTTTGTTATAAATTGGTTAATAATATGTTTACACTTTATTGTTTTAGAGTGTTTTAATTTTTGTAAATTGATTTATTTTTACAACATAAAAATCTTTTTGATTTAAATTTATAATCCTAATGAAAGGTAGAAAGCTTATGATAACCGCAGTTTTGGCATTTTTCGGTTTTGTTTTATTAGCGTTTTCTGTATACTTACTTTATAAGAACACAAGTACTTCTATTGCTGCTCAAAAACAGAAAGAATTAGACGAAGCTATCAAACAAATAGAAGTGTTGCATGCTGAAATTGTTGAAAAAGATAAAATTGTTGAAGAAGCTGAACAGAAAACTAAAAGGTTAGAATCTGGTTCTTTTAATCAATCCTTTGGGCAAAACTTACCAATTATAGAAATTGTTGATAATGATTTGAGCGATGGTAATACCACAAGCGGAAACGGGAAGAAAGTTCACAAATTGATGTATCACCATCAATTGCGATTTTACTTATTGAACGTTGGGAAAAACTCATTGAAAGACGTAATCTTCTCTATAAAAGATATTTATAACGATCCAAAAGAGAGAAATAAAAAAGGCAAATCCAACGGGAAATATGATTATATGGGACATTCTGTCGATGGAGATGAGATTGGAAGCTATGAAAATATTGAATTGCAGACGCTTAATCTTAAATCAAAAAAGTTAATCTACACTAGTAATTTACCGGGAAGTTTTGGTGTTGGCGATTACTCTTATAATGTGGTGGTCGAATGGAATCAAGGGTTTTATCAAATGAAAATAAACATTGAGGAAATAGAAGGCGTACTCAAATACAAATATGATTTTTATGATGTCTCCGGAAATCCGATAAATTATAAAAGCCTTGAACTCAATGTTAAAAACTAAAAAAAACGTCCCGATTAGTCGGGACGTTTCTTTTTAGTTTGAAAATTTACAAAGGCCAGCGCGCCTGCTGGCTCCTTCTCTAAAAATGTTCACCGAACATTTTCTTTACGCTCGGCCCTATTTACCGGTTTCTATCCAGTTGTTTATTTTCTTTTCTAAAAGTGCTAAAGGCAACACACCTGATTCCAATACTTTTTGATGGAAAACTTTTATGTCAAATTTATCTTTCATCTTGTCTTGCGCTTTTTTACGCAATTCCAAAATTTTCATTTGTCCCATTTTATAAGACAATGCTTGTCCCGGTATAGCCATGTAACGCTCAATTTCAGCAATAATTCCTGCTTCGCTTTCGGCTTCGTTATCTAATGAATATTTGATAGCTTGCTCACGCGTCCATCCTAGATTATGGATTCCGGTATCAACAACTAATCTCACGGCTCTGTGCATTTCGTTACCTAACATTCCGAAGTATTGATACGGGTCAGTATATAAACCCAATTCTTTTCCTAAACTTTCGGTGTATAAAGCCCAACCTTCACCATAAGCACCAAACCAAGCAAACTTTCTAAAATTCGGCAATTCATTATTTTCTTGTTGCAATGAAATCTGGAAGTGATGTCCCGGAATAGCTTCATGCAAGAATAAATCTTCGTCACCATAGAAATTATATGTTTTCACATCCGGAATTGGCACATAAAAAACACCTGGTCTTGTTCCGTCAGCCGTTCCTTGACTGTATTCTGCACTTGCGGTTTTTTCTCTAAAAGCTTCTGTTCTTTTTATTTCGAAAGCACATTTTGGTTGCAACGAAAATAGTTTGTCAACATTAGGTTTAATGGTTTTATGTATTTTTTCGAAGTTGGCAATTACCTCTTCTGGTGTTTTGAACGACATTAATTCAGGTTTCGTTCTAACATGCTCAAAAAATTCATTTATAGTTCCTTTGAAACCAACTTGGTCTTTTACTTTTTCCATTTCGGCTTTGATTCTTGCTACTTCGCTTAAGCCAACTGCATGAATTTCTTCCGGAGTTTTGGTTGTTGTCGTCCATTGTTTTGCATAGACTTTGTAGAGTGCTGCACCATTAGGAAGACTACCAATTCCACTCGTACTTCTAGAAGCAGTAAGGTATTCGTTTTTCAAAAACGTGGTTATTTTTTTGAATTGTGGCTCTAATTTTTCTTTGATGGTAGAAGCATATTCTTTTTTCAAAGCCTCTTGTTGGTCAGCTGTAATTTCTTTTGGAAATGATTTTACAGCCGAATAAAAAAGATTGTCTTCTACATTTGGCGTAACCATACTTTCAAACTGAGGTATAACTTTAACGGTTAAAGATTTTGGTAAAACGATTCCTTTAGCAATTCCTTTTTTCATGTAAACCATAGCTGAATCCATCCACACCGAAAATAAATCCATTCTCTTCAAGAAGTTTTTATAATCTTTCTCTGTTTTAAAAGGCTGGGCACTTGAGCCACCAGCAAATTGTCCCAAGGTTAAGTTTGTTCCCCAAAATTGGTGAATAGGCATTAAATTGGTGTCGTATTTTAATAAATCTTTACCAATAGAAACTTCCCATTTAATGATGTCATAGCTATTTTTCTCTTCAGTTGATAAAGAAGTTGTATCAACAGTTGTCAACTCATTTTCGAATTTGTCAAAAAAAGCGGCTTGTTTTTTACGATACGAATCAGTCATTTCAAATACCAATTTGTCGTTGTATTCGTTTTGACCATTTTGAGTTGCGCCTATCGGATCTAATTCGTTTTTACCGTCAAAGTAAGCATCGGTAATGGCTTTGAAATCTTGTTCTTTCTTTTCGGATTTGCAGTTTACAAAAAGTAGTGATAGGAATACCATTGCTGATATTTTGTGTATGTTTTTCATGTTGAAGTGATTAGTTTGGTAAAACTATTGGTTTCTGCCGAATTGATTTGTTAATGAAATGATAAAATTAGCCGTGATAAACTCTCGAAGCCATGATTTTTCCTTCTTTTATTTCCAATACTTCGGCCACGAGCATAGTGTCTTCGTTTTCAACTGTTCTAATGTATTCCATAAAAACTCTGTCTGAATTTGAAGTTAATGAAGTTACTTTATAATGCAGACTCGGCAATCGGTCGAACGCCTCTTTCCACCAAGTTCGAAGGGCATCTTTTCCGGTAACCAAACCATTAGTTTCGGGATGACGAATTTTTAATTTTGGACTAAAATGTTGTGCTTCGTCATCATATAACGACACTAATTTTTCTAAGTTATGCGCATTAAATGCTTCAAACCAAAGCATTGCAATCGATAAATTTTTTTCTGCTGACATTGTTTTTTAAATAAAAAACCCCAAAATAAATTGGGATTTATGATTGTAAATATACTTTTTTTGCGTTTGTCTAAAATAATCTAAACACGCTTTCTTTTGACAGACCGTATTTTTTTTAAAACATTAAGAAATTAAGAGAATTAAGTTTGGCTGAATGTTGCTTAATTTCTTAATGGTTCAAAATGGTGTTTAACCGTTCTTTAAATTGATAATTTCCTGTTCTGTCAGGAAACGCCAATTCCCGCGAGGTAAATTCTTTTTGGTTAACCCTGCAAAAGCAACTCGGTCAATTCGCAAAACATCATAACCTAAATGTTCAAAAATGTTACGAACTACTTTTACATTTGGTGATTTTAATTGTAAACCGATTTCGCTTTTTGGTTCGTTTTCGATATAGCTTACTTCCTGAACAAATACTTTGTGTCCGTCAAGCGTAAGTCCTTTGCTGATTTTTTCCAAATCATCAAACTTCAAATTCTTGTCCAATGAAACTTGGTAAATTTTAGTCGATTTTTGATTAGGCAACGTAAATTTCCGAATCATATCAGTATCGTTTGTAAATAATAAAAGCCCAGTTGTGTTTTTATCCATTCTACCAATAGCACCAATTTTTGCAGATGTTGAACCTTTAACCAACTCTAAAACATTACGGTATTCTTGACCTTCATCCAATGCTGTTGTGAAATTTTTGGGCTTGTTTAGCAAGATGTATTCTTTCTTTTCCGGCGTTAAAGTGGCACCATCAAAGTTAACAACATCGCCTGGTTTTACCATATAACCCATTTCGGTTACCGGAATTCCGTTCACTTTCACATTCCCTGATTGGATGTAAATATCAGCATCACGACGCGAACACGCACCCGAATTGGAGATGTATTTATTCAAACGAATTTCGTCAGCTGCTTTTGGTCTTTTTGCTACTTGATTCGGTTTTTTTTCTACTTTATTTGTTGCAGCTGCCTCTACTTTTGTGCTAGGTTTTACTTTTTTCGGACCTTGAGCACGTTTCGCCATGGCAGGTTTAGCTCCGCTTCGTTCGCCTCCGGCTCGGGTTGGCTTATTCGAACTTGGTCGCGAACTATTTGTACGTGAGCCACTTCCTTTATTATTTCCTTCCTTCTTATTCATAATTCTGTAATTTACTTCGTCAGTTCGGCCTTTTTGGCCTCGTGTGGTGCAAAGATACGTATTTCAGTTGCTTTTTTAGGAGCTATTTCCAGCTATCCACTTTATCTTTTGCTTTTTTAGTCATTGCTTCGTGCCTCGCAATGACTAAAAAGCAAAAGGATGCCGTTGCTATCTGGGCTAGGATAAAACTAAAACCGCAACAATCTTCTACCGTGAACCAGCACTTCTGGATTGATTAAAACAATACAGAAAACACCAGAAACCACAAGGAATTTCAGCATATTGTGGAGTTTTAGATAATCGGGTTTGGAGTTGGATTTCCAAAGTTTTTGAAGGAAGAAAATCAAAACAATTAAACTTACGTAAAAATAAATGTCCATATAACCCACTTCAAATATTTCTACAAGAAAATAAATTGGGACTATCGTTAAAGCGGTTAAGAGTGTTATAATTTTTTTGGCTGTGCTTTCGCCAAACATCACCGGAATGGTTTGATAATCATTAGCAATATCGCCTTTTATGTTTTCTAAATCTTTGATCATTTCACGGATTAGCAATAAAAGAAAAAGGAAAGTAGCATGAGCAAATATTTGTGGGTAGATGTTTTTATAATACAATAAAATCGCAAAAAAAGGCAAAACCGCAAGAAAAGCGGCGGTCAAATTTCCAACAACTGACATTTTTTTGAGCTTATGAGAGTAAAACCAAATTAGGAAAATATAGGTTGAGAAAAATAAAACGGCTCGAAACGAAACAAAAAACGACAATAAAAAAACAATAAAATTGACTGTAAAATAAACATTTAGCTTTGTTTTTTGACTTACCAATCGGTCGAGTTGTGATTTGTTTGGTCGGTTGATTAAATCTTTTTTACTGTCGTAAAAATTGTTGATGATATAACCAGAAGCAATCGTTAAACTGGAAACAAGTACGATGATAAATAAATACAAATCCAAGATTATATCGAGGGCTCGTTTTTTTTCAGGCGCTAAAATAAAAATAGCCGATAAGTATTGTGCCAAAACAATAATGGCAATGTTGTAGCCACGAACCACTGAAAGCATACTGACGATTTTCAGCAGTAAATGTTTGGTTTGTCGGCTTAACATTTTTGGGGAAATTAAAACTGGTAAACCACTTCCAATTTATAATCTTTCAAGGATTGTTTTGCTTTTTCTAAGTCTTCAGTAAAGCCTAAAATATAACCACCACCACCAGAACCGCAAAGCTTCAAGTAGTAATCGTTAGTGTCGATGCCATGTTGCCAAATACCGTGAAAGGCTTCCGGAATCATTGGTTTGAAGTTGTTCAAAACGACTTTAGATAATTGTTTTGTATTTGCAAAAAGTGATTTCATATCGCCACCGAGGAAATTTTCTACACAAGCGTCGGTATATTTGATGAATTGAGATTTCAGCATTTTACGGAATCCTTGATCTTTCAGATTTTCCATAAAAATGGTTACCATCGGAGCAGTTTCTCCAATAATTCCAGAGTCTAACAAAAACACGGCACCTTTTCCGGTTGTGCTTTGTGATGGAATTCCGGTTGCTTCAATATTATCTTTAGAGTTGATAAGAATTGGAATACTCAAATAACTGTTTAATGGATCAAGCCCTGAACTTTTTCCGTGGAAAAATGATTCCATTTGAGAGAAAATAGATTTCAGTTGCAATAATTTTTCTCTTGTCAGATTTTCTAAAACGGTGATTTTACTGTTGGCATATTTGTCATAAATCGCAGCGACTAATGCGCCACTACTTCCAACGCCATAACCTTGTGGTATACTCGAATCGAAATACATTCCGCGTTCAACATCTGTTTTTAAAACTTCTAAATTAAAAGTTACTAATTCAGATTGTTCGTTTTGAAGTTGCTCCAAATAGGTTACAAATTTTCTCAAACTTGCATTGGATTTAATGGCTTCCTGTGATGGATTTTCATCCACTTTCAAAGCGCCATTGTAAAAATTATAGGGAATAGATAAACCTTTTGAATCTTTTATAATTCCGTATTCTCCGAAGAGAAGAATTTTTGAGTAAAATAATGGTCCTTTCATAGATTTTTTATTGCTCCTGTTCCAATAGAGTCACAAATATAGTTACCATTTTGACAATAGCCAACTAATTCAGTGGTAATAAATTGCAAAACAGTATCTCTAACGTTTTCGGGGTACAAAACGTGTACGTTTGCTCCTGCATCTAAGGTAAAACATACAGGAATAGTTGTTTCATTTCTAAATTTCCAAATTTTATTTATGATTTCCAATGTATTAGGCTTCATTAATATAAAATAGGGTAAAGATGTCATCATCATGGCATGTAAAGTCAGTGCTTCGCTTTCTACTATTTTGATAAATTCGTCTAAATTTCCGGTTTCTAAAACGGTTTTTATACATGACAAATTTTGATGTGCTTGTGCAAAACGTTGTTCGGCAAAGGGATGATTATGCATCAAATCGTGTCCAACGGTTGACGATACTTGCTTTTCGCCTTTGTCAACTAACAAAATGGTGTCTTGATAGTTGTTGAAATTTGGATGAATGTTTGATGGAAATGTTACGCCAAACAAATCAGAACTATTTACAATTTCGTCGTGTTTTCCCCAAACAACTACATTTCCTTTTACGCTTCGGCACGCGCTTCCTGAACCTAACCTGGCTAAGAAAGAGGCTTTTTGGTTAAAGAAATCTTCATTCATTTCAGGATTCAAAGCTTTCTCCAAACTCATAATATTCATAGACAAGGCTGCCATTCCGGAAGCGGAAGAAGCAATGCCCGAACTATGCGGAAAAGTATTTTGGGTATCAATTATAAAATGATAATCAATTAAATAGGGACAATATTTTTCAATACGTTCGAAGAACTTTTGAATTTTTGGTTTAAAATCTTCTTTGGGTTTGCCTTCAAATAATAAATCAAACGAAAACTTCTCAATAGTAGCACCAATAGTAATCGAACTATTTTTTTTGATAAAAGAAAGTTTGGTAATCGTTTTACAATTATTTAGCGTAAAACTAATAGATGGATTGGCTGGAATTTGCTTATTTTTTTTCCCCCAATATTTTACTAAAGCAATATTACTTGGTGCGCTCCATTGAAAACTTCCGTTTTCGATTGAAGGTGAAAGTGGTTTTGCAATAAAATCCTTTTCGGACAACATAGATTTAAATTTACGCAAAGATACTTTTTTTATAAAACTAACTGATTATCGTTTAGTATATTTGAACTTATATAAATTACTGCTATGCAAAAGATTTTAAAAATAGTTTTGGTTGTTGTCGTATGTGTAACGATTGGTTACTTTTCGGGAATGGTGACAAGAGATAGTATTACCACTTGGTATCCAACTTTGGTAAAGCCTGTTTTTAATCCACCCAACTGGATTTTTGGACCCGTTTGGACTTTGTTGTATATCATGATGGGAATTTCAGCTGGTTTGGTTTGGACAAGTGGTTCTACTGTACAAACAACCAAAAAGGCACTTGGTATTTTTGCGATACAGCTTGGTTTGAATGCACTTTGGTCATACCTTTTCTTTGGTTTGCACAATCCGTTTTTGGCCTTAATTGAAATCATACTACTTTGGTTAATGATTTTAGAAACCTATAATCTGTTCAAAACGATTGACAAAACAGCCGGATTTTTATTGCTTCCGTATTTGGGTTGGGTAAGTTTTGCCACAATATTGAATGCGAGCATTTGGTGGTTAAATAAATAATTAAATAGTAATAGCTTCCGCCACTATAAAACCCGAAGTCCAGGCATTTTGGAAATTAAATCCGCCGGTAATTGCATCAATATTTACGATTTCGCCAGCAAAGAATAAATTTTCATGTAATTTGCTTTCCATGGTTTTGAAATTGATTTCCTTTAAATCAATGCCGCCGGCGGTTACAAATTCTTCCTTAAAAGTGCTTTTGCCATTTACCTGAAATTCGCCATTGGTGAGTTGGTTGGCTAAATCGGTAAGTTGTTTTTTAGATAAATCGGCCCATTTGGTTTCAGTTTCAATTCCAGATGCCAAAACAAAGCTTTCCCACAAACGATTCGGAAACTCAAACGGCGATTTTTTGCTCACTGCTTTCTTGGCATGTTCTTGTTTGAGTTCTTTTAAAGTATCCATCGCTTCTTCAAACGTGACTTCATTAAGCCAATTCACCTGAATTATAAATTGGTAATGCTTATCAAATAATTCTCTGGCGCCCCAAGCAGAAAGCCTCAAAATTCCTGGACCCGACATTCCCCAATGTGTGATTAGTAGCGGACCGGAAGCTTCTAATTTACTTCCTTTTACTTTCACTTTAGCGAAAGCCGAAAGTCCCATCAAATCTTTAATCCGGGCATCTTTGATGTTAAAGGTAAATAGTGAAGGAACTGGTGAAACAATGCTATGACCAAGTTCTGTAAGCATGTCCCATATTTTTGGATTGCTTCCCGTAGTCATAATGAGTTTTTGGCAGGCAAAAGTTTCGTTCCCGAAGTTTCGGGAGGTTTCTACTTTCCAATAGTCTTGAGCTTTGAAAATAGATTGCACACTTTGACCAGTCAATATTTGAATTCCCAATTTTTGCGTTGCCGAAAGAAAGCAATCAATAATCGTTTGCGAATTATCAGAAACAGGAAACATGCGTCCGTCATCTTCAATTTTTAATTCCACGCCATGCTTCTCAAACCAATCGATAGTATCGCCCGAACAAAACTGATGAAAAGGGCCGCGTAGTTCTTTTTCGCCACGCGGATAAAACTTTACCAAATCATTCGGCACAAAGCAAGCATGTGTCACATTACATCGTCCACCACCGGAAATACGCACTTTCTCCAGAACGGTTTTGCCTCTTTCAAGGATAGCAACTTTCAGTTTTGGATTTTTTTCTACAATATTAATTGCCGTGAAAAATCCCGCTGCGCCACCACCAACAAGTATAATATCGAAATTTGAGTTCATAATCTATCCGGAAAATCTGTAATGATACCGTCAACGTTTAACGATTTGACAAAGATAATATCTTCTTGTTCATTGATGGTCCATGGATAGACTTTAAAATTTTTGGATTGCATTTGAATAACGTTTTCTGCCGTCAGTAAATGATAATACGGATGAACAGAATACGCTTTTATGAATTTGGCGAAAGCCAATGCTAAATCTAAATCTGTGTTTGTCAAAACGCCAATGCGGATTTTATCATTTAGGAAATGGACTTGTTGCACCGCATTCCAATCAAAACTGGAAACGATGAAATCTTCATATGTCCAATGTTTTTCAGAAATATACTTTTCGATAAGTTCGGCTACTTTATCTGCAGTATCATAAGCTTTGAGTTCTACATTGATAAAGCATTGCTTATTCACCAATTCAAAAACGGATTCCAAAGTTGGAATGCCAAATTGTTTTAATTCTTTAGCACTAAAATCTTTTACAAAACCAGTTCCAGAAGTTGTTCGGTCAACAGTATCATCGTGAATCACCATCACTTTTCCATCCAAACTTAGATGAACATCAAGTTCAATTCCGTCAACGCCAAGTTCAATTGCTTTTTGGAAAGAGGCCAAAGTGTTTTCAGCAACATAGCCTTTCGCACCGCGATGACCTATTTTTAGCATTCTGTTTATATATTTTTCGGAACCATTAAGGTATTAAGTTGCATTAAGTTTTACTCTTAATTTTCTTAATACCTTAATGGTTTCATTTTTTAATTTTTTTCCAATAATACAATTCCGAAATCAGTATTGAGATTTACTTTTCCTTTAACAACAGTTGCCGTTTTTCCGGAATATGCATCTTTTACTTTGCTTCCATTTGGAAAGATTGTACCTATGGGAATGCTCTTTTGACCTTTATCTAAATCCAATCCAACAACAACTTTATCCGAATAATTTCCTTTGGTAAATTTTCTGCTAAATACATAAGGAGAAGCTGAAATCTGAGCATGAACTCCTCCACCAACGGCAGGATGTTTTTTTCTAAACTTGCCTAATTTCTGCCAATGTGATACTACTTCTTTAGTTGTAGCGTTATTGGCAATATCATCCCAATTCATAAACGAACGCAAAGTTGCATCGCCTTGTGTGCCTTCAATATCAAGCGGACGTGCACTTTCGTCACCATAATATACTTGTGAAATTCCCGGTGTCAATAATAACTTGGTGCCGCTTTCAAAAGTTTTTTCTCGCTTTTTATCAAACGGATACCCATCATCGTGCGACGAAACATAGTTCATCACCGTGTTCCCTTTTAAATCGTTTTGCAAGATGTTGGAATATTTAGAAAATAATTCTTCATAGTTCATTTTGGCCTCATTTCTAAAATCAAAATTGATTAAACCTGTAAAACCATTTTCAAAATAATTCACTTTTTTATCGCCAAAGTCATAGAATTTTTTTCCGCCAATGTTATACCCGTAAACTTCTCCAACAGTAAAAAAAGGATTGCTATCCAACACTTTTTTCGGATTGGTTTTTTTGTATTCGACGAAAGCCTTGTCACAAACTTTTTTAAAATCAGCCCAAACATCTTCGGTTACATGCTTTGCGGTGTCCACTCGGTAGCCATCAATTCCGAACTCGGTGATATAATCCGATAGCCATTTCATGATGTAATATTTTGGTGCTCGTGGATAACCTGTCTTTTTGAAGAAAGCATCAAGCGAAGCCACTTCTTTATCATAACGACCTTCTTTTTTCCATTTGTTGGCTAAAAACGCTGGCAATTCTACATTCTCATTGCTTTCTGTTTTTACATCCGGAAGATTGTCGACCAAAGTACAATTGATATACGTGTCGTATGATTTATAAGTACATTTTGGCGAAGTTCGAACCCAATCATTCGGATAAACAGAATCTTCGGGAGTTACTGGTCCGGTGTGATTAATTACAGCATCGAGCATAATTCTAATGCCTCGAGCGTGGGCTTTCTGAACCAATTCGGCTAAATCTTTTTTGGTTCCAACACTTGGGTCAAGCGCGCTCCAATCTCTGGTCCAATAACCATGAAATGCATACGTGAATCCGGTTCCTTCATCAACGCCATCATGGACTTGCTCTACAATTGGCGTCATCCAAATTACATTGATTCCAAGATTAGTGAAATAACCTTCGTCTAGCTTTTGAATAATTCCGCGAATATCACCACCATCAAAACCGCGAAGTTTCCCAGTTGGTTTGTTTCTGTTGAAAGTATTGTTGTTGGTTTTATCGCCATCGTTAAATCTATCGGTAACGATAAAATAGACATTGGCACTTTCCCAAACAAAAGGAGTTTTTGGTTGCTTCTTCTGAGCGAATAAATTTCCGCTAATGAAACATGCAATTAAAAGTAACAAAACTGTTTTTTTCATAAATTTTATTTTGCATACCTACAAGGTTTTTAAAACCTTGCAGGATATTGCTTTATCTAATCCTAATAAGGTTTTTTTTACAATGTTGGTAAATTGTTAGTATTCAATTTTAACTTCTTGTGTTGTTCCTTTGGTCATTGTAACATTTACTTGTAATGGCTCGTGAAAGGTTTTGTAAATCTGTTCCTGACCATTTACAAAAATTCGTTTGGCTTTGATGTTGTGAATTAATACCGATACAGTTTTGTCTGTAGATGTAAAGTTTTTTCCTGTAACAGTAGCCATTTTAATAACTAATGATTTGCTATTGTTATTGCTATTGAAATTAATTATTTCATATTGTTCCTTTTCAAAAGCGTTTGGCGTTGCGCCATCATCATTGTATAATTTCCCTGAAGAATTGGTAACATTGCCATCAAAATAATAGTGCAGGTTGAAATTGGCTAACGAGAATTTTGTTGTGTTTTGAATGGTTTCAATCATCGGAATAAAACTACCGCCACGAACAAAGGTTGGAATATAATCTTCATTTACTTTTACAGTTTCTGTTGCTCCGGCTGCGTGTTTTTCATTTGTATAAAAATCAAACCAGTTGCTGCTTTTTGGAAAATATACATCTGTTGAAGTCACACCAGCTTTTGTAATTGGTGTCACCAAAAAGTCATTTCCCCAAAAATAGGTTTCAGCAACAGCTGTCAATATTGGATTATTTGGCTCTTCAAAAAACAACGGACGCATTAATGGCGTTCCTTTTTGATTGTTATCGAACGATAAAGTGTAATTATATGGCATTAATTGATAACGCAATTCGACTTGTTTCTTAGCTTTTGCCATTGTAGCAACATCTTTTCGAGCCACTTCCGAAGCAACATCTTCCTGTGCATGCGGACGAAATATCGGGTTGAAAACTCCGTATTGCAACCAACGCAAGTACAATTCGTTATCAAAATAATCGCCTGCAAATCCTCCAAGATCAGAGTGCATATAACCCAAGCCTTGCATTCCCATTTGAAGCGCAATTTCCATTTGACTTTGCAATCCGCCCCAAGAACGACTCACATCACCGCTCCAAGGGACCATTCCGAAACGCTGAGAACCAGAATATCCAGCACGCATCAAAATAAATGGGCGCTGTGTTGGAAAATCTTTTTTATAACCATCAGCGATTAGTTTGGCCCAATTATGGCCATAAATATTATGTACTTCATCTGCTTTTCCGCCAGCCGTAATTACTTTGGATGGGAAGACTTCAGGTTCACCCAAATCGCCCCACATTCCGCCAACGCCTTGATTGATTAGTCGTTTGTAAATATTCCAAAACCAGTTTTTCCCTTCTGGTTTGAAAATATCTACAACACTCGTATTTCCAAAATAAAAATCCCAGGTTGCCGGTTTTCCTCCCGAAGCTTCGGGATTATCAGTTACCAATACTTTTTTGTCAACTGCTTCCTGCCATTTTGATGAGGTTGTTAGAATGAAAGGTTCAGTAATCAAAACGGTTTTTACACCTTTGGCATTCAAATCAGAAATCATTTTATCCGGATTTGGAAAATTGTCTTTATCCCAATCCAAATTCCCCATGGTGCCTTTTACGGTTTTTCCAAACCAATACAAATCCAGAATTATGGCATCAACAGGGATTTTGTTGTCTTCAAATTTCTTAATCGTATTTTCAACTTCTTCCTGAGAATGATAGCCAAAACAGCTTGAGAAATTACCTAAAGACCAACGCGGTAACAAAGGTTGCTTTCCGGTTAAATCAGTATAATTCGAAACTAAGTCCGTCCAATTATCACCAACAATAACTTGATAAGTCTTTCTTCCCGAAATGGTTTCATAGGTTAACGTATTGTCTTTTTTGCTATCCAAATCCAAATAACCAATTGCTGAATTATCAAAATGAACGGCGTATAATTTGGATGACATCACTAACGGAATACAGAAATTCATCAGTTCGGCTTTGGTTTCATACCCATAATGCGCACGATTGTATAACGGCAAGCGATTGCCACGACGGTTCATGCCTAAAGCACGCGCGCCACCACCATAAAGTGCTTCGGAATTATCTAGATTGAAGGACAAGGTTTGGGTAGAATCATTGACTTTGGTATAACCCAATTTTTCGGATATGAGTACTTTACCCTGATTGGAGTAAGTGATTTTAAATGGAACTTTATTTATAACAACCGTTATGTTTCTTGTGTTTAACACTAATGAACTTTCTGTTTTTTTGAAAGTTACATTTACCTTTTCAGGAGTTTTTATAACGGCTTGCGAATTTGGATTAAAAATCTCTCCGTTTGGAATGAATGAAGTTTCCACAATCTTATGAGAATAAGGCTTTACCAAATACGAACCATCTGAAGTTTTGACTTCTAAAATGTTGTTTTTCCAAGAATGGGAAATGTATTTTCTATTTGCATTTTGGGCAAATGAAATTGTGGTAATCAGTAATAAAACAATTATTTTTTTCATGAGTTTTTTTTTAACCATATAAGCCATATAAGTCTTTCTTATATGGCTTATATGGTAAATTTTATTTTAATTCTAATACGAGAACCGATTTCTCTTCAATAGTAATATCGTTTTTTAAATCAACAGTTTTTCCGGATAAAATGTCTTTTCCGGTTTGATAATTTTGGATGCTTTCGTTAAATCGTTTCGTTTTGAACGTTTGATTATTGTTGCTGTTATTGATAACAACCATAACGCTCTCCGCTTCGGTGTAACGGAAATAAACATACACATTATTTTCCGGAATATAATGCGTCATTTTTCCGCTGTGAATTACGGCTGCCGTTTTTCTCCAGTTGAATAATTTAGAGGTGAAGTCAAAATACTTTTGTTGTTCTATTGTTCTTCCAGATTTAGTAAATGCATTATTGCTATCACCATTCCAACCTCCAGGAAAATCTTTTCTAATATCAGCATCGCCTTTGTTTTTGTCTCCAGCCATACCAATTTCGGAACCATAATATAATTGCGGAATGCCGCGAACCGTTGCCAATAAGGTCATTGCCATTTGGTATTTCTTGAAATCGTTTTTATAGATTTCATTAAAACGATTAGTGTCGTGATTTTCGGCAAAAATTAAAAGGTTGTTAGTATTCGCATACAAAAAATCATTTGAAAAATTATCATATACTTTAACCATTCCATCTGTCCAAGTTTCTTTATCTTCATTGAAAACTTTTGTAATGGCATCTTGTAACGTAAAATCCATCACACTTGGTAAATTGGAGTTATAACTCTGAATTCTGCTTATGGGACTGTCTTTTTGCCAATAAGAAATTGCTGCTTGAGTATACATCCATGCTTCACCAACGATATTAAAATTTGGATATTCATCAGTGATATTTTTTGTCCATTTGGCAATACTTTCTTTATCGGCATACGGATACGTATCTACTCTAAATCCATCTAAATCGGCATATTCAATCCACCAAATGGCGTTTTGAGTCAAATAATTCATCACTAAAGGATTGGATTGATTTAAATCGGGCATTGATTTCACAAACCAGCCATCAACACATATTTTGGCATCTATTTTTGATGCGTTTGGATCAGATTGGGTTGTTTTTCGGTCATTGGTTCTGGCATAACCTGGGAATTGATGTAACCAATCGTAAGTTGGTAAATCGTTAATCATCCAATGTTCTATTCCCCAATGATTGGTAACATAATCCATGATGTTTTTCATTCCTCGTTTGTGTAATTCTGCACTTAATCGGACGTAGTCCTCGTTGGTTCCATATCGTGGGTCAATTTTATAGACATCTGATTGCCCATAACCATGATAGGAATATTCTTTGTCATTATCTTCGCAAATAGGTGTTGGCCAAACAGCAGTTGCTCCAAGTTCTTTGATATAATCTAAATTTTTAATAATACCTTCTATATCGCCACCATGTCTTCCGCCAGGTTTATTTCTATCACTTTTTTCAAAAGTTTCCTTAGTAGTATCATTGTTTGGATTTCCGTTTGCAAATCGGTCAGACATTATTAAATAAATCATATCTGAACTGTCATAGCTTTTTCTGAATTTGGAATTTTCTCTTCTTGCTCTAATGGAATAGTTTTTAGTAAACGATTTTTTACCATTTTTAAACGAGAAAACTAAATCTTGAGCTGTAACATCTTTAGTGTCGATAGTTACAAAAACATAGTTTGGATTCTCTGTTTTTCTGATGTTTTCAATAACAACATTATTAGAAACAGCAACGTTATATTGTGCAATATTTTTACCATAAAACATAATTTGAACGCTGGAAAGATTCATTCCGGCATACCAAAATGGAGGTTCAACGCGGTCAATCTGTGCGAATGCGGAAACTGAAATCAGTAAAAAGAAAAGTGCTTTTTTCATAACGTAATGTTTATAAACCATTAAGGCATTAAGAAAAATTAAGAGAAAAACTTAATGGAACTTAATGCCTTACTGGTAATGTCTTTTATTTTTTAAATCTATACAGTCACCAAACTATTAGGTTCTACCAAAACTTCTTTTCCGTTTACGAAAACAGAAATCGCTGTTTCGCCTTCAAGAACAAATTTAGTTTCATTCTGATGAACAGAAATTTTTAAAATTTGGTTTCTGAAATTGATTTTAAACGAATAGTCATTCCAGTCTTTTGGGATTCTTGGTTCGAAATGGAGCGATTCGTTTTTCACACGCATTCCGCCAAAACCTTCTACAATACTCATCCAAGTTCCAGCCATTGATGTGATATGTAAACCTTCTTCGACTTCTTTGTTATAGTCATCTAAATCTAAACGCGAAGTTCTTAAATAGAAAGTATACGCCTGTTCCATTCTCCCTAAAGTTGCCGCCTGAATTGAGTGCACGCAAGGCGAAAGTGAACTTTCATGAACGGTAAATGGCTCGTAGAAATCGAAATGTTTTTCTAATTGTTCTGTGCTAAAGTGATCTTCAAAGAAATAAAAACATTGTAAAGTATCAGCCTGTTTGATATATGGCGAACGCAAGATTCTGTCCCACGACCATTTTTGATTTATTGGTCGTTGCGATTTATCTAAATCGTGCACTTTTACCAATTCTTTGTCTAAGAAACCATCTTGTTGCAAATACACATCATGCTCTTCCGAAAATGGAAAATACATATGGTCTGCTACTTTTTTCCAATGTCCGATTTCAGTTGCATCCAATTTGACTTTACTCATGATGCGGGTAAAATCGGAGCTATATTCTTTTTCAACTTTATTGATTTGTTCAACGGCATAATCTATACACCATTTGGCCAAATAGTTAGTATAGAAATTATTATTTACATTGTTTTCGTATTCATTTGGACCTGTAACACCAAGAATTACATACTGATTTCTATAGGTAGAAAACGTAGCCCTTTGATGCCAGAAGCGTGCAATTCCGATTAGCACTTCTAATCCTTTTTCGGGAATGTATGAGTAATCGCCGGTATATCTGTGATAGTTGAAAATGGCAAAAGCAATAGCGCCATTTCGGTGGATTTCTTCAAATGTAATTTCCCATTCGTTGTGACATTCTTCGCCATTCATTGTCACCATTGGATACAAAGCAGCGCCATTTGTAAAACCTAATTTACCTGCGTTTTCAATCGCTTTGTCCAATTGATTGTAGCGATATGCTAACAGATTACGTGCCACTTGCTGGTCTTTCGTAGCCATATAAAACGGAATGCAATAGGCTTCGGTATCCCAATACGTAGAACCACCATATTTTTCACCGGTGAATCCTTTTGGACCAATATTCAAACGGGAATCTTTACCTAAATAGGTTTGATTTAAATGGAAAATATTGAAACGAATTCCCTGTTGCGCTTTCACATCGCCATCGATAGTAATATCGCTCATTTCCCAGATTTTTGCCCAAGCTTCAATTTGATTATTCAATAATTGGTCGTAGCCAAATGCTAATGCTTTCGCAATAACATTTTGAGCTGCAGCTTGTGTGTTTTCGTGATTCATTGAAACAGTATAGCCACCCAATTTTTGTATAGCCGCCGTTTGACCTTTTGCCGCCGTAACTTCATAAGTAAACTGAACTTTCTCGTTTGAAGCTTCAACATTTGACGGAGAAATATTCTGATTTTCACCATTTAACAAAATACTATTTTGCATGAAAGTTGTAGCCGTAAAATGAGTTTTGAACGTTCTTGCTGTTACAAAAGCTTCATTGCTTGAATTTTTCACATCTAATGGTTCCCAGAATTTTTCTTCCCAGTTGGCATCTTCGTTATGAACTCCGGCGTCAACGTACGGTTTGAAAGTGATTTTGGCATCATTGTTTAATGCTGTGATTTCATAATTGATGACACCAACTTCATCCAAATCCAACGAAAGAAACCGACGAACGTTTACTGAAATTTGAGTTCCGTTTTGGAGTGTTGCTTCGAAAGAACGGTTGTAGATTCCTTCTTTCATATTCAATTCGCGACGGAAGTTTTTCACTGCTGCGCAAGTTGCTAAGTCTAGGTTTTCGCCATTGATTTCGATATTAATTCCAATCCAATTTGGTGCATTTAAGACTTTGGCAAAATATTCGGGATAGCCGTTTTTCCACCAACCCACTTTGGTTTTATCCGGATAATATATTCCGGCGATATAACTTCCCTGGAATGTTTCACCAGAATAGTATTCTTCAAAATTGGCACGTTGTCCCATGGCACCGTTTCCGATGCTGAATAGGCTTTCGGAGGATTTCACTTGGTCTAAGTCAAAACCTTCTTCTATGATTGACCAGTTGTCTGGTTTGATATAATCTTGATTCATTTTCTTTTTCCTTTTATCATTCGATTTTAGTTTATGAACGCTTCTATAAAAGAAGTATCCATAAAGGCAAAATCTTTAAAATTGTATTTTGCTTCGTGTAGAATTTTCTCATCACCAATTCCGATACTTGTCATATTGGCACTATTGGCAGCTTGAATTCCGGCAACCGAGTCTTCAAAAACCATAGAATTCTCGTTTGTTGCGTTTAGTAATTTGGCAGCTCGGAGAAAAACTTCAGGATCTGGTTTTGCATTGGTTACGTCATTTCCATCGACAATAGCATCGAACAAATGCAAAATTTTCACTTTTTCTAAAATTGGTCGGGCATTTTTACTTGCCGAACCTAATCCGATTAATTGATTTTTCTGTTTAATAAATTTTAAAATATTGAGAACGCCGGGAAGAATTTCTGATTCGTCCATGTGCTCAATATAAGCGAGGTAATCTTCATTTTTTTGTTTCAGCCACTTGTTTTTGTTCTCTTCAGATGCTTGAATATTTCCAAGTTTCAGAATGATATCTAAAGAACGAACACGGCTAACTCCTTTTAATTCTTCGTTGTGTTCTGGTGTAAATTCGATTCCTAAATCACTTGCTATTTTTTGCCAAGCTAAAAAATGATATTTAGCGGTGTCAACAATGACGCCATCTAGGTCGAAGATGAAAGCTTTTTTACTCATTTTACTATTTTTAACCTGAAATTGCGTTTTTGTCTGTAATAAAGAAGTTACATAATCCAGCTATAATTAGAGAAATACCAGCTAAAATCATTGCGTTAATATGAGCCTCTCCAATTAATTTATATAAAAAATTAATTCCTCCAAGAGCTGCAATAATTTGTGGGATAACGATAAACATATTGAATAAACCCATCATCATTCCCATTTTCTTTGGATTAACAGAACTTGATAACATGGCATAAGGCATTGATAAAATACTTCCCCAAGAAAATCCTATCAAGATAAATGAATAAACTAAAGTTGTTGGGGTTGCATAATACATATAAATAAACCCTAATCCACCAAGAATCAATGATGCCATGTGGATATATTTTCTGTTTATTTTGTTTTTCATGGTGTAAAAAGTCAGCAATAATGCAAATGCCATTGATGACAATCCATAAACTCCAGTTGAAGAGCCAACTAAGTCAGCAGCATCATTATAAACTTTGTCTTTTGCTTTGTAATCTTGTTCATTGGATGCATCTAGATAGACAACTTCTTCTTTGGTATTTTTTAACACATTACCTTCTTTATCTAATTGCGCATACTCTTTAACATTTGGCTTTGGAGAGTTGAAAACATGCTCCGTTAATGCAGGTGTAGATAAGCTCCACATGGTAAAAAAAGCAAACCAACTGAAAAACTGAATTAATCCAAGTTTTTTCATTGTTGACGGCATTTCTTTTATGCTTGCCATTAAATCGGGAATGAACCTCGATTCTTTTTTTTCTGACTTAAATTTTTCTAAATCAATAGGTGGATCCTCTTTTGTTGTAAAAATTGTAAATAAAATACTGATTAGGAAAACAAAAGCGCCAATTGAAAAAGCAACAACAACTGACGGAGGAATTACTCCAGCTTCGGCTTCATTTGTTACACCTAATTTATTAACTAACCAAGGTAAATTACTCGCAATCCAAGTTCCAATTCCGATAATTAATGTTTGAATTACAAATCCGTTAGAGCGTTGAAATTCTGGTAATTTATCGGCAACTAAAGCTCGAAAAGGTTCCATGCTAATGTTTATAGAAGAATCAAGAATCCATAATAATCCAGCGGCAACCCACAAAACAGGGGAATGAGGCATGAAAAATAATGTTATAGATGCTAAAATGGCTCCGATTAGAAAATAAGGTTTTCTTCTGCCATATTTTGGACTCCAAGTATTGTCGGATAAATATCCGATTATTGGTTGAACTAAAAGTCCGGTTAAGGGTGCAGCAATCCATAAGCCGGGAATGCTGTCTACTTCTGCGCCAAGAGTTTGAAATATTCTGGACATGAAACCTCCTTGCAAAGCAAATCCGAATTGTATTCCCAGAAATCCGAAACTCATGTTCCAAATTTCCCAGAAACCTAATTTACGCTTTTCCATTATCGTAATTTAATGATTTATAATACGATAAGCGCGATGCTTATCAAAACTTATTTTAGTTCGAAGTAAAAGTAAAAGCTTTGATAATTGTCGTAAAGATAATAAAGAATTTAAATTGTGTTGATTTTAAGTAAAAAATTTGCAACCATATAATTACGAAAACGTTTTTTTGTTGATAAAATTATAGTGTGGATTCTCTTTCCACCAACTCGGTTTCGATGACTTCGGTGCTGTATTGCTCGTCTTCTTCCTCTTCTGACTCTAGTCTTTCAATAAGCATTTTTGCTGCTTTTCCGCCCATTTTTATACCATTTTGACTTACTGTAGATATACTTGGTGTTGAATATTTTGAAATGATTCCGTCTGTGAAACCAATAATTGAAAGTTCTTCCGGTACTTTGATGTTTAGCTTTCGGGCTATTTTGATGGCGGTTACGGCAAAAATTTCATTTACGGCAAAAACAGCATCCAAATTGTTATTAGTCAATAAGTCTTCGATTAAAGGTTCGAAATTTTCGGTATCTTCAATTTTAAGGATTAAACTTTCGTCAACATTTATATCATTGTTTTTTAATGCTTTAACATATCCTTGAGTTCTAAGTTTACCAACACTTACATAGTCAACGGTTGTTATCAAGGCTATTTTTTTAAATCCTTTATCGATAAGAAATTGAGTGGCGTTAAAAGCAGCCAAATTATCGTCAATAATTACTTTGTCACACAAAATATCATTGGTAACTCTATCAAACATTACCACTGGCATTCCTTGATTGATAACTTCAACAATATGGTGAAAATCTTTTTTCTGCTGGGTTTCTTTCGACAGTGACATGATAAAACCGTCAATACTTCCGTTGGCTAACATTTCCATGTTGATGACTTCCTTGTCAAATGATTCGTCAGATAAACAAACTAACACATTATATCCATTTTCATTGGCAACATTTTCAACGCCACTAATAACGGTTGCGAAAAAATGATGAATAATTTCAGGAATAATAATACAAATTGTCTTTGTTTTTCTGTTTTTTAAGCTGAGGGCAATATTGTTTGGTTTGTAGTTGTATAATTTAGCAAATGCCTGAATTTTTTGTCTGGTGTCTTCGCTAATTTCTAAACTGTTTTTTAGCGATTTTGACACCGTAGATATTGACACGTCTAATTCTTTGGCAATTTGTTTTAGTGTTACTTTTCTTTTCATGTTGTGAATTTGATAAATACTAATTTCTGAATAAAGGTATATGATATTTTTTATTCTATCAATTTTACTATTAATTAATTACAAAAAGCAAAAAGTTTTCAACACGCAAACGTTTTCGAAGCTTATTTAACGGCTGTTTTTTATGTAAATTGAAATTTTTACATAAATTTAGCATTCGAAGTAAATGTACAAGCACAAAATTATTTTTTAACCTAAACAAAATGTATGAAAACAATTTACAAAAAGTTGTTATTTTTATTCCTATTGTTGCCTTTTACTGTACTAGCTCAAAGTACTTTAAGCGGAACTGTTGTTGATAAAGCTACAGGACAGCCAATACCGGGAGTAAATGTAAATGTACAAGGTTCGCCAACTGGTGCATCAACTGGATTTGATGGTAATTACCAACTGTCAAATGTTAAAAACGGTAACAAAATTGTGGTATCTTTTATTGGATACAGAACGCAAACGATTGATTTCACCGGACAAAAAACACTAAACGTTTCTTTAGAAGAAGATACCAATCAACTTAAGGAAGTTGTAGTACAAGTAGGTTACGGTACTGTTAAGAAAAAAGATGCTACCGGATCTGTATCGCAAATTTCTGCTAAAGAATTTAATAAAGGTATTAACGTTACTCCTGAAACTTTAATTAGCGGTCGTATTTCGGGTGTTAATGTTACCGGAGGAGGAGCTCCGGGAGCAAAAGCTGATATTAGAATTCGTGGAGGATCTTCTTTAAATGCTTCAAATGAGCCTTTAATTGTATTAGATGGTCTTCCGTTAAGTAATGCAGTGCCAAGTGGTTCTACAAGTATTTTATCTACAATTGATCCTAATGACATTGAATCGTTTACGGTTCTTAAAGATGCTTCTGCTGCTGCAATCTACGGATCGAGAGCTGCAAATGGTGTAATTGTTATTACAACTAAAAAAGGAACTAAAGGTGGCGTAAAAGTGAACTTTAGCTCGCAGGTTGGTATTAATACAGTAGCTAATACAGTTGATGTAATGAATGCAGATCAATTTCGTCAATTGGTAAATACAAAAGGTACTTCGGATCAGAAAGCTTTATTAGGTACTGCAAATACAAACTGGCAAGATGAAATTTTTCATACTGCATTAACAACCAACAATAATATCTCTGTAAGTGGTGCTTTATTTAATAAATTACCGGTAAGATTATCTGTTGGAAATGTTGATAATCCTGGAATCCTAAGAAACACTTCTTTTGAAAGAACTACGACATCGATATCGTTAAATCCTGTTTTATTTGATAATCACTTAAAAATTGATATTAGCGGAAATTTATCTTTCAGTAAAAACCAATTTCAGGATGAAGGTGGCGTAATTGGTAGTGCTATCGGATTTGATCCTACACAACCGGTTTATGAAGCAGGTTCTCGTTACGGAGGTTATTTTGAATGGTTAGAGCCTACAGGAAATCTACCATTATTGCCTGCAAGAAACCCTGTTGCCAGATTAAATCAGGATAACAGAAGAGCTACTTCAACCAGAAAATGGGGGAATGTCAGATTAGATTATAAATTTCATTTCTTTGAAGATTTAAGAGCTGTTGTAGAAGCAGGTATCGATAGATTTGACAGTAGCGGATTTACAGAAGTAAGCACTCAAAGTGCTTTAGGATATCAGCCAAAACCATTTAATGGACCTGATTATGTAAACTTAGGAAACTACAGTAACTATACTGATATGCTTCAAAATAAAAACTTAAATGCTTATTTTAATTATACTAAAGATTTAGGAAAACTTAAAATTGATGCAACTGCGGGTTATAACTACCAATTGTTTCAAAAAGAAAAATATCAATCTGGAGAAACAAGACAGCCGAATCCTAATGAAGATGTTATTACAGATCCGGACGTTAATTTACAATCGTTCTTCGGACGTTTGAATTTAGGTTATGACAGCAGATATTTATTGACTTTAAATTATAGAAGAGACGGAACTTCTCGTTTTTCTGAAGATAACAGATGGGGTAATTTTGCAGGGGCTGCTTTTGCCTGGAATGTATCTGAAGAAGCTTTCTTAAAAGGTAATTCGACTCTTTCGACTTTAAAATTAAGAGCTGGTTACGGTTCAACAGGACAGCAGGATATTCCACCTCAATATGATTATTTACGTAGAGTAACGTTAGGTACAATTAATTCTCAATATGTTTTTGGAAATACTATTTATAGTACGGCCAGACCTGAAGGATATAACGAAAATATCAAATGGGAAGAATTAACAGAGATGAACCTTGGTGTCGATTACGGATTCTTTAATGATAGAATTACAGGGACAATTAATTACTTTGATAAAAAATCAAGTGATTTATTAGCAGAGATCGCAATTCCTGATGGTGCCAATTTGAGAAATCAGGGATATGTAAATATTGGTAGTGTAAGAACTAAAGGGGTTGAGTTTAGTATTGCTTCTGATATTGTTAAAAATGATAATTTAACTTGGAATGTAGCTTTCAATACGACTTACATCGATCAGGAAATTGCTGATTTAGGAATTACAGTTCCAGGTTTTCAGGGATATTTAACAGGAGATAACATTGCTGGTGGAAATGGAAATAAAATCCTGATTAACTCTGTAGGATATGCGCCAAATTCATTTTTTGTATACGAGCAATTGTATGATGCAAACAAAAAACCAATCGCCGGAGCTTATGCTGATAGAAACGGGGATGGAAAAATTGATGCAGGTGACCGTTACAGAGCTGGTAAAACAATGCCGGACTATACTTTCGGTTTATTTTCTACTTTAAACTACAAAAAGTTTGATTTTACAATGAACTGGAGAGCAAGTGTAGGCAATAAAATTTTTGATAACGTAAGTTCTAACTTCGGATATTCTGATGCAGGTTTAAGAAGACAAACAGATTTGTCTAATGTAAGTTCAGATTATTTTAATACCGGTTTTACTTTTGAAGATAATGGAACACAACGTTACCTTTCAGACTATTATATAAAAGATGCTTCTTTTATCAAATTAGATAACGTAACGCTTGGATATACTTTTGATAAAACAATCATCAAAGCTGCTTCTTTAAGATTTACAGCTGGTGTTCAGAATGTTTTCATTCTTACAAAATACAATGGTTTAGATCCTGAGAAATTCAACGGAATTGATAATAATGTTTACCCAAGAGCGAGAACTTTCATATTTGGAGTAAATGCCAATTTCTAATAGTAGATTGAAAATCAAAAATTTAAAAACAAACAAAATGAAAATATCATTTAAATATATATCTTATTTTTTCCTATTCGTTTTAGGATTAAGTATGACGCTTACTTCGTGTACGGACGACTTAAACGTGACGCCAAAGGATGATGATGAATTTTTATCTGAGACCTTTTTTCAAGATCCGGCATCGTATAAACAAGTATTAGCTAAGTTATATGCAGGTTTATATGTTGGAGGTAATGATGGTGACGGTGATGCTACAATACCAGGAAAAAACCCTGATATTGCGGGACTTGGGGGTGACTTTAGCAGTTATTTAAGATTGCTTTTTGTAACACAGGAATTTACTACAGATGAAGCCATTATTGCTTGGGCAGATGGTACTTTACCAACTTTAAATTCTCAAACATGGGCTCCGGCTAATGAATTTTTAGAAGGAACATTCTCAAGAGCATTTTATCACATTAGTGTTGCAAATGAGTTTTTAAGACAAACTACTGATGAGAAATTAACAGCAAGAGGTGTTGATGCAAATTTAAAAGCTGATATCGCTAAATTTAGAGCAGAAGCTCGTTTTTTAAGAGCTTTCTCTTATTATAACTTAATGGATTTGTTCGGAAATGTGCCAATTACAACAGAAAATGATCCTGTTGGATTCTTTTATCCGGTACAAAAATCAAGAGCAGAAGTTTTTGCTTTTATCGAATCTGAATTGAAAGACTTAGACAATAGTTTAGTGGCTTCAAAACAAAATGAATATGGTAGAGTAGATAAAACGGCTGCTAAATTTTTATTAGCACAGATTTATTTAAATTCTAAAGTATATACAGGTGTAGAGAGAAACAATGAAGCTGCAACATTATGTAGTGAAGTTATCAATTCTGGATATACTTTTGCAAACGTTCCTTACCGTTATTTGTTCTCTGCAGATAATAATAGAAATGGTGCTGAAAGTGAATTTATATTCCCAATTGTTGGAGATGGAAACGCAATCAGAGCTACTGGTGGAGGAATGAGTTTCATTATGCACGCTTCTATTGGAGGTAGCATGGATGCTGCTTCAAGAGGTATGGATGGTGGATGGCAGGGAATCAGAACTCGTAGAGAGTTTGTAAATCTTTTCCCTGATGC
The DNA here is from genome assembly GCF_031381455.1 of Flavobacterium sp. Classification (GTDB taxonomy): domain Bacteria; phylum Bacteroidota; class Bacteroidia; order Flavobacteriales; family Flavobacteriaceae; genus Flavobacterium. The sequence goes on along the minus strand of NZ_JANMXZ010000016.1, from coordinate 34,625 downwards.
AACTGCAACTGCTGATAATAGAGGAACATTTTATACAGCTGGTCAATCAAAAGATATTAATAATGTTGGAACTTTTACAGACGGTTATGCTGTAACAAAATACATCAATAAAAATGCTGATGGATCTGCAGCTCAAAGAAATGATATCCCGGATATCGATTTCCCAATGTTCAGATTGACTGACGCTTATTTAATGTATGCTGAAGCAACTCTAAGAGGCGCTACTACCGGAAATCTAAACACAGCCTTAGGTTATGTAAACCAAATTAGAACCAGAGCAAATGCACAAACAATTACTTTAGGTGAATTAACACTTGACTTTATTCTTGATGAAAGAGGTAGAGAATTGTTTTGGGAATGTCACAGAAGAACTGATTTAATTCGTTTTGGAAAATTTACCGGTGGATCTAAAATCTGGCAATGGAAAGGTGGATCTGTAAACGGTAACTCAACAGCATCATTTAGAGATTTAATGCCTATTCCTGCAAGAAATATTCAGGCAAATCCAACATTGAAGCAAAATACAGGATACTAATTTTATAAAACATTAAAATGAAATATATATATAAAATTTTAATCGCATTTATTGGTGTATTGGCGATTTCATGTAATGCTGATGATGTAGAAAACAGATCTGTTATTGAAGCAGGAACACCTGCGACATTATTAACACCACAATCTGGTTTTAGTATTGTACTTTCAAAAGAAACAGAGAAAAATATTGCTACAACTGTTACATGGAACAAAGCAACATATACAGGAACCCAGACAGTACTGAATTACACTGTTCAAATTGCAAAAGGAGGAACTAATTTTGCTAATCCGATAACTTTAACGAATACAACTGGAGTTTCGGAGGAAATAACGGTAGGAGAATTAAACTCGGCATTAGTTAATGGTGGTTTTGTTGAAAAAGAAGTAAACGATGTTGATATTCGTATTAAATCTGTGGTAGGGGCAAGCGGGCTTCCTCAATATTCTAACTTTTTTACGATCAAAGCAACTCCTTATCATATTCCATTGGCTAGTTCTCATTGGTTGGTAGGTGCTGCTACTCCGGGAGGATGGAGTTGGAATGGTGATTCAGAAACAGAATTTCCTTTAGTTGCCGGACAAACTAACATCTATGAGGTAAATATTGTTCTTAAAAGCGGCGAAGCTTTTAGGGAGTTTTTAGGAAACAACTTTACAAGTGATGGTAACTGGGACGCAAGTCATAATTATACTTACTATACTGGTTTAGGTTATACTATTGATTCTGAATTAGTAGATGCAGGTGATGGTGATCATAATTTTAAATATACCGGACCAACAGGAGCCAGACTATTGAAAATTGACAACGTTGCAAAAAAAATAACATTAGATTAATTTTTAATGGACATATTGAAAAGGCTATCTCTATGATAGCCTTTTTTTATAATACTAACTAAACCAACCACATTATGAAAAAAACTATACTATCAATATTTCTTTTATTGACGGCAATTACATTTGCCCAACAGCAAACGGCCAGTTATTCTGTAAATCCTTCGCCTTTTGATGAAACTACTTCTATTACCATTACAATTAACGGAAGCAGTATTAATGAAGCAACCTGGGGAATTACAGATCATTCTCTTTATTTATGGGCATGGGCTTTTGACATCAATGATACCACACAAAAAGGAACTCCAAACAACGGATCCTGGGAAGCTTCAAGTGATGCGAGTAAATTAACCTACAATGCAGGTGCAGATACTTACACTAAAACTATTACGCCAACAACCTATTATAGTATTACAGGAATTGGAAAAATTGGTTTTTTGGTTAAAGCAAAAAACGGAACAGGTGACAAAAAATCACAAGATATTTTGGTCGAAGTGGGTTCTTTTCAGGCAACTTTAACTGCACCAGCTGAAAATAGTACAACAATTATCGCTTCAGGTTCAAATTTTAATATTACAGCTACGAATACAAATGGTGTGGCGAGTTATACATTAAAAGCAAACGGAACGACAATCAATACGAATGCAAGTACAGCTTCTTATTCATATAATCATACAAATATAACGAGCAATCAAAGTTACGAATTGAGTATTGTTCAGGGAGCAACAACTCTGGTTAAAAAGTTCTCAGTTGTAATAAACCCAAATACGGTTTCTCAGGCAATGCCGGCCGGTTTAGTTGATGGAATAAATTATAATGCTGCAGATGCTACAAAAGCAACTTTGGTTCTCGATGCACCTTTAAAAGATTTTGTTTACGTTGCCGGAAGTTTTAATAACTGGCAGCCTTCATCGGCGTATGCCATGAAAAAAGATCCAACTTCGGGTAAATTTTGGCTGGAATTAACCGGATTAGTTTCAGGAGTAAACAATACCTATCAGTATTGGGTTGTTGATGCGACACCGCTTGCCAATTCACCGGCATTGGTAAAAACAGCCGATCCTTATTCGACTTTGGTTTTGTCACCTTATGATGATGTTGGAATTCCTTCGGCTTCATATCCAAATATGCCCGTTTATCCAACAGGACAAAACTTTGAAGTAACGGTTTTAAAAACTGGACAAATGCCATACAATTGGCAGGTTACGAATTTTACGAAACCTGAAAAAGAGAAATTAGTAGTGTATGAAGTTTTGGTTCGTGATTTTGATGCAGCCAGAAATTATCAAAGTTTAATTGATAAAATCGATTATTTTAAAAATCTTAAAATAAATGCCATCGAATTAATGCCCGTAATGGAATTTGAAGGCAATGAAAGCTGGGGTTACAATACTTCATTTCACATGGCTTTGGATAAATTTTATGGAACTTCGGATAAATTAAAAGAGCTTATCGATTTATGTCATCAAAACGGAATCGCTGTTATTCTTGACGTTGCCTTAAATCATGCTTTTGGAAGAAATCCGATGGTGAGAATGTGGATGAACGATCCTGATGGAGATGGTTTTGGTTCGCCAACAGCCGAAAATCCATACTTTAATACTGTTGCAAAACACAGTTATAGCGTTGGTGAAGATTTTAATCATCAATCGTTGAAAACACAATATTATGTAGACCGAGTTATCAAACAATGGATTGAAGAATATAAAATTGATGGTTTCCGCTGGGATTTAACCAAAGGATTTACGCAAGCCTGCACCGCTGCAGATGAAACTTGTACAAATGCATACCAACAAGACAGAGTAGATATTCTAAAAAAATATGCCGATTATTCATGGAGTCTTGATCCTACACATTATACGATTTTTGAACATTTAGGAACGGATGCAGAAGAGAAAGAATGGGCAAATTATAAAATTACCGAAACACCAAGCAAAGGAATTATGATGTGGGGAAAAATGACAGATCCGTATAATGAATTGTCAATGGGATACACCAGCAATATTTCAAGAATGACAAGTGGCAGTCGCGGTTTTCAGGCAAATCGATTAATGGGTTATGCAGAAAGTCACGATGAAGAACGTTTGATGTACAAAAATGTACAATACGGAGCTTCAAGCGGATCTTATAATGTAAAAACTTTAAATACAGCTTTGTCAAGAATGTCGGCAATTGGAGCCGTTTCTTTACTGGTTCCCGGACCAAAAATGATTTGGCATTTTGGAGAATTAGGTTGGGACGATTCTATTTTTACCTGTAATAATGGTACTGTAAATACAAGTTCAGATGCTACATCGGGAGATTGTAAATTAGACACAAAACCGCAGCCACAATGGGTAGATAATTGGTTAGGGAATTCAAACCGAAATAAAATTTACAACGATTGGGCTAAAATGATTACACTAAAAACGACAGAACCTGTTTTTTTAGGAACGCCTACAATTGCAAATGGAAATTCATTGGCGGTGAATATAAAAATCACGAATGTTAATTCTTCATCACAACTGAAAGATGTTTTAATTCTGGCCAATTTTGATGTTACGACTCAAAATGTTGTAACAGGTTTTCAATATCCGGGAACGTGGTACAATTTAATGGATAATACGACTATAAATGTTACCGATGTAAATGCAACGATAAGTTTGCCTCCCGGAGAATACAGAATTTATGGTAACAAACAAGCCAATTTAGCGATAGAAGATTTTGAAAAGAGAAGTACAGTTAGTTTATATCCAAATCCGGTTTCTAATTATTTTACCTTAAATATTCCGGCATCAAAAGTTCAGGTATATGCAATATCCGGTCAATTGGTAAAAAGTTTTGTTTCTGACGGAAGTACCGATTTTCAATTTAGCGTAAGCGATTTAAAAACGGGATTGTATGTAGTAAAAACTTTAGATCAGGATAATAAAATTCAGGTTATGAAATTTATTAAAAAATAAATTTCACATTAAGATTTTGGTTTTGTTAGTAATTTGAAAGGGTTGTCTGGAAACAGGCAACCCTTTTTTTTCTATTATTTCTTCTCGTTGTATTCTCCAATTACGGCAAAATAACCAAAAGTTCCCAATCCTAAAACAATTAGTGGCGTTAGGATAAAGAGAATGATGATTCCAAAGACTAAATCATCTTGTTTATCTGATAATAGTTTGGGTAAGCCAAATTCAAAGACACAAAAGTAAGCGGCGGCAACGGCTAAAATAACCCATAAAACACCTAAAATTTGTTTGATCGCATTCATCATGTTATTAATATTAAAGGTGATTTGTTTTGTTTTTATTATCAATATATACCATTCCAATTACAAAGCATATCGAAGCAATTACAATAGGATACCAAAGTCCGTCGAGATAAAAATCCGGTTTTCCTGCCTCTTTAGAATGCGTTACGAAATAGGTTGAGATTGCCGGAAGCAAACCTCCAAAAATTCCGTTTCCTACATGATAAGGAAGAGACATCGAAGTATATCTGATTTTTGTTGGAAACATTTCTACTAAAAATGCCGCAATAGGTCCATACACCATTGTAACAAATAAAACCTGAATAAAGACCAGAAAAATCAAAGTCCATTCGTCATTTGAATTGATACTGATTGAAGTATTTACCAAAGCTTCTTTCTTGTTTACTACATACGTTTTTTTCTCTAACACGGTTGTTCCGTCTGTATAACTTTTTTGAGTCGTAACAATCGAATCGTTGATTTTGCTTGCTTCAACAGTATGTTTTGTATCTTCTATAATTTCAGTTTTGTACTTTACATCAGTCGTTTCGTACATCATTTTATAAATGGGTCTGTAAAATAAAATAGCAAGCAGCATTCCGCTCATCATGATATATTTTCGACCTATTTTATCACTTAACCATCCAAAAACAATAAAAAACGGAGTTCCTAATAATAAGGCAATTCCAAGTAATTCATCAACCTGAGACGAATCAACGTTCATTACCGTTTTCATGAAACTCATTGCATAAAACTGTCCCGTATACCAAACTACACCCTGGCCCATTGTAGCACCAAATAAAGCCAATAAGACGAATTTTAAATTATAGCGGTTTCCAAAACTTTCTTTTAAAGGATTTGTACTCGTTGTGCCTTCCTTTTTTGCCTTTGCAAATACAGGAGATTCATCCATGTTTTTACGAATCAAATACGAAACACCAACCATAACAATCGAAACCCAAAACGGAACGCGCCATCCCCACGAATCAAAATCTTCAGCAGAAAGCACATTTTTGGTAGCCAGAATTACCATTAAAGAGATGAATAGTCCAACAGTTGCCGTAGTCTGAATCCACGAAGTCCAATATCCTTTTTGTCCAACGGGAGCATGTTCTGCTACATAAGTTGCAGCGCCGCCATATTCTCCGCCAAGTGCTAAACCTTGTAATAAACGAAGGATTAAAACCAATAAAGGAGCTAAAAAACCAATAGTTTCATAACTGGGGATACAGCCTATTAAAAAAGTAGAGCCACCCATTAATAATAAAGTAGCCATAAAAGTATATTTCCGGCCAATAATATCGCCAAGCCTTCCAAAGAACAAAGCTCCAAAAGGGCGAACTACAAATCCTGCTGCAAAAGTGGCCAAAGTAGATAAAAAAGCTGCTGTTGGATTATCACTCGGAAAGAATTTTGTTGATATTACGACCGCCAAACTCCCAAAAATATAAAAATCATACCATTCGATCATTGTACCCATCGATGAGGCTGAAATCACTTTCCAAATGCCTTTTGTAGAAGTTTTACTCATAAAATAACTATTGTGTTCTTGTTAATAAATAAAAGTATAAAGTATTATTTTACGAATATATAAGATATTTTTTTATTTAGTTGATACTTTTTTAACAAAAACAGCTTAATTATTAACTTTGGTTTTTTTGGTAATTAAAAGTTTACAAAAGGATGATTTTTTAACAAAAAGAACGCAAAGTAAAAAAATCGCAAAGTTCGCAAAGTAAAAATGATGAAAAGATATAGCGAATTGATGAAATTAGCATCAAAGAAAAAACAAATACCATATTATAGACATAACCAACGGTTTCAACCGTTGGAACGCAATAAATTTCCATAATCTGTATCTCAAGGTTGAAATTTTTTGGAATTTAGAATTTAAAAAAATTGGAATTTAAAATTTTCCAGAAGTATTAAAAAACAAAAAACCCGAATATTGCTATTCGGGTTTTGGTGGTACCTCCAGTCCCGAGGCTTCGGGAGAACCAGGGACACATTATGATTTTCTTTTAAATAAAATATCTTTTAAAATAGAAGGGTCTGCAATTATTTTGTTGTTAAAAGTTTTGCTTTTCATTCTTTTAATAAAATTTTCTAAATAAATGGCTTCTTCTCTATCAATACAATCAAAGGTTAAAACAATTTTCCAATCTTCAGCTATTTTGGTAAATGAGTTAGAATAAAAATGATTTTGATGCTTCGAAATTCTACTTTCTAAATTGTTGGTTTCTCCAATATAAAATTTTTGTGATGAATCAGAATAAAGAATATATTTAGACTCGAATATTGAAAAACTTATAAATTGGTAAATTCATAATATAAATTAATTGGGATCAATACTAAAACCTGTGGAGAGAAAAAAAATTACCACGGAGAACGCAAAGTTTTTTAAATATGCAAAGTTTAATAAAAACACAAAGTTCACAAAGCTTTGTCCATTTCGTGGATTTTTTTGGAATTTGGAATTTAAAAAAATTGGAATTTAAAATTTTCCAGAAGTATTAAAAACAAAAAACCCGAATATTGCTATTCGGGTTTTGGTGGTACCTCCAGGGATCGAACCAGGGACACATGGATTTTCAGTCCATTGCTCTACCATCTGAGCTAAGGTACCGTTGTGCGGTTAATGCGGGTGCAAAGATAGAATCATTTTTCGTTTATCCAAAACATTTTTTTAAAAAAATCAATTCGTACCTTCGCATTCATAAAAATACAAACATGGTTTTAGCGGTTGATGTTGGAAATACTCGAATTAAAGCGGCTGTCTTTGAGGGAAGTAATGTTCTTGAAAATTTTGTTTTTGAGAAAAATGAGCTCGAAAAAAAAATTGAAAAAATTTTAAAAAAATTTCAAAACTGCTCTGATTTGGTTGTGGCATCAGTTGGAAATGTCGAAAAACAATCTTTTTTGTCTTTCGAGCATCAACTAAATATTCATTTTTTAACACATGAAGATATTTTTCCCTTCGTAAATAAATATGCAACTCCAAAAACGTTAGGAATAGACAGAATGGTTTTGGCTGCCGGAGCAACTTTGCAATTTCCAAAACAAAACAGATTAGTTATTGATGCCGGAACTTGTATTACCTACGATTTTATCGACGAAAATGACAATTATTTGGGCGGAGCCATTTCTCCCGGACTGCGTTTGCGTTATGAAGCCTTGCATAATTTCACGGCCAGACTGCCTTTGCTCACTTTAGAATCACCGGATTCCTATATAGGAAACTCCACTCAACAAGCCATTCACTCTGGAGTTGTTAATGGTTTCGTCTATGAAATTGATGGTTTTATCGATGAATATCGTGCAAACTTTTCAAATTTTATAATAATTTTAACGGGTGGCGATGCAGATTTTTTGGCTAAACGATTAAAAAATACCATATTTGCCAATTCAAATTTCCTTTTGGAAAGTTTGAGCCAAACATTTCAATATAAAATCGACAATGATTAAAAAAATTATAATAAGTGCTTGTTTACTTATCTCATTCGTTTCATTTGCTCAGCAAGGTACTTCATCGCCATATTCTTTTTACGGAATTGGAGAATCAAGATTTAAAGGAACTCTTGAAAACCGTTCTATGGGTGGAGTTTCAGTAGAGCAGGATAGTATTCACTTGAATATTGAAAATCCGGCAAGTTATGCCAGTCTTGGACAAACGACGTTTACAGTTGGAGGAACTTTTGCAACTAATAATATAAAAAGTGATACTGAATCTTCAAAAGCACAAAGATCAACTTTTGATTATTTAGCATTAGGAATTCCGATGGGAAAATTTGGAGCTGGTTTTGGTTTGGTTCCGTTATCTTCTGTAGGATATAAAATCACAGACCTAGATCCGGCTCAGGGCGGAATAAACAGCCGACTTGAAGGAAAAGGTGGTGTAAACAAAGTATTTTTGGGTTTAGGATATAAAATCACGCCAAAATGGAATATTGGTGCCGATGTACAATATAACTTTGGTAAAATTTCAACAACTACTATAGAAGCCGTTACCGATGTTCTAAGTGCGTCACGAGAAATCAATGCTTCTGAATTATCAGGAGTAAATTTTAATATTGGTACAATGTATCAAACCAAAATTGATAAAAAATTAAATTTATATACAAGTTTAAATTACACTTTTGCAAGTACATTAAGATCAAACAGTACAAGAGTTATTGAAGTTGATGGAGATCCTGATGCTATAACCGGAGATCCTGTTGAAAACACTTTGAAATTACCAAATAGAATCAGTTTTGGTGCAGGTGTTGGAGAAGCCAGAAAATGGTTAGTGGGTACAACCGTAGCTTTTCAGGGAACTGGAAAACTTGAGAATTATTATAATACAAGCAGTAATGTTCGTTACGAAAACTATTCTAAATATGCTGTTGGAGGATATTATATTCCTAATTACAGCTCGTTTTCAAGTTATTTAAGCAGAATTACTTACAGAGCAGGTCTTAAATTTGAGAAAACCGGTTTAGTAGTTAACAATGAATCTATTAATGATGTTGGGATGACTTTAGGTGCCGGATTTCCAATTACCGGTACTTTTTCAAATGTAAACTTCGGAATCGAGTTTGGTAAAAAAGGAACAACATCAGCAGGATTAGTTCAGGAAAACTATTTAAACTTTAGTTTAAGTTTCTCTTTCAACGATAAATGGTTCGTGAAAAGTAAATTCAACTAAGCATAAAGTTTTATGTTTTTATAAGCTCATTACAATTTATTACATTTGGCAAATGAATTTACCAAAGAGATATATAATAAACGCTGTCACAGTTTTTGCTGTGACACTGTTTTTTGGATGCGAAAGTAATTTTAAAGAAGTTCAGAAAATTAACTTTTCAGAGTTCGTTCCCGGAAGTGATGCCGATACTGTAGATATAAAATATACAGATTCCGGCCGTATAACGGGGGTTTTGAAAAGCCCAAAAATGCTGGATTACTCCAATCTTGATTTTCCATTTACAGAATTCCCTAAAGGAATTGATGTTACTTTGTATGATAAAAATCAAAAGCGTACTTTTATAAGATCAAATTATGCCGTTTCATACAAGCCAACCGGGATTATCGATTTGCAGGGAAAAGTAAAAATTACCTCAGAAACAGGTCAGATGTTAGAAACAGAACAGCTTTATTTTGATCAGAAAAATGAATGGTTTTATACCGAAAGAAAGTTTAAACTGACTGATGCTAAAGGAGTTTCTTACGGACAGGGAATTGATTTTAGTAAAGATTTTAAAGTGATAAACTCACAAAGAATAACCGGCGAATTAGAAGCCGAAGAAAAAATATAATCATGAATTATTTAAAATATACACAATACGTTTACATATTAATAGCCGTTGCATTTATTTATGACGGAATTACAAAACTGAATGACCCTACAACTAATGCCTGGTTAAGCTTTTTGATTGCCGGAGTAAGTGTTTTTATGTTTTTCTTCAGAAGAAAATTTTCTAAGAAATTTGATGATCATTATAAAAAACAATAAAAATGGAAATTAGTATTATAATACTATGTTTAATACTATCAGCCTTTTTTTCAGGAATGGAAATAGCTTTTATTTCTTCCAATAAAATTTATCTTGAAATAGAAAAAAAACAAGATAATTTTCTTTCCCAAATCCTAACAAAACTAACCGAAAACCCTTCAAAATTTATTGCTGCCATGCTTATTGGCAATAATATAGCCCTTGTGGTTTATGGTTTTTTTATGGGTGATATAGTCTTAAAATGCATCACCGCTTTTGGGTATCAATTCTCAAATCTGACAAGTTTATTGATTCAGACTTTAATCTCAACTTTTGTGGTTTTGATCACGGCTGAATTTTTTCCGAAAGTCTTTTTTCAAATTTATGCCAATTCCTTAATTAAGTTTTTTGCCATTCCGGCTTATTTATTTTATAGATTGTTCTATTATATTTCAACTTTTTTTATCTGGATTTCAGATTTTATTTTAAAAAAATTCTTTAAAACAGAAGGAGATCAGGTTCAGCTATATTTTAGTAAAGTCGAATTAGGAAATTATATAACAGAGCAAATGAGTTCTGTAGAAGATAATGAAGAAGTAGATTCTGAAATTCAGATCTTTCAAAATGCTTTAGAATTTTCCGGTGTCAAAGCGCGCGATATTATGACACCGCGTACAGAAATTGTTGATATTGATTTGTTTGCAACGGTTTCAGAGCTTAAAGAACTATTTATAGAAACCGGTTATTCTAAAATTGTAGTAAGTCAAAATTCACTCGATGATATTGTGGGTTATGTTCATTCTTTTGATTTGTTTAAAAAGCCTAAGACAATTAAGTCGGTTTTAATGACGGTTGAGTTTGTTCCGGAAACAATTTCGATAAAAGATGCTTTAAATTTGTTAATTAAAAAGCGAAAAAATGTAGCCGTTGTTTTGGATGAACACGGAGGAACTTCGGGAATTATCACAATTGAAGATATTGTAGAAGAGCTTTTTGGAGAAATTGAAGACGAGCACGATTTAGACGAAGAATTGATAGAACAGGAATTAGGAGAAGGCAAATATTTGTTTTCTACACGTTTAGATGTTGAATATTTGAATGAAACGTATAAATTAGGTATTCCCGAAGAGGATTCTTACGGAACTTTAGGTGGATTTATCGTAAATTCGACAAAAGAAATCCCTCAAAAGGGAGATAAAATAGTCATTGACAGCTTTTATTTTGTGATAGAAGAGGCGTCAAACAAGAAAATTGAATTAGTAAAAATGACTATAAAAGACTGATTTTTTCATAAATTAAAAAAAAATGTCGAAAATAAAACTCTAGTTGTATTGTTATTAACTAGATAATTGTATTTTCGCAAACTGAATATAAAATTAACGATAATAAAAATGGCAGTTTTAGCAAAAATTAGACAGCGTTCCGCTTTATTGATAGGAGTTATTGCACTTGCATTATTTGCATTTATAATACAAGATCTTTTCACAAGAGGAAGCTTCGGTCAGAGTTCAAAAGATGTAGGAAGCATCGATGGAAAAGATATTTCATTTGAAGACTTTAGAGTTAAAGTTAGTAATGTTGAAAAAAGTGGGCAAGGGATTACTTCCACTGAAGCTGCAAACAGAGTTTGGGACCAGGAGGTTTCAATCGCTTTATTGTCATCTCAGTTTGACAAATTAGGATTGAGAGTTGGTGAAAAACACCTTTTGGAAGTTTTAAAAACAGATCCGAATATTGGAAAAAACCCAATGTTCTTAAATGCAGCAGGCGCTTTTGACGTTGCTAAATTTAAAGAGTATTTTAAAACAAATCCTGAAGCGGCACAATATATCTCAGCAAAAGAAAAAGATGCTGAATTAAACGCAAAATTTCAAATCTACAATACATTAGTAAAATCAGGTCTTTACACTACTGCTAGTGAAGGAAAATTGAAATATGAAATGGAAGCTAACAAAGTAAACTTTGCTTATGCTGCTGGATTATATTCTTCTATTAAAGACAGTGATGTAAAAATTTCTGATTCTGATATTGTTGATTATATGAAGAAAAACGTGAAAAAATTCAAAGCGGATGAAACTCGTGAAATTCAATATGTTTTAGTTGAAGACAAAGCTTCAAAAGAAGATGAGGCTGAAATTAAAGCAAAAATCACTTCTTTATTAAACGGAAGAGTAGAGTACAATGCAAAAACAGGTAAAAATGATACTTTGCCAGGTTTTAGAAACGCAACAAACATTGCTGAATTTGTAAATGCAAATTCTGATGTTCCTTACGATTCTACTTATGTAGCTAAAAATGATTTGCCTGCAGTTGATGCTGATAAATTATTCAGCTTACCAGCCGGATCAGTTTACGGACCATACGTTTTTGGTAAATATTATGCTATTTCTAAATCTTTAGGATTTAAAGCTGGCGTTAATGCAAAAGCAAGTCATATTCTAATTGCATATGATGGATCTCAAACTCCAAATGCTAAAGAAAAAAGAACAAAAGAAGAAGCTAAAGCTAAAGCTGAAGAAATTTTAGCTCAGGTTCAGGCTAATCCTGATAGTTTCATGATGTTGGCTTTTACAAGCTCTGATGATTCATCTGCACAGCAAGGTGGTGATTTAGGATATTTTGGTCCAAACCAAATGGTAAAACCATTCAATGATTTTGTATTCAATAACGGAATTGGAAAAATTGGTTTAGTTGAAACTCCTTTCGGATTTCACATTATCAAAGTTACAGATAAACAAGATGGAATTCGTTTAGCTACAATTGCTCAAAAAATTGAGCCTTCTGAAACTACTTCTGATAAAGTATTTACATTGGCAACTAAATTTGAAATGGATGCTGCTGATAAAGATTTTAACGCAACTGCAAAAGCATTAGGTTTAAAAGTTGGTGCTCCGGTAACTGCAAAAGCTATGGATGAAGCGTTTGGTCCGTTAGGAAACCAACGTAACATTGTAAGATGGGCTTTTGATAAAGAAACTAGCATTGGTGATGTAAAACGTTTTGAACTAGCTAATATTGGTCACGTAATTGCACAATACAAAAGCGAAAACAAATCAGGTTTGGTATCTGTTACTGTTGCAAGACCTTATGTTGAGCCAATCCTGAAAAACAAGAAAAAAGCAGAAATGCTTAAAGCTAAAATGACAGGTTCAAGCCTTGAAGCTATTGCTAAAAGTGCTGGTGTTGCAGTTCAACAAGCTGCGGATGTAACTATGGATAATCCTGTTTTACCTGGTGGAGTTGGGCAAGAGCCTAAAGTGGTTGGAAATGCATTTGCTTTAGGAGCAAATAAAGTTTCTGCTCCAATTGAAGGAAATACCGGAGTTTATGTTGTAAAAAACATTAGTACAGTAAAAGCTCCTGCTATTACTAATCATGCAGAGTATGTGGCAAAAGTAAAATCTCAAAGTGCATCTGATGCAAGCAGAATTTTACCAGCCTTGAAAAACAATGCTAAAATTGAAGATAACAGATTACAATTTAACTACTAATTTTTAGTAATTAAATAAAATAAAAATATAAAACCCGAAACGTTCATTTGAATGTTTCGGGTTTTTTTTATGCGTTTAATTTTCACAGTAATTTTTTTTCAAATTTTAAAACTTTAATAGAGAATTACTCGTATATCATTACGAATATGAAGTATCCGCAAATTGTTTTAATTAGGAATTAGCCGTTTTTCTTTTTCAATTTATTTAAATAAATTCCGAGTATTTTTGTAATAATTATCTACCTATTTTAGATAGTTCTATAGGAATAATCGAAATATAATTTTAAAAATTTGTGATATTCAAAATATTACAGTTAATTTGTCCAAATTTTCAACAAAAAAATACTAACTAAATATTGCAAACGACAATGAGTAACTACTTTAATAATCAGGGATTTAATATTTTTTATGTTTAAGTTTTTGTTTAGAAGAAAAGCGAAAGTATATACCAAAATTGAAAATCATATTTTTGGGATTATTACTGAACTTTTAAAAGTGAGCAGTACTGACATCAATGTTGATGAATTGGGAGGTAAGTATTATTTAAGTAATGAAGAGCAACATTTCAAGGTTACTATATTAAGTAACGATTATGTAATCAGACTTACTAATACCCGCGATTCTGTTGCTGAAAAGTACGATAAATTTTTTGTGGAAGATGTTTTGAAAGCTGTAAAAGAAGAAAAACATCGGAGAATGGAACTTGTCTATGATTCTATTACAAACAGTATAGAAAAAATGGCAGAGCGTCTTCATAATACGCTGATAGAATCTAATGAGCAGGAGACACAAAAAGTACGTCGCCTTGAAACCTCTAAACAGGTTAGGAATAAAAAGGTAAATTAATATATGCCACAGAGGAATGATTTATATTTGTAAAATCATTTCATTATAAGTAAGAATAGTTTCGTATCCTTTTGAAATAAAATATTTCTTTGGATCTTCTTTAGAAACTACCATTACAAAATCGCCGCCCCAAGCCCCAAGACTTTTTATTACGCCATTAAAATCTGAAAAAGCAATTTCTTTAATAGTTCTTGTTTCCAGAATATTACTTAAATGAATTTCATGTTTTTCTACCGCTAATGCAAATTCTTTTACCGTTTTTGCATTTATGATAGCTTCAGTAAGTTTGTTGTTTTTAGTAATGTTTTCTGCTAAATGCTCATTTCGGTTATTGTAGTATGCATTTATTGCCGCTTTACTGTTTTGCTTTTTATTCAAATAAACAAAATAGATGTTTTCTTTAAAGTCAGGATTGAAAGTAACCTGTTTTACAACATTATTTTCGATTTGATATAGTACAGGAGTATCATTTTGTGCGCAGGCAATGTCATAACCGCTTCCGCCAAAACTGTTGTTAAGCAATGTAAAAGCATTGATTTTTGTCCATTGTGCTACATTATTCAAAAGAGTTGATGAAGTTCCTAATCCCCAATTTCTTGGAAACGTAAGATGTGTGCTAATTTTATATCCTTCAAAATTATTAATGAAATCAGGATTTAAAAGATAGGCTTCGTGTAAAATATTGATTAAAGTTGTTTTTACAGTCTCTGTTTTTGAGTCAATATTGTTTATGATTTCGGTAAAAGAAATAGTATCCTCAAACCAAAGATGATTGTCAAAATCGAAACTTTTCCATTCAATTTGTTGATTTGAACCATTTTCGACTACTAAATCCTGACCAAATTTTGTTGGCAAAGCAAAGGCATTAGCACCATCTAAAACAAGATATTCTCCGGAAATTAAAAGTTTTCCGTTACTGTAAAAGGTCTTCTTCATTCTATAAATATTTCAATAAATTCCAATCTTTTAAAATTCCAAATTCCAATTACAGTTGGGATTTGGAATTTTATTCGCAAGCTATATTATTTGGAATTTCTAGATTGTTATTTTCTTAAACTCTCAATAAATTCTACCACTGCACTATGCGAAACGGTATTTTTCTTGAAATGAGCTTTTATTAAAAGACGTTCTTCTTCGTTGGCTTCAAACTGGTTGATAATGTTGTTTAAATGCATTTTCATGTGTCCTTCCTGAATTCCGGTTGTAGTTAAAGAACGTAAAGCAGCAAAATTTTGTGCCAAACCTGCAACGGCAACAATTTGCATTAATTCTTCTGCAGATGGTTTTTCGAGCATTTCAAGACATAACTTTACTAAAGGATGTAATGAAGTTAATCCGCCAACGGTTCCTAAAGCAAGCGGAATTTCGAGCCAAAAAGTAAATATTCCGTTTTCGATTTTAGCATGCGATAAACTTGCATATTGACCATTGCGTGATGCATAAGCATGTACACCGGCTTCTACAGCCCTAAAATCGTTTCCTGTTGCCAAAATTACAGCATCAACACCATTCATGATACCTTTGTTGTGTGTTACGGCTCTAAACGGCTCTACTTCTGCAATTTGAACTGCCTGAACAAAACGCTCGGCAAAATCCTGCGGATTTGTAATATGTTTTTCGGTTAAATCTTCAATAGGACAAGAAACTTCGGCACGAACAAGGCAATTGGGAACATAATTAGATAAAATGCTCATAATTACTTTAATAGTTTCATCTTCTAAAAACAAATCAGCATTTTGAAATTCTTCTTTTAAAGTCGTTGCAAATTGCTCTAAACAAGAGTTGATAAAATTTGCTCCCATGCTGTCTTTGGTTTCAAAAGTAGCATGAAGCTGAAAATAATTTTCGAGTAAACTTCTTTTATCTTTTAGTTTTATATCTAAAATTCCGCCTCCACGCTGTTGCATGTTTTTGGTAATACTTTGTGTATCAGAGAAAAATTTCGGTTTAATTTGATCAAAGAATGATTGTAGTTTCTCTGCGTCTCCATTGAAGGTAAAATGAACCTGACCAATTTTTTCGGTATTAATAACCGTGGCTTTAAAACCGCCGCGAGTTGCCCAGTATTTTGCTGATTTTGAAGCTGCAGCTACAACAGAGCTCTCTTCAATTGCCATTGGAATGGTTTTGTATTTTCCGTTGATTAAAAAATTGGGCGCAACACCAAGCGGGATATAAAAGTTTGTAATGGTGTTTTCTATGAATTCATCATGCAATTGTTGAAGCTTCTCGTCTGAATTCCAGTAATTTCTTATTATATTAAGTGCTTCATCAGGTGTAGAAAAATATTCATTGGCGATCCAGTTTATTTTTTCTTTTTTGGATAATTTCGAAAATCCGGCAACAGCATTGTTCATTTTCAGTATTTTAAATAATAATGTTGCGGCAAAGATACCAATTTAAGGGTTTTGTTTATAATCTATTTAAAATTGAAAAATACGCAATCGTTATTTTTTTTAACATTTAACACTTAAAATGTGTATTATGTTTATTTTTTTCACTAAAATTGGGCTCTTTTTTATATTTAAATTAATTCAAATGAATACAAGTAAAATTACTGTTATACTTTTGTTTTTAGTTGCTACTGTTTTCGGGCAACAAAAAATTACTGTTGAGAATATTTATGGTGGAGCTTTTCGTGCAAAAGGAATGGATGAATTGCAGTCGTTGAAAAATACAGACCAATATACTGTATTGAATGTTGACCAGGCTGCCAGAAGTATGCAAATTGATTTATACGATTTTGCAACGCTGAAAAAAGTATCAAATTTAATAGATACAAAAAACCATAAGGAACTGGCAGACGGAATTGATAGTTATACTTTTGATGCTTCAGAAAAAAAGATTTTGATTGCTTGTAATTCAAACCAAATTTTCCGCCATTCGTTTACTGCAGATTATTTTTTATATGATATCGCTTCAAAATCATTAACGAAGCTTTTTGATTTTCAGGTTCAGGAACCAACTTTTTCTCCTGACGGAACTAAAATCGCTTATGCTAAAGAAAACAATCTTTATGTGTATGATGTAGCTTCAAAAAAATCTACAGCTGTTACTACAGATGGAAAGAAGAATGCTGTAATTAATGGTATTACGGATTGGGTTTATGAAGAAGAATTTGCTTTTGTCCGGGCTTTTGACTGGAGTAAAGACAGTAAAAAACTAGCTTATATTCGTTTTGACGAAAGTGCCGTTCCGGAATTTTCAATGTCAATCTTCAAAAAAGATTTATATCCAACAATCGAAACGTTTAAATATCCTAAAGCAGGAGAAAAAAATTCGGTAGTTTCATTACATATATATGATGCGGCTGCAAATGCAACTAAAAAGGTTGATTTAGGAAATTATAATGACTTTTATATTGCAAGATTACAATGGACAAATGATAATAATACATTATGTGCTCAGGTTTTAAACCGTCACCAGGATAATCTTGATTTATTATTTGTAGACGGAACTACTGCCGCTGCAAAAGTGGTTTTAAATGAAAAAGACAAAGCTTATGTTGATGTTACAGATAACTTAACTTTCTTAAAAGACAACAGTTTTATCTGGACAAGCGAAAAAGACGGTTTTAATCATATTTATGTGTATGATAAAACCGGAAAATTGAAAAATCAGGTTACAAAAGGAAACTGGGAAGTAGTATCTTACTACGGTTTCGACGAAAAAACTAAAACTATTTTCTATCAATCTACAGAAAATGGTTCCATCAACAGAGATATTTACAGAATTGGTTTAGACGGAAAAAATAAAGTACGTTTAACTTCAAAAGTTGGAACAAGTGCTGCGACTTTTAGCCCAAATTTCCAATATTTCATTACCACTTTTTCTAGTAATTTAGTGCCAACGACTTATACTTTAAATGAGTCAAAAACAGGAAAAGAAATTCAGGTTATCGAAAACAATCAGGCTCTTGCTGATAAATTGAAAGCGTATAACTTGCCTGCAAAAGAATTCTTCGTTTTAAAAACAGCTAAAGGAAATGAACTTAACGCCTGGATTTTGAAACCAAAAGATTTTGATCCTTCAAAAAAATATCCGGTTTTTATGTACCAATATTCTGGTCCCGGATCTCAACAAGTAAACAACGACTGGAATAATTCTGATGATTATTGGTTTCTTTCGCTTACACAACAAGGTTATATTGTAGCTTGTGTTGATGGTAGAGGAACTGGTTTTAAAGGTGCTGATTTCAAAAAAGTAACACAAAAAGAATTAGGAAAATACGAAGTAGAAGATCAAATTGATGCTGCAAAAGTAATTGGAGCTTATCCTTATGTTGATGCTGCAAGAATTGGGATCTTCGGATGGAGTTATGGAGGTTTTATGGCTTCAAACTGTATTTTTCAAGGAAACGATGTTTTTAAAATGGCAATTGCTGTTGCTCCGGTAACAAACTGGAGATTTTATGACAGTGTTTATACAGAGAGATATATGCAGACTCCGCAGGAAAATGCGAGCGGATACGACCAAAACTCTCCAATAAATCACGTTGATAAATTAAAAGGTAAATTTTTATTGATTCACGGTTCAGGTGATGATAACGTTCATGTGCAAAATTCTATGCAAATGATGGAAGCGTTAATTCAGGCTAATAAACAATTTGATTCTCAAATATATCCAGATAAAAACCACGGTATTTACGGAGGTAAAACGAGAATTCAGCTTTATAACAAAATGACTAATTTCATCAAAGAAAATTTATAGTATAATTTTATCAACCTTAAAAAATAGTGAATAATATGGAAGAAACTCAAGTAAAAACGGCGCATCCAAAGGGACTGTGGGTTTTGTTCGGGACGGAGATGTGGGAGCGGTTCAATTTTTATGGAATGCGGGCTTTATTGACTTTATTTCTTGTAAACTCATTATTAATGAAAGAAGAAGAAGCCTCGCTGATTTATGGTGGTTTTCTTGGTCTTTGTTATTTAACTCCGATGTTAGGAGGATTTATTGCCGATCGTTTTTTAGGTAATAGAAATTGTATTTTACTGGGCGGATTATTAATGGCCATAGGGCAAATGTTATTATTTACCAGTGGAAGTATTTTTGAATCTAATCTGGCTGTAGCGAAAGCTATTATGTATTGCGGATTAGGTGTTATTGTTTTTGGTAACGGATTTTTCAAGCCAAATATTTCAAGTATGGTGGGAAGCTTATATCCAAAACAAGAAAAAACAAAACTGGATACTGCCTTTACTATTTTCTATATGGGAATTAATATCGGTGCTTTCTTAGGGCAGTCTATTTGTCCTTTGTTAGGAGATGTTAAGGATTCTGGAGGAATTAGAGATATTCATGCTTTTAGATGGGGTTTCATGGCGGCTTCTGGTGCGATGCTTGTAGGAACTGTTCTTTTTTATTTTTTGAAAAACAAATATGTGGTTACTCCGGAAGGAAGACCATTAGGAGGTTTGCCTTCTAAGAATGTTGCAGCAGATTTTGAAGAAGGAGAATCGCAAAAAGCTAATTTTTCTAATAAAGCTTTGGCAACTGCGGGAATTGCATTTATTGCTTTAGGTTTCTTTTTTCATTATGCCGTAGGTCAGAATTTAATTTATACTTTGATTTATTCCAGCGGTTTGGCTTTGGCCGGATTAATTATTTCTGATACTTCTTTAACTAAAATAGAAAGAGACAGAATTATTGTGATTTATATTGTTTCGTTTTTTATTATTTTCTTTTGGGCTGCATTTGAACAAGCAGGTTCTTCATTAACTTTTATTGCTGATAATCAAACAGACAGACATTTTTTTGGTTGGTTAATGCCACCATCAATGGTTCAGATTTTTAATGGATTATTTGTGGTTGTAATGGCTGTTCCATTCAGTATTTTATGGGATTCGTTACGAGCAAATCAAAAAGAACCAATTTCGCCTGTTAAATTAGCAGTTGGATTGGTAATTATTTCTGTGAGTTTCTTTATGATTGCAACTCAGGTTTCATATATAGGAACTTCCGGATTGCTATTGGTAAAATGGCTTATCTTATTATATTTCTTAAACACATGTGCAGAGTTATGTTTATCTCCAATTGGCTTGTCATTGGTAGGTAAATTGTCTCCAAAACGTTTTGCATCTTTATTATACGGAGTATTTTTCTTGTCGAATGCATCTGGTTATGCTTTAGGCGGAACTTTAGGTTCTATTTTGCCTGCAACCGGAGATAAATTTGTAAAAGCAAAAGAATTAGGAATTGATCTTCAGGCAGTTTTAGATAATAAAATTGTTCCAACTGCAGAGCAATTAACTCTTTTGGAAAAACACCAAATAAGTGCACATAATCACTTTTTTGCAGGATTCGAAATTCATAATTTATACGAGTTTTTTATGGTATTTGTTGTTCTTACCGGACTTGCTGCTTTGTTGCTGTTCGCTTTGACTCCGTTATTGAAAAAAATGATGCATGGCGTTAGATAAGATGGAACACAAAATAACTTTAGAAGAAATTCAGGATTTTAAAGGCACTTATCCAAAACAATTGTGGTATTTGTTTTTTGTTGAAATGTGGGAACGTTTTTGCTTTTACGGAATGCGTGGCGTACTTACTTTTTTTATGGTAGATCAGCTTTTATTAAAAGATGAGCATGCCAATTTACAATATGGAGCTATTCAGGCTTTTGTATATGCCTTTACATTTATCGGCGGTATTTTTGCCGATAAGGTTTTAGGATTTAAAAAATCATTGTTCTTTGGTGGAATTGTTATGATTCTGGGAAATCTTTTGATTGCTTTTTCGCCACAAACTATGTTTTACTATGGTATTGCATTTTCAATTATTGGAACAGGGTTTTTTAAGCCAAATGTTTCTTCGATGGTAGGAGAGTTGTATCATGAAGAAGACGGAAGAAGAGATGCCGGTTACGGAATGTTTTATGCCGGAATAAATGTTGGAGGACTTTTAGGAGGCGCCTTGTGTATTTATTTAGGAAAATACTATTCCTGGCAATTATGCTTTTTATCTGCTGCTATAGTAATGTTTTTAGGTTTAGTTACCTTTTTATTTACTAAAAAGTATTTAGGTCCAATTGGAGATTCTCCATTGTTGGATTTAGCACCGGGAAAAAGAAGAATTCGTGAAATTGCAGTAT
Source organism: Flavobacterium sp. (assembly GCF_031381455.1). Lineage (GTDB taxonomy): Bacteria > Bacteroidota > Bacteroidia > Flavobacteriales > Flavobacteriaceae > Flavobacterium. The sequence continues at coordinate 13,141 of NZ_JANMXZ010000016.1, read as the reverse complement.
ATGCTTTGTCAATTTTAAGTTTGCCGTTTATTTTTATAATGGTAAAAAATACAGATTATACAGATTATTTCATGTATACAATCGGAATAGTTGCCGTTCTGTATTTTACTTATGAATTGATTAAACTTGGAGATGTAAAATTGCAGAAAAAGCTTTTTGCAGCCTTTTTGTTTGTATTCTTCTATTTATTATTTAATGCAATTTATGAGCAAAGCGGAGGATCGTTATCGCTTTTTGCAAAAGATAATCTAAGTAATAAATTATTGTTTTTTACAATTGATCCAAATGTGGTAAACAATAGTTCTAACACATTCTTTGTAGTGGCTTTAAGTCCGCTGATTGGTTTGTTGTGGATCTGGTTGGGAAAAAGAAGAATTGAACCAAATACTTTAATCAAATTCGGAATTGGATTTTTGTTTTTAGGAGCTTCATTCTATATCTTTTATCTAACTAAGTTTTTTGCAAATTCAGAAGGTATTGCGTCTTTAAACGTGTTTACTTTTGCGTATTTAGTTACGACTATTGGTGAGCTTTGCTTAGGGCCAATTGGAATGTCGATTATTACTAAATTGTCTCCAAAAAGACTATTTGGTATGATGATGGGATTATGGTTTCTTGCAAGTGCATTTGGGCAATTATTTGCAGGGAAATTAGGTGCCGAAATATCAAGATCAAATACCGGAGTTACGTTGCTTTCTAAGCTTCAGTCGTATACAGAAGGATATTATCAATTGGCTATTTATTCACTTGTTGCAGGAATTGTTTTAATTGCAATTTCACCTTTGATTAAAAAATTAATGCAAGAAGTAAAATAGACGACATTTATCGATTGTTTTTTTGTTTAAATTTGTCAAAAAATAAAACAACCATGAAAAAAATATTTTTAGTTGCCTTGTTTATAGTGGGAGCTTTTACTTCTCAAGCACAAGAATTAAAATGGTATACAGATGTAAAAGAAGCCATTACTGTAAGTAATAAGGAAAATAAACCAATGCTATTGTTCTTTACAGGAAGTGATTGGTGCGGATGGTGCATTCGTTTGCAGAATGAAGTTTTAAAGACTGCAGAGTTTACAAAATGGGCAAGCGATAATGTTATTCTGGTTGAGTTAGATTACCCAAGAAGAACGCCTCAAACACCTGAAATAAAGAATCAGAATAATGAATTACAACAGGCTTTTGGGATTCAGGGATTTCCAACGATCTATTTTACCAGTGCAGAAGCAAAAGATGGTAAAGTAAATTTTAAAGGCCTTGGACAGACCGGATATGTTGCCGGAGGACCATCTGCATGGTTAGCAGTTGCAGACGGAATTGTGCATCCGAAAAAATCGTAGTAAAAGTTTATTAAAAAACAATAATTTCAGAAACTCCCTATAGCAATATAGGGAGTTTTTTTGTTTAGTAGGAAAAGGTATCGTTTGCATTTTTGAAAATTATTATTTTAATATTTAATTAGTGGTAAAAAAACACATAGTGTATTTTTTGTACTAATAAAACTTGGAAAATTAAAATATTATGTTAATTTCGTCATGCTAATCTAACCAAACCTATAACATGAATAAAAAACTACTTATCCTACTCGTTTTTTTTGGTTCATTTATGCTACATTCTCAAAATTTAGTATGGAGAACAAATATGACTGATGCTATTGCAATAAGTAACGAACAAAAAAAACCAATGTTGATTTTCTTTACTGGCGCGGGTGCGCCTGATAATCTTCAAAATGAAATTTTTAAAACACCGGATTTTGCTGTTTGGTCTCGTGATAATGTTATCTTGGTAAAGCTGGATTTATCCGATATAAATGCTTCTGAGGGTGATAAAGAACAAAATGTTAGGCTTAAAGATGCTTTTGGTGTAGTTGAATTACCCGAAGTTTGTTTCGCTAGTGCTTCTGTTAGAAAAAACAAAACTACTTTTAGTGCATTAGGAAAAATTGCTTATAAACCAGGCGGTGCTAAATCATGGATATCTGAATCGAATGCGATTCTGCATCCAGTTGAAAGTGAATAAAAATCAAAATTTAAATTAAGTTTCTTAGTTTAATTTGTAGAAATCCCTTTTCATTATATATATGAAAAGGGATATTTTTTTTAAATGTTTCGTGATTCATTATCAGGGGTTTTATTATTTAAAGATGATTTTTTTTTTAATTTGATATTTTTTGACCATTTTATTAATAATTTCTTTTTTATTATAATTCATCTACTTTTTTAACTTAAATCAACTTGCTTTTTAGTGTAATTATGTTAAATTGGTTCAATTATTATAACCAAACCTTATATTTTATGACCCGAAAACTACTTATCCTACTGTTCTTTTTAGGTTCGTTTTTAGTACAATCACAAGGCCTTGTCTGGAGTACAAACCTGACAGATGCGATTGCAGTAAGTAATGAACAAAGAAAGCCATTATTGATTTTTTTCACTGCCTCAAACGCACCTGAAAAAATCCAGACCGAAATTTTTAATACGCCCGATTTTTTAAATTGGTCAAATAAAAATGTTGTTTTAGTAAAACTTGATTTATCTGATGCTTCTGCATCTCCAAGTGTTAGAGAACAAAATATTTCTTTAAAAAATGCCTTTGGGATAGAAGAATTGCCCCAGGCATGTTTTGCTACAGCTTTAATTAGAACAGGAAAAACAAATTTTAATTCCTTAGGCAAAATAGGTTATAATTCTGCAGGTGTAAAAGCATGGATTGCAGAATCGAATTTGATATTAAATCCGGAAGAATAAATAAAATCTTAATTTAGTTTGTAATATCCCTTTTCGCGAATTGCGTGAAAAGGGATATTTTTTGTCAGACAACTTGTTTTCCAATGTTTTTGAATAGAATATGAATTTGTTGCATCTGCAATTACTGTTTTAGGTTTAAGTTGATGCAATACGCGATCTAAATTTATTTTTGGAGATTGGGTAAGAATTATGATATCAGGCTGAATTTTATTTTCATAAACACCAGTGCTATCTATTAAAAGAATTTTTTTGCCGTTAAAAAAAAAGGTGTTTTTAATTGTTGTTACATCTTTCAGCCGGGCAAAATTTCCAACCAGATAAGCATCTGTAATATTATTTTTTTCTCCTTTTTTTAGAAGACTGTCATTTGTAAAGAGCAAAACATCTTTTCCTGTTTTTTTTGTAATCATTGTTTTTTTAGATGCGTTAAAAACGATGAATTCATGCTGGCTTTCCGTTTCTTTTTTCGTGTACAGAAATGATATTTGTAATAAAATTATACTGATAAGAAATGTAAACAATTTGCCGAAACCCGGTTTTTTAAACCATATAATAGCTGTAATGGTCACTAAATAAAACGTAAGTAAATAGTAAGAATTAAAGCTGATATTGCGAATTACAAACGAATCAAAGGAGGCGACATAATGAATAATGAGATTTAAGAGATAAATACTTTTTTCAAAAATTTGAACGATGAATAAAGGACAGCTATGAAAAACAGAAATTACCATAACAATAATTCCGGCAATCATTATAAAAGATAAAACAGGTAAAATAAGAATGTTGGTTACAAAGAAAAGTCCCGGAAACTGATGAAAATAATACAGGCAAATAGGGAAGGTACCTATTTGCGCGGCGAATGAAACAGTTAAAGCTTCCCAAAGATAATTAAGGATTTTATTTTTTGGAGAGTAGATGTTTTTCAATAAAGGCTGTAGCCACACAATAGAAAATAAAGCGATATAACTTAGTTGAAACCCAACATCGAATAAGAAATAAGGCTCAAAAAGTAAAATCAGTAAAACGGAAACAAGTAAAGTGTGATACGTATTGGTACTTCTATGCAAATGATTTCCAATGGCAATAAAAGAAAACATAACTACAGAACGCAAAACCGGAGGAGAAAGTCCTGATACGATTGCAAAAAGACCCAATGAAATTAGAATACAAACAAGCTTGATAAAAGAACCCTTTTGCGTGTTTGGGATTGGTTTTAAAACAAATAGAATAAATAACATTATAAATCCAACATGTAAACCTGAAACCGACAAAACGTGTGTAGCACCAGAGTATTGATAATCCTGAATAATATCTGCTGAAATTTCTTGTTGCTGCCCCAGGATTAATGCCATTGCAACATTCATTTCGGCTTTATTGAAATTGGCTTTTTCAAGATTATAGACAATTCGGGTATTTAAACGTGAAGCATAAAACCAAATATCTTTTTTGATCTTTCTGTTTACGGAAATATCTGATTTTGAAGCGTAAACCTGAGCATAGATTTGTTTGTTCTCTAAATATCGGCCATAATCAAACTGATTTGGATTTTTAGGAAAACCATTGTGTTGTAAAATTGTTTTTGTCTTTATTGTATTTCCGATTACAAGAGGGTTTCGCAAACTATCTTTCTGTATGTTTATGATAATTCTGCCCGAATATTTTTTTTCGTTAATAGTATTTATAAGAGCAACATAGCGATCATTATAATCGTTGCTTTTGATTTTTTCGCGTAGTGTAAAAGTTATGGAATGTGGAACTTTGAAAGCCTGATCGTAATTGATATAATTCGATTGGTTGAGAGAATCTGTATTGATTAGCAAAGTAGTCATGCCAATGCAAAAGGAAAGATAATATGCACTAATGCCAAATAAAAGGTTTTGCCTCTTATTTTTAGAAATAAAATATAAAACCGAAATAAAAACCACAGCGATAATTACGCTAATTATCTCGGCTAAAATGGATGGCTGCCAAAAATAACAGACCAAAAGACCAAGAATAAAACTAAGGGTAATTTTTACCAAAGGAAAATCAAATACTTTCATGATTTAAAAGTATTGAAAATTTTGTAAGAAAAATAATATTTTTATTTAATAATATTAATCAATGATTCTATTGATCTGTACAAACGAATTTTTGTAATAAGCTTCTTTGGTTGACGAAATTATGACACCTTTTGAAGTTGAAGAATGAACAAATTTTATTTCATTAGAATTAACTTCGGTAATTAAACCAACATGATTGATTTGACTGCTTTTATTGGTTTTGAAGAAAATTAAATCGCCTTTTTTAGCATCATCAAACTTGATTATTTTTCCAATTTTAGCTTGTTCGTAAGAACTTCTGGGCAGTTTTATATTTTCAGATTCAAAAGTGGTAAAAACTAAACCAGAGCAATCAAAACCAGTTTTGGTTGTTCCTCCGGCTTTGTAGCGCACGCCAATATTGTCTGTAGCCGTTTCGATTAAATGGTTTACAACGTATTTATTTTCTCGTTTTGATTCTGTTTTATTTACTGCAGATGAAGTTGATTTACAAGAAATAAACAACAAACATACAAACAGAAAAACGAGTATTTTTTTCAAAACAAAAAGGTTAAGATTTTAAATCGGCCACAATAAGTTTTGCGGTTTTTTTGCTTGCGCCAACTCCGCCTAGTTTTTGCTCTAAAATATCATAATTTTTCAGCAGGTTTTCGCGGTATTTTGGTTCCAGTAATTTTTGCAATTCTTCTTTGATTCGTTTTTTGTTACAGTCATCCTGAATCAATTCAGTTACAACTTCCTGATCCATAATCAAATTGACAAGCGAAATATATTTTAAAGTAATAATACGTTTTGCGATTTGGTATGAAGCCCAGCTTCCTTTATAACAAACTACTTCTGGAACTTTAAAAAGAGCCGTTTCTAAAGTTGCAGTTCCTGATGTTACCAATGCAGCGGTTGAAGAGCGAAGTAAATCGTATGTTTTATTGGAAATAAATTTGATGTTTTTATTAGTAATAAATTGCTGGTAAAACTCATAATCCTGACTTGGAGCGCCGGCAATAACAAATTGATAATCCTGAAAATCATCAACAACACTTAGCATCAGACTTAGCATTTTGGTAATTTCCTGTTTACGGCTTCCGGGTAAAACAGCAATAATTGGTCTGTCGCTTAATTGATTTTCTTTTCTAAAAACAGCTTCATCAAATGGCGGCTGATTCTGAATTGCATCAATCAAAGGATGACCAACAAAATCTACCGGAAAGTGATGTTTATCTTCATAAAAACTTTTTTCGAAAGGCAAAATCACAAACATCTTATCGACATCTTGTTTGATCGCTTTAATTCTGTTTTCTTTCCACGCCCAAATTTGTGGAGAAATATAATAGTGGGTTTTGTAATTTAACGCTTTTGCCCATTTTGCAATACGCATATTAAAACCCGGATAGTCTATAAAAATAAGAACATCAGGCTGAAAATCAGTAATGTCTTTTTTGCAAAAAGTAATGTTGCTTAAAATGGTTTTTAGGTTGAAAACAACTTCAATAAAACCCATAAAAGCCAATTTGCGATAATGTTTTACCAAAGTTCCTCCGGCTTTTTGCATTAAATCACCTCCCCAAAATCTAATTTCGGCCTGAGGATCTTCCTCATGTAATGCCTTCATTAAATTTGAACCGTGTAAATCTCCTGAAGCTTCGCCAGCTATGATGTAATATTTCATAAAAGTTTTTTTGAAGATGTGTTTATATTTAAAACACAACAAAATTTTTGCAGTACAAAGATAGAATTTAAATAAACAATGTAGAAATCGCCAAAACAATTACAGCAAAAATGACTCCTCTGGCCATAAATTCCTTGTTCGTTTTTAGAAAAACTGTAAAAACAATCAGATCTAAAGTAGTTCCCAGAGCAATTACTTTTCCTAAATAACCATATTGTTTTATGGTCTTAATTCCGGTTGAAATTTCAAAGTCAGTAAAGAGTTTTATAAATAAAAAGCTCCCAAGTAAAGCGATAAAAATTCCGATTATGAAACCAATAAAAATATCTTTTTTATTCATTTAATTTCCAGGTATTAAGTTGTTGCATGGTATGATGTGCTGTTAAATCAAACTGTACGGGAACTACAGAAATATATCCGTTTTCCAGAGCCCATTCGTCAGTATCTTCGCCTTTGTCTTCGTTTACAAATTTTCCGGTTAGCCAGTAATAGTCTTTGCCAAAAGGAGTTTGACGTTTATCAAATTTCTGTGCATAATAAGCCTTCGCCTGACGACAAATTTTTATTCCTTTAATTTCATCTTCCTTTAATTTTGGAAAATTCACGTTTAAAACAACACCTTTAGGTAGTTTATTTTCAAGAGTTTCTAAAGTGATTTTTTTGATGAAAGATTTTGTGGGTTCAAAATCAGCATTCCAGTCAAAATCTAATAACGAGAAACCAATCGCCGGAATTCCTTCAATTCCTGCTTCGACCGCAGCGCTCATTGTTCCTGAATAAATGACATTTATAGAAGAATTTGATCCGTGGTTAATACCGGAAACACACAAGTCCGGTTTTCTTTTCAAAATCTCATTTACTGCCAGTTTTACACAATCTACAGGAGTGCCGGAACAGCTGTATTCTGCAATAGTGTCATCTTCTTTCGAAATTTTGTCAAGATAAAGCGTATTGTTGATTGTAATGGCGTGTCCCATAGCGCTTTGAGGTTTATCTGGCGCAACAACAATTACCTCGCCAATGGTTTCCATAACACTTATCAAAGCCCTGATTCCGGGAGCCAAAATACCATCATCATTGGTAACTAATATAAGTGGTTTTTCGTATTTCATAATAAAAAATGATGTTGTTATTCGGCCATTACAGCAGTATTATAAGACAAATGTAGTGACAGATTTTGGTAGAATACTAACAATTAAAATAAATTTTGTCAACTAAAGTTAAGATGGCTTTGGTACTTCAAACATTTTTATATCTTTAACAAAAAATTATAGTGAGCTTGGCTTTGTTGGCACAGTTTTTACCGTAACTTAGATTAAAAAATTTGATGAATGCTATTATTAAGTTTATGAAAAGAAATTATAAAATACTTATAGCCGTATTATGCTTGTCTCTAACCTTATTTGCTTTTAAAATTAATGCAGATAAACAAGAAGATCCGGACCCAAACAGAGATAAAACGCTTTTAGAATTGCTTGCTTTTGTTATTGAAAAAGGACACTACAGTCCGGCTGAAATAAATGACGAGTTTTCTAAAGGAATTTTCAAGGATTATATCGATGCGCTTGACCCTTCAAAAAGATTCTTTTTGCAGTCTGATATTGATGAGTTCAAACAATATGAATTGCAGTTGGATGACCAGTTCTTAAATAAAGATCTTACGTTTTTTAATCTTACTTATACCAGATTAATGAAACGTATGGAAGAAAGCAAAAAACGCTATAAAACGATTTTAGCCCAACCTTTCAATTATAATGTTGATGAGACTTTTAATGCAGATTATGAGACGATTCCGTATGCGAAAAATGCAACAGAAATCAATGAAAGATGGAGAAAACAAATTAAGTTATCGACACTTTCTTCGCTTGTAACAAAACAAAAGCTAGAAGAGGATAAGAAAAAAACAGATCCTGCTTATAAAGCAAAATCTTTTGAAACGTTAGAAAAAGAAACACGTGAAAGTTCGTTAAAATCTTTAGATGATAACTTTAGTCTTATTAAAGATTTAAATAAAGAAGATTGGTTTTCGGTTTATGTAAATTCAATCATGACGCGTTTTGACCCGCATACAAGCTATTTTGCACCTGAAGAAAAAGATCGTTTTGATGTAAATATCAGTGGAAAATTAGAAGGAATTGGAGCAAGATTAACTAAGAAAAATGATTTTACTCAAATTGACGAATTAATTTCAGGAGGCCCTGCGTGGAAAGGAAAACAACTTGAAGCCGGAGATTTAATTTTGAAAGTTGCACAAGGAAACGAAGAACCTGTAGATGTTGTGGGAATGCGTTTGGATGATGTTGTGAAAAAAATTAAAGGTCATAAAGGAACTGAAGTAAAACTTACAGTTAAAAAAGTTGACGGAAGTATCAAAGTTATTTCAATTATCAGAGATGTTGTTGAAATTGAAGAAACATACGCAAAATCAAGTATCGTAGAGAAAAACGGATTGAAATATGGTGTAATTTATTTGCCTAAATTTTATATCGATTTTGAAAATAAAGATGGTCGTGATGCCGGAAAAGATATCGCTCTAGAAGTAGAAAGGCTGAAAAAAGAAGATATTAACGGAATCGTTCTTGATGTTCGTGATGATGGCGGTGGATCTTTGTCTACAGTAGTTGATATTGCCGGTTTATTTATTGAAGAAGGACCAATTGTTCAGGTAAAATCTGCCGGAAAAAAGAAAGAAGTTTTATACGATAAAGATAAAAAAATAGAGTGGGACGGACCATTAGTAATTATGGTTAACAGTTTCTCTGCTTCTGCTTCAGAAATTTTGGCTGCTGCAATTCAGGATTACAAACGTGGTATTATCATTGGAAGTAAACAAACTTACGGAAAAGGTACTGTGCAAAACGTTCTTGATTTGAATCAATTTGTTCGTAACGCAAGTTATGGAGATTTAGGTGCCTTGAAAATTACAGGACAGAAGTTCTACAGAATTAATGGAGGTTCAACTCAATTAGAAGGTGTTCATAGTGATGTTGTTATGCCAGATCGTTATGCTTACTTAAAAATGGGCGAACGTGATATTGACAATGCAATGCCTTGGGATAAAATTGACCAGGCTGATTATAACACTTGGACAGAGAATCAAAAGTTTAATCAGGCAATTGCGAATAGTACAGGTAGAATTGCTCAAAATCCTCAGTTTAAATTAATTGAAGATAATGCAAAATGGATTGATATTAAAAACAAAGAGAATACATACAGTTTAAACATCAATAGTTTTAAAGCTACACAGGAACAAGTTGAAAATGAAGGTAAAAAATACAAACCAATTTCTGACTATAAAAACAACCTGGTTTTTAAATCTTTACCTTATGAAGAGCTTGAAATTAAAAATGATGCTACTTTAAAAGAAAAAAGAGAAGCATGGCATCAAGCCTTATCTAAAGATGTTTATGTTGAAGAAGCTTTAAATGTTTTGGATGATTTACAAACTAAAAGCAGTGTTGTAAAAGGTAGTTCAGGTAAGATTAAAAAAGATAAATTAGTAAAATCTTAATTTTTTAGAAAATTAATTTGTTATGAAAACGCTCCGAAAGTTTATATTTACGGAGCGTTTTTTTATGAATTTTAATATAAAATAATATGATAAAAAGTTTTGTGTTTAGTTTGATAGGTTTGGCGTTGTTTTCTTGTAAAAGCGATGTTAAAGAGAAAAGCGATAAGGTAAAAGAGGAGTCTGAAAAAGAGGAATCAACTTCTTTTGTTTCAAATCAGGATAGCAGTAATTCAGCCTATAATGTTACTTATTTGCCAACATCAACAACAAATCAGATTGTAACACATAAATATTATACACTTTCATATAATGAGAAATTTGAACAGGCTGAATGGGTTGCGTACGAATTAAAGAAGGAATATCTGAAAAATAATGATTTTAAAAGACCTTATTTTATTGAAGATCCAAAAGTAACCACAGGTTCTGCGGATTGGAGAAATTATAAAAAATCAGGTTATGATAAAGGCCATCTTTGTCCGGCTGGAGACATGGAGTTTAATCAGGATGCCTATAACGACACTTTTTACACATCAAATATTTCACCTCAAAAACACGATTTTAATAGTGGAATCTGGAATAGATTAGAACAAAAAACGCGTTATTGGGCAGGTAAGTATAATGATGTTTACGTTGTTACGGGCGGAATTCTGAAAGATTCGGATAAAAAAATAGGAACAGAAAAAGTATCTGTTCCTAAATATTTTTATAAAATTATTTTAGCTAAATCAGGGAAAGAACATAAAGCAATTGCTTTTTTAGTTCCAAATGAAGATAGCGATAAGTCACTTTATGATTTCGTAGTTCCTATTGAAACTTTAGAAAAAATGACCGGTATTGATTTCTTTCCTAATCTGAAAAATTTAAAAAGCAGTAAGGACTTTTAAGTCTGAAATAGTTTGAGTTGGGTTTTCGGCTTTAAAAACAAAGCTTCCGGCAACTAAAACATCTGCTCCGGCTTCTACTAATTGTTTTGCATTTTTATTGGTTACACCGCCATCAATTTCTATAAGAGTGGAAGCGCCTTTTCTTGTAATTAAATCTTTTAGTTTTTTAACTTTAGCATAAGTATTTTCGATAAAAGACTGACCTCCAAAACCAGGATTCACACTCATAACACAAACAAGATCAATGTCGTTAATAACGTCTTCTAAGAGATCAATATTTGTATGTGGGTTAATGGCAACTCCTGCTTTCATTCCTTCGGCTTTTATAGCCTGTAGTGTTCTGTGTAAATGTGTGCAGGCTTCATAATGTACGGTTAGATTATTTGCGCCTAAATCTGCAAAAGTTTTAATGTATCTGTCTGGATCAACAATCATTAAATGTACATCGATTGTTTTGTTTGCATGTTTTGAAATTGCTTCTAAAACCGGCATCCCAAAAGAAATATTCGGAACAAAAACTCCATCCATAATATCAATATGAAACCAATCGGCCTGACTGTTGTTGATCATTTCGATATCACGTTGTAAATTGGCAAAATCAGCTGCAAGAACAGAAGGAGCAATAAGTGTATTCTTCATTGTGTGTAGTTGTGTGTGTTGTTTTTTTTTTGCAAAGATAAAATTTTTTAACTGAAAGCTCTTTTGTAGTGATCATTTAACCGTAAAGTTTGTAAGGATTTACGCCCAGGTACGTCAATTCAATAAACCCAGCTTGCGAACTTTTGCGTTTTTGTTATGTTTCATATTCAAAAAACTTGCGCTCTTTGCGGTAAAATCCTATTCCGATATAAAATAAAAAACTCCGGTAATCAGCCGGAGTTTCAATCATCAATCAAAAAACGAACAGTCAATCAAACTGTTGTTTATTTTTAAATTCCAAATTATTTTCTTTTCGAATAAAATTCCAAATCCCAACAAAAATTGGAATTTGGTCCCGATGCTTCGGGATTAAATATTGAAATTTATATTGTTTAACCTAAATAGGTTTTAAGAATTTTACTTCTTGAAGTATGTTTTAATCTGCGGATTGCTTTTTCTTTAATCTGACGAACACGCTCACGAGTTAAGTCGAAAGTTTCTCCAATTTCTTCCAAAGTCATTGGGTGCTGATCTCCAAGACCAAAATATAAACGAACAACATCTGCCTCTCTGGGAGTTAATGTTTCTAATGAACGCTCAATTTCAGTACGTAGTGATTCGTGAATTAATTCTCTGTCCGGGTTTGGAGATTCTCCAGAACGTAAAACGTCATAAAGGTTAGAATCTTCTCCTTCAACAAGAGGTGCATCCATTGATAAGTGACGACCAGAGTTTTTCATAGACTCTTTTACGTCATTTACAGTCATGTCAAGTTCTTTTGCAATTTCTTCAGCAGAAGGCGGACGCTCGTTAGATTGCTCTAATAAAGCGTACATTTTGTTGATTTTATTGATAGAACCAATTTTGTTTAATGGTAAACGAACGATACGTGATTGTTCTGCCAAAGCCTGAAGAATCGATTGACGAATCCACCAAACTGCGTAAGAGATAAATTTGAATCCACGAGTTTCATCAAAACGTTTTGCAGCCTTGATCAAACCTAAGTTACCTTCGTTGATAAGGTCACCCAATGTAAGACCGTTGTTCTGATATTGCTTGGCAACAGAAACCACGAAGCGAAGATTGGCCTTTGTTAATTTTTCAAGTGCAATCTGATCACCTTCACGAATACGCTTCGCTAATTCAACCTCCACATCTGAGGTAATCAGGTCTACCTTTCCAATTTCTTGTAAATACTTATCCAGGGATTGACTCTCCCGGTTCGTAATCTGCTTACTAATTTTTAGTTGTCTCATTGGGCATTTAACATGTTATAAGAAATGATTAGTTCCGAAAATGTCCTAAAAAAGCATCCGGCCACACTAATCGACCGGCAAATATACGTCATTTTTAGGCTTTTCCTTCATAATTTAAAGGATAACAAGCGTTATCCTCTTAATTCGATGTATGTTTTTATCTTTTGGTTCTACTTATTCTCAAAAAGCTAACAATAGGTTAGGAAACTAAACGGCAATCGGTGCTTTGATGGATGGATGAGCCTGATAATTCAAGATCTCAAAATCCTCAAATCGATAATCAAAAAGGGAATTCGGTTTTCTATTAATCTTCAAAGTAGGTAATAAAAAAGGCTCTCTGCTAAGTTGAATCTTCGTTTGATCTAAATGATTGGAGTACAAATGAACGTCTCCTCCAGTC
>NZ_JANMXZ010000046.1:0-96997 GCF_031381455.1 Flavobacterium sp. | reverse complement strand
GCAAAGTCAATTTAGAATAGGTTTCGTCATTGGTTTTGGTAAGCTGTGTAAATGTTTTTTTCTTAAGATTATAAGAATAAATTTCGGTTGCGTGATTCATATCAGTTCTTGAAACTATTACATTGTCTGCTGATAAACCTACAATATCATGAACATCAAAATCGCCGGAAGTAACTTGTTTTACGGTCACAGCAATTTTAGTTAAACCCGGGAAATTAACTTCAAACAATTGTAATGTACCATCAACAGCTGCTGTAAAATAGATTTTTTTACCATCAACACTCCATTTAAAACTTTCAACTGAGCCATCCCAATTGGCAGTCAAATTCATGTTCATTCCTTTGAAACTAACAATAATGTCGTTTTTATCAGCTTCGTAACCATCACGTTTCATTTGCAACCAAGTCAAATCACCATTTGGAGAAAAAGCAGGATAGGTATCATAACCTGGATTGTTTTCGGTTAAATTTTTTGTAACTTTTGTTTCAATATTAAATTCATACAAATCGGAATTAGTTGACATTGCATAAGCGGTTCCGAATTTCTTTTTGGAAACATAAATAATACTTTTGCTATCTGGCGACCAAATATAATCTTCATCTACACTAGAAGGTTTTTGTGGTGAATCGTATGGTTCCCCTTTCATGATATCAATCGGTGTTACTTTGCTTCCTTTATTTAGAGCATAAAAAACATGATTGTGTGTTCCGTTATTCCAAGTGTCCCAATGACGATAATCTAATCCGTCGTAAATTTGTGCTTCCGATTTGTCTAATTCCGGATAAAAGTCTTTACCTAAAACATTTTCAGTTTTAACTTCCTGATTGAACAAAATATAGTTACCATCTGGAGAAACATTTTTGTCTACTATTAAATCTTTAGTATCTGTTTCTTGAACTTCTACAGCATTACCGCCAGTAACAGGTATACTATAAAATTTAGAATTGGATTTGTTTTCTTCAACAACCGGTGTTGACACTTTGTAAACAATTGATTTTCCGTCTTTGGAAATTCCAAGAGCGGATACTCTGCCAAGTTTCCATAAAGTTTCCGGTGATAAAACCTGTTGTGCTGTTGCTGTTATACTCATTGTGATAACGGTTAAAAAAAGTATTCTATTACTCATGCGTAAATATTTGTTTTTTTGGTATTCGTGAATCTTCGATTTCATTATTACAGCTGATTTTTTAAAGGCCAAAAGTAGCAAAATTAATTAATAAAAAAAGCCACACTTTTCAGTATGGCTTTGTTATTTTTTATAAAAAATTATTCTTTGATAAAACGTTTTGTCAAAGTTGAAGTTCCATTAGAAACTTCAATTAAGAAAGTTCCGGTTTTCAATGAACCAACATAAATACTTTCGTTTTCAATTTTACCACTCCCTAATTCTTGTCCCATCATATTGAAAATTCTGTAAGTTGATTGAGATTCTAGGTTAGCAATGTTTAATACATCACCTTTTACAGGATTTGGATACAAGTTAAATGAAATTCTAGCACTACTAGTTTCGTCTATTCTTGCAGAAGAAGTAATGTTTACTGTGTAGTCTTCTACTTGACCATAAGAGAATGTTTCACAAGAAGTAGGAGTTCCATTGTATTTCATAGAAACTCTCATTCGTGTTGAGCCCAGTGTAGCTGTAGCAGGAATAGTGATTGTTCCTGTAGCAGGTGTTGTTTTAGAAGTTGCTTTAGTGAAAGCAGTTTCACCAGCATCAGCAAAATCTCCATCTTGATTATAATCTATAAATACTGCATAACCTTCTGTCCAGACAGTACTTGTCCATGCTGGAGTAATAGTGATTGTATTGGCAGAACCTCTAACAACATTTGTAGAAATAGCAGTGAAATTGGTATAACCTGTTCCTCCAGTTGAAATATTGTTAATTGTTCCGAATTGTACTCTTCCAATTTTTTCATCCACAACACTATTTCCTTGAGAAGTACAATAGGTTAAAGTTACCGCAAGGGTAGTAACACTAACCGTATTACTATCTGCAGAAACATTTCCAGCAGCATCTTTAGCTCTAACAGTGAATGTATATAATGTTGAAGCAGATAAACCGGTTATAGCATAAGTCGTAGCCGAAGTTGTTGAAGCTAAAAGTACACCACCTTTATAAACATCATAACCCGTCACGGCAACGTTATCAGCAGCACCAGACCAAGATAAATTAGTAGCTGTAGTTGTAGTTCCAGAGGCAGTTAATGTTGCGGCAGTCGGAGCAGTAGTATCTGGAGTTAATGTAGTTACGTTAACTGTGTTACTAGCAACTGAAACATTTCCTGCGGCATCTTTTGCTTGAACATAAAATGCATAAGCAGTTGAAGATGATAAACCAGTAGCAGCATAAGTTGTAGTTGCAGTCGAAGCTAAAAATACACCATCTTTATAAACATCATAACCTGTTACGGCAACGTTGTCAGTTGCACCAGACCATGATAAATTGGTTGATGTCAAAGTTGTTCCCGAAGCTGTTAATGTTGGAGCGGTTGGAGCTGTTGTATCCGGAGTCGGAGTTAAAGTTGTTACACTAACCCCATTGCTGGCAACAGAAGCATTTCCTGCAGCATCTTTAGCTTTTACAGTAAATAAATAGGTTGTTGAATTTGTCAAACCAGTTACACTATAAGATGTTGAAGCAGTTGAACCTAATAGAACGTCATCTTTATATATATCATATCCGGTTACAGCAACGTTATCTGTTGCGCCGGACCAAGATAAATTTGTTGTAGTTTCTGTTGTTCCAGATGCTGATAATGTAGGAGCTGTTGGAGCTGTTGTATCAGGAGCAGAACCAGCAGTAATAGTGAAGTTAGTATTTGAAACGTCAAAGAAAATATGATTCGTTCCTTTTACCATAATTCTATTAGTTGTTCCTGGAGTATTTGGAATGGTAACAGCTTGTGTCCCGTCATTTGGCGTAGCCGCTAATAAAGTAGTCCAAGATGTACCGGCATTTGTTGAGATCAAGATGTCAACATTGGCACAATTTACATTATTTGCTGTTGTTCCAGCAACATTCCAAGTTACTGTTTGAGTACTTCCACCAACGTAAGAAACTGCTGTGTTTGGAGAACTTACAGTAAATGGTCCAGCGGTTGCGTTAACAGTAACAATCATGTCATCACTATTATTCGCTGGTCCGCCAGCTCTGTTATCACGAACAGTTACTCTGAAGTTTAACGATCTTGCTACAGAAGATAAAGATTCTACAGTAAGTTCGCTTCCTGCTGTTGTTGTGGCACCAGTTAGAACAGAAGCCATTCTCGGGAAATATCTTGTTGGAGAAGTAGTAGAGTTATAAGATCTAAAGTTTACTCCTGTAGTTTTAGTAGCACTAGGTGCTGCAGACGTAGTTTGATTATCCATTTCTTCCCAGTTGTAAGTAAGGGCGTCACCATTAGCGTCTGTTCCGACAGCGGTTAACAAGAATGGAGTACTTTTTGGAATTGTATAATCTAATCCTGCAGAAGCAGTAGGTACAGCATTTCCTGTTGCGATATTTACAGAACAGGTTTTAGCTTTTAAATTATTTGTTACTTGTTGGATACTAATTGCATGAAAATAAGCATCAGAATGCGGTTGTACATCTAAAGAAGTAATACCGGCATAACCCATAATAGTTGAACCTGAGCCTGGTTCCATTTGAACTCCAGTTCCTTCATTGCTTTGAGTAAATGTGTGGTTAGCTCCCATTTGGTGTCCAATTTCATGGGCTACATAATCGATGTCAAAATTATCTCCTGATGGAATTCCGTCAGCCGGAGAAGTGATTCCGCTTCCTTTTCCACTTGAACAAATACAACCAATACAACCTGCATTTCCACCACCACCGGTAGCGCCAAATAAGTGACCAATGTCATAATTAGCTTCTCCGATAACAGATGTTAATGTTGATTGCAATTGAGAATTCCATTGTGACATACTTGAAGAAGCAGAATATGGATCTGTTGATGCGCTAGTATAAATAACTAAGTCTGTGTTTGCAATAATAATCAAACGAGCACCAAAATCTTTTTCAAAAACACCATTACATCTAGTGATAGAGTTATTGATGGCTGCTAAAGCTAAAGCTTTTGTACCGCCAAAATAAGTAGTGTATTCTCCTGTACAAGACATAGCTAAACGGAATGTTCTTAGCACGGCATCATCAGCATTAGGTCGTGCCATTGCATCGATTTGTGGAGCAACTTCGTCAATAACACTACACTCGAAGGGAGTAAGTGATTGCGCTTTATCTGATTTTCTATAAACGGTATATGTTCCTAAATCAGCAGAAATAGGCTCAATAAATACAGCAGATTTATCAGGAGAAAGCACCATTGATTTGAATCCTAGTGGAGAAACACTGAAATAAGCCGTCGCAGACGGATTGTCAATTCCAACTCCCATATAGGATTTAATTTGTGGATATCTCGCAGCTAATGCAGGATCCATATTAGAATTTTCGTAAACACGATATCTTTCTAAAACGCCATCCGCATTAGGAATAGATACTATGGTGTTCGAATCTTTACTATTTGCCCTTCTTGCAGGCGCATTGTTTAAATTTGTTTTCAGACTTAATAGGTTCAAGTTGAAAAGGTTGTTTTCAGGTAGTCGCATTCTCGAATCGAGTGCAACCATGTTATTTTTCTTAGTGGTGGCATTCCAAATTGTGGTTTTGTTTTGAGAAAAAGCCACGCTTGTTATTGTTAACAAAGTAACAATGAGTAATTTAAATTTCATAATTCAATTGTTTTGATTAAATATAGCGTCCAAAAATAGAATTATTTTTAATAAGTAAACGCAATAATTAATAAAAATATTTACAAATCGACAATCTACACCAATAATAGTTGCCACATCATTAAAAAACAAGTATAATTCGTATGAAAATGATAAAATTTCAAGATTTTGTTTTAAGTTGTATTTGAAAAATTTAATTTTAGAAAAAAATAAAGAATGAATCTTAGTTATTGGGAACTCAAAACTTGGTTTACAAATATAGACTTCACCATTGTTGGTAGCGGAATCGTAGGGCTACACTGCGCTTTGTCATTGCGAGAAAAATTTCCTGAAAGTAAAATATTGATTTTAGAAAAAGGAATGTTGCCTCAAGGCGCAAGTACAAAAAATGCAGGTTTTGCCTGTTTTGGAAGCCTTTCGGAAATTATTGATGATTTGAAATCACATAGTGAAGAAGAAGTTATTCAGCTTATTTCAAAAAGATGGAATGGAATGCAATTGTTGCGAAAAAATTTAGGTGATGAAACTATAGATTTCAAACCTTATGGCGGCTATGAATTGTTTCTTAAAGATGATGAAGACACTTATAATGATTGTTTGCAAAAACTACCTTTTATTAATGATTTATTAAAACCACTTTTTAAGAATGATGTTTTTGCAAAAGAAGTGGATCGTTTTGCTTTTGAAGGCATACGAAAAAACGTTGTTTACAATCCGTTTGAAGCCCAAATTGATACCGGAAAAATGATGAATGCCTTGTTGCAAAAAGCAATTGCAAATAATATTTTAATTCTGAACCAAGTTGAGGTAACTTCTTATGCAGAAAATCAGAGCAAAGTGGAAGTAGCTATAGGAGCTTTTAGTTTTACAACCAAAAAGTTGTTATTTGCTACCAATGGTTTTGCAGCAAAATTAACCAACAATCAGGTAAAACCAGCAAGAGCACAGGTTTTGATTACGGAACCAATTCCAAATCTGGATATTAAGGGAACCTTTCATTTGGATAAAGGCTACTATTATTTCCGAAATATTGACAATAGAATTTTGCTTGGCGGTGGAAGAAATTTAGCATTTGAAGCAGAAACCACGACAGAACTTGGTCAGACAGATTTAATTCAAAATCGTTTGGAAGAATTATTAAAAGAAGTAATTTTACCAAACACCGATTATAAAATTGCGCATCGTTGGAGTGGTATTATGGGATTAGGCTCGACCAAAAAACCGATTGTAGAACAATTATCGGAACATGTTTATTGCGGCGTTAGATTAGGCGGAATGGGAGTTGCCATAGGAAGTTTGATTGGTCAGGAATTAGCTGATTTAGTAAAATAAAAGATGATAAGAAAAATTTCTCGTTGGATTTGGAAAGCGATGCTTTGGTTTTTTGGACTTTCCATTTTATCAGTCATTCTATTTAAATGGGTTCCAATTCCGTTTACCCCATTGATGATTACTAGGATTATTGAATTTAAGTTAGATGGGGATGATGCTATTTATAGTCACAAATGGGTTCCATTAGAACAGATTTCTCCAAGTCTTCAAAAAGCAGTCATTGCGAGTGAAGACGGTAATTTTTTAAAGCACAGCGGTTTCGATTTTAAAGCCATGCAGAAGGCTTTTAAAAATAACAATAAAGGAAGAAGACTAAAAGGCGGAAGCACAATATCACAACAAACAGCCAAAAATGTTTTTCTTTGGCAAGGGAGAAGTTATGTTCGCAAAGGATTGGAAGCTTATTTTACAGTATTAATTGAACTAATTTGGGGAAAAGAACGTATCATGGAAGTTTACCTGAATAGCATAGAAATGGGTAATGGCGTTTATGGCGCACAAGAAGCAGCAAGACATTGGTATAGAAAACCGGCAAAAAATTTGACGTCGAGAGAAGCTGCAGGAATTGCGGCAATTTTACCCAATCCTAGAAAATTCAAGGCAACAAATTCCTCTTCCTATATTGATAGGCGAAAAGATAAAATCATGAGAGTGATGCGACAAATTGGAAAGATTGATTATTAAAGAAAACGTCCCAAACTATCGGGACGTTTTTTATTTTTATATCAAAATACTTTTAGTAAAATAAAGGTCTGTATTGTTGCCAATGTTTGAATATTAAAATTATATTGAAAACAACAACCAAAACAGCAATCGACAATCCTGGGATATCCAAAAATAAATGGAATAATAATATGTTAATGGAAATAGGGGCCAACAAAATTAGTGCAAAAGCCACCCATTTTTTTAGTAATAGCATAGCCCCAATAATTACTTCTAAAAAGCCAACAACAGGGAAAATATAACCAGTAGCACCTAGTGAATTCATAAATTGCCCAGCGGCTGTATTTGTATCTGGATGGTCCATAGGTAAAAAAGGATAAATCATATTGGCCCCAAATACAACGAGTGCCAAACCAAGTGAAACTCTAACTGTTAAAGTAAACATTGAATTCATAAAAATATTTTTTGAATTTATAATATAGTAAAAATAATACTAAAATTTTACAAAAAAAACGCTTTATTACTTAAAACATCACATAATTATGAACAATTTTATTAATATATAAAACAATATTTTATATATAAAAATTAATTCCCAGAATAATATTCCTTCCAATATTTGGAATCCCATCAGTCTTTAATCGCGATAAATGTGAGACATATGTTTTATCAAATACATTGTTAGCATTTAAATTGAAGTTGAAAGTAGCCTTATTAATAATAATCTTTCCACCTAAACCTAAATTTACCAATGTATAACCGTTAGTTCTGGTTTCAAATTCGCTGTTGTTGTTTTGTGCAAAAGTGCTTTCAATATTCAAAGTCGCAAAACCTTCTTTCAACCAATTTTTCATTTCAAATTCTCCTTTAAAAGTATTGTTCCATTTGTTGGTCGGAATTAGTGGCAGATTACTTCCATTGTCTTTTTTTCCAATAACCGTTTCAAAACTACTCGTAAAATGCAACCAATCTAAAGGATGCGGGTGAAAATGAATTCCGGCTTCGCCACCATATAATTTGGCATTCGCCTGAACATAGTCATAAACATTGTTGCCGTCAATTACGTTTCCATTCGGAGAAATAAAAATGTAGTTATTGATATGATTGTAAAAACCATTGGCAAACAACTCAAAATGCGAGCTTTTGTATTCCAAATTCAAATCGGTTTGCACATTTTGTTCGTTTTTTAAATTGGCATTTCCTATTTCATAACGATTACTTCCTTCGTGTACACCATTTGAAGTCAATTCTGCCAAATTTGGTGCACGAAAACCAGAAGCGACATTCAAACGCAATGTTAAATCATCAGCCAAATGGGTTTTGTAGCCTAATGATGCATTAAAGCTGTCAAAACTTTTATCAACACTTTCGAAATAACCTTCTTGCCCAATAATTTCATGAGTTTCACTCGAAACTTTTCGGTTGTCAAAACGAAGTCCGGCCTGTAATACATTTTTGCCGAATTCATAATTAGCCGTTCCAAAAATGCCAAAATCATTTGTTTTTGCATCCGGAATCAATAATGCTGTACCTAAATTTCTATTGGTTTGATGCATTCCCTGAATACCAACAATAGTTTCTACTTTGCCCATTTTAGGTAAATAATATTTCAAGTCATAATTGAATGTTCTCAATTTCATATGTAGTGAAGCCACGTTGCTGTCTTCAAATTCGCTTCGGTCATTGAAAATATAACCTAAATCAGCATCGAGTTTTGAGTTCTTGAAATAGAAATTATTGTGCAGGCTCAAAATATGATTGTCAACCGCTTGTTTAGGATAAGTAGTGGAATGGCTGGTAGATTGTTCATCTATTCCGTTTTCCGGAATTCCTAAATCCAACTTGTTGAAATTATAACGAAGCACACTTGAAAAGCTAGAGTTGCTATAACCTATTCCGGCTTTCAAATCGGTTTCGTTGTAACGCGTATTGGTTACTCTGTCACCATCAGCAATTTGATAATCGGCATGCGAATTGAAACTTCCACGTGCTAAAAATTTCCAGTTTTCGGTAGATGTTTTTAAACCCAAAGAAGTATTACTTCCTAAAGTATTCGAAAACAAGCGTTGACTAAAATCGGCTTTGAATTCTTTTGAATTTGCAAATTTTTCGGGATTGAAATATAAAACGCCACCCAAAGCATCAGAGCCATAAAGCAAAGAAGCCGGACCTTTGATGACTTCCACACTCTCAACTCCGGCATCGTTTAAACCCAAACCGTGTTCTTCACCAAATTGTTGATTTTCCAACCGAACGCCTTGTGAATACACCAAAACACGATTGCCGCTCAACCCACGAATGACAGGCTTTCCAATCGAAGTTCCAGTTGAAACTTGAGAAACTCCAGGAATGGTTGCCAAACCTTCAACTAGTGTTGCGGCTCCTTTTTGTTGTAATGATTTTACACTTTCGTGTTCCACTTTCATCACGTTTTGCGATTGTAATTTATTGAAAGCAGTGGAAACAATGACTTCATCCATGTGGATAATATTGTCTTCTAAAGTTATATTTTGAGTAATCTCTTTTTCTGAAATAGTTACAGAAATTAGTTTTGTAGCATAGCCAACAAAAGAAAAAGTAAGTTTGAAAGTTCCATTTGGTAAATTACTTAAAACATAGTTTCCACTAAAATCAGTGATAGTTTCCTTATGGATTTCAGGAAAGGAAACGATAACGTTTGGTAATGCTTTATTGTCTTTGTCGGAAACCGTTCCAACGATTTTGTTTTGCGCAGTTGCAACAAACGAAAGTCCCATCAATAGGGCAATATATAATGATTTCATAAAATAATTTTATTGATAAATAAATACTTGACCGAAGCTATTTCGGTTCAGATAAATTTGTTTAAACAATAAAACTTGGTGGTGCTCTCAGCGCGAAAAGACTTCCTCGGAAAAATTGAGTAATTTCTTTGGAATAATAAGAGTAATATTTTGTAACGACTTCAACTTTTTGAGAAGTAAAAGTTAGTTTAGAAGGTGAAACAAAACTGCTAAAAGTAAATTCACAAGTAAAACAATGATCAAATCCATCGTGCGCGTGAGTGATTTCGGTTTTGTGATGGTGATAGTTATGGTAACAGTGTTTTTCTGAAAATTGTTTTTCCAAATGGCTCATAGCATCAAAAGACTGAAACAGTATTGCCAGCAATACCACTAATCCCATGATTGAATTTACTATGAGAAACCTTTTTTTCATTGATGCAAATGTAAACTATGCCCAAAGAAAAACCGTTTGATTTTAACAAATTTTATGATTTGCAAAACCAAACGGTTGTCCTTTTTACCACATAGAGACATAGAAAAAAGCGTTTATAGAAAAATAAATTTTTAAAACATAGCTATTGTGTTCTGAAATAGAGCGAAGCTACTTTTTAAAGTTTTGAAAATCTATGATTCTATGTGGTTAAATTATATTTTAATAATAATGGAAATCAGATTTAAAGTAATTTATTCGCCACTAAATATTCCGCAATCTGAATCGTATTTGTAGCAGCACCTTTTCTCAAATTGTCTGATACTATCCACATGTTTAAAGAGTTTGGCTGACTTTCGTCACGACGAATTCTGCCTACAAAAACATCATCTTTTCCTTGAGCATACAATGGCATCGGATACGTATAAGTATCATTGTTGTCCTGAACGGTAACGCCATCGGTATGGTGCAAAATGTTGCGGACTTCATTCACATCAAAATCAATTGAAAACTCTACATTCACGGCTTCACTATGACCGCCAACAACTGGAATTCTGATCGCAGTTGCTGTAACAGCGATGGATTTATCGCCAATAATTTTTTGAGTTTCGCGCACCAATTTCATTTCTTCTTTGGTGTAACCATTATCTTCAAAACTATCGCATTGTGGAATAGCATTTCTGTGAATTTGGTATTTATACGCCATTTCACCCTGAACACCAGCATACTCATTTTCCAATTGTTTTACGGCTTTTACTCCGGTTCCTGTGATAGATTGGTAAGTAGAAACTATTACACGTTTGATGTTGTATTTTTTATGCAATGGTGCTAAAACCATCACCATTTGAATAGTTGAACAGTTTGGATTGGCTATGATTTTGTCTTCCTTAGTTAATTCAGACGCGTTGATTTCAGGAACTACCAATTTTTTAGTTGGATCCATTCGCCATGCTGAAGAGTTGTCAATAACTGTAGTTCCGGCTTCGGCGAATTTTGGTGCCCAAGCTAAGGACGTTTCACCACCAGCCGAAAACAAAGCGATATCCGCTTTCATGTCAACAGCGGTTTGAAGACCAACCACTTTATATTTTTTCCCTTTGAATTCAATTTCTTTTCCAACAGATTTTTCAGAAGCAACAGGAATCAATTCCGTTACCGGAAAATTTCTTTCGGCTAAAACTTTAAGCATTACTTCTCCAACCATTCCGGTTGCGCCAACAACAGCAACTTTCATATTTTTATGTTTATCGATTTATAAATTTTTGAAATACAAAAGTATGTAGAAAAAAGATAATAGAATATAGAAGAAAGAAAATAGAAGAAAGAAAGCAGAAAGTAATATCCTGAAAACCAGAAAACGCGAATTCTAGCCCCGATAGGAGCGGTATCCTTTTTTGAAAAAAAAGATGTAGCGGATAGCGGGAGTGAATGTCCTGAATAAGAAAAATGCTGTGCTCCTGAAAAGAAAACCGCCTCAATTAAGAAGCGGTTTGATTAGAATATATAATGTAGCGGTATTATTTTTTTAACAAATCTCTAATTTGTGTAAGTAATTCTTCTTGAGTTGGTCCCGCTGGAGCTGGAGCTTCAACTGGTTTTTTAGTTTTGTTGTATGCTCTTATAATCATAAACATTACAAAACCAATCACAACTAAACTGATGATGGAATTAATCCAAGCACCATATCTAACTGCGTTTTCGGGAGAAGTGACAGCACCGGCTGCATCTTTAACTTCTGGTGATAAAACATATTTTAGTGCAGAAAAATCCATTCCTCCAGTTAACATTCCAACTAAAGGCATTGCTATATCTGCAACAAAACCGTTTACTACGGCACCAACGGCGCCAGCCATGATTACGGCAACTGCGAATTCAATCACGTTACCCGTCATAATAAAACTCTTAAATTCTTTCAACATAATTATTTTGGTTTATTGGTTAGTGAGACTAAAGTAATAAAATTTTTAACAGTTTGTTATTATTCTCTAAAAAAAACTCTTTTGACACGTTGCGAAATGCTGGTCAAAATTTCATAAGCAATCGTGTTTAATTGTTTCGCCATAAAATTCACAGTTGGGTTTTCACCAAAAATAATTACTGTATTTCCTTCCTTGCAATCAATGGCGGTGACATCAACCATCAACATATCCATGCAAACGCTGCCTACAATTTTGGCTTGTTTTTGATTAATCACGACATAACCAACACCGTTACCCCAACTTCTGCGAATGCCATCAGCATAGCCAATCGGAATTGTAGCAATTATAGTTTCTTTTTCTGCGATAAATCTTCGTCCATAACCTACGCTTTCGTTTGCGGAGATAGTTCTGATTTGAGAAATAACCGATTTTAAAGTGCCTACATTTTCCAGTTCTTTTTGTTCATCCGTATCATTGGAAATTCCATATAAACCAATGCCTAATCGAACCATATCATATTGTGCTTCGGGATAATTGGTAATACCGGAAGTGTTTAAAATATGTCGAATAGGTTTTATGTTTAATTCCGTTTGCAGCTGTGAAGACAATTTTTCAAATAAGGCAATTTGAGATTTCGAAAACGCATCCTGTTTCAAATCGTCACTGGTTGCCATGTGCGATAAGATACTTTTAATTTGTACGGTTTCGTTTCCTTTTAGAATTTGAATTAAATCTTCCAGATTTTCTTCCTCAAAACCCAAACGATGCATTCCGGTATCAATTTTAATATGAATTGGAAAATGCTTTAATTTCCTTTGTTCGGCAATTTTCAAAAAAGCTTTTAATCCTTTTATCGAATAAATTTCCGGCTCTAAATGATGCTGAATAATAGCAGCAAAACTTGTCGTTTCTGGATTTAAAACCATAATCGGAACTGTAATTCCGGCATTTTTCAGCGAAATTCCTTCATCGGCGAAAGCCACACCAAGATAATCTACTTTGTGATGCTCGAGTAATTTTGCAATTTCAAAACCACCATTTCCGTAGCCAAATGCTTTGACCATCACCATCATTTTGGTTTTTGGCTTTAACTTCGATTTGAAAAAACTCAGATTGTGACCTATAGCGTTGAGATTAATTTCTAAAACAGTTTCATGTGTTTTCTCTTCTAGGATTGAAACAATTCTTTCAAAATTAAAATCGCGCGCCCCTTTAATTAATATGGTTTCATTTTCAAAATTCAGATTGTCAAAAGCGTTCGTAAATTCGGCTACATTTTTAAATGTATCACAATTGATGAACTTATTTTTAAACTGCGAAATAGTTTCGCCAATGCCAATCACACGGCTTATTTTATTCGAAATAATTAACTGAGAAACTTGAGAATATAACGCTTCATTGCTCAAACCGCTCTGAAAAATATCCGAAAGAATAATGGTTTTCTTTTTGTGTTGCTTTTGATTTTCCAAAAAGTCCAACGCAATTTTTAGCGATTGAAAATCGGAACTGTAACTGTCGTCTATAAGTGTGCAATTGTAAATACCGTTTTTCACTTTCAAGCGCATTTCTACCGGATACAGATGGGCCATTCTTGTTTGAATTACTTTCTGGTTGTAACCAAAATACAACATCACCATCATGCAATGAATGGCGTTTTCCACCGAAGCCTGGTCCTGAAACGGAATCGTAATTGGGAAAGTATCTTCTCTATACGTAACTTGTAATTCGGTTAGTTCGCCTATATTTTTTTTGGTAATAAAAACATCAGCACTTTTATCGTCAGAGCACCAGCTAAATAGTTTTATTTTTGGATTAACAAAAGCGCAGATGGTTTTGTTTTTATTCAAAATCAACACATTTACCGAAACAAAAAGTTTTAATTTTTCTTTAATTTTTTCGGCCACGCTACTGAATCCTTCATCGTGAGCCGAGCCAATGTTGGATAAAATCCCAATCGTTGGTTGAATAATTTTCTGCAGTTTTTCCATTTCATTCGTCTGCGAAATTCCTGCTTCAAATATGCCTAAATTATGTTTTTCATTAATACCCAAAATCGAAAGCGGAACACCAACTTGTGAGTTGTAACTTTTTGGACTTCGAATAATATTGTAATCCGGGCTCAAAAGAAAATTCAGCCATTCTTTGATGATTGTTTTTCCGTTGCTTCCAGTAATTCCGATAATTGGAAAATCAAATTGACTGCGATAAAATGCCGCAAATTTCTGTAATGCATCAAGTGTATTTTCAACAACTAAAAAATCAGCTTTAGCTTCGCTCAGTTCGGCGTTGCCTCGGGTTCCAGAAACAGTTGAAGGAATTTTAGTTACCACAAAATGTTGGACGCCTTTCTGAATAAGTTCTCCTATATAGGAATGCCCATCATGATTTGGTCCTGAAATGGCAAAGAACAATGTATTCTCATCATTTTGTAAGGAGCGACTATCAATGGAAATATATTCAACAATAGCAGTATTATTTTGTCCAACCCACTGGGCTTTTATGATTGGAACAATATTTCGGATGGTTAGTATCAAGAATAGGATTTATTTTTCGTCTGATAAATGTTCAGGATCTTTTACAATCATGTTTTGCCTCATGGCATTAAAGTAGGCTGCCCGGCTCAACGGTTCATATTCCTCGGTTTCGCCTAGCATGACTAATTTATCGTTGTCATTTTTCCTAAAACTATAATGCGCTAAGTTTCCGGTGCGTGTACAAACCGCATGAACCTTGGTAACATATTCGGCAGTTGCCATTAGGGCAGGCATTGGTCCGAAAGGATTCCCTTTAAAATCCATATCTAATCCAGCTACAATCACTCGAATGCCGGAGTTTGCTAAGTCATTGCAAACCGCCACAATTTCATCATCAAAAAACTGGGCTTCATCAATACCAACAACGTCACAACCTTGCGCTAATATTCTAATATTGGCCGCTGCCGGGACAGGCGAAGAGCGGATTTCGTTTTTGTTGTGCGAAACTACCATTTCTTCATCGTAACGCGTATCGATCGAAGGCTTGAAAATTTCCACTTTTTGTTTGGCAAATTGAGCTCTTTTCAATCTTCGGATGAGCTCTTCGGTTTTACCCGAAAACATCGAACCGCAGATGACTTCAATCCAACCAAATTGTTCTTTATGATTTACTGTATTTTCGAGAAACATTTTGTATTTTTCTTGCGCTAAAAATGAATAGTTTTTATTACTTTGTCACGGAAACAAATCGACTTAAAATTTTCCTATTTTTACGTCGATTCAAATGTAGAAAATTTTTAATTAAGGTAACTTCTTCCCAAGGTTAAATAAATTGGAGAAGAAGAAAATTAACTAAAGCTCAGCAATTTCAAAATAAGATGAAAAAAAGATTAGAATCTGAATTAATCAGCATTGCGCACCGAATTTTAAAGCTAAAAAACAAGTCGGAAGTCGACCAGTTGTATAAAGAAACGCAAAAATTATATGAAACCTTGACTGTTTTAAAGTTCTATCAGGACAATTTTGAATCGGTAAAATCAGATGTGTCGTCAGCAGTTTTGGAAGAAAAGCTTGAGCTATCACTTGAAGTGGAAGAAACGCCAGAACCATTAGTGGAAGTTAAAGAGGATATTGTGGAAGCAGTTCCTGAGACTGAAGAACAGATTGAAGCGGCACTTGCCGAAGAATCAATGGTTTCGGAAGAAGTAGAAGACACGAGCGATAGCGAATTGGAGGAGCAAACTGCGGAAGAAACATTGGAAGAAGAGCTAACTTTGGAGGAAGAAGTTGTTGTAGAAGACACCCGAGCCGATACCGAAGCTTCGGGAGAACTGAGCGAAGCTAAACCTTCTTTTGAACCTATTTTTGAATTAGAAGTGGAGGAGGAAGAAGAGCCGGAGCAAGATATTCCGGTAGAAGTTGCTTTCGAGTCTCAGCCTGAAGAAAAATTAGAAGATCATATCGGAAAATATGCTGATCCTGTTTTTGTAAAACCAAATGAAGTGTCTTTATTTCCTTCAGAGGCTAAAGAAGAAGATAAACAAGAGTCTGAAGAAGAAACTCCAAGAACCCAAATTACACATGATGGAATGTCAAAATCAATTGCGATTGGATTGAACGACCGAATTGGTTTTGTACAGCATCTTTTTAACGACAGCAACGAAGATTTTAATCGTGTGATTTCTCAATTGAACACTTTTGACACCTTTGAAGAAGCCAAAAACTTCATCAACGAAATGGTGATTCCCGATTATAATTATTGGGTTGGCGAAGAAGATTATATCGAACGATTCATGGAAATTGTCGAGAAAAAATTCTCTTAAAAATTTACATACAGATTAGCACAGAATTAATTTGTGAGAATTTGTAAAATTTGTGGTTAATTCATTCCTATGTCAAAATTATACATCGTTCCAACGCCTATTGGCAATCTTGAAGACATGACTTTTAGAGCCATTCGCGTTTTGAAAGAAGTCGATTTAATTTTGGCAGAAGACACACGAACTAGCGGTAAACTTCTAAAACATTTTGAGATTTCTACACATATGCACAGTCATCATATGCACAACGAACACAAAATCGTTGCCAATTTGATTACCCGTTTGCAAGCTGGAGAAAACATTGCATTGATTTCTGATGCGGGAACTCCAGCCATTTCTGATCCTGGATTTTTGCTAACACGAGCTTGTGTCGAAAATAATATTGAAGTCGATTGTTTGCCTGGCGCAACAGCTTTTGTTCCCGCTTTGGTAAATAGCGGTTTGCCCAATGATCGATTTGTCTTCGAAGGATTTTTACCCGAAAAGAAAGGAAGACAAACCCGATATTTGGCACTAGCCGAAGAAAACAGAACAATGATTTTTTATGTTTCACCACATAAATTAGTAAAGACCTTAGCTGAATTTGTGCAGTATTTTGGAGCCGACAGACAAGTTTCTGTTTCCAGAGAATTATCCAAACTACACGAAGAAACTATACGCGGAACTGCAGAAGAAGTGCTAAAACATTTCGAAGCAAAACCTCCAAAAGGTGAGATTGTTGCTGTGGTTGAAGGGAAGAACAAAGAAAATAGAACAAAGAAAATAGACTCAGAATAGTTATCCCTAGTCTTTATTCTATTTTCTATATTCTTTCATCTTTTTTAAACTTCCAAGTCAACAAACGAAAAACTATTCCCGCTAAACAAGCCTTTGTCCGATAATTTCAAATCGGGAATTACCAATAAAGCCATGAATGATAAAGTCATAAACGGAGCTTTCAAATTGCTTCCCAATTCTTTTGACATCGCATCAATTTCCTGATACAATTTCCCAGTTTCCCATCCATCTTTGTCGCTCATGATTCCGGCAACAGGAAGTGCTAGCGATTTAGTTTCAGCACCATTCACAGCACAAACGCCACCACTATTTTCAATCAGTATATTGACAGCTTTGCAGATTTCTACATCCGAAGTTCCAACAACAACAATATTATGACAATCGTGCGCCACCGAACTGGCGATTGCGCCTTTTTTCAAACCAAAGTTTTTGATAAAAGCAATCGCTGGAGGAGCATTTTCGTAACGGTTGACAACTGCCATTTTCAGGATGTCATTTTTTGTATCAGAAACGATTTTTCCGTTTTCAATTTTTGGTTTTTGATGAATTTCATTCGTGATTAGTTGGCCTTCTAAAGCTTCAATAACCCTAATTTTTGAAGCCGAACTTGCTACTTCAAACTCGCCTATGGTTTTAGCAGAAGTGTTGAAATTATTAGGTTTTTCAAAGTCGACGTGTTTTACAAATGATTGTCCGTTTTCGGCAACGAGTTCACCATCGATATAGGTTTGCAACACTTTGAAATTGGTTAAATCTTCCACCACAATAAAATCAGCGGCATCATTTTTTTGCAATAAGCCAATGTTCATTTTGTAATGTTTCACCGGATTGATGCACGCCATTTGCAATATTTTGAACAAGTCAAAACCTTTGGCAACTGCTCTTGCACAAAGCAAATTAATGTGTCCAACAATCAAATCATCCGGATGTTTATCATCGGAACAAAACATCATATTTTCGAAATTATCCGGTAATAAATCGATTAAAGCTTCAAAGTTTTTTGCCGCACTTCCTTCACGAATAAGCACTTTCATTCCAAGCGATAATTTTTCAGCCGCTTCGTCATAAGTAAAACATTCATGATCGGTTGAAATTCCGGCAGCAATATATTTTTCGATAGGCGCTCCTCGCAATCCTGGCGCATGACCATCAACAGGTTTATTGAAATGTTTTGCCCAGGCAATTTTTTTTAAAACTTCTTCATCATCAAACAAAACGCCTGGATAATTCATCATTTCAGATAAATAATAAATATCGGGTGAAGCCATTAATTCCTTGATTTGTTCCGAATCAATTACGGCACCTGCCGTTTCAAAAAATGTTGCAGGAACGCAGGAAGGCGCGCCAAAGTGAAACTTCAAAGGTACTTTTTTACCGTTTTCAATCATATAATGAACACCGTCTTTTCCCAATACATTCGCAATTTCATGCGGGTCAGATATGGTCCCAACCGTTCCATGTAAAACCGCGATCTTCGCAAATTCAGAAGGCACCAACATCGAACTTTCAATATGAATGTGTGCATCAATAAAACCAGGAAGGATAAAGTCTTTATTGTTATGTTCTTTTTCAATTTTGGAACTGATTTTACCGTTTTCAACAGTAATTTCCCCCGAATATATTTTGCGATTTGGAATGTCTACAATCTGACCTTGAATTTGCATTTTGAATTTCTTTTATAGTTCAAAAGTAGCAAATATTATTTTGGTTTTTTATTTATAAATTATACACAAAAACTATATCATTTGTTATAGTCTTTCACGTATTTTTGTTTAAAATCATTCGTAATTCTTAATTTTCAATTCGCAATTAATTATGCGCTGGACACTCAAACCTAAACCCGATTCCCAGAAAGTAAAAGCTTTGGCAACCCAATTAAAAGTGGATGAGCTAATTGCTGCACTTTTGGTGCAACGTGGCATTGAAACGTTTGAACAGGCAAGACAATTTTTCCGACCAAGTTTGGACGATTTGCACAATCCGTATCTTATGAAAGATATGGATAAAGCGGTTTCCCGAATTGAAACAGCGATTGCAAACGGAGAAAATATTTTGGTTTTTGGCGATTATGATGTCGATGGAACAACGGCGGTTTCGCTAGTTTCGTCGTATTTGAAAAGTTATTATCCAAATGTCGCGACGTATATTCCGGATCGTTATGATGAAGGTTACGGAATTTCGTATAAAGGAATTGACTATGCCGATGACAACAGTATTACATTGATTATTGCTTTGGATTGTGGCATAAAATCCATTGACCATATCGCTTATGCGAATGAAAGAAACATTGATTTCATCATTTGCGATCACCATCGACCAGGTGATATTTTGCCAAATGCGATTGCGCTTCTCGATCCAAAACGTGACGATTGTTCGTATCCGTATGATGAATTGTGCGGTTGTGGCGTTGGCTTCAAATTGATTCAGGCTTTGGGCGAAAACAGGAATCAAACGATTGACGATTTATTGATTTATCTCGATTTGGTTGCAACCGCAATTGCTGCCGATATTGTTCCGATGACAGGCGAGAATCGAATTTTGGCCAAGTTTGGATTGGACGTTATTAATGCAAATCCGCGTCCCGGAATTAAAGCATTAATCAAAAATGTAAAGAAAAAGGTTTTGACAATTACGGATGTTGTTTTCATTATCGCGCCAAGAATAAATGCTGCCGGAAGAATAAAACATGGGAATGCTGCAGTTTCTTTATTGACTGAATATGATTTAGAACAAGCCGAACAATTTGCTTCTGAAATCGAGCAGCATAACTCTGACCGAAAAGATTTAGACAAACAAATCACGATTGAAGCCTTAGACCAGATAGAAATAAATGAGGGAACCGACAAATTTACAACGGTAGTTTATAATGAAAATTGGCACAAAGGCGTCATCGGAATTGTAGCCTCACGCTTGATAGAAACCTATTATCGCCCAACGATTGTGTTTACAAAAAGTGGTGACAAACTAGCAGCTTCGGCGCGTTCGGTGAAAGATTTTGACATTTATAATGCTTTAGAAGCGAGTTCAGAACATCTCGAACAATTTGGCGGACACATGTATGCAGCCGGGATGACATTAAAAGAAGAAAATTATCAGAATTTTAAAAATGCTTTTGAAAAAGTAGTTTCAGAAACTATTCATCCCGATTTGTTAACTCCGGAAATTGCTATTGATGCTGAAATTAATCTAACGGATATTGATGATAGATTGGTGCGATTGCTAAACCAGTTTGAACCTTTTGGTCCGCAAAATATGACACCTACTTTTATGACCAAAAATCTAAAAGACTCAGGTTATGCCAAAACATTAGGACAAAATGGAGAACATTTAAAACTTTTTGTTAAACAATTTAATTCTAACGGTTTTGGAGCAATAGGTTTTGGTTTAGGCGATAAATTAGAAATAACAAAAAACCATCAACCAATTGCAATTTGTTATTGCATTGATGAAAATGAATTTAATGGAACTGTATCTTTGCAATTGAGATTTAAAGATATTAAGCCTGATTAAATGACGAAAAACGATCCTTACGAAGCACTTCGGTATAAAGAATTTAATTTCTTTTTGTTATTGCGATTTGCCATGGTTTTTGCCTGGTCGATGCAATTTGTGATTATAGAATGGGAAGTTTATCGGTTGACCAAAGACCCGTTATCACTTGGAATTATTGGTTTAATGGAAATTATTCCAGCGATTGGAATGGCGCTTTTTGCGGGGCATATCGTTGATCAAAGTGAGAAAAAAAGATTACTTTTAAAATGCATAGTTGGTTTTTCAGTCGTTAGTTTCGGACTTTTTTTAATTACGGTTCCGAGTATTAATAAGAATTTAGAACTCCAAAGTGTTCTTTATATTATATACGCTTTAGTCTTTGCGGGCGGCTTGGTTCGTGCGTTTATTTCACCAACTATCTTTTCATTATTATCCTTAGTTGTACCTAAAAAAGCGTATGCAAATGCTTCTACCTGGAGCAGTTCCGTATGGCAAATGGCCGCTATGGTTGGCCCTGGCGTAGCTGGTTTTTCTATTAGTTTTATTGGAGTGCATTGGTCGATGTGCTTGGTATTTGCCTTTTCCGTTTTTTCCTTACTTTTTTTAACTAAAATCGAGCGCAAAGCAATTCTGAATCCAAAAATTGGCGAACCAATTATGCAAAGTTTAAAAGAAGGAGTAAAGTACGTCTTTCAAAACAAGACTATTTTAGGAGCAATTTCTCTTGATATGATTGCGGTGTTGTTTGGTGGAGCAATGGCGTTGCTGCCGATTTTTGCACAAGATATTCTCAAAGTTGGTTCTGAAGGATTTGGACTTTTGCGTGCTGCACCCGCTGTAGGTTCTTTTATTACGATGGTATTGTCGGCATATATTCCGTTGAATAAAAAAGCAGGAATGAAATTACTGTCGGCTGTTTTTCTTTTCGGAATTTGTATAATCGTTTTTGGATTGTCAAAATTGTTCTGGGTTTCGGTGATAGCGATGTTCTTTAGTGGTATTTTTGATGGCGTTTCAGTTGTTATTCGAAACACGATTCTGCAATTGCATACACCAGATAATATGCGTGGACGTGTGGCTTCTGTAAATTCTATTTTTGTGGGTTCGTCAAATGAATTGGGTGCTTTTGAAAGTGGACTTACTGCCAAACTCATGGGAACCGTTACCGCAGTAGTTTTTGGTGGGACAATGACATTGATTACCGTTGCTTTTACCGGATTTATTTCGCCTTCGTTTAGAAATCTGGATTTAGCAAAAGATGTGGAAGCTTTGAAAAATGGAGATTAGGCTTCTAAATAGTCTAATACTCCTTCAAATCAAAGGTCGAACCATCAAAAACACCATAAGTAAAGTAACCAATCCAATCGCCAAGGTTAATGTATTCTGAGTTTTCTCCAACCTTCAAAACCATCGGTAAATGACGGTGTCCAAAAATAAGGTAGTTGTAATGTTTGGTTGCGAGTTTGCGTTTGGAATGGGAGATAAATTAGAATTGGTTAAAAACTAAAAATCGTTTGACGCTGTTTATTGCATTAAATGAAAACGAATTCAATGGCAATGTCTCTGTGCAGTTGCGGTTGAAGGATTTGATAGGGGATTAGAATATTCAAAAAAGGGCATATTTATTTTGAAAAGATTAAAATTTATTTTTAATAAACTTTCCACGAGAAATTATTTTACCATTTCCATCTTCTAAAGAGTAAGTATAAAACCCATCAGAAAAATTTGAAACATCTATTATGACAATTTCTTCCCTTGTAATACTTTTTTGTTTTAATAATTTACCTTGGATGTCATAAATTTCAAGGATTCCAGAATCAAATTCAAGATTTTTCAAAGTAAAATTAAGTTCATTTTTTACTGGATTAGGATAACAAACAGAAGTGTGAATATCATTATTTATAAATTGATCTTGACCTAAATTTTGTTGAAAATAAGAACGAAGGAGCAACTCTCTATCGGTCATCGTTGTAGGTAGAATAGGGTCATAATATCCTGTTGAATGTTCTACACTCCATCCATTCCATTCTCGAAAAGCATGGAAAGTCCAATCCCAATTATATTCTTCAAAAAGTTCTATGCAATCACGTAAATAATTAAAAGTACTATTATTAGGTGTCCATCGAATTGCGCTAAACTCTCCTATATAAATGGGCACACGGTATTTTTCTTGATAGTCTTTCAGTGGCTGAAGTAGTTGCCTTAAGACTTCTTTGTCATAATATGCGCCATCAATTATCCCAGGATAAGAGTACGAATTGATATATCCAGGCAATGTTTGATGTGTAAATTGATGAGGGACATACATATGTACACTATAAATAATATTAGGGATTGAAAAATCGATAGGCTTAATATCATCCAACGAGATCCCATAATTTAAACTTTCGATAATTATTGATTTATCAGCATCAATACTTCTGATTGCATTCACCATTGATTCAGCTAAAGAAGGCCATAATAAGATAGTATTATCTAATGGCCAAGAATAATCATAAGGGTATTCATAACTTCCAACCGGTTCATTTGCAAGATCGTAAGCCCAAACAGCATTTACATTTTTATACCTATCAGCAATCAAAGACCATGTTTGAATAAGTCTTGTTTGAGCCGCCAGACTTGAAAATAACCCTTGTGATAATCCAGCCAACCCAACAACCATATGCAGCCCGTTGGTTTCACACCAATTCACTAATGTATCCATTCTTGTTAACTCTGATTGCAAAATAGCATCAAAATCAGGTCTTAACAAACCATTACCAAATTGATCTCCTCCAATTTGACAACGTATAGTATTAGCGCTCCAATTATAACTTAATTCGTCAAGGTCACTATTTAAAATGCTGTTACTTCTAACATTCATCCCTCTATACATTCCTACATGGGTTTTATTTATCACTATGCTTGGATCGCGAGCAGGAGGCATAGGTTCAGCAACTACTTGAACATGAATATTGTCTATCCATAATTTACCACTTGCGTTAAAAATCCCAATTTCTAACCTAATGGCTATGACATCAGAATCTATCTTCAGTATTTTTCCAACTTGCTTCCAATCAAATGTGCTTGTAACAACTGGAATTCTAAAATACCTCGTATTGTTAGCGCTCGTTGTTGCTACAAGTTGTACAACCATGCCATTATTCACTCCTCCAGTTAAATTTTCACCTTTTATACTAGCGGAGATAGCAATGGTATTTTCTAACAAATTATCTAAAGAGATAGGAGTCGATACTAAACGAGAGGCAGTTTCTGTATTGTTGAATAACAATCCATTACCAGAAAATCCAGTTGTAAATGTGTAATTTGATGATGGCAACCAAATCGTCGCACTATTTCCGGAATTTTCAAAATCATCATGAAAAACAACACGGTTTATTTGACTATGGCAAATAAGGCAAGAAAAAAAACTTAACAAAAGAAAAGACAAAATGGCTGAATTACTAATAAATTTTTTATTCATCATTTTTTGGTAAAATATTTTTTTTAATTGAACCTAATTTGTTAAGATTGAAAAATCTTTAAAATTTTCATTATCAAATATAAAAAAGTTAAGACATTTTTGATTGTTAAATTTTTCAATTAATACTCCTTCAACTCAAATTTCTCGCCATCAAAAACGCCATACGTAAAGTAACCAATCCAATCACCAAGATTGACATATTGTGAATTTTCGCCAACAGTAAGCACCATCGGTAAATGACGGTGACCAAAAATAAGGTAGTTATAATGTTTGGTTTCGAGTTTGCGTTTGGAATATTGTACCAGCCATTCTTTTTCTTCACCAAGGAATTTCACATCGGCATCGCCTGAAATCAGTTTGTTTTTTACAGAAAGGTATTGCGCTAATTTTACTCCAATATCAGGATGCAACCAACGATACAGCCATTTTGAAAACGGACTGGTAAACACTTTTTTCATGCGCTTGTATCCTTTGTCTCCTGGTCCTTTTCCGTCGCCATGACCAATCAAAAAGGTTTTTCCATTGAATTCATATTCCTGATTATCATGATAAACCGGAATGTTCAACTCTTTTTGAAAATAATCGTTCATCCATAAATCGTGATTGCCCACAAAGAAATAAATCGGAATCCCGCTGTCTCGAATTTCGGCTAATTTGCCCAGAACTCTTACGAAACCTTTAGGAACAACCGTTTTATATTCAAACCAAAAATCAAATAAATCACCTAAAAGAAAAATGCATTCAGCATCTTTTTTTACTTCGTCAAGCCAAGCGACAAATTTTTGCTCACGCGGAAAACTAGCTTCAGGCGTTGGAGCGCCAAAGTGTTGGTCGGAAGCAAAATATATTTTTTTGTTGGGAGAAATAGTCATTTAAAGTTAGTTTT
Organism: Flavobacterium sp.; assembly: GCF_031381455.1. Classification (GTDB taxonomy): domain Bacteria; phylum Bacteroidota; class Bacteroidia; order Flavobacteriales; family Flavobacteriaceae; genus Flavobacterium. The sequence continues at coordinate 72,245 of NZ_JANMXZ010000046.1, read as the reverse complement.
ATAAAGGCACTTCGACAGGCTCAGTGTGACAGTTTAGTTATCTGAGGCATACCATTCGGCAAAAGATGTATCTGTTTCCTGTAATTTCAGCGAATGTAATTTGATGTCATCCGGTAAACGACTTTTTATTTTTTGAGCAAAATCGGTTACCATATTTTCACTCGTAGGTTGGTAATCCACCAAAATCACATGATGTCCACGATTTTTTAATTCGGCAGCCAATTCAACATGTGGGGTATTTTTATTAAAAACAGTCGCATGGTCAAAAGCATCAACAACTTCTTCTTTGACAATTTTTTTCAAATCAGAAAAGTCAATCACCATTCCGAATTTCACATTGGTGTTGTCTGAAATAGGCTTCCCTATAACCGTCACCGAAAGTTTATAACTGTGTCCGTGTACATTTTTGCATTTGCCATCATAGCCATACAGTGCGTGTCCGGTTTCGAAAGAAAATTGTTTTGTGATTCTGATGTTACTCATGCTTTTGAATTTATTTAACTTCGTTCAGTTCTTCGTCTTGACGGCTCGGGTCATCCGTTTGACAATTCTTGGTCTCGGGTGTTGCAAAGGTAATTACTTTTTAAATTTGCTCAAGGCTTCTTTGGTAAAATCAGAAAGCACTAATTTTCCCGACATTGCAGCCCTTTCATGTAATAGTTCGTCCCAATTTTCAGTGCCTTGCCAAAACACTTTTTTCATTTCGGCTAAAGCCTCCGGATTGTAGGATGCCAATTTTTTAGCAAGTTTTATTGTGGCTTCAGTTACTTCGTTTTGGCTGTCAAAAATATCTGCATACAATCCTTTTTCCTTTGCCCAATCAGCCGATTGCCAAATGTTGGGTTGTAACGTCATTTCAGACATAGCGATTTTCCCGATTTTTCTGGAAACTGCAGGTTCAATAACGAACGGTCCAATGCCAATAGCGATTTCAGATAATTTAATAGCCGCATCCTGATAAGCAAAAGCAAAATCACAGGCTGCAATAAGACCAACGCCGCCACCAACAGCTTTTCCCTGAACTTTACCAACGATGATTTTTGAACACTTTCGCATGGCGTTAATAACATTAGCAAAACCCGAAAAGAATATTTTTCCAGTTTCAAAATCGGTTATAGAAAGTAGTTCGTCAAAAGAAGCGCCAGCACAAAACGTAGTGCCTTCACTTTGTAAAATAACCACATTCACTTCAGAATTGGTAGAAATTTTATTTAATTCATCCGTAAGTTTTTGCAATAATTCACTAGGAAACGAGTTGCTTGCCGGATGACTAAAAATAATCGTAGCTATAGTATCTTCGATTTGAATTTCAATAAATCCGTTTGAATTTTCGGCAGACATAAATTATGATTTGATGTAAATTTATAACAAATCTGAAAAAGATAGGTTTTGAATTGCTATTTGTTTCTATAAAATATATATTTGTCCAACATTTTGGGGGATTAGCTCATTTGGCTAGAGCGCTTGCCTGGCAGGCAAGAGGTGGTCGGTTCGAATCCGATATTCTCCACAAAAAAGCCGAAGTTTAATTACTTCGGCTTTTTTTATTTCTCTTTTTTCAAATCTTCCGCTACTTTCTCTAATTCAGCGTACCAATCTTCACCAAATTTTCGAATCAACGCTTCCTTTACAAATTTATATACCGGAACTTCAAGTTCTTTTCCCAATAAGCAAGCCGGATTGCAAATATCCCAACGGTCATAATTGACGGCGGCAAATTCGGTAAAATCTTTCACACGAATCGGATACAAATGGCAGGAAACCGGTTTTTTCCAATCAATAATTCCTTGATTATACGCTTGCTCGATACCACATAGTGCTGTTTTTCCATCAAAAATTACATAAGCACAATCTTTATTATCAATTAGTGGTGTTTCCAAATCCTGGTCAGTGCCTACAACCCAAGTGCCTAATCGTTCGATTGCTTCGATGCCTTCCTTGCGCAAAAAGGGTTTAACTTTTGGATAGATTTCCTCAAGAATTTTGGTTTCCTCTTTAGTCAAAGGCGCACCGGCATCGCCATCTACACAGCAAGCACCATGACAAGCCGAAAGATTACAAACAAAATCTTTTTCGAGGATGTCTTCAGAAACTATGGTTTTGCCTAATTGAAACATGAATTGATTTAGGATTTAGGATTAGCGATTTAGGATTTAATTCCGCTGCAAAAGTAATTAATTTGATATTGGGATTTGGGATTTCCATTTTGGAATTTAGTACTTTTGAAAAAAGAAATTTATGAACATTGATTTTAGAGAAATAGCCACAGCCACAATGGTGCTTTTTGCCGTGATTGATATCGTGGGAAGTATTCCTGTGATTATTGGTTTGCGGACAAAATTTGGACATATTCAATCGGGAAAAGCGTCATTGGTTTCGGCCGGAATTATGATTGCGTTTCTTTTTGTGGGCGAAGAAATCCTCAAATTAATTGGTATTGACGCGAATTCTTTTGCTGTTGCCGGTTCATTTGTGCTGTTCTTTCTAGCTTTAGAAATGATTTTAGGAATTCGATTATATAAGGATGATAAAGCAACTTCAGCTTCCATAGTTCCGATTGCATTTCCCTTAGTTGCTGGTGCCGGAACAATGACAACCTTACTTTCGTTACGCGCAGAATTTCAATCTGTTAATATAATCGTCGCCATACTTTTGAATATTATTTTGGTGTATTTGGTTTTAAAATCTTCTGCCAAAATCGAAAAAATGCTTGGCGAAAATGGATTAAGTATCATTCGAAAAGTTTTTGGCATCGTGCTTTTAGCGATTGCTGTTAAATTATTTGCTGCTAATGTTAAAGGACTATTTGTGTAAAGACAAATTTTAGTATTTTTGTTGACTAATATTTACTCAATGAAAATTTTTACCAATATTCTTCTCTTTATTGCTATTGCTTTGATAATAGTAAATGTTTTTCTACTAGATTTTAAAAAACCAATGGAAGGGAACAGCATGATTGCTTTGATTGGCATTGTGGCTTCTTTTTGTGCTGTTTTTATTCTTTTGATATTTAGAATGTCAAAAAAAATCGAAGAAAAACTTAAAAACTAAGTTTTCTAAAATTCCAAATAACAGAAGTCAAATTTCAAATAATTTCAATTTTTAAAAAACAAAGAATTGGAGTTTTATTATTTGATTTTTGAAGCTTAATTGTAATTTGTTTTTTTATAATTTATAATTTCTAAAACCATGTTTGACGTTTTAATAATTGGAGGCGGCGTTTCCGGAATGTCATGCGCTCTGGTGTTGGGATCGGCTCATAAAAAACCATTTGTGCAGGATAAAAAAATTGGAATTATTTCACACCAAAAAACATCATCGCTTCTGGAAGCAATATTTTACAATGCTTATGGCGTTCCTTCGGGGAAATTGGGCACAGAATTACTGACCGAAAGCACCGAACATTTACAACAATTATATCCGCATGTAACTCAAATAGAAGGTGAGAAAGTGTTGAAAGTTGCAGGCGAATTTCGAAATTTCACGGTTACAACCAATAAGAATTCGTATCAAACAAAAAGCATTGTTGTTGCCATTGGCTATTCTAACACTTTTAACATTGAAGGGTTGATGCACTTTGTGGAGCCACACAAAAAAGCAGTAGCTGAAAAACAACGCATCCAACTGAAAAATGAGGATCATAAAGTATCGGAAGGTATTTATGTAGTGGGAACACTTGCCGGTTGGCGCAGTCAGTTAGCAATTGCCGCTGGAAGTGGCGCAGCGGTTGCGACTGATATTTTGACTTTATGGAATAATGGTATTTCTTCGCAAAGCCACGATTCGATAAAAAAATAGTTTATTTTAAAACCGCATTCAACATTGTATCGTCTTTGAGAATGATATTGTAGTATTGACTTTCGCCAAATAACTGACGGGCTAATTCAGCAGAGATATATTTTTTAACCAGCGTTTTATTGCTGTCCAATTTCATTTCCAAACCAGCGTCTTTTAGATAGCTTTCCAATCTTGTAACATAGCTGTCATCATTTTTCATTTTAGTTAAAAATTGTTCGAACTTCAATCCTTTGAATGTGTTTCGGTTTTTGTCTAATTGCTCAAAAACAAAATGTCCCACAACCCCGGAATTTAAAATATAAGTCAAATTTTCTTCCCCTTTTTTTACTTCAAGAGGCACAAAAACATCCGGAACTATGCCTCCGCCACCATAAACTGTTCGGCCTTTTTTGGTTTTAAATTTCAGAGAATCGGCAATCTTCATTTTGTCTTTTTCATAAAGTTCACCGCTTGCAAAACGAGTTTCAGCATCGTGACTGTATTTTTCGCCTTTGCCTTTTAAATAAGGTTTTTGAATAGAACGTCCACTTGGAGTGTAATATCTTGAAATTGTCAAACGAACAGCCGAACCATCTTCAAAACCCATTTCTCGTTGCACCAATCCTTTACCAAAAGAACGGCGACCGACGATGATTCCTCTATCATTATCCTGAATTGCACCAGCCAGAATTTCACTCGCCGAAGCAGAGTTTTCATCAATTAAAACAAATACTTTTCCGTTTTCAAAAATACCTTTTTCAGTAGCATAAGTCTTATCGACTGTTCCTTTTCTGTTTTTGGTAAAAACGACAAGCTCTTTATCTTTTAACAGCTCGTCAGCAATTTCAACCGCTTTTTCCAAATAGCCACCGCCATTGTCACGCAAGTCGATGACTAAAGTGGTCATTCCTTGTTTTTTCAATTGTTCTAATCCAACTTTAAATTCGTCATAAGTATTCTCCGCAAAACGATTTATTTTGATGTAGCCAAAAGTTTTATTTAGCATCAGATACGTATCGACACTTTTTATCGGAACGACTTCGCGTTCAACAGTAAGTTTAAGTTTTTTGTTGGTGCTTTTTCTGAAAATAGTCAGTAAAACTTCTGAACCTTCTTCACCTTTTAGTTTGTTGAATAAGCTATCGGTTGGTAATTTCCTTCCAAAAAGTTTGGATTTGTCCGCGTATAAAATTCGGTCACCTGAAAGGATTCCCGCTTTTGCAGCTGGACCATTTTCCAAAGGTTTTACTACAGTAACTGTATCGTTATACATATAAAAATTAACACCAATACCAACGAAATCACCTTTCATGATTTCGGCTTCAGAAGATTGTTCGCTTGGTGGAAGATAAACCGAATGCGGGTCAAGATTTGCCAAAATACTGTTTACAGTCATATCGACAATGGAATCAGAATTGACATCATCAACATATTCATCATTGATAAAATCAATTAGGCGTTCAATTTTTACTTTTCGGGCATTTTGTTTTGATAGCGTTCGTTGCGGAAAATTAAGCATACCACCAATGACAATGCCGAAGGCAACGCAAGAGAATAGTAGTATTGGCAGATATTTTTCCTTTGATTTCATTAACCTAAATCTTCAATTTGATTTACAACAACGCCTGCTTTTTCTAAAAATTCTAAACCGGTTGTGTCGCGATACCCATGTTGAAAAACAACTCTTTTTATTCCCGATTGATGAATAAGTTTACTGCATTCTTTGCAAGGTGAAAGTGTAATGTATAAGGTAGCATTTTCGCAAGTTTGTGTTGAACGCGCCACTTTTGAAATCGCATTGGCTTCGGCGTGAAGTACAAACCATTGTGTTAATCCTTCTTCGTCTTCGCAGCAATTTTCAAAACCAGATGGCGTTCCGTTGTAACCATCTGAAATAATCATTCGGTCACGCACAATGATGGCGCCAACTTGCTTGCGTTTGCAATAGGAAAGTTTGCTCCATTCGGCAGCAATTCTTAAGTAAGCAATATCGTATTTGAGTTGTTTTTGTTCTTTCATTTATTCTGAACTTGTTTCAGTATCAATCTTTAAGATTGGACAGCAAATATATCGAAAATTGCAATCCGTACTTTTATTTGGTTAGTATTTAGCATTGATTTATGAATCTATGGAAATAAACTGATTTGCCGAATGTCCACTGGACATTTTCCTCTTAATATCAAATGCTTCAAAACAATTATTTAACCCAAATTTCACTTCTTATAATCATCGGAATTACTACACCGGCTACAAAGGCGGAAATGATTAAAATCCAGTCGCGTTTTGAGAGTTTGAGTAAGGTTTGAACAACGTAAGCCAGTAATAAAGCTAAAATTACCACAATGATTTGTGAGACGACAAAGCCAAGTGACGATTCAAAAAGAGGCAATAACTTATCGGTTGGTTTTACGGAAAGAAGGCCATTAAAATAATTAGCAAACCCTAATCCGTGAATGATTCCGAATAATGATGTGACTATTGCAATAAAGGTAATATTGTCTTTTTTGCTGGATTTTCCCAAAGAAAGAATGTTATATAAAGCACTAATAAGAATTAGTATTGGGATTATAAAAGCTACAATAGTGACTTTAATTGTTATTACATTAAATACCGAAAGCATTAGTGCCAATGTGTGTCCTGCGGTAAATAAGGAAACAAGAATCAGAATTCTTTTCCATGATTTGAATTCGTAAGGAACAGTAACTGCTAAAAGAAATAAAACATCATTGTAGACAAGAATATTCCACATGTGTTTTAATCCAATGGTGAAGTAAATCCAGAAATCTGACATAGCATTTAGGTTGTTTGGTATGGTAAACTTACAATTTATTTTGTTTTGCTATAAAAAATAAACCCTAAAATCGATGAAAAACATTTTTGATTTCCATTTCCAAAAAAGGGGAAATTGAATTATATTTGCAACTTAAAACCAATAAGATTATGTCATTTTCAGATTTATTTGATAGCGAATTTAAAAGTAGAAATAAAGCTCATTTTTCAGCAATTGTGCGTGTAGCCATTGCCGATGGTGATTTGAGTAAAGAAGAAAAACTATTCTTAGATAAACTGGCTGTTCGTTTAGAAATTTCTTCGGCTGAATATGAAGAGATTTTAGAGACCCCTTTGAAATATCCGGTTAATCCGCCATATCTGCATTCACAACGTTTAGAGCGATTGTATGATTTGTCGAGAATGGTATATGTTGATCACGTTCTTGGACCAAAGCAAAAAGAAGTTTTAATCAAGTTTGCTTTGGCACTTGGATTTACTCCCGGAAATGTTTCTTTTATTGTTGATAAAGCGATGTCATTGTTGTTGTTACATGTAGATTTAGATACATTTGTTTACGAAATGACACATATGAATAAATAGTAGCTAAGTGACTGAGTCGCTAAGCTGCTAAGTAAAAAAGCCTGTATCACAACGATGCAGGCTTTTTTTATTTTTTTAAATTCTCAGCAACTTAGTTACTCAGTTACTTTTATTTGTATTTCGCCATAAACTCTTCAACCTTTTCCACCATATTATAACTTCCGCAGAAGAATGGAACACGTTGATGCAACTCTGTTGGCTGGATTTCCATAATTCTTCCAAAACCATCCGATGCTTTTCCGCCAGCTTGTTCTGCAATAAAAGCCATTGGATTGCATTCATATAATAAACGCAATTTCCCTTTTGGAGCCTTGGAACTTGTTGGATAAATATAAATTCCGCCTTTAATCATATTTCTGTGAATGTCGGAAACCAAACTTCCAATGTAACGCGAAGTATAAGGTCTGTCGCCTTCTTCTAGTTGACAATATTTTAAATAATCTTTTACGCCTTGTGGAAAATGAACATAGTTTCCTTCGTTGATAGAATAAATGTTTCCGTCTTTTGAAAATTGCATATTCGGGTGAGACAAATAAAAAGTTCCAATGGCTGGATTCAATGTAAAACCATTGACGCCATGACCGGTAGTATAAACTAACATTGTGGAAGTGCCATAAATAACATAGCCTGCAGCAACTTGTTGCGTGCCTGGTTGTAAAAAATCTGCTGACTTTACAGGAGTACCAATTGGGGTAACACGTCTAAAAACAGAAAAAATAGTTCCAACGGAAACATTTACATCAATATTTGAGGAACCATCAAGCGGATCCATTAAAACAACATATTTATTGCTGTGACTGTTGTCCGAACCTTCAACGGTTATGAATTCATCATTTTCTTCAGAGGCAATTCCGCACACAATTTCACGATTGATTAAGGTTTGGATAAAGACTTCATTGGCATAAACATCTAGTTTTTGCTGGTCTTCCCCTTGAATGTTTTGATCGCCTGCAGCGCCAACAATGTCCACCAAACCGGCTTTGTTTACTTTGTAGTTTACTACTTTGGCGGCTAATCTGATGGAATTGATAATTCGAGATAATTCTCCGGAAGAATATTTAAATTCTTCTTGTTTTTCAATGATAAATTCACCTAAGGTTTTGTTGCGTTCTTCCATTACGAAATCGTTGTAGTTGTTCGTGCAAATATCGATAAATTTGGCAAAGAAAAAATCTATTTCGCGAAGAAATTAATAATTGTATTTTTGTCGAAAATCTGATCCAAATGAACATTCGAAAAGGAGAAAAAAAAGATATGAAAGCTGTTCTTGAATTGATTCAGGAATTGGCCACTTTCGAAAAAGAGCCTGATGCTGTTGTGGTAACTGTTGCTGATTTAGAGCGTGATGGTTTTGGTGATTATCCGTTGTTTCATACTTTCGTTGCTGAGGTTGATGATGACTCGAGCGATAGCGAACAGGCGAAGCAAATAGTTGGAATTGCGCTGTATTATTATCGCTATTCGACTTGGAAAGGGAAAACCATTCATTTGGAGGATTTAATCGTCAAAGAAAAAATGCGCGGCTCCGGTTTGGGCTTTGCGTTGTATTCTAAAATTATTGAACAAGGAAAACTAGATAAGGTTCGCCGAATTGAATGGGCAGTTTTGGATTGGAATACACCAGCTATCGATTTCTATATCAAATCGGGCGCAAAAGTTTTAGATGATTGGCGCGTAGCGCAAATGGACGAAAACGGAATAAATGAATTTTTAAGTAAATTATAATGAGAATATTCAAATTTGGTGGGGCATCAGTAAAAGATGCTGATGGAATAAAAAATGTATTTAGTGTATTGGAAAAAGTAGGCCACGAGGACACGCTTTTGGTGATTTCTGCTATGGGAAAAACTACGAACGCATTAGAATTGGTCATCAAGAATTACTTTGAAAAATCAGGTGAACTGAATTCCTCTTTACAGGATGTTAGAAAGTACCACAATCAAATTTTATTGGATTTATTCGATGACGAAAATCACGATGTTTTTTATGCAGTGAACAGTCATTTTGCCGATTTAGAATATTTTATTCGAAGCAATAAATCGCCAAATTATAATTTTGTTTATGACCAAGTAGTGAGTTATGGAGAAATTGTTTCAACTACGATTGTAAGCCATTATTTCAATTACGCCGGTTTAAAAAACAATTGGATTGACGTTAGAAATTTCATCAAAACCGATGCTACGTATCGCGATGCCGAAGTTAATTGGGAAAAAACACAGCAGCTTATTTCAAAATGCGTTAAAAAGAAAGCACTCAACATTACGCAAGGATTTTTAGGTTCTGATGAAAATAATTTCACTACAACTTTGGGTCGTGAAGGTTCGGATTATACCGCTGCCATTTTTGCTTATTGCTTAAATGCCGAAAGCGTGACGATTTGGAAAGACGTTCCCGGGGTTTTGAATGCGGATCCAAGATATTTTGAAAATGCCGTTTTGCTGAATCAAATTTCGTATCGCGAAGCAATTGAATTGGCATTTTACGGAGCATCTGTAATTCACCCAAAAACATTGCAACCACTTCAAAAAAAGGAAATTCCACTATTTGTAAAATCATTTATCAATCCGTTATTGCCAGGAACAAGCGTTTCGAAAGGACAAGATTTAGAACCAAAAACGCCTTGTTTTATTGTAAAAAGAGATCAATTGTTGATTTCGTTATCGTCTATTGATTTCTCATTCATCATGGAAGAAAACATCAGCGAGATTTTTGCTTTGTTTCACCAATATAAAATAAAAGTAAGTCTGATTCAGAATTCTGCGATTAGTTTTTCAGTTTGTATTGAAGATAAATTTGGCAACTTTACCGATGTGAAAAACATACTTTCCAAAAAATTTAAAGTTGCCTATAACGAAAATGTATCGCTTTTCACTATCAGACATTTCACAAAAGAAGTTGCAGAAATGGTCGAAAAAGACAAAACCGTTTTACTAAAACAAATCTCAAGAGAAACAATGCAGATTGTGACGAAGTAGTAAAAAAGTCATATGAAATATAATAAGAAGATTAAAAAAGAATTAAATAGAAGATTAGAATTGTTATATTCAGGTAAAACTAGGTTGTTTTCTATTGAAGAAGTTAGACAAAGAATACATTAAATTAGATTGAAAAGTCTATAATTCGTTACTAATTTATACCTAAAACCAGCTTTTTTACGTTTATACTATGTATGTTAAAAAAACTTCTTTTATTGTTGGTTATTATCAGTTTTTCCAAGCTTTCGGCTCAGGAAATCAAGACCTTATATAACAGTAAAAAAGTTGCCGTTTCAAACGATACTATCGCCATTGAAAAAGTAAGCATCAGCCCGAGTTTCTTCAAATTACAAACTTCAGAAGGAAAAGAAATAGACACGAGTTTTTATAAAATCGATTTCAAAAAAGGCAAACTGTTTTTTAAAAACGGCTACACTTCACAAGATAGCTTGACAGTTCGCTATTTTAAATTCCCCGAGCAGTTAACCAAAACCTACAGCATTTATGACCAAGACAGAGTCGTTGCAAATGACGGCGGTTTGTACAAGGTCAATCGTTCTGTCAAAAAGTTTGTCCCGTTTGATGGTTTGAATACTTCAGGAAGCATCACTCGTGGCGTTACGATTGGGAACAATCAAAACGCTTCGGTAAGTTCTAATTTAGATTTGCAGATTACTGGAAAAATTTCGGATAAAGTATCGCTTCGTGCTTCGATTCAGGACTCTAATATTCCGCTTCAAGATAATGGATATTCCCAAAAGCTGGATGAGTTTGATCAAATATTCATTGAATTATTTACCGATAAATGGAACATTCGTGCAGGCGATTTATTTCTCGAAAACAGACAATCGAGATTCTTGAATTTCAACAAAAAAGTGCAAGGATTGTCCACGCGGTTTACTTTTGGAGGCGAAGAAAATAAGACCGATATTTTTGCTTCTGCGGCTTTGGTTCGTGGTCAATATGCCAAAAGTGCATTCACCGGGCAAGAAGGAAATCAAGGGCCATATAAACTTCGGGGCAACAATGGTGAATTATATGTTTTAGTAATTTCGGGTTCGGAGCGAGTTTATGTAAATGGAATCCTGAAAAAGCGTGGTGAAAACAATGATTATAGTATCGATTATAATGCCGGTGAAATAACGTTTACATCGCTTTTTCCGATAACTTCCGAAATGCGAATCGTTATCGAATACCAATATTCGGATAGAAATTACACTCGTTTTGTGACGTATGGTGGCGTTAATCACGAAGCAAAAAATTGGAGTTTAGGCGGTTATTTGTATTCTGAAAGTGACATGAAAAATCAACCATTGCAACAAAATTTAAGCGCTGAACAAGTCGCAATTTTGAGTAACGCCGGAGATAATATAAATCTGATGAATGCGCCGTCAGCCTATTTGGATTCGTATTCAGAAAATAAGATTTTATACAAAAAAATAACTGTTACAAGCGGAGAAGCTTTCGAATATTCGAACAATTCCACTGATGAATTATACAATGTCAGATTTACTTTGGTTGGCAATAACCTTGGGAATTACATCTTGACAAACTCTTCTGCTATTGGCAAAATTTACCAATATGTTGAACCAATTGCAGGTATTCCACAAGGAAATTATGAACCGATAACGCGATTGGTGGCACCAACAAAAATCCAGATTGCGACCGTTTTAGGAAAATACAATCCGAGTGAAAAAACTTCTGTTGATTTTGAAGTCGGAGTGAGTAATAACGATTTGAATTTATTTTCTGCGATTGATGATAACAATAATAAAGGCGTTGCGGGAAAACTGAATTTCAAGCAACGTTTGTTTTCCAAAAAGTGGCAAATTAATGCTTTTGGGAATTATCAATACGTGCAGGAAAATTTCAAAACAATCGAGCGTTTGTTTAATATTGAATTTAACCGCGATTGGAATTTGACCACGTTTGCAGGTAATCAGAGTTTATTAATTAACGGTTTGGATTTTGTCCTTCCGGAAAAAGGAAAGCTAACGTATCAGTTTGAAAAGTTGAATTTTTCAAAAAGTTTTACAGGAAATCGTCATATCATTAATGGCTTGTTCAAACTCAACAATTGGAATATTATTCAAAACAGCAGTTATCTAAAAAGTGACGGAACCTATTCGAATTCAACCTTTATTCGAAACAATTCACAAGTTAGATATAACTTTAAAAAGAATTGGATTGGCAGTAGTCTTCGATTGGAAAACAACAAAGAAAAAATAGTCGCCACACAGCAATTATCTTCTTTGAGTCAGCGTTTTACCGAATATGGCGCTTTTGTTGGTCGTGGAGACAGCACCAAAGTTTTTGTAGAATTGGGTTATTTGCAACGTGTGAATGACAGTTTGCAATCCCGAGATTTCGGGAGGTTTCTGCAAAGAGTGAACACCTCACAATCCTATTATTTGAAATCAAAATTAGTGCAAACCAAGAAAAGCGATTTGTCTTTGTTTGTTAATTACAGAAATCTGAAATATGTTGATGCTGCCAGAAAAAATGAGCCTTCACTAAATTCAAGATTGTTGTATAACGACAAATATTTTAACCAATTGATGCTCGTTACAACGGCGTATGAAACTACTTCAGGAACAATAGCACAACAGGAATTCACGTATCTTGAAGTCGAACCCGGACAAGGCGTTTATACTTGGATTGACTACAACGGCAACGGAATACAAGAATTGGAAGAATTTGAAGTGGCTGCTTTTTCGGATCAAGCTAAATATGTTAGGGTGTTTTTACCAAATCAGATTTTTGTCAAAACGCATCAAAATAAATTCTCGCAAGCGGTGACTTTAAACATGAGTCAATGGCAAAACGCATTAGGTTTCAAAAAGGTTTTGTCGCATTTTTATAACCAAACTTCCTTTTTAATTGAGCGAAAAATTAAACGAAACGGAGACAATTTCGATTTGAATCCGTTTTCAACTTCAGACGAAAATTTATTAGGATTGAACACCAGCTTTAGGAATAGTTTGTTTTTTAATCGGGGAAAACAGAAGCATTCTGTAACATATACATTTATCACTAACCGAATAAAAAATTTACTTTCTGTCGGTTCACAAGAAAACAAAAACAGTACAAACCAATTGCAATATGCGCATTTGGTTCAAAAAACATGGCTTTTTACTCTGGGAACAGAGACTTCGGAATCTGCTTTGACTTCTGAGAATTACAGCAGTAAAAATTATAAAGTCAATGGTTACCAGCTTAATCCGAAAATTTCTTATTTGTTCAACAAAAATGCGAGTTGGGATATTTTTTATGAATACCAAAACAAAGAAAATCAAATAGGCAATTCCGAAAAATTATTGCAAAATCGATTTGGGACTTCGTTTTCTTATGCCAGTGAAAAGAAGGTTACCATGAACGGAGAATTCTCTTTGTATCAAAATAAATTTGCTGGCGATGCGCAGTCAGCTGTGGCATTTCAAATGTTGGAAGGATTGCAACCCGGAAAAAATATGACTTGGCGATTGTTGCTGCAAAAAAATCTAACACAGTTTTTAGATATTAATATTAACTATCAAGGCAGAAAAACAGAAACCAGTCAAACTATTCACACAGGAAATATCCAATTAAGAGCACATTTTTAACCATATCATTTTTTTGTGTTGAAAAAATCATTAATTTTAATTTCAATTTAAAAATTTTGAAAGTCATGAAGAAACTAATTTTATTATGCATGGTATTTGTTTTCTCAAATACATTCTTTGCTCAAACAGCAACAGAGAAAAAAGCTAAAGCTAAAACCGAAAAAGCTAAAGCCAAAGCCAAAAAAGATGCCGCAGAAGCAAAAAAAGAAGTAAAAGAAAAAGCACCAAAAACAAAAAAAGACGGAACTCCGGACAAGCGTTTTAAAGATGCGGCAAAAGATTCGCCTAAACTTAAAAAAGACGGAACGCCAGACAAACGCTATTTGCCTAAAGAAAATAATGCTTCTGCAATGGGTCAAAAAAAATCCGCTGAAGGGAAAGCCAATGCAGCTACTAATAAGGCTGAAGCAAAAGCTAAGAAAGAAGTTAAAGAAAGAGCATCTAACGAAAAAGCACCAAAGACTCCGGACAAAGTAACCGGAACATATAAAGGTAAAAAAGTGTTCACTGGGCCAAGAGGAGGAAGATATTACATCAACTCTAATGGTAATAAAACCTATATTTCGGATGATAAATAAGAAATAAAGTAAACACTTTTCGAAGAGCGGTTTTTCTACTGGAAAACCGCTCTTTTTTTGTGCCAAAAAATTGCGTTTTCAGAAGGTGACTAAATGTTAAAATTTTACTATCAGAAAATTCGTAATTGTCTTTGTTTTAGGGCTTTTTGACTTTTTTATATTTTTTAAATAGCTGTAAATCAACAAAATAAAAAAAGTGCGTTATAAACACTTAATTGTTAAAAATGTTAAAAACTAGAGCGTATTGTGAATAAGTTTGACTTTCTTTTTACGTTTCATTTGACAATCTTTGTAACATACAGATTTTACTAAAAAATCATACAAATACTAAAAAGACAAATTCAAAATGGCCAGCATCGAACCAATTTTACAAGAAAACAAAAACCGCTTCGTGATTTTTCCAATAAAGCATCACGATATTTGGGATTGGTACAAAAAAATGGAAGCTAGTTTTTGGACTGCAGAAGAAATCGATTTGCACCAGGATTTGTCCGATTGGAATAACAAACTGAATGATGACGAGAAATATTTTGTCAAACATATTCTGGCATTTTTCGCCGCTTCTGATGGAATTGTAAATGAGAATTTAGCAGAGAATTTTGTAAACGAAGTGCAATATCCAGAAGCCAAATTTTTCTACGGTTTCCAAATCATGATGGAAAACATCCACAGCGAAACCTATTCGCTTTTGATAGATACTTACGTAAAAGACGAAGCCGAAAAAGCGCAACTTTTCAACGCATTGGAAGTGTTTCCAGCAATTAGAAAGAAAGCAGATTGGGCTTTAAAATGGATTGGTTCCGATTCGTTTGCTGAAAGATTAATCGCTTTTGCTGCTGTTGAAGGAATCTTTTTCTCAGGCGCATTTTGCTCTATTTACTGGTTGAAAAAGCGCGGTTTAATGCCAGGCTTGACCTTCTCTAATGAATTGATTTCACGTGACGAAGGTGTTCACTGTGATTTTGCGGTGCATTTACACAATCATCATTTGGTTCACAAAGTTTCCAAAACAAGAATTACAGAAATCATAACCGATGCTTTAGACATTGAGCGTGAGTTTATTACCGAGTCGCTTCCTGTGAGTTTGATTGGTATGAATGCTACGCTGATGACCCAATATTTAGAGTTTGTTGCCGACAGATTATTGGTAGAATTGGGTTGCAAAAGAGTATACAATTCATCGAATCCTTTTGATTTCATGGACATGATTTCATTACAAGGGAAAACCAATTTCTTCGAAAAACGTGTAGCCGAATACCAAAAAGCCGGAGTAATGAACACCGATTCAGAATCCGGAAAAATTAGTTTCGACGCTGATTTTTAATCTGACTTAGTTTTAGAATCATTCAAAATTTGAACCATTAAGAGATTAAGAAAATTAAGCCTTAATGAAACTTAATGCCTTAATGGTTTTAAAAAAGATATAATGAAAAGCTGGAAAAGGCTGTTAAAAGAAACTGAACTTTTCAATAAATCAGTACAAAACAAAACCTAACAAATAACCAAAAAACAGCGAAGGGATTTTCTGTTTTTAAAAACTGACAAGCTTATGTATGTAGTAAAAAGAGACGGACACAAAGAGCCAGTAATGTTCGACAAAATCACGGACAGAATTAAAAAATTATGTTACGGATTAAACGATTTGGTCGACGCAGTAAAAGTGACCATGCGTGTAATCGAAGGATTGTATGACGGCGTAACTACATCAGAACTTGACAACTTAGCTGCAGAAACTGCTGCTTCCATGACTATTGCACATCCGGATTATGCACAATTAGCAGCGCGTATTGCGATTTCTAACTTGCATAAAAACACCAATAAATCCTTCTCGGAAACCATGAAAGAAATGTACTTTTATGTAAATCCGAGAACAAATCAAAAAGCGCCATTATTATCTGAAGAAGTGCATGAAGCTATTCAGGCAAACGCAGAATTTTTAAATTCTCACATTATTTATAATCGTGATTTCAACTACGATTACTTTGGTTTCAAAACTTTAGAGCGTTCGTATTTGTTAAAAATTAACGGTAAAATTGTAGAGCGTCCACAACATATGTTGATGCGTGTGGCGGTTGGAATTCACTTAAACGACATGGAATCCGTAATCGAAACCTACGATTTGATGTCGAAAAAATTCTTTACGCATGCAACGCCAACCTTGTTTAACGCAGGAACGCCAAAACCACAAATGTCTTCATGTTTCTTGCTAACCATGAAAGACGACAGCATCGACGGAATTTACGATACGCTAAAACAAACGGCAAAAATCTCGCAATCAGCCGGTGGAATTGGATTATCAATCCATAACGTTCGCGCAACAGGTTCTTATATTCGTGGGACTAACGGAACGTCAAATGGAATTGTTCCGATGTTGCGAGTTTTCAATGATACGGCTCGTTATGTAGATCAAGGCGGCGGAAAACGTAAAGGAAGTTTTGCCATCTATTTAGAAACTTGGCATGCTGACATTTTCGAATTTTTGGATTTGAAAAAGAATACCGGAAAAGAAGAAATGCGTGCGCGTGATTTATTTTTCGCCATGTGGACATCCGATTTATTCATGAAACGTGTTCAAGAAGATACAACTTGGACATTGATGTGTCCAAATGAGTGTCCTGGATTGTGTGATGTTTACGGTGAAGAATTCGAAGCATTATATACTTCTTACGAAGCACAAAACAAAGGAAGAAAAACAATAAAAGCGCGTGAACTTTGGGAGAAAATCCTTGAATCACAAATAGAAACTGGAACGCCATACATGTTGTATAAAGATGCAGCAAACAGAAAATCAAACCAAAAGAATTTGGGAACTATTCGTTCGTCAAACCTTTGTACCGAAATCATGGAATATACTTCTGAAGACGAAATCGCAGTATGTAATTTAGCTTCTATTTCGTTACCAATGTTTATTGAAAACGGTGAATTCAACCATCAATTGTTATACAACGTAACAAAACGTGTAACCAGAAACTTGAACAGAGTAATCGACAGAAATTATTATCCTGTACAGGAAGCCGAAAACTCTAACCTTCGTCACCGTCCGGTTGGATTGGGTGTACAAGGTTTAGCTGATGCATTCATTTTGTTGAGAATGCCATTCACCAGTGATGAAGCTAAAAAATTGAACCAGGAAATTTTCGAAACCTTATACTTCGCAGCAGTTACGGCTTCAATGGAAGAAGCCAAAGTCGAAGGACCATATTCGACTTTCAAAGGTTCACCAATTTCAGAAGGAGAATTCCAACACAATCTTTGGAACATCAAAGACGAGGAACTTTCCGGCCGTTGGGATTGGAAAGCGTTGAGAAAAGAGGTAATGAAGCATGGCGTTAGAAACTCATTGTTGGTTGCGCCAATGCCAACAGCTTCTACATCACAAATTTTAGGAAACAATGAAGCGTTTGAACCATATACTTCAAACATTTATACACGTCGTGTATTGTCTGGTGAATTCATTGTAGTAAACAAACATTTACTGGAAGATTTAGTAAAACGTGGGCTTTGGACTGAAGATTTGAAACAACAATTGATGCGTAACAATGGTTCGGTTCAGGATTTGGATATTCCACAAGACTTGAAAGATTTGTACAAAACGGTTTGGGAAATGTCGATGAAAGATATTATCGATATGTCGCGTCACAGAGGGTATTTCATTGACCAATCACAATCGTTGAACTTGTTTATGCAAGATGCGAATTACGCGAAACTAACGTCGATGCATTTTTATGCATGGCAAAGTGGCTTGAAAACCGGAATGTACTATTTGAGAACCAAAGCTGCGGTTGACGCAATCAAGTTCACCTTGAACAACGATAAAAAAGCAGAACCAACAGCACAGCTTGCAGAACCAGTAGCCGTTGAGGTTGTAGCGCCAAACGAAACAGGTGAAATGACCTCCGAAGATTTCAAAGCAATGATAGAACAAGCTCGAAATGCAGGCCCGGATGATTGCGAAATGTGTGGGTCTTAAAAAAGGAAAATAGAATAAAGAACAAAGAGTAAAGAAAAACAGCTGTCATTGATAGCTGTTTTTTTAGTATTTTTAGGAGCTATTTCCCGCTATCCGTTGCAATCTGTCATTGCGAGGAACGAAGCAATCTCATCATGATTGTCGAACGCAATGTCAGGATTTCCACTACTATCGGGGCTATTTATATTAAAATGAAAGACTTTGTAATTCCGAAATATATCTACGCGACCAAAAATACAAGAGCTATCAATTTTATTATTGATATCATTATCATTAAACTCCTTACATCTGTTGTTTTGATAATTATTGATAATATTAAACAAGAATATTCGCTGATGTCTTGGTATGATTCTCTTGATGTTTATGAATTGTATCTATTTAGTTCAGCGACAATGTTTGTTTATTATTTTCTGACCGAGAATTTTCTCTCTCGCTCATTATCTAAATTTATTACTAATACGATTGTCATTAAAGATGATGGGACAAAACCCAATACAATAGATATATTAGCACGAAGCGTATTGCGAATTATCCCTTTTGAATATTTTACTTTTTTGAGAGGAAGAAAACCTGGAATGCATGATGAATATTCTAATACCTTTGTAGTTCAAAAAAATAAATTCAAAAAAAGCATCAAAGAATTTAATGAGATGCTAAACTAAAAAAATATTATGTCAAAAGATAAAAAAGGAGTGTACACAGGAATCATCGAAAAGGATAAAGACGGCAATTATTTTTGCGGCGAATACCTATTGGATTATAAATACACCGAAGCCGGTTTCAAACTTGGTGACGAAATCAACATCAAAACCGTGATTGCCAATCCAAGTGATAAAAGCTATAATCTATACCCAAAAAAATCAAGAAATTTCTTTTTGGCAAACCAAAAGGAATAACCATTATGGAAGAAAAAAACAAAAAACAATTTATGGTAACAGAAGAAATTTTGGCATCGCATAGCCAGCGTTTTCTCAACTTACTGATGGATTATATTGCACAATTGTTCCTATTTATAATCGCATTTACGATAGCGGTCACCATCGCCGAGACTAATGGAAATAAAGAATTCGCGGCGAATTTTGTAAAAAATGACATTGCACAATACACTTTTGTTGCTTGTATATCTTTGGTGTATTACAATGTTTTTGAAATTTTCTTCGCCAGAACTGTCGGCAAGTTTATAACACAAACCATAGTGGTAGATGAAAATGGCGAAAAACCAAATAACGAAAGAATTTTAGTGCGTACGCTTTGTCGGTTGATTCCGTTTGAAATACTTTCTTTTTTGGGAATGCCGGCGAGAGGATGGCATGATAGTATTTCGAAAACCTATGTGGTCAATAAGAATTTATTAGACGAGAAAAAGAAACAGTTTTATTCTTTATAAAATTAATAAATCATGATTTCCATTCAAAAAACTACTTCTGACAATCCCGATTTTAAGCATCTTACACGACTTTTCGATGAATACCTAGTTGATATTGACGGCGATGAAAAAGATTTTTTTGCACAATTCAACCAAATTTATCTTGACTATGTTATTGTGTATTATGAAAACGAAATTGCTATTGGTTGTGGTGCATTTAAGGAATATGAACCAAAAGTTGCCGAAATTAAAAGAATGTTTGTTTTACCCGAACAACGCGGAAAAGGAATCGCCGTTTCGATTTTAAAAGAATTAGAAATTTGGGCAAAAGCATCAGGTTATCAATACACAATGTTAGAAACATCGGTCCGACTTGAAAGCGCGATTGCTTTGTATAAAAAATCAGGATATAAAGTCATTCCGAATTATGGGCAGTATATTGGCGTGGCAAGCAGTGTTTGTATGAAGAAAAGCATAAAATAAAACCTAACAAATTAACCTATTGAAGCATTTACCCAAAATAAATCTTTTTTATTGGACACTAATTATTAGTGCTAATACTTTGGGCGAAACTGCCGGAGATTTAATCTCACAAACGTTTAATTTGGGGTATGGCGGCGGAACAATAACATTGATTACCTTTTTCCTGATTGCGTTGCTGATTTCTATTTATTCAAAAAATCAAAAACCACCTTTATATTGGACAGTAATAACGCTTGCAAGCACTGCCGGGACAACAATTTCCGACTATTTAACAAGAACATTATTTAGAGATAATTTAGGATATACTGAGCAGCAAGGCTATTTATTTGGCACAATTTTGCTAATTTTTGCTTTGGGGTTAACGTTTATTATTTGGAAAACTAATGTTAAGTCAAATACAGTTGAAACCGGTCTAAACAAAACAACCGAGTTTTTGTATTGGGTAGCTATTTTAACTTCGAGTACATTAGGAACGGCGTTTGGAGATATGCTAGCACATAATACGCCATTGGGTTTTGACGGAGGAACATTATTATTATCCGCACTACTCGCATTGGTAGTTGGATTAGTATATTTGACAAAAATATCAAGAGAGTTTCTATACTGGACGGCAATCATACTGACGCACCCAATTGGAGCAACGATGGGAGATTATTTGACAAAACCTGAAGGAATGAATCTAGGAAATATAAACGCAAGCTTGGTTTTAGTTGTTGTATTTATAGTAGTAATTGTGATGGGACAATTTACTAAAAAGAAACAACTGAATTAAAAACAACAACAATAAACCACAAACAATATGAACTGGGAACAACTTTTATCACTAAAACGTCAAGGCGACACCAGCAAACGGTTACGTATTGAACAAGATGATACGCGTCTCGGCTTTGAAGTGGATTATGACAGAATTATCTTTTCGTCGGCGTTTCGAAGTTTACAGGATAAAACACAGGTAATTCCGCTTTCTAAAACCGATTTTGTACATACGCGTTTGACACACAGTTTGGAAGTTTCCGTTGTTGGTCGTTCCATTGGAAGATTGGTTGGGAAAAAAATCCTTGAAAAGTATCCGCATTTGCAGGAAATCCATGGTTTTCATATGAACGATTTTGGCGCCATCGTTGCCGCGGCTTCGTTAGCACACGATATTGGAAATCCACCATTCGGACATTCAGGAGAAAAAGCGATTGGTGAATATTTCTCTATTGGAAATGGTAAACAATACAAAGACCAATTAACCGATAAACAATGGCAGGATTTAATCGATTTTGAAGGCAATGCCAATGGTTTTTCCGTGCTTTCAAGTTCGCGTCCCGGAATTGAAGGAAGTCTGCGTTTGACCTATGCGGTTTTGGGTGCGTTTATGAAATATCCAAAAGAAAGTTTGCCCAAAAAACCAACAAAAAACATCTCGGATAAAAAATATGGTTTCTTTCAATCGGACAAGGATTTCTTTAAAGAAGTTGCAGAAGAATTGGGAATGATTTCCAACAAAATCGGAAACGATATTGGTTACGAGCGTCATCCGTTAGCTTTTTTAGTTGAAGCTGCCGATGATATTTGTTACACCATTATTGATTTTGAAGATGGAATAAATCTAGGTTTGGTTTCCGAAGATTTTGCATTGGAATATTTAATCAAATTGGTAAAAGACACGATTGATACAGCAAAATATCAAACTTTAACAACGAAGGAAGACCGAATTAGTTATTTGCGTGCGTTAGCTATTGGGAACCTAATCAATGATGCAGTAAGAGTATTTATAGAAAATGAAGAAGCGATTTTAAAGGGACAATTCCATTTTGCCTTAACTGATAAAAGCAAGTACAAAGCGCAAATGGATGACATAATCAAGTTGAGCGTAAAGAATATTTATCAGAGTCGCGAAGTAATTGAAAAGGAACTTTCGGGTTACCAAATCATCAATAATTTACTCGATAAATTCATCACGGCTTACAACAACAATCACGAAGGAAAAGCCACGAATTACGATAAATTGCTATTGAAAATCTTACCGGAAAAACATCATTTGGAAAAAGAAACTTTATACGAAAGATTACTTCACATTTGCCATTTCATCTCCATGCTTACCGATGGAAAAGCGGTGCTTTATAACAAGATTGTAACAGCTTAATGAATACTTTTTTGGCCTTAGAATCTGCCAGGCGAGTGTCAATTAATTGAAAAATCCGTAAAAAGAAAAGCTGTTTGAGCGAAGCGAGTTCTTTTCTTTTAGGATTTAAAATTAAAATTGACCGCCGAAGATTCCAAGCCTTGATTTTTTGTTTCTTTTGCATCAAGGCAAAAGAAAAATAGCATTATCGCATTGGAAAGTGTTTTAATTATAGGGTATGAAAGCATTGCAACTCCTTAATCTTCGTCTTCCTCTTCTTCTTCAAGCAAACCGGAGAAAAGCGATCGTAAACCATCCACATCTATGTTGCAGAATTGCTGGAGTTCATCAACGGTTCCGTGTTCTATAAAATAATCGGGAACACCGCAAAGGAAGATTTCGTTAACGTAATCATTTTTAGCCGAAAATTCTAAAACAGCACTCCCAAAACCACCAGTTGTTACACCATCTTCGACTGTGATAATGGTTGAAAATTTATCACAGATTTTGTGCAGTTTCTTTTCGTCTAACGGTTTTACAAAACCAAAATGGTAATGCGCAAAATGACCTTCATCTTCAATGCCGTTTAATGCTTGAGTTACGTTATCGGCAATAGTTCCTGTAGATAGAATAGCAACATTTTTACCTTTTTTAAGTTTTTTGGATTTTCCTATTTCTATCTTTTGAAAATCAGTTGGTCCCGAAGCTTCGGGATTCCAATTGGCATTTTTTCCTCTTCCACGCGGATAACGAATCGCAATTGGATTTTTTAATCCCAACGAAGCCGTGTATAAAATATTCTGCAATTCCATTTCATCTTTTGGCGCATAAATAATCATATTCGGAATGCAGCGCAAATAGGCTAAATCAAAAACGCCGTGATGTGTAGCGCCATCTTCGCCAACCAATCCGGCGCGGTCTAAACAGAAAATCACCGGTAAATTTTGTAATGCCACATCATGTATGACTTGATCGTAAGCACGTTGTAAAAATGTTGAATAAATATTGCAAAAAACAACCATGCCTTGCGTTGCCATTCCGGCCGAAAGTGTCACTGCATGTTGTTCTGCAATACCAACATCAATAGCTCTTTTTGGAAACGCCTCCATCATAAATTTCATTGAACTTCCACTAGGCATTGCTGGTGTGATGCCGATAATCTTTGGATTATTTTTAGCTAATTCGACCAGAGTCAAACCAAATACATCCTGAAATTTCGGCGGTAAATTATCTTCTGATTTTTTATGGATTTCACCGGTCGCAGCATCAAATTTTCCCGGAGCGTGATATTTTACCTGATCGTCTTCGGCTTGTTGTAAACCTTTCCCTTTAGTCGTAACTATGTGCAAAAATTTTGGCCCTTTTACTTTTTTCAAACGTTCCAATTCCTTGATTAAACCAACAATATCATGACCATCAATTGGGCCGGAATAATCAATGTTCAACGACTTAATTATATTGTTTTGCTTCGGGTTTTTTCCTTCTTTGACTGCTGTCAGATAGTTTTTCAACGCACCAACACTTGGGTCAATTCCAATGGCATTATCATTTAGAACGATTAACAAATTTGCATCCGTTACGCCTGCATGATTCAATCCTTCAAAGGCCATTCCGCTGGCTATGGAAGCATCACCCACCACCGCAATATGATGTTTGTTTTCGCCTTTGAGTTGTGAAGCAATTGCCATTCCCAAAGCTGCCGAAATAGATGTAGAAGAATGCCCAACGCCAAATGTATCATAAACACTTTCACTGCGTTTTGGAAATCCTGAAATTCCACCAAGTTGTCGGTTGCTATCAAATTTTTTTCTGCGTTCGGTTAAGATTTTATGACCATAAGCCTGATGGCCAACATCCCAAACAAGCAAATCATTTGGCGTATCAAAAACATAATGCAAAGCAATCGTTAATTCGACAACACCAAGCGATGCGCCAAGATGGCCTTCTTTTACCGAAACGATGTCAATTATAAATTCGCGCAATTCTTTTGCCAGTTGAGGCAATTGCGAAAGTTCTAATTTTCGTAAATCAGTTGGATTGACAATATGTTCGAGCAATTTTTTTGACATGCGACAAATGTACGAATTGAAATTGTATTTTTGTTTTATGGAAAACCCTTTCACCGACGACTATTTTATGAAGAAAGCTTTGCAAGAAGCTGAACTCGCTTTTGAAAAAGGTGAAATTCCCGTTGGCGCCGTAATTGTAATCGATAATAAAATCATTGCTAGAACCCACAATCTTACCGAAATGCTCAATGATGTTACGGCTCATGCCGAAATGCAAGCCATTACTTCAGCTGCGAATTTCATTGGCGGGAAATACTTAAAAGGATGCACACTTTATGTAACTATCGAACCTTGTCAGATGTGTGCTGGTGCTTTGTACTGGACTCAGATTTCAAAAATAGTTTTTGGGGCTTCAGATGACCAACGCGGTTACCAAAATTTAGGCACTGCCATTCATCCAAAAACTCAGGTAATTCAAGGTGTTTTAGCTAAAGAATGCTCGGATTTAATGTTACGTTTTTTTGCGGAAAGAAGAAAATGAAAGCTAAAAAAGCCTCCCAAAAATACTTGACTGCCACTGGCAGTTCTCCTCTTAATATCAAATGCTTTTTTGCTTCCAAAAGAAAATAATTTTACAGGAAAAATATTCCCAAATAATATTTTTTATTTCAGATAATATTTCGATACATTTAACGTTATATAGCTAATTGAGGAAAATCACTCAAGGAATAAGTTCTAACAAATAATTCTTTTACAACCATGAAAACCAACAAGATTTTCGGCTTGTTCGTTGCAATTTTTTTATTGCAATCCTGTACTAAAAAATCGGCTTCCGATTTTGATTCAGATTACGCTCTTTACAAAGACTACATTACAGGATTTTCATCAGGTTTCGTTTCGGTCAATTCCGATTTTAGGGTGCAGTTGGCCTTTAACAAAAGCGATTGGAAACCCAATCAGGAATTAGACGATGATTTATTCGACATTTCACCAAACGTAAGCGGAAAAGTTGTAGCACTTTCCAGCAACACCATTGCTTTTATTCCAAAAGATAAATTGGATCAAAATACGTTGTATCAAATCACTTTACATCTTTCAGACATTACCAATAAAGTTCCGAAAGAATTAAAGGATTTCAATTTTTCGGTAAAAACAATCAAGCAGGACTTTATTGTCAATACACAGGATTTGCAGTCCTATAGCAAAGATTGGTATTACCTAAACGGAACCATAAAAACTGCCGATAATCTTAGTTTTGAAGAAGCTAAAAAAATCATTGAAGCATCCCAAAATGACAAAGATTTAAAGATAAAATTTGACAAAGCGACCAGCACAAGCACTGAATTCAAATTCATGATTGATAGCATTCAGCGTTTTCCGGAAGATTCTAAAGTAAACATCAAATGGGATGGCGATGATGTAGATATTGATCAAAAAGGAAAAGCCGAATTCCCAGTTCCAGGGAAGAACCAATTTAAAGTATTGACCATTCAGGTTGGAGATACCAATAACCAATCGGTGCTGATTAATTTTTCTGATCCATTAAAAAAAGACCAGGATTTCAAAGGATTAGTGTCTATTGAAAATACGAGTAACCTGAAGTTTTCCACCATGGGAAATGTTTTAAAAGTATTTTACGACAAAGATCCGGTTAAGTCAAAAGTTGACAATGGAGCTTCGAATCAGTCGGTGGCCGTTGAAGCTGTTGTTGATACTGCAGCAGTTGCTGTTGATTCTACAATGGCTGTAGTAAATGAACCCGGAATTACCCAAGTAGCAGCGGCTATTGAACAATCATTTACGGGTAGTAAATTGGTTGAGGTTTTTCAGGGAATTGAAAGCATCGATGGTTATAAAATGAAAAACAACTATTCTGAAAAATTGATGTTTGACCAAATAAAACCAGGCATAAAATTATTAAAAAGTGGAACTATTTTGCCAAGTTCCAACAATTTAAAAATCAATTTTGAAGCAGCGAATCTGAATGCGGTTGATGTAAAAATCTATAAAATCTACAAAAATAACATCATGCAGTTTTTGCAGGATAATGAAATCAATGGCACTAGAAATTTAAGACAAGTAAGTCAAGCTGTAGCCAAATCGACTATTCAATTAAAACAAAATAATATATTGGATTACACAAAATGGAATACCTATGCTTTAGATATTTCAAAAATTATAAAACCGGAACCGGGGGCAATATATCGTGTTGAGTTCTCTTATAAAAAGAAATATTCCTTGTATAAATGCGAGACATCAACAGCAACTTCAGAAGATAACAGTGAGAGCGAAGATGCTGAAGAAGAAAACGAAGACGATGTTAACTACAGCGGTAGTGACTATGATGACTATTATTATGAAAGAGATTACGATTGGAGAGAAAGCGAAAATCCATGCACCGATTATTATTATTACAATACCAAAATCGGAACCAACGTTCTTGCTACCGATTTAGGCGTTATTGCCAAAAGAGGAACAGACAAATCGGTTGTCATTGCGGTTAGCAATATCGTTTCTACGGATGCTGTTTCCGGTGCTTGTGTTGATTTATATAATTACCAACAGCAAAAAATTGCCACATCATCAACTGATGGTGACGGAATGGTTTCGTTTCAGTTGGAAAAATTTGCTTATTTCGCGATAGTAACAAAAGGAGACCAAAGCAGTTACGTGAAATTAGATGACGAGCTTTCGTTGTCGGTTAGTAATTTTGACGTTTCTGGAGAGACTTTACAAAAAGGATTAAAAGGCTATTTGTATGGTGAACGCGGTGTTTGGCGTCCGGGCGATACCCTATTTTTGTCTTTTATTTTGAATGACAATGCTAATAAATTGCCTACATCGCATCCCGTAAAATTGAAACTGAATGATCCACACGGAAAAACAGTGTATCAATCGGTTCAAAAACTGAATGAACTTAATCATTACAAATTTGTAGTACCAACGCAAGACAATGCACCAACAGGAAATTGGGAAGCAGTTGTAAGTATTGGTGGAGCTCGTTTTTATAAAAGCATAAAGATTGAAACGATTAAACCAAATCGTTTGAAAATTAAAAACAGTTTCAACGAACCTATTCTTTCGGCAAGCAAAAATAATGTGAATAACATTCAGGTTTTATGGCTTCATGGTGCTGTGGGTAAAGATTTAAAAACCGAAGTGCAGGCCAAATTCTTCCAGCAGTCGACCACTTTTAAAGGCTATGACAAATATATTTTTGATGATCCAACAAGAAGTTTTTCTACAGAAGAGGTTAATATTTTCTCCGGAAAAGTTGATGGAAATGGACGCGTTTCCATTCCGATTAAACCAAACATTCAAGGGCAAGCACCGGGAATGTTGCGTACTGCGTTCATAACAAAAGTTTATGAAAATGGTGGCGATGTAAGTACAGATGTGGCTTCAATTACCTATTCTCCATACAAAACTTATGTCGGAGTAAAATCGCCTGAGCCAAATAAATACGGCATGATTGAAACTGGAAAAAACAACCGTTTTGATATTGTAACTGTTGGCGAAAACGGAAAACCAAAATCGGTTAAAAATATAGAAGTCCGTGTTTATAAGTTAGAATCACGTTGGTGGTGGGATGCATCCAATGATGATTTGTCGAATTATAATACATCAAATTCAACCATTGCCTATAAAAATTTTGTAGTTACTACCGATTATTCAGGAAAAGCAAATATTTCTTTCTCAGTGAGAAATGAAGAATGGGGGAATTATTTAATTCGGGTTTCTGATCCAACCGATGGTCATGCCACAGGAACAAAAGTGTATATAGATGAACCCTATTGGTCAGCAGAAGCCAGAACCGGTAATGGAGAATCGGCTACGATGTTGCGATTTTCTACCGATAAAACCAACTATGCGGTTGGAGATAAAGCCAAAATATTCTTCCCGTCAAGCGAAGGAGGAAGAGCTTTAATTTCTATTGAAAACGGGACGAAAGTGGTGAAAACACTTTGGGCGCAAACCAAAAAAGGAGAAACTACGGTTGAACTTCCAATCACTGGCGATATGGCTCCGAATGTGTACATCAATATTTCACTTCTACAACCGCATGCTTCGACAAAAAACGATTCGCCAATCAGAATGTACGGCATCGTTCCAATTGAAGTGGTTGATAAAAATACGGTTCTTGAACCACAACTTACCATGCCTGATGTGCTTCGTCCGGAGCAAACAGTGAATGTAAAAGTCTCCGAAAAACACGGCAAAAAAATGACGTATACCATTGCCGTTGTTGATGAAGGTCTGTTGGATTTGACTCGCTTTAAAACGCCAAATGCCTGGGATAGTTTTTATACTCGTGAAGCTTTGGGTGTGCGTACCTGGGATATTTATGATCAGGTGATTGGTGCTTATGGCGGAAAAGTAAATCAGGTTTTCAGTATTGGTGGTGATGCCGATTCCGGTGGCGGAAAAGCTAAAAAAGCCAATCGTTTCAAACCAGTTGTACTTTATTATGGGCCATTCGAATTGGGCAAGGGCGAAAACAAAAACACCAAAATTACGTTGCCTAAATACATTGGCTCTGTTCGTACAATGGTCGTTGCCGCAGATGCTGAAACCAGTGCCTATGGAATGGCAGAAAAAGCAACGCAGGTTAGAAGTCCATTGATGGTATTGGCGTCGTTGCCAAGAAAAATTTCGCCATCAGAAAAAGTGACTATTCCGGTTACGTTGTTTGCGACTGAAAAACAAATCAAAAATGTAACACTTCAAATCAAGTCAAATAGCGCTGTTAAAGTAGTTGGAAGAACTACACAAAAAGTGACTTTCACAGAACCAGATGAGAAAATGGCATACTTCAATTTAGAGGTTGGAAGTGTTACCGGTATTGGTAAAATAGATATTATTGCGACTTCAGGAAAAGAAAAATCAACCTATACTGTAGAGATTGATGTGACCAATCCAAATCCGGTAACGAATGCGTATTCTGACATTATGATTGAACCAAATAGTTTCAAAACGATTACATGGAAAACCTTTGGTGTAACCGGAAGCAACAAAGCCGGAATCGAAGTTTCATCGGTTCCAACGGTAGATTTTGGACGCAGATTGAACTATTTAATTCAGTATCCTCACGGTTGTGTTGAGCAAACGACATCGTCTGTTTTTCCACAACTGTATCTTACCGATGTGATGGATTTGGATGCCGTTCGCAAACAAAATATTCAACAAAATGTAACTGCCGGAATCCAAAAACTTGGTAATTTCCAATTACCAAATGGAGGTTTCTCTTATTGGCAAGGCAACTCCCAAGCTGATGATTGGGGAAGTTCTTATGCCGGACACTTCCTGATTGAAGCCGAGAAAAAAGGCTATGTTTTACCAATTAGTTTCAAATCAAAATGGATTTCTTACCAAGGAAAAATGGCAAAACAATGGCGTTTTGAAAAAGATTATTTCAATGATATTGCGCAGGCTTACCGATTGTATACACTGGCACTGGCAGGTTCGGCAGATTTAGCTTCCATGAACAGATTGCGTGAAACGGTAGGAATTTCTAACGAAAGCAAACTTAGATTGGCTGCTGCCTATGCTTTGGTAAAACAAAATGCCGCTGGATTGGCATTATTGAGTAAATCATTTATCGATGAGCAAAATTACGATGATAGTTATTATTACTATTATTATGGTTCGGCCGACAGAAATAGAGCAATGGCATTGGAAACTTTGATTCTCTTGGGGCAAAAACAGCAAGCCTTTGCCATGGCAACCAAATTGGCTAAGAATATGTCAAGCGACAAATGGATGAGCACACAAACAACCGCTTATGGTTTGTATGCGATGTCAAAATTTGCCAAATCTAACGGAAGTAAAGGTGTTTCGGTTCAATATTCAAATGGAGGAAAACCCGTAATCATCAATACGAACAAAACAGTAGCGCAACGAAATTTGATTGTAAAAAAAGGCGGAAATGCTATTACAATTAAGAACAACAAAAATAATACGCTTTTTGTTCGTGTTTTAAATAGCGGAATTTTACCTGTTGGAAGTGAAAAAGTGATGCAAAATAATTTATCTGCCAGTGTAGTTTTCAAAAACAGAAAAGGAAATCCAATCACTGTTACCAAAATCGCTCAGGGAACCGAATTCTATGCCGAAGTAACCTTGACAAACCGCAAAAATGAGTGGATTGATAATGTTGCTTTGTCGCAAATTCTGCCTTCCGGATTTGAAATTGTAAATACACGTTACACCGATTTTGGTGATGCAACCAGCAATGTAGCCGATTATATTGATATTCGTGATGACAGAGCCAATTACTACTTTGGTCTGAAAGCTAACGAAACACGCAAATTCAAAATTCTGTTGAACGCATCGTATTTGGGTAAATATTATTTACCTGGATTGCAATGCGAAGCCATGTATGACAACGACTTTTTGGCAAGAACTAAAGGGCAATGGGTTGAGGTTGTGAAGTAAATTTACACCTGACAGGTTTTTAAAACCTTTCAGGTGTTTAATTCCAAAATCGTGAAAACTAAACTTCAAGCGTTATACCAACGCTTCATAAATTATATCAAACGTAACCCAAAGAAGTTAGCTGCAGTATTTATAATGTTGGTAGTGTATTACTTTTCTTTGCCGCGTACTCTTTTTGAAGAACCTTATTCTACCGTTATCGAAAGCAGTGACGGCGAGTTATTAGCTGCCAAAATTGCCCGTGATGGACAATGGCGTTTTCCGTCCAAAGACAGCGTTCCCGATAAGTTTAAAAAATGTATCGTCTATTTTGAAGATGAACATTTTTACTATCATCCGGGTTTTAATCCTGTAGCGATGTTCAAGGCATTTCAACAAAACAGAAGCGCTGGAAAAGTGGTTCGTGGCGGAAGTACCTTAACACAACAGGTTATCCGTTTGTCGCGCAAAAACAAAAAACGCACCTACTTCGAAAAAGGAATTGAAATGATTTTGGCAACACGATTAGAATTGCGTTGTTCCAAGGATAAAATTCTGGAATTATATGCTGCGCATGCGCCTTATGGCGGAAATGTTGTTGGTTTAGAGATGGCTTCCTGGCGTTATTTCGGAGTGCAGTCACATCAATTGTCGTGGGCAGAAAGTGCAACGCTGGCAGTGTTACCCAATGCGCCAAGTTTGATATATCCGGGAAAGAATCAAATCAAATTGCTAAAAAAGCGAAACGGATTGCTGTTGAAATTATACAATAAAAAAATAATTGATAAACTTACCTATCAATTATCAATAACAGAACCTTTGCCTCAAAAGCCGTATTTAGTTCCTCAGATAGCGCCTCATTTATTGCAGCGGGTGGCCAAAACGGATGAAGGAAAACGCATCAAAACAACGATTGATATTTCGTTGCAGAATCGGGTGAATCAGATAGCGGCGCAGTATTACAATCAGTACAAACAAAACGAAGTGCATAATTTGGCTGTAATTGTCATCGATATTCAAAACAGAAACATTATCAGTTATGTTGGGAATTCGCCAACGGATAAAGACCACGACAAAGATGTTGACATCATTGGTGCACCAAGAAGTACAGGAAGTATTTTAAAGCCGCTGTTATTTGCTTCGATGCTGGATGAAGGTGAGATTCTGCCAAATACTTTGGTTGCCGATATTCCGACTCAGATTTCGGGTTATACGCCTGAGAATTTCAATCGTACTTTTGATGGTGCGGTTCCGGCGCAGAGGGCATTATCTCGTTCGTTGAACATTCCGGCGGTGTTAATGTTACAGGAACATGGTGTAAATAATTTTTATGAACTGATGCAGAAATTCAAACTCAGAAACATCAATAAACATCCGGATCATTATGGATTGTCTTTAATTCTTGGTGGTGCCGAAAGCAATCTTTGGGATTTGTGCCGAACCTATGCGAATTTGTCTTCAACCGTGAATTATTTCAATGCTTCCGACGGAAAATACAGAACCAAGGAATTTGCTGAACTCAATTATGTCAACGGATTTGAGCAGGATTATGGAGATGAAAGTTATCAGAAAACAATCTTGGGTGCGGGTTCTATTTATCTGACGTATAACGCCATGAAAGAAGTCAATCGTCCCGAAGGTGATGAAGCCTGGAAGTTTTACGATTCTTCGTTAGAATTAGCATGGAAGACCGGAACCAGTTTCGGGAATCGCGATGCGTGGGCCATCGGAACGAACTCGCGTTATGTGGTTGGCGTTTGGGTTGGAAATGCAAACGGAGAAGGCCGACCTGAATTGACAGGAGTTGGAAGTGCAGCTCCGATTTTGTTTGATGTTTTCAATTTGCTTCCGCGGAAAAAATGGTTTCAAACGCCGTTAAACGATTTGCAATATGCTGAGGTTTGTGCGTTAAGCGGACATTTGGGACAAGATGACTGTCCGAAAATCAGACAATTAATTAACAGAAAAGGAATGAAGACTTCGGTTTGTGCCTATCATAAATTAGTGCATTTGGATGCAACGGAGCAATACAGAGTAAACAGCAGTTGTGAAGATGTAGATAATATGGTAACCAAAAAATGGTTTGTGCTGCCACCGGTTATGGAATGGTATTATAAAAGTCTGCATATAGATTACAAACCATTGCCGCCATTTAGAGACGATTGTCAGCAAAACCAGCAAGCATCAATGGATTTTATTTACCCAAAAACAAACAGCAAAATTTATCTGGTGAAGGACTTCAACAGCAAGATTCAGCCGGTGATTTTAAAAGTGGCGCATTCCAACAAAGAAGCGAAGTTGTATTGGTATGTTGACAATGTGTATAAAGGCACAACTCAAACTTTTCACGAAATGCAGATTGAAGCTGAAACAGGAATTCATTATATTACGGTGGAAGACGAATATGGGAATGATATTAGGAGGAAGATTGAGATTATTAAAGATTAAATTAGTATACAAAAGTGAGTGTTTTTTGTTGAAAGTATATAAAAGTCTAATTCAGGTCTTCATTATTTCTTATTTTAGCACAAACCAAACTTTATGAAAGCAAGACTTTTTCTAAAATTGTAAAATGGATTTAAATCTTAATATTGAATTAGCTAAAGGATATAGCAGTAATTCACAAATTGCAAGAGTCCTTACAGAAACTTGGGTAAAACTAAATTCGTATTGTCCTAGTTGCGGTGAAAGACCATTAAACGATTTTGAAAACAATAGACCTGTTGCTGATTTTTATTGTACAAAATGTACGGAAGAATTTGAGTTAAAAAGCAAAAGCGGAAAATTTAGTACTACTATAACAGATGGTTCCTACGACACAATGATACAGAGAATAACCTCTGATACAAATCCGAATTTTTTCTTTTTAACCTATAACAAAGAGTATACTGTAGATAATTTTTTGATAATTCCAAAACAATTTTTCACCCCGGAAATTATTATTAAAAGAAAACCTTTATCTGAAACAGCAAAAAGAGCAGGTTGGACAGGTTGTAATATTGACATATCTAAAGTGTCTGAACTTGGAAAAATATTTTTAGTTGAAAAAGCTAAAATTATTAAACCAGAAATTGTTAAAACAGCCTATAATAAAACTACATTTTTAAGAAATACGAGTATCGATGCGAAGGGATGGATTTTAGATATTCTTAATTGCATTGAAAAAATACCCAATAAAGACTTTACACTAAAAGATATTTATAATTTTGAAAAAGATTTAAAATTGAAATACCCAAATAATAACTTTATTAAAGATAAAATTAGACAGCAGCTACAGCTTTTAAGAGATAGAGGAATTATTGAATTTAATGGCAGAGGAACATATAAGAAAATAGAATAATGAAAAAATATATATTTATAACACCAGAAGGCAATACAACTTCACCTATAGGTTGTAAAGTTGAAAATTTTCAAGTTATAGGAATTGTTGAAGATGTAGTAAACGAAAATGAAGCTCTGAAAAAGTTATTGTTAGAAAACGAATGGATATTTGATGCAGAATTTAATATTGCCGAATTCATTTGTTACGAAATTATATAATCCCGCTAGGGATTTCATATGGGTAGAAAATAAATCAACACAATACCAAAATCCCTTTAGGGATGATATATTAATTGTGATGCAAAGAGGATATTTAGAGTTTTTAATTCATTGAGGTTGACTATGATGATTTATGTAATAGAGCCTATGTAATTTATATCATCCCTAACGGGATTTTTCTATCAAATAATATTCTTTCTACCCATATGAAATCCCTAGAGGGATTATTTCAATGCTAAAAATCTTCCTTCAATACCACAATCTTTCAGAACTTTAGCATTTTCTTTTCCATAAGCTATAAAGACGCTTGGAGCTCCAGGAGTTCCTCCCTGAACACCTGAAACATGGTAGAATTTAATTCTTCCTTTAACAAAAAGTATAGCATCTGCATCATTCCAAATATGTTGAAAGAAGCATTTGGTTTCAGTTCTGGCAAAAATTAAGGCAATACCATTACCATGAAACTTTAATTTTTCTAACCATAATTCCATTCCTCTTCCATAGGGAGGATTCAAATAAACTCTACCGAACCATTCTTTAACTAAACCATTATCCAAAGTTGTAAAATTAGTTTTAGCGTGAAGAAAAGGGGCATTAATTGGACTACAAGGGTCTAAATCAAAATCC
Source organism: Flavobacterium sp. (assembly GCF_031381455.1). Classification (GTDB taxonomy): domain Bacteria; phylum Bacteroidota; class Bacteroidia; order Flavobacteriales; family Flavobacteriaceae; genus Flavobacterium. Next base: position 37,419 of record NZ_JANMXZ010000046.1, on the reverse strand, counting down.
CCAAAGCTTTTAACCAATTCGGGAGGAGTCAACCATTCTACTTTTGTATTCTCGCAACGTTCAAAAGAAGTATTCATACCTTTTATTTGTTGCAAATATTAGATCAATATTTCGATTTTGCAAATCTAATATGATCATTTTCAGCATTTTATAAACTATTTGGTGTTTGTAAATTGGAATTAACTGAATAACAGAAAGCTAGAGTCTGATAGTGTAGATTTTTTAATCTGAATAGACATCTAAAATTTAATCCTTATCTGGAATAAAATTTTGAAATCAAAACCCCTAGCCCGGATTGAAACGGAAATCCTTTTTGTTTTTACAAAAAGATTGTAGTGAAAAGCCGGAAACAGCTTCTAATAAAAAAACCGCCAAGCTTTAGCAAGGCGGTTTCTTATTTATTGCTTGATTTCCTTTCCTTCACCATCGAAGAATTGGTACTCAAAATACGTGTAAGCGTCACGAGGTATGATTTTCACCCACTTTTTATGTTCAAAAAACCATTTTGAACGTAATGATGGAAAACCTTTGGTAAGGTATGCTGCCACAAATGGATGAACATTTAAGGTCACTTTTTTATGGTCTTTAATTATTTTTTCAAGAGAAAAGGCAATCGTGTCGATAATCTGAATTGGCGCATCAATGTCGCTCGTCAAATTATTTGGATTTTCTTCTCTTGTTTCAATATTTACTTCTGGTCTTACTCTTTGTCTAGTGATTTGGACTAATCCAAATTTACTTGGCGGTAAGATTTTGTGTTTGGCTTTATCATCGCTCATTTCTTCTCTAAGGAAGTTGAACAACACTTGGCGATTATCTGGATCTTTCATGTCGATAAAATCGACTACGATGATTCCGCCCATATCCCGAAGACGTAATTGTCTTGCGATTTCTGCTGCGGCTATCATATTAACTTCCATGGCAGTATCTTCTTGATTGTTGGCTTTGTTAGAACGGTTTCCGCTATTCACGTCAATAACGTGTAAAGCTTCAGTGTGTTCTATAATCAAATATGCGCCTTTACTCATGGATACTGTTCGTCCAAAAGAGGTTTTTATTTGTCTTTCGATATGGTATTTTTCAAACAATTGCGTGTCTTTCGATTGATAAAATTTAACAATTTTTTGTTTCTCTGGAGCTATTTCGGCTAAATAGTCCTTTGTTTCTTGGTACAACTCTTCATCATCAATTTGAATACTGGTAAAAGTATCGTTGAATACATCTCTAAGTATCGAAGAAGCTTTGTTAAGCTCTCCCAATACTTTGGATGGATGATGTGCAGTTGGTAATTTTTTACTCATTGCAGTCCATCTATTCATTAAGTTCTGCAAATCTTTTTCTAATTCGGCTATGTTTTTGCCTTCTGCTACTGTTCTCACAATAACACCAAAACCCCTTTGTTTGATAGATTGTACAAGTTTTTTAAGACGGTCTTTTTCTTCTTTGGATTCTATTTTTTGCGAAACAGAAACGCGATCCGAAAAAGGCACTAAAACTAAAAATCGTCCGGCGAATGAAAGCTCACAGCTTATTCTCGGACCTTTTGTAGAAATAGGTTCTTTTACTACTTGTACTAATATTGACTGGTTGGCACTCAGTAAGTCTGCTACTGCACCATCTTTGTCAATTTCTTTCTCAAACTGGAAGTTTTTTAGGGAGAAATCTTTTAGTTTACCTGCGCTTACAAGTTTTATGAATTTCAAATAAGAAGCGAAACTTGGACCTAAATCCTGATAATGTAAAAACGCATCTTTTTCGTAGCCTACATTTACAAAAGCAGCATTCAATCCGGCAACAGGTTTCCTTATTTTGGCAATAAAAATATCGCCAACCTGGAAGTTGCTTGTTTCTTTTTCTTTGTGTAATTCAATTAGTTTTCCATCTTTTAATAAGGCAAAATCTACAGCGTCATCACTAGATCTAATGATAAGTTCTTTATTCACTTTGTAAATTTTTATCTGTATTTGGTGTTTGTAGTTTATGGTTTGTAGTTTATAGTTAAGAACCATAAACCATGAACCCTAAACCCTAAACCTTTTGGTACAGATGGATTAAACATTTTAAACAGGTATTGTTATTACCCGGCGGAATCTTTCGATTCCAATTTCAATGAACGTTTTCTAAAAAAAGAAAAGTAGTTTAAAACTACTTTTTCTTTTTGTGTCGGTTAGCTCTCGCACGTTTTTTACGTTTGTGCGTTGCTACCTTATGTCTCTTTCTTTTTTTACCACTTGGCATACGTTGGTTATTTTGTGATTAATAAATGAGTTTATACTGCTACTTCAGTATTAGTTTTTATAGCTTCTACAAATACTTTTGCAGGTTTGAATGCTGGAATATTGTGTGCTGGAATTTTGATTGTCGTATTTTTTGAAATGTTTCTACCAGTTTTTTCAGCTCTAGTTTTGATAATAAAACTACCAAATCCTCTTAAATAAACATTGTCTCCAGTTTCTAAAGAAGTTTTTACTTCTTCCATAAACGCTTCAACTACTGCTTGAACATCTCCTTTTTCAAGTCCTTTTCTTTCTGAAATCTTTGCTACGATATCTGCTTTCGTCATTTTCTTTCGTATTTAATATTAATTATGTGATTTTTTTGAGGTTGCAAATATATGAATAATAAAAACAATATTTCAAGCATAATCTATTAAAATTTAATCACATAAAGATTTATTTTTGCAATCCACAATTTAACTATGAGATTCTCTAAAACACTTATCCAATGGTATTTACAAAGCAAACGTGATTTGCCGTGGCGAAACGACACAAATCCCTACACGATTTGGCTTTCAGAAATCATGCTTCAACAAACACGGGTTGCTCAAGGATTGCCTTATTATTTGCGTTTTACAAAAGCATTTCCTACGGTTTTTGATTTGGCAAATGCCGATGAAGAAGAAGTGCTAAAATTGTGGCAAGGTTTGGGCTATTATTCCAGAGCTAGAAATTTGCATAAAACAGCGAAACAAATTGCTTTTGAACTCAATGGTGAATTTCCAAAAACCTATGCGGCATTATTGCATTTAAAAGGAATTGGAGAATATACAGCGGCCGCAATAGCATCGTTTGCCTACAATGAAAATGTTCCTGTAGTTGACGGAAATGTTTTTAGAGTTTTGTCGCGTTATTTTGATGTGGAAACCGATATCGCTTCGGCTGGAGCCAAAAAAGAGTTTACACAATTAGCAGCTGAATTATTGCCAAAAGGCAACGCCAATATATTTAACCAAGCCATAATGGAGTTCGGCGCTTTGCAATGTGTGCCAAAAAATCCGGATTGTGGCGTTTGCGTTTTTAATGATAGCTGTTTGGCTTTGCAAAAAGGTAAAGTCTCACAACTTCCGGTAAAATCTAAAAAGACTAAAGTCACCAAACGCTATTTTAATTATTTGGTTTTTTTGGATGAGAATGAAAATACGATTATTAGCAAGAGAACCAAAAAAGGAATCTGGCACAATTTATATGAATTTCCATTGCTTGAAACTAATGCAGCAGAAACTGACAAAACGGTTTTGGAGTTAATTCAAAATCAAAGTTTTGTTGAAAACGCTATTCAGGAAATTCAATTATGCAATCCCGAAGGTATTGTTCATAAACTTTCGCACCAACATCTGTCTATAAAATTCTGGAAAGTTAAGGTTGAAGGAGCACTGCTCAGTGGAATAGATTGTAAATCAGCTTCTAAATTCCCATTTCCTATTGTTATTTATAATTTTATTGAAAAAGAATGTTTCTAATCTTCAAAAAAAGTAGTAAATTTGAGGGAAGCTAAATTTAGTTGAAAATATGAATGGCACCTTAAATAAAGTAATGTTAATTGGTCATCTTGGTGACGAAGTAAAGATGCATTACTTTGATGGTGGAAATTGTATAGGCCGTTTTCCTTTAGCGACCAATGAAGTGTATATCAACAAGCAAACTAACGAAAAAATCACCTCTACCGAATGGCATAATTTAGTAGTAAGAAATAAAGCTGCCGAAATTTGCGAAAAGTATTTATCAAAAGGGGATAAAATATATGTTGAAGGCAGAATTAAATCGCGCCAATGGCAAGCCGAAGATGGGACGACAAAATATACTACCGAAATACAAGTTACCGAATTTACATTTTTGACTACCAAAAAAGAAGTTGACGGATTAAAAACAACACAACATTTAGAGCCAAAAAGCACTAATTTTGAAACGCCCAATCTTGCAACTCCCGAAAACGATTTGCCGTTCTGATATTGTTTAACTAATCTTTACTTCATTGGACTTTGAGCCCAGTACTAATTTTTTAGCAACTATAGATACCAATTTACTTTTTGGAATTATAGCTATTACGTTTCTTCTATTTTGTTCTGCCATGGTTTCTGCCGCAGAAGTTGCTCTTTTTTCTCTCACGCAACAAGACTTAAACACCCTATCAGAAGAAGATTCTTCAAAAGCTAACCTAATTTCGAAATTGCTGCAACGACCAAAGAAACTTTTGGCAACCATATTGGTAGCAAATAATTTCAGTCATATTGGCGTTGTGATAATTTTCTCTTTTGTTGGGAACAATCTTTTTTCAGCAATAGAATCTCCAATTCTAAAGTTTATAGTTGAGGTAATACTCGTAACCTTTCTTATTCTTTTATTTGGTGAAGTATTACCAAAAATTTACGCAAGCAGAAACAATATCCGATTCTCAAAGTTTGTTGCCAATCCGTTATCGTTGTTAGACAAATTGCTTTCGCCAATAAGTCTGCCAATGCGCTCGGTGAGTATTTATTTGCATGATAAATTAGGAAAGCAAAAATCAAATATTTCGGTAGATCAATTATCCCAGGCATTGGGATTAACGTCTACAGAAGACACGACTTCGGAAGAACAAAAAATATTAGAAGGTATCGTTTCGTTTGGGAATACAGATACAAAGCAAGTCATGAGTCCAAGAATTGATATTTTTGCACTTGAAATGGAAGAAACTTTTGCCGAGATTTACACTAAAATAGTGGACAAAGGTTATTCCAGGATTCCAGTTTACAGAGAAAGCATCGATCATATTGAGGGCGTTTTGTTTGTCAAAGATTTGATTACACATATTAATAAAAAGGAATTCGACTGGAATACACTGATACGAGAACCCTTTTTTGTACCCGAAAATAAGAAGTTGGACGATTTGTTAAAAGAATTCCAAAGCAAAAAAAGTCATTTGGCAATTGTGGTCGATGAGTATGGCGGAACTTCGGGATTGGTTTCGCTAGAAGATGTAATCGAAGAAATTGTTGGCGATATTTCGGATGAGTTTGATGATGAAAATTTGAATTTCTCCCAAATTGACGATAAGAATTTCCTGTTTGAAGGAAAAATAAACCTCAAAGATTTTTATCGAATAGTTGATGTTAATGAGGAACTGTTTGAAAGTAGCAAAGGCGAAGCTGAAACATTGGCCGGATTTATATTAGAAATTTTAGGTAATTTCCCCAAAAAAGGACAGAAAATTCATTTTTCAGATGTGCGTTTCACCATTGAAGCGGTCGATAAGAAAAGAATAAAGCAATTAAAAGTAACTCTCGAATAAGTTAAAAATGACAAAAAAAATCAACGGGTTTTTTGGAATAGCATTGCTTTTGGTTTTTGCCAACGGTTGTAAAGATGATGTTTTGCCAAAGCCCGCAAGCCAATTGCGATTGGATTATCCGGTTGCTAAATATGCCTCATTCAGCAATCATTGTCCTTTTGAATTTGAAATGAATGATGATGCCATTATCAAAGAAGATAAAAATTGTGGCTTCTCAATAGAGTATCCAAAAATGAAAGCGACAATATATTTGACCTATAAAACGGTAAACGGCGACATTAATAAATTGTTGAGAGACGCACAAAAACTAACTTACGAACACGTTATAAAAGCGGATGATATTTTAGAACAGCCCTACATAAATAATGGCAATAAAGTATACGGAATGTTTTATCAAGTTGATGGAAATGCAGCTACAAACGCCCAATTTTACGCCACGGATAGCATCAAGCATTTTGTAACTGGTTCAGTATATTTCTATGCCAAACCTAAATTTGATTCTATTATGCCGGCAGCGGATTATGTAAAAAATGACATGCAGCGTTTGTTGGAAACTATTAAATGGAAATAAAAAGTCCTCTCATTTTTTAATAAGAGGACTTTTTTATAATATATTTTTGAAGTTATACTTTCCCTTTTGTCTGCATTCCCGAAACTTTGTAAGTTTCACCATCACCTGTAGTTTCAACCGCTTTTGTTAATTTTTCCGGAGTTAAAACTGAAGCATCAAAATCAACGGTTGCTTCTTTTTTATCAAAATCAACGGTTGCTTTTTGAACGCCATCCATTTTTGATAATTTAGTTTCAATGGTTTTAGCACAACCCATGGCGCATGTCATTCCTTCAATTTTGAAACTTGCAGTTTCCGGTTTTGCAGCAACAGCAACTTCTTTTTTAGTGTTAGTTTCATCTGTTCCTGAAACAGGTTTGCTTCCAGTATCTTTACAGCTAAGAAGTAAGGTTGAGGCAAGACCAAAAGTTAATAGCGATTTGGTGAAATTCATAATTTTAGAATTTATTAGTTATGATTATTTTAATCATGGACAAAATTAGTAAAAAATAAAAGTGATTATTCTTAAAATAATTACAAAATTTGATGTCTTGAAAAACATATATGAAATGAGCTTACGTAAACGTAACAAATTATAGAAGAAATTCAAGAGCGAATTACATATAACGAATAAAAATCAATAGATATCTTAATATGAAATCACTGCAGTTAAAATGGGTTATACTAGTTGCTCTTGCTCTAATTTGGGGGAGTTCTTTTATACTTATTAAAAAAGGATTAGCCGGATTAGATCCTTTTCAGTTGGGTTCTTTGAGAATAATTTTTTGCGCCATTTTTCTTTTGATTATTGGTTTTAAAAACATAACCACAATCCCGCTACACAAGTGGAAGTATATTGCACTGACTTCTTTATTCGGAACATTTATTCCGGCGTATCTTTTTGCAATTGCCCAAACAGAGATTAACAGTTCAGTGAGTTCGATACTCAATTCTTTAACGCCTTTGAATACCCTAATTTTAGGCGCGATTGTTTTTGGTTTGGATTTTAAACGAACACAAATTTTTGGAGTAATCGTTGGATTAATCGGGACGATGTTATTGATTTTTAACGGAGCTATTCATAATCCAAATCAGAATTATTGGTACACCATATTGGTATTGATTGCGTCGATTTGTTATGCGATGAATGTGAATTTCATAAAAAAATATTTATCCGATTTAAAACCACTAACCATAACGGTTGGTAACTTTTTAGTGATGTTGTTTCCGGCTTTACTAGTTCTCTCTTTTACCGATTTCTTTACCGTTGTTCATGTAGAAAAAGTACAACATGCCATGATTTTTGTGGCGGTTTTGGGAATAATAGGGACAGGTATTGCCAATGTGCTTTTTTACAAATTGATACAAATTTCGTCTCCGGTTTTTGCAACTTCAGTCACTTATTTGATTCCAGTAGTAGCTTTCTTTTGGGGACTTCTCGATAATGAAATGCTCACGCCATTGCAGTTTATTGGTGCTTTTATTATTTTGATTGGCGTTTATCTTTCAAGTAAGAAATAAAAAGCAGAAAGATTAACCAAAATCCCGAATCCTCGGAACACAAAGAAGGCGCAAAGAGCGCAAAGCTTTTAGTTTGATATTTTAAAATTTGCTTTTTTGATATTTTTTTGCATTTTGTTTTTTTGCATTTGGAATTTATAACAATAAAAAAGACCGCTATTGCTAACGGTCTTCTTTACTTTATTTAATAAATTTCAACTATTGAAAATCGGAATCAGAAACACCTTCGTTGATTTTTACATCACTCATTTTGATATCTAATTCAAAACCAACATTCATTATAGTGTTGAAAGGCACTTGAACTCCTTTTACAGCTCTATAATCATTGAAGTTTGTAACTCTTGTCATTTTTTGTCCACCTTGCTCCTCAATAGAAGCTTCGGCAGTTTTCAGACCTGTTTTCACATCAAAATAATACGTAGTAGTACCATCAACAACGGCATAAGAATCAGCACCATTCATTGGCTCAATCCCTGAAACGGTTACACCTGCTTTTGTGGCCAATAAAGTTTCGTTGAATAACACTGCGCTCTCTTTCATTTTTGCAAGAGCATCACCTTCTAAAACTTTTTTCTGCCCTTGTTGCATCATGTACCCAGTATTTCCGTTTACCACTTGCTTCATTATAGAACCCATTCCGGCCATAGAAAGCTCAATAGCCATTCTTCCTTTGTTATCCATTTTTGATGTGTAAGACAAAGGCATTGGAGCTTGAGGAATTGTAGTAGAACCTGTATAAGCTATAGATTTAACTGCTTTCACCGCTTTGTCTCCACCAATCGCAGCTACATAAGCATCGATTACTGTTTTTGCTGTAACTCCAGCAGGAACTGGTTTTTTCATAGCTGGTTTCTCAGTAGGATTACCGAATTTATCGAAATAGAACATTGGAATTTTTAGTTTTTCCAATCCTGAAATAACTTCTGAACCTTTTCCGGTAACTACGATACGTAAATTATCAGCTAAGAAATATTTGTTTGCAACTCTCATAATATCTTCAGGCGTAACGGCATTGATATTTTTGATATAGTTTTCATAAAAATCAGCAGGCAAACTTTCTGTTTCAATATTCAAAGCGTAACGGGCAACGGTAGCCGGTTTTTCAACTTGCATTACAAAACGGCCAATGTAACCAGCTTTTACACCGTTTAACATTTCTTCTGAAACTTTCTCAGTTCTAATTTTGTTTAGTTCTTTCAAAGATTCTACTACAGAACTATCTGTAACTGCATTTCTAACTTGGGCATTTGCTTTGAATTTGCTGTAGATGTTTTTGTCAAAACCAACGCTTGAACGAGCACCATAAGTCCAACCATGTTTTTCTCTCAGATTCATATTCAAATAACTATTGAAATCACCACCAAAAACTTGGTTAGCTAAAATCACAGGAAAGAAGTCAGCATCTGACATTTTTAAATTTACAGTGTTAACCAATGAGATTTCTGATTGAACCGCATTTGGCATATCTACAAAATTGATTTGTGTATACTGAACGTTGCTTGGATTAGAATACGTTAATCTTGGTGCAGTAGCTTTTACCCATGAACCAAATAGTTTTTCAACCATTTTTTTCACATCTTTTGTTTTCACATCACCAACGATTACTAAATAAGCACGTTCCGGAACGAAGTAAGATGCATAATTTGCTTTTACATCAGCTAACGTAACATTATTAATAGTTTCTTCAGATAAATATTCTCCTGATGGATGATTTTTACCATAAGCCAAAACATTTTCAACTCTTCCGGCAACTACAGGAACACTTTTTTCTTGTGTTTTTAATCCGTCGATAAGTTTTTCTTTTTCTTTCTCAAACTCTTCCTGAGTGAAATTTGGTGTCAAAGCACCTTCAGCCATCAACTCTAAAATTCTTTTCGAATATTTAGACAATCCGTTGGCAGCAGCTCCAGAAGAAAAGAAATTGATATCAGCTCCCATAAAATCGATTTCTTCATTAAAAGCATCTTTTGATGTTTTTGTTGAACCGTTTCCGATTAGGCTACTGGTTAAATCATCAACTCCTTTTTTGTTTCCTTCAGCATAAGGAGCATTGTCAATACTTAAATTGAATGAAACTCTAGGAAGTTTGTGGTTTTCAACTACTAAAACTTTTAATCCGTTTGGCAACGCAAAAGTTTCAGGTTTTTTAATATTAATTGTTGGCGATGGGCCAGGTTTCGGTTGTGTTCTGTCTTGTGCTTGCATAATAACGGTTAAAAACAAGCTTGATAATACTATAATTGATTTTTTCATTTTCTTACTGTTTATTGTTTGTTATCAGCTTTGTCTTTTGCAGGTACATAATCCAAAATCAAACGTTGGTTTGGATTAAGATATTTTTTAGCAGCGTCTCTCATTTCTTCACGAGTTACAGAGCGTAAGATGTCGATATTTGTATTAATCAAATTAACATCTCCATACAATAAATAGTATGTTGCTAAGTTTTCTGCAACACCTTCAATGCCTGAATTTTCGTCAACATAATTGCTTTCGTTTATGTTTTGTAATTTTTGAAAATCTTTTTCAGAAATTAAATCCGTTTGTAATTTCACAATTTCTTCATCAACTTCTTTGATTATGTCAGCTGAGGTGAAATCTCCTTGTGGCATTCCGTAAAGAATATATTGTCCGTAATCTTCTTGCGCATAATTGAATGCTCCGATTTGCAAAGCCATTTTCTTATCGTCAACGATTTTTTTGTATAATTTAGAACTTTTACCATTGCTTAAATAAGTAGAAATCATATCTAAAACTCTTGCATCACGAGTTTTCATAGATGGAATTCTATACGCTGCAACCACCATTGGTTTTTGGATGTTTGGATCTTCGTATTGTGCTTTGATTGTTTCAGTAATTGGTGCTTCTGTGAAAGTTTGTTTTTTTAATTCAACTCCTCTTGGAATTGGTCCAAAATATTTTTGAACCCAAGCTTTTGTTTGTGCAATGTCAATTTGCCCGGCAACAACTAGAACCGCATTGTTTGGAGAATAGAATTTTTTGTTAAAATCTTGAAACTCTTTTAAAGTTGCCGCGTCTAAATGTTCCATAGAACCGATAGTTGCCCAACGGTATGGGTGAACTTTAAACATGTTTTTCTTTACCTCGGCAATTAGATTTCCGTATGGTTGATTGTCAACACGAAGTCTCTTTTCTTCTTTTACTACTTCGTTTTGTGTATCAACTCCAATTTGGTTGATAACCGGATGCATCAATCTTTCTGATTCCATCCACAAACCTAATTCTGTATTATTCGAAGGGAAAACTTCGAAATAATAGGTTCTGTCTTCTGTGGTGTTGGCGTTGTTAGTTCCTCCGTTTGAAGTTACCATTTTAAACCATTCACCACGTTTGATGTTTTCGGTTCCTTCGAACAATAAATGTTCAAAAAAGTGAGCAAATCCAGTTCTTTCCGGATTTTCATCTTTTGCACCTACGTGATACATAACAGAGGTAATTACAACAGGTGCCGATGAGTCATTGTGTAAAATTACATGAAGACCATTTGGCAAATCGTACTCCTCAAAAGCGACCTTTTGGGCGTGAGCTACTCCTCCAAGCATAAGCATTGAACTTAAAGCGATTAATGAATTTTTCATAAAAAATTAAATTTTTTCAGTTGATTGTTCAGTTAGTTGTCTAACCGTTTAATTTGTTACACCAAAGGTATCTTTTTTTATTTATTTCCTTAAAAATATTTCTGTTCGATAACCTCCTGATTGTTAACACTAATTTTTTTTTGCGTAAGGGTTGCGTGTGTGGAAAATAGTCGTATATTTGCCCACTTAAAAAAATTAAATAATAACAATATGTATGCAATCGTAGAGATAGCAGGGCAACAATTCAAAGTAAGCAAAGACTTAAAGGTTTATGTTCACCGATTGGCTAATGAAGAAGGTTCAAAAGTTTCTTTTGACAAAGTTCTTTTATTAGACGATAATGGTAGCATTACTTTAGGCGCCCCAGCTATAGAAGGTGCTTCAGTAGAAGCCAAAGTGATATCACACTTAAAAGGAGATAAAGTAATCATTTTCAAAAAGAAAAGAAGAAAAGGTTACAAAAAGAGAAATGGTCACAGACAATACCTAACACAAATCGTGATTGAAGGTATATCTGCAACCGGAAGTAAAAAAGCAGCTTCTAAAGCAGAAAAAGCGACAGTAGCAGCAACTGAAGAAGTAGAAGCTCCTAAAAAAGCAAAAGCTCCTAAAGTAGAAAAGCCAGCAGATGAAGCAGCTCCAAAAAAAGCAGCTCCAAAAGCTAAAAAAGAAGATACACAAGAATAATAACAATATAACTCATACGTCATGGCTCACAAAAAAGGTGTCGGTAGTTCTAAGAATGGTAGAGAATCAGAATCAAAACGTTTAGGCGTTAAGATTTATGGTGGTCAAGCTGCAATTGCAGGTAACATCATTGTTAGACAAAGAGGTTCTAAACACAATCCAGGTGCAAATGTTTACATTAGCAAAGATCACACGCTACACGCAAGAGTAGATGGAGTTGTTAAGTTCCAAAAGAAAAAAGATAATAAATCATACGTTTCTATACTTCCGTTTGAAGCATAAGGATTAGATTTATTTATACTATAAAAACCCATTTCGAAAGAAATGGGTTTTTTGTTTTTAGACCTGTCAGGTTTCATAAACCTGACAGGTCTAGCTTTATTTTTCAGGAGCGAATGGTTCCGGCATTTTTGGTATCCATGTTCCCGCTTTTCGTTACAATATCTTTGTCAAAGTTTTACTTTGACAAAGATGATTTACGCTACAATCGGGGCTAGTTAGGATTTGTCTTTTGTGTCAGTCCATTATATCGTCCCTAAAGGGACTTTATTTTACATTGATTATTTAGCTACACATATTAGATCCCTAACGGGATTGAAAACAAAAAACCCTCACATCACTGCATGGGTCAAATAAAAAACTAACCAAAAACCCATTTATGAAGAGAGCGGCCTTTTGTGTAATAAATCAGCCAACAGATGGTAAATATCTGAGTTCTCTTCTTTCCTTATTTCCTTTTTTAGCTTTTCTATAATCTGGTCTCTCATGTAGTCGGCCATATTTTCCAATATTCGTTGCAATGCCTGTAAGGTTGCGTATCTGTAGGGTGCTGCCCTGAGTCGTTCAATGATATAATCTGAGTCCATGATATTTTTAACTTAATGATTAATACGATTTTTTATATTAAAGTTACGACCGAAAACCAAAATAGCAGTTACATATTGTTTCTGATAATTTATAAGATTAAGTCCTTCCAGCAAACAAAAAACCCTCACATCACTGCAAGGGTTTCTTTTTTATAGGATGAGATTCCCGCCTGCGCGGGAATGACAAATTTGGACTAGTATCTATAATACTCCGGCTTAAACGGTCCTTGAACTTCAACACCAATATATTCCGCTTGGTCGGCTCTTAAAGTTTCCAATTCAACTCCTAATTTTGCTAAGTGTAACATCGCTACTTTTTCATCTAAATGTTTTGGTAACATATAAACTTCATTGTTGTATGCTGCACTGTTTTTCCATAATTCAATTTGAGCTAAAGTTTGGTTTGTAAAGGAGTTACTCATTACAAAACTTGGGTGACCTGTAGCACAACCTAGGTTTACCAAACGACCTTCAGCCAAAATGATGATATCTTTTCCTGCGATAGTATATTTATCAACTTGTGATTTGATTTCTACTTTAGACGCACCATGGTTTTTGTTCAACCAAGCCATATCAATTTCGTTATCAAAGTGACCAATGTTACAAACGATAGTTTTGTCTTTCATTTTCTCGAAATGAGAACCTAAAACGATGTCTTTATTTCCGGTTGTAGTGATGATGATATCAGCATTTTCAACAACAGTGTTTAATTTTTTAACTTCAAAACCGTCCATTGCTGCTTGTAAAGCACAAATTGGATCAATTTCAGTAACCGTTACAATAGAGCCAGCACCACGGAAAGAAGCCGCAGTTCCTTTTCCAACGTCGCCATAGCCACAAACGATTACTCTTTTTCCGGCTAACATTAAGTCAGTTGCTCTACGAACAGCATCAACAGCCGATTCTTTACAACCGTATTTGTTATCAAATTTCGATTTAGTAACCGAATCATTAACGTTGATTGCAGGCATTGGTAATGTTCCGGCTTTTACTCTTTCGTATAAACGGTGAACACCAGTTGTAGTTTCTTCTGATAAACCTTTGATTCCAGCAACCAATTCTGGGAAACGGTCAATAACCATATTGGTTAAATCACCACCATCATCCAAAATCATGTTCAATGGTTTTCTGTCTTCACCAAAGAATAAGGTTTGCTCAATACACCAATCGAAAGACTCTTCATCAAGACCTTTCCAAGCATAAACCTGAATTCCAGCAGCAGCAATAGCTGCAGCAGCCTGATCCTGAGTAGAGAAAATGTTACAAGATGACCAAGTAACTTCAGCTCCAAGAGCAATTAATGTTTCAATAAGAACAGCCGTTTGAATTGTCATGTGAAGACAACCAGCAATACGTGCCCCTTTTAAAGGTTGTTCGTTTTTGTATTCAGCTCTAAGAGCCATTAATCCAGGCATTTCGGCTTCTGCCAATTCAATTTCTTTTCTTCCCCAAGCTGCAAGCGAAATATCTTTCACTTTAAAAGCTACATAAGGTAATGTTTGTGTACTCATCTATTATGTATATTTGTTTTTTTTATTTCGGTGCAAAATTACAACATAGGTTAGAATTAAAAAAGCGTTTTCTGTTTTTTTATGAATTGTTTAGCCACTTAATTTTCTGAAATACAAACAGATAATTTAAAACTCGAATGCCTCTACTAAAAACAATAGCGTTAAACGATTACACGCATTTGCTGGTTTGGAAAATAACCGAAACCTTTGACGAACTGTTTCGCAGTCTTGCCCTAAAAGATGTTTCGTTAGCACGAGTAGAAAGCATGAAAGCCGAAAGCCATCAAAAAGGGTTTTTGGCTGTCAGAAGATTATTGATGGAAGCGGGTTATACCGACTTTGATTTGTACTATGATGAGTTTGGCAAACCACATTTAAATGATGGTAAACACATCTCGATATCGCATTCGAATGACTTTTCGGTGATTGTTTTAAGCGATGTTAATATTGGTGCCGATTTAGAAATCCTAAAAGACAAAACACTAAAACTCGCACCGCGTTATATGGATGTTTCGCATTTAGAAAATCTTTCAAAGGAAGAGGAGATGATAAAAGCAACCGTGGTTTGGGGTGTGAAGGAAGCTGTTTTTAAAATCAAAAACGAAATTGGCATTAGTTTTAAAGACCACATTTTTGAGGATGATTTCAATTTGGCAGATAAGAAATGCACCGTCGAATTACGTGTAAATAGCAAAGTCGAACACTTTGATATTGTATTCGACTTTATTGAAAACTATGTTTATGTGTGTGCTTTTAACTCCGTTCCGTTCGGCTTTGCCTCGGGTGAAAAGAAATAATGGGAAAAATCTACAATTACATATTTGAAGCAAAATTAAAGAACCAAAAACTCTTAGCCATTTTAATCGATCCGGATAAAGTTGCTGTGGAAAGTATTTCAGTTTTGACAGAAAAAATAAAGCAGTCTCCAGCTACTCATATTTTTGTTGGCGGAAGTTCGTTTGATGGCCATCATTTGGATGAAATTATTATTGAATTAAAATCAGAAATCAAATTACCGATTCTGCTTTTCCCCGGAAATCCATCGCAGATTTCGGCCGAAGCTGATGGAATTTTATTCCTGATGCTGCTTTCGGGAAGGAATCCTGATTATTTAGTGGAGCATCAAATTAACGCAGTTCCAATTTTGGAAAAGACCAAGTTGGAAATCATTTCTACTGGTTATATTTTAATAGAAAGTGGAAGCGAAACAGCTGTTGAACGCGTAAGTAAAACCAAACCCTTGTCAAAAACCAATGCCGAATACGTTGCCCAAACGGCAAAAGCTGGCGAATTAATCGGAAACAAAGTAATCTATCTCGAAGCAGGAAGCGGAGCACAAAATGCGGTTCCGATTGAAATCATAAAAGAAGTTTCGAACAGAATTTCTGCACCATTGATTGTTGGCGGCGGAATCCGTTCCAAAAAACAAATAGATGAAGCTTATGCTGCTGGTGCCGATTTAGTCGTAATTGGAACGGCGTTTGAAAATGACCTAAACTTTTTTGGCTAATGTTCGAATTCCTTTTTAATCAATACAAAGACTATCCAACCTATGAAATCGTGCTGGAAGTAACTGCTATTGTTTTCGGGTTGTTGAGCGTTTGGTATGCAAAAAAAGATAACATTTGGGTTTTCCCAACAGGAATTATCAACACGGCAATTTATGTCTATTTGCTTTGGAAATGGTCGTTGCTGGGCGACATGATGATTAATTTTTACTATGTAGTAATGAGCATTTATGGCTGGTATCATTGGACACGAAAAAAAGATGATGTAGTCGAATTCCCTATTTCGAGAATGAATACTTACGAAAAGAAAGGTTCCGTTGTCATTTTTGTGTTAACGATAGGATTTGTGGTAGCTGTTTACACATTTTTTGATAAATTTACCCACTGGACATCATACGTTGATACCTTGGTTACCGGAATTTTCTTTGTCGGAATGTGGTTGATGGCGAGACGGAAAATCGAGAATTGGATTTTATGGATTATTGGTGATATCATATCCATTCCGATGTATTTTGTCAAAGGATATTCGTTTACGAGTATTCAGTATTTAATTTTTACAATAATTGCCATTTTTGGTTATTTAGAATGGAAGAAAACATTACAACAAAAGATAGTTTAATAAAACAGTACGGTTTTTCAGAAGCAGACTTTGCACAAATCAAAGCTTTAGGTATTTCTTTGGATAAAATCGAAGGTGAACTTTTGTTGTTTCAATTGGGAATTCCAAAAATCACGCTCGAAAAACCTGCTACTATAAATGATGGAATTGTAAAATTATCAAACGAAGAGTTTCAAAAATACGCCGATTTTTTTGATTCCAAAAAAGATAAATTAAAGCTCAAAAAGTTTGTTCCGGCTTCAGGCGCAGCGAGCAGAATGTTTAAATTTTTAAGCGAGTTTCTTAACGATTTTGATCATGAAAATGAAACGATAAATGCTTACATAAACAGAAAAAAGGACAAAAATTTACCAATATTTCTTGCCGGAATTGAGAAGTTTCCATTCTATGAAGAAATAAAAGCAAAATTAAAAGAGCTATATCCGGATTATTATTCTTTAGAAAGCCACGAGAAAAGTTATAGGTTCATTAAAACTATGTTGTCGCCGGAACATTTCGATTTTTGCAATAAGCCAAAAGGCATTTTGGATTTCCATAAATACGACACAGAAATTACAACGCCAGTTGAAGAGCATCTAAATGAATGTGCTTTTTATGCCAGCTCGAAATCGGTTTCACATTTGCACTTTACTGTTTCTGATCATCATGAAGATTTATTCCAAACTATAATTGACAGGGTAAAACATAAAGTTGTAGAAAAGTCTAAAACAACACTCCATGTGAGCTATTCCCATCAAGATAAAAGTACAGACACGATTTCGGTTACGCCAGGAAATGAGCCATTTCGCAATGAAAATGGTCAGTTAGTTTTTCGTCCCGGTGGTCATGGCGCATTGATTAATAATCTAAATAATCTTGATGCTGATGTGCTTTTTATCAAAAATATTGACAATGTAATTCAGAATCATATTCAGGAAATAACGTTGTATAAAAAAGGATTGGCAGGCATTTTACTCGATTTGCAGCAACAGATTTTCAAAATTCTGAAAGCAGTAGAAAATGATGAAATAGCAGAAAGAAATATTCCTGAAATCATTGCATTCATAGAGCAAAAATTAAATATTGATGTTTTGAAAGATTTCCATAAATATACTATTGAGAATAAATTAGAGTTTATAAAAAACAAATTAAACCGTCCGATTAGAGTTTGCGGAATGGTGAAAAATGAAGGCGAACCCGGCGGTGGACCATTTTGGGTAACAAGTTATAAAGGCAATGTCTCGTTGCAAATTGTAGAAAGTTCGCAGGTTGACAATCACAATCCGGAACAGGTGGCAATATTGGCAAAAGCCACCCATTTTAATCCGGTGGATTTAGTTTGTGCTACCAAAAACTATCGTGGAGAAAAATTTGATTTAACGCAATTTATAGACATGAGTACTGGTTTTATCGTTCATAAAAACAATAAAGGAAAAGACTTAAAAGGCTACGAATTACCTGGACTTTGGAATGGTGCCATGGCAAAATGGATTACCGTTTTTGTTGAAGTTCCGTTGGTAACTTTTAATCCGGTCAAAACCGTAAACGATTTGCTAAAACCTGCGCATCAACCACAAAATGGAAACTGAAAAAATCATTGCTGAACTAAATTTTAAAGCAGTCAGAAGCTCCGGTCCAGGAGGACAAAATGTAAATAAAGTTTCTTCTAAAGTTGTCCTGACTTTTGATTTGAATACTTCTCAAGCGTTAAACGAAGAAGAAAAAGTTTTGATTGCAACCAAATTAGCTACGAAATTAACTTCCGAAAATCTACTGATTTTAAACTGTGACGAAGACAGAAGTCAACTCAAAAACAAAACAATCGTCACAAAGCGTTTTTTAGACTTAATCGAAAAAGCTTTGATTGTTCCCAAAAAAAGGAAAGCAACCAAAATTCCAAAAGCAGTTGTCGAAAAACGACTCAAAGACAAATCTGTTGTTTCAGAAATTAAAGAAAACAGAAAGAAACCTGAAATTTAATTTTTAGCTACTTTTGCCAACTAATTATATATTAATATACTTATGATTAAAAAAGTGAAATCCTATATTTTAATAATGATTGGCTTATTGACTGTAAACTATCTAAATGCACAAACATGGACACAAGTGGCAAGTATGGGAGAAAGTACATGGGGAGCTGTATCATTTTCTATCAATAATAAAGGATATGTAACGACTGGACAAAACGGAACTGTAACCAGACAGTCAACATGGGAATATAACCCAATAACCGATACTTGGTCACAAAAAGCTAATTTTGGTGGTGGAAATCGCAGAGTTGCTTCTGGCTTTTCTATAGGAGATTATGGTTATGTGGGTACTGGCAGAGACGATAGTAATTCGACAGGAGTTCTACATGATGATTTTTGGAAATATGAGCCTGTAACAAATACTTGGACACAAATCACTAATTATCCTGCTGGAAACAGAGAAGCTCTAATTACATTTAGTATCAATGGTTATGCTTATGTTGGTTTGGGACTTTCCTATAGTAGAAAGACTGAGTTTTATAAATTTGATCCAAGCACAGATAGTTGGACTCAATTGCAAAATATAAATTACAATTTTCATCTATATGATACTTCAAGTTTTGTTCTAAATGGCAAAGGGTATTTGGCTACAGGAACTATAAATAATCCTGCAACATCAAGCGGAATTAGTACAAATGCTGTTTTTATGTATGATCCAGCAAATGATACTTGGACGCCCAAAAACAATTTTCCAGGTGGTGCAAGACATTACGGGATTGGTTTTACAGTTGCCAATAATAGCTACATCGGTCTTGGCTTTAGCGGAACCTTCCAAAGTGATATATGGAAATATAATGAGGGGACAGACTCTTGGACACAAGTAGATGATTTTACAGCAGGTGGAAGGATTTTTGTTTCTACATTTACCTTAAATGATAAAGCTTATATTGGAAATGGACGTTCCTTTACCTATGCGGCTGTAAGCACTTTTTATAAGTGGGAGCCATCACTCTCTACTTCTGAATTTCAAAATCAAACACTTGAAACAGTAGTTGAAAAAGACAAAATTTTATTTTATTCACATCAATCTTTTAGTAATTATCAGTTGACAGTATATAATTTAGCAGGACAAAATGTATTATCTTCTCTACTTAATGATGATTTAAAAAGTGCTAGTGTATATCATAATCTTCAATCAGGAGTTTATATTTTGCAATTAAACAATATAATAAATGGTAAAAAAATCAGTAAAAAAATTATTGTTCCTTAGCATTATCATATTTCTTTTTTTGAGTTGTAAATCCCACCAAAATTTTGTAACAACTTTTGCAACATCTAATGGCTGGGGTTATAAAATAAAATACGCCGGGAAAGAATTAATTATACAAGAAAACATACCAGCAGTAAACAAAAAGATTTCTTTTAAATCCAAAAAAGAAGCTAAAAGAACAGGAAATTTAGTTTTAATAAAACTAATAAAATCTCCCTCTGCATTTCCAGATATTTCAATTAATGAATTAGATAGCTTAAAAATATCTTATTGAAATTACAATTAGGAAAATAATTTCTACATCTTAGAGTCAAGTGGCTTCGCGTTTTAATAATAATGAACTTAATAGTTTTTAAAACTTCTTTTTGATTATTATCAATTATAATGTTATTTTTGTTCCGTCTCAAAAGGGGTGCTCTAAATAACGAGCTGAGATTATACCCAATGAACTTAGAACAGGTAATGCTGTTTAAGGAAAAGTGACTTAGTTTGTCATTCTGAACTTGTTTCAGAATCTCTTTGTCACAGGAAACAACATCAATTTTTAACAAAGAATAATTACCTCTTTTTATTCGTAAACAATTTACGAATGGAAATTTTATTCAACTTGAGAAGCAAGAAGCAAGAAGCAAGAGAAAAGACAATTCTTTCTTTGTTCTTTGCTCTTTGCTCTTTCCTCTCCTTTTCACAAGAAAAAGTACAAGACACCACCAAAGTCAACCAACTTGATGAGGTCTTGGTTTCCGGAGTTCGCGCCAACAAAAAAAATCCGGTTACGTTTACCAATGTGACCAAAGAAGAGCTTGCACCACGAAATCTGGGGCAGGACATTCCAATTTTATTAAACTATTTGCCTTCGGTTGTTACCACAACGGATGCCGGAAATGGTGTTGGTTACACTTATATGCGAGTTCGTGGCGCTGATGGTTCGAGAATTAACGTAACGCTGAACGGAGTTCCTTTTAATGACAGCGAAAGTCAAGGCACTTATTTTGTTGACTTGCCCGATTTTGCGAGTTCATTAGAAAGTGTTCAATTGCAGCGTGGCGTTGGAACTTCAACGAATGGCGCAGGTGCTTTTGGTGCGAGTTTAAACATGCAAACAAAATCCTTTCAGGAAAAAGCATATGCAGAAATCTCAAATTCCGGCGGAAGTTTCGGAACCAGAAAACACACTTTAGCTTTCGGAACTGGCTTGTACGATAATATAGAAATCAACGGAAGAATTTCACAAATTGCATCAGATGGTTATATTGACAGAGCTTCAACAAATATGTTTGGCTATTTTTTCAATATTAATTATATAAAAAAATCAACATCAGTACAATTCCTTGCCTTTGGCGGAAAAGAAAAAACCTATCAGGCATGGAACGGACTTGAAGATACGTATCTGTTAGAACATGACAGAACGTTCAATTCGGTCGGAATGTATACTGATATAAATGGGAACACCAAATTCTATGACAATGAAACCGATAATTATTGGCAGCATCATTTTCAATTGCATTGGTCTGAAAAATGGTGTGAAAAATGGACGTCGAATGTTGCGCTTCATTATACTTTAGGAAAAGGATATTACGAGCAATTCCGTGAAGATGCAGATTTAGCCGATTATAATTTGCCTGATTTTCAAGGAAATGCAACCGCTGATTTAGTGAGACAAAAATGGTTAGATAATGATTTTTTCGGAACAACATTTTCTTTGAATTATAAGAATAACAAAACTGATATTTTGTTTGGTGGAGCAGCCAACCGATATTTAGGGAAGCATTATGGAGAAGTAGTTTGGACGCAGTTTTATGTTCCAAACTCAAATCGTTATTATGATAATTATGGAAATAAAGACGATTTAAATTTCTACGCTAAAGCATCGCAGACATTCGGAAAGATAAATTTCTTTGCCGATTTGCAGTATCGAATGGTTTTTTACAAAGCAACCAGTGAAGCCTTTGCGGATGTACATGATACGTTCCGATTTTTTAATCCAAAAGCGGGAATCAATTATCAATTGAATTCCAAAAGCGCGATTTATGCTTACGCCGGAATTGCCAATAAAGAACCAAGACGTGATGATTACGAAAATGGAAGCATAAAGCCTGAACGTCTGTTTGATTATGAATTTGGATGGAAATACATTGCTAAAAAACTAACAGTAAACACGAATGCTTTTTATATGCAGTACAAAGATCAGTTGGTTTTAACTGGAGCGTTAAACGATGTTGGTTCGCCAATTTTTACCAATAGTGGTCACAGTTATCGTTACGGAATCGAAATAGAATCGGTAATCAAAGCAATAAACAAACTGACTTTTCAGCCTAATATTACTTTGAGCCAGAACAAGAATAAAGATTTCTATTTTCAGCGTGATGGGATTTTGCAAAATTTGGGAAACACCAATATTGCTTTTTCTCCGGATATTGTTTTTGGAAATGCCACAACGTATTCGCCAATCAAAAATCTAAATCTTACCTTTTTAAATAAGTTTGTCGGAAAACAATTCATGGGAAATATTGATTCACAAGCGTCTGCTTTGAAATCATACAACGTGCACGATTTGAATGTAACCTATTTATGGAATATCAATAAGGGAATAAAATCGATTCTTTTTTCAGGATTAGTAAACAATATCTTTGATTACGAATATGAATCGAATGGTTATTTCTATACGTATGATGATGATTTTTCAACGCCTGGAGTTACAACAACTATAGAGGGAACAGGCTATTATCCACAAGCAGGAACTAATTTTTTAGTGGGAGCAACACTGAAGTTTTAAAATAAAAATCCCTTATCCCGAAGTCTCGGGAGGAGCTTTTTATATTAATTGGTAACATATAAATAACCGCCGCTAACTTGCACTCGGTATTGTTTCATAGGATAAGGCTGTCCCGGCGATTGACCTGAAAATAAATTGTAAGTCGTATTGTCGCAAGTACATTTTGCTTCAATACCTGTAATAGTCATCGGTGATGTGCACGTGTTGTAAGGCTGATTCGGACATGCCAAATCAAAAGCATTAAATCCGCTGCCACTGTTAAAAACTACAATTCCTCTGGCACCGGAACCTGGAGAATAATCTACAATATGATTGCTCGGGAATTGTAAATTGCTATAAGCAGGCAAACTCAAATTGAGTTGTAAATTAACCTGATAATTAGGGATGTTTGGATTGTTGTTATTAATACTTCCACCATCACAACCGATGATAAGTGTAAAGAATACCAACAGAATTAAAATCTTCCTCATATTAAAATTATTTGAAATACATAGCGAAACAAATTTAAATTAATTAACTTTGACAAGCGTTAAAAAAACGCCAACAATTTTGAAATAAAATTAAAATAATATCTTTGCAAAAAGAAATCCCGTTGCGATGGGATTTTTTCTATTTATATAAAAGAGGAAATCATGAGTACAGTATCGTATTACACAGTTGAAGGATTAAAGAAATTGAGAGATGAATTAGATCAATTAAAAAGCATAGAAAGACCTAAAGCTTCACAAGCTATTGCTGAAGCAAGAGACAAAGGAGATTTGTCGGAGAATGCAGAATATGACGCAGCAAAAGAGGCGCAAGGAATGCTGGAAATGAGAATTGCCAAGCTAGAAGAAGTGCATTCAAACGCTAGATTAATAGACGAAACACATCTTGATGTTTCAAAAGTTTTGGTTTTATCTAATGTAAAAATTAAAAACCAAGCTAATGGAATGGAGTTGAAATATACGTTGGTTGCCGAAAGCGAAGCGGATTTAAAATCCGGAAAAATTTCTGTTACGTCACCAATTGGTAAAGGATTATTAGGAAAATCAGTTGGGCAGGTTGCTGAAATTACCGTTCCAAACGGGAAATTAAACTTTGAAGTTCTGGAGATTTCACGTGATTAACATTTGTCACCCTGAGCGCAGTCGAAGGGCTTTTTAAAAAATTAAATCCGTAATGAGTTCAATATTTACCAAAATAGTCAACAGAGAAATACCGTGTTATAAAATAGCCGAGGATGAAAATTATTTGGCTTTTTTAGATGTAAATCCAAATGCAAAAGGACACACACTTTGTATTCCTAAACAAGAAATCAATAAGATTTTTGATATGGATGAAGAGTTGTATTTGGGCTTAATGAAATTTTCCAGAACAGTTGCCAAAGCGGTTGAAAAAACAGTAGAATGCAAACGAATTGGTGTTGCTGTTGTTGGACTTGAAGTGCCACATACACATGTGCATTTAATTCCGTTACACGATATGGACGATATGCGTTTTCAAAGAAAAGTGTCATTAACTAAAGATGAATTTGAGAAATTGGCTTCGGACATTCGTGCTAATTTGTAGTTAAAATCTATATAAAAATAAGAGAACCCTGCGACTTTTTTAATTTTGGCAGGGTTTTTTATAGTTAAAAAAACCATGAAATCGAAGATTCACGAACTCCGTTTAAAAACAAATAACTTACTTGTGAGTAAAAATAAGTTAATCCTCATGTTGCTCTTCCTTGTCCATATTTCGATTGGGCAAACTATTCCAAATTATGCTTACGTTGACAACAAAATGGTATCTATTCCGGAAAATTTGACCACAACGACATCTGAAATTGCAGACTATATTAATTCTAATTTCACCAGTCAGGATGAAAAAATTAGAGCTATTTATTATTGGATAACATCAAACATTAGTTATGATATTCCGAATATGTATGCGCCGAATAATCTGGATTCGCCAGAGGTTAAAATTACGAACACATTAAAAACCCGAAAAGGAGTTTGCATTCATTATGCCGAAGTTTTCAATGACATTGCCACTAAAGTTGGTATTAAAAGCTATATTATTGGAGGCTATACAAAACAGTTTGAAGAAGTCGCAACGATTTCTCATGCATGGAATATATCGCAAATAGATGGAAAATGGTTTTTATTTGATGCGACTTGGGGTGCCGGATTTGTTAATGGTAAAAAATTCGAAAAGAAACAAAACAACACTTATTTTAAAAGAGATCCGGACAGAATGATTGTTAATCACATGCCGTTTGATTACTTGTGGCAACTTCTGAATGAGCCTTTGACCAATAGTGAGTTTATAAGTGGGAAATCAGATGTTGCAAAGCCTAAGATAAATTTTGATTATAATGCGGAGATTGAAAAATACGAAAAACTATCTGACGCAGACCAAGCTTTTGAAGCTTCTAAAAGAATAGAAAAAAATGGACTTTTAAATAGCATGATTCAGGAATATTACAATTTAAAAAAGAAAGAGTTCACCGTTATAAACCAAAATAAAAGTGTCGAAAAATTGATTGCAATTACGGCTAATTTTAATGAGGCAATCCGAGATTTAAATGATTTTATCCTTTTTAGAAATAAAAGATTTAAACCGACTCAATCTGACGAGACACTAAAAAGAATGATGCAGGATGTTAGGGACAAAATGAACAAATGCCAGGAAGATGTTTATAAGGTTGGTTCAATAAGTCCAGAAAATGCTGCCAATTTGAATAGCTTGAAAAGAGCAATTTTGGCCGGACTTGAAAAAGCCAAAGAAAGTGAAGATTTCCTGAAAGAGTATTTAAGTAAAGGATCTTTGGGAAGAAAATTGATGTTTACGAACTTGAAATAGTTATCTTTTTTTAAAAGAAATTTGTATCGTAGTTCCCTTTCCAATTTCAGAACTCAAAACTTTTATTTTCCCTTTGTGGTATTCTTCCACGATGCGTTTGGTAAGAGACAAACCTAATCCCCAGCCACGTTTTTTTGTAGTAAAGCCAGGTTCAAAAATACGTTTGAATTGGTTTTTCGGAATACCATTTCCGGTATCGGAAACTAAAATTTTAACCAAATTATTTTCATTTTCAATCACTACCGAAATTTTGCCCTTTCCTTTCATAGCATCGATAGCGTTTTTGACTAAGTTTTCTACCGTCCAACTATGAAGTGTCGGGTTTACAGAAACCATAATAGGTTTTTTGGGTGCTTTAAAGGAAAATTCCACTTGCTTTGAAAACCGCGATTTTAAATAATCGAAAGATTGTTCTGTTTCTTCAATGATATTCAAGCGTTTTAAGACAGGTTCAGAGCCAATTTTTGAAAATCTATCCGTGATGGTCTGCAATCGGTTGATGTCTTTTTCAATTTCGGTAATCGTTGTTTCATCTACATTATCGGCTTTCATTATTTCCAACCAACCAATTAAGGATGACAATGGCGTCCCAATTTGGTGTGCTGTTTCTTTCGCCATTCCGGCCCAAAGTTTGTTTTGGGTTGCCATTTTGGTGCTGCGGTAAAAATTGTAAACCAAAGCGCCAAAGAGGAAAATAATCAAGAGTAAAGTAATAGGATAATATTTTAATTTGTTAAGTAATGAGGAATTCCCATAGTATAAATACTGCACTTGTCCCGGACCAATTCTTATAATAATCGGGTCATTTTGTTTTTTTAATTTTTCCAAAAAGTCAGCCAGTCGAGCTTTATCTTTTATAATGTTTTCATCAATATTGGTGGTGTTGATAATGACATTTTTTTCGGTTAAGATTATTGGAATCGTTTTGTTATTACTCATAACCTGACGGGGAAGTTCTACATCGTCCAGTAAAGGGTCTGCGTTGAGCAAGGTTTTTAAACTTTCAGCCCAAACTTCCATTTTAACACGCTCATCATTTTTAAAGATTTGAAAAAAAGAATAGGTATTCCACAATATCAAAATCACAATGACAAAGGAAGCCATGATGATAAACCAGCGGGTAAGGTTTCGTTTTTCGGAAAACTGCATTGACAAATTTTTTATAAATATAATTAAAAGCGATAAAAATGCAATAGGTTAGTCTTAAGCTCTAGTTTAGGAATTAAAAACTGGAAATCTAAAATGTCACTCTATAAATTTGGATTTGATGTATAAATCTTCTAATAATAAATTATTTGTAAAAAAATTTGTACAAGTCGTTTTTTTTTGTTGCTTAGCATGTATAATTTTAAAACTTTATACAATGAGAAAAATTTTATTGATTACAGCGTTTATGTTTTCATAAGTTACTTTTGCTAGTACTATGGAGAAAGAAAATTTATTAACAGATTTTCAGAAAACTGAAAATCTAGGTTGTGCATATACAAGTCAATATACTTGGTATCGTCTTGTACCAAGGCAAGTTTTCTCAATGGCTGATGGAGGAACAACAACAGTATATGACACTGTAATTGACCGTGTTTGTACTAATTGCTATTCATTAGGAGGAAATGCAACCACAGTAACAACCACATGTGTTAACTATTAATTTTTTTAAAGATATCCTGAAATTTAAACATTATTTATTTATACTCATGAATAATTTCAGGGTATCTTGACTAATAAAAAAATAAAAACAATGAATAAAATATTTTTTCTATTCCTGCTTTTAAATTTTAATTGTTTTTCTCAAAATGTTGAGGTAAAATATTTTGAAAATGAAATTAATTCAAGCACTAATCAATTTAAAGAATTACCAAAAAACCTCCTAAAAGCGTATAAGCCAAATTTTTATTCTTATAAGCTATTAACAGATGGTAAGCTATCACAATATCAAAACGAAAAAATAGATCAAAAAAATGAAGAGGAAGCGTCAGAAACGACTATGGTGACAGAAAGTGGTGACACCATTAAAACTATTGTTACTTCAACAGGCTTTGATACAAGAGTGAAAGAAAAATTATTTATTAAAGACTATAAAAAAAATAAAATATATGATGAGTTTTTTTTTAATGAAAAGATAAAAATAGTTGATAATTTCATAGAATGGAATTGGAAAATTTTAGATGATGCTGAAACTGTTTTAGGATATAAATGTAGAAAAGCAACATCTAATAAATTTGGAAGTGATATCTATGTATGGTTTACTGATGATATTCCAATTTCTGATGGCCCAGGAAAATATTGTGGTTTACCTGGTTTAATATTAAAAGTGAAACTTAGGTCTTATGAAATTATAGCTTATGATATAAAATTTAAAAAAGAAAAACTTGAAATTCAACAACCTGTTTTTAATGGAAAAATTTATACCTATAATGAATTTATTGAAGAGATAAATAGAAGGAATAAATAGTCAAAACAGAAATACAATTGTATTAAAGGTTTTAAATTTTACTACAAAGTCGCTTAAACTTTTTCTATAAATACAGATTTAACAAATGAGGTTTATAGTTTTTTTATTATTATTCATAATCAATTCTTATTCTCAGGAATTAAAGGGTAGTGTAATTGATGAAATGCAAATGCCGATTTCTAATGCAAATGTTCAATTACTAAAATTAGAAAATAACGAGTTAATAACCTTTTCAAAAACAGATGAAAAAGGTTTTTTTTTATTTAATCTCAAAGGAATTTCTTTCCCTTTGAAGATCAAAATAACCCATTTTTTATTTGAAAATAAAGAACTTAAAATTTCCAGTTTCAAAGAAGTAAACTTGATTTTAAAACCTAGAATTACTGAACTTAAAGAAGTAATCATTGAAAACAAACAGCCAGATATTGTTGAAAAAAATGATACTTTAACCTATAATTTAAACACTCTTTTGGTTGGTTCTGAGTTAAAGCTGAAAGATGTTCTCGAAAAACTTCCAGGAATAACAATAGATGGTAATAAAAAAATTAAATTTAAAGGAGGCAAAATAGAAGCTCTCTTGATAAATGGGGATGAATTTTTTAGAGACAATCATCAATTAGCGATAGAAAATTTAACTGCTGAAATGGTTGAAAAAATTGAAGTGCTAAAAAATTATAAAGATTTATCAAACATTGACGGTTTTGAAAATGAAGGGCAAACTGCTTTAAACATTAATATAAAAAAAACTTTCCGTGACAGTTATAAAGAAAGTTTTGATGCAGAAGGAGGAGTTAAAGAACGCTACAAACTGCACAATAATTTATTTAATTTTGGCAATAAAAATAAACTCAATATAATTACTGATATTAACAATCTGAATGACAATGTTTTTTCTCCTATTGATTACATCGAAATGAGAAAAATTACTGGGAAAAATTTATTGAAAGATAAGTTATCCATAGGTATTGAATCGTATGTTGAAAATACACTTCCCCCATTTATATTCTCTCAAGATAATATCAACACTATTTCTACAAAAAACAACACTATAAATTTTGCAAGAAAGCCTCAAAAAAACAAACGTTATGAATTTATTTCTATTCTAAATCAAACACGCTTAACAGAGAATAATTCTAGTTTGCAAACTTTTTTAGATGGAACTAGTTCGGACATTTTAGATAAATATCAAGCTATTGGAGAATCATTATATAGTTCAAATGTTTTCAAATTTGAAAATAAAATTAGTGATAAAACCTATTTTCAAACAAATGCCTATTTTTTTTTAAGCATAGATAAGCAAAATCAAGTTGTAAATAATTTGATTTTAAGCAATCAAGATGAAACACTTTTTGATAACAATAATGATTTAAATAGTTTAAAAACAGGATTTAATACTTTGTACAAATCTAAAATTTCAAAAAAGATTTTATTAGAAGGAGTTATATTTAATGACTATAGTTTTACTAAAAATTATAAAAATTATAATTCAAACAAAAATTTTATTGGTTTTGGTTTTAATGAAAACAAAATCAATCAAGATACAAATTATCAATCTGTCAGCTTTGGACTAAAAGCGAAAGCTACAATACACTTTTATAAAAGTGATTTGAATGTTAAATTTATTTCTACAATTGATAATGAGACTTTGTCAAACTATAGCAACATAAATTCTACTTTTTTGTTTGATGATACATATAGTATAGCTAGTAATAATATTAGCTTTTTATTCTCATCAAGCTTAACAAACAGAATTAAGTATAACGTTGGAGTTGAATTTGCTAACAATAACCACAATAAATCCAATAGTTTTGAAAGAACAATTAATTCTTGGTTACCAAGTATTAATTTAAGTTATAAATTTACAGATAAACTTGGCTCGTCTGTTGGTTATTCTATTAAACAAAATAATCCAAACATCAATAATTTTATATCTGGTAGACTAGTTGAAAATCAAAGAGCATACTGGCTTCAAAGTAATTTAGTTGCTCAAGAAATGTTGACAGATAGTTTTAATACTGGTTTATTTTATACAGATATTCCCAAAAACGTATTTGCAAGTTTTTTCATATTGTACAGTAATAACAGAAATCAAATTACAAATAGTTTTTTTAATTCAAATGTAGTGACCCAGCAAGAATATAGATATATCGACTATGGTAATAGTATCGTTTTGAATTCTTTTTTTAGTAAAAAATTCAAAACGATTCCCATGGGATTAAACTTCTCTGCAATGAATACATTTGCAAACCGTAAAGCAATAGCAAATAATAGTCAAAATAATAATAGATATAATCAAAATACATTCGACTTTAGTTTGAAGTCCTATTACAAGAATAAAGTTAATTTTGATTTAGGAATTATCCTTTTAAGTAATTTTAATTCACTTAAATCGCAAACAAGTTTAAGTAGTAGTAAATTAATTACTACAAGTCCATTTGTAAAGCTTGAAGGAACCGTATTTGCAAAAAAAATAAATTGGAAATTAAACTCGACATATCATATTTTTAATTCTAGTTTTAGTAGCTCAAATACTATTTTTGACACAAGTTTTAAGATAAATTATCTCACTAAAAATAAGATAGACTTTTTTTTGAATGCAAATAATATTTTTAATATCAGAGATAACAACACAAAAAACAATTTCTCTCAAAATGATTTAATGACACAACAAATAATTATGAATACTTTATCGGGTTTTATTAACCTTGGTTTCACTTTTTCATTCTAATCATAAATAAGTATTTAAGTTACAAACAACAATACCCAAACCTTTCTTTCCAAAATAAATTAAAATTGTATTTTTGAAAAAACATACAACGATGCTCAGTTTCGAACCACACACACTTTCTCCGGCGCAGTTACAAGGCTATTTGCAAAGCGCGGTAGCACCAAGACCAATTGCTTTTGCGAGTACGATGGATAAGAATGGAAAGCCAAATCTATCGCCTTTCAGTTTCTTTAATGTGTTTAGTTCTAATCCGCCAATTTTGGTTTTTTCACCGGCACGACGCGTTAGAAATAACACTACTAAACATACACTCGAAAACTGTCAGGCAACCAAACAGGTTGTTATAAATGTGGTGAATTATGATATGGTGCAACAAGCATCATTATCGAGTACCGAATATCCTGATGGTGTAAATGAATTTCTGAAATCAGGTTTGACGATGTTGCCTTCGGATATGGTAAAGCCTTATCGTGTGGCTGAAAGTCCGGTACAATTAGAATGCAAAGTCAACGAAATTATTGCTCTCGGAAATCAAGGCGGCGCCGGAAATTTAATTATTTGTGAAGTCGTTAAAATTCACATCCACGAAAACATATTGGATGACAAAAATATGATAGACCAAAGCAAAATTGATTTGGTTTCCCGTCTTGGTGAAAATTGGTATTCGCGTTCCAATCAAGGTTTGTTTGAAGTCGAAAAACCACTGACAACACTGGGAATTGGAGTAGATGAAATTCCGGATTTTATCAAAAAAAGTCCTGTTTTTGACGGGAATGATTTGGGGAAATTAGGTAATGTAGAAGCATTGCCAACACAAGAAGAAATTACTATATTTGTAAAGCAAAATTTTGCAATTAAAGGTGTTTTGAGTTCGGATGATGAAATGAAAATCCACCAAAAAGCAAAAGAATATTTGAATAATAATGACGCGCTTTCGGCTTGGAAAGTGCTTTTAGCAAAACAATAATTATGGAAGTTACAGGAAAAATTAAGGTGATCAATGCAGAGCAACAAGTTTCTGCTTCATTCAAAAAAAGAGAATTGGTTGTGGCAACAGAAGAGCAATATCCACAATTTATCAGCATCAACTTTGTGCAAGACAAATGTGATTTGTTGAATAATCACAATGTGGGTGATGCCGTAAAAGTGTCCATCAATTTAAGAGGAAGAGAATGGACAAATCCACAAGGAGAAACAAAATATTTCAATGATATTCAAGGTTGGAGAGTTGAAAAAATCCAAGCTGAAGCACCAAGTGCTGCAGGAATGGCTCCAATGCCACCGGCTGAAGCATTTGCCCCTGCAACCAACTTCAATGAAGAAGAGCACGATGATTTGCCTTTCTAATGAGAGAATAGAATATTGAGAATAGAATATAGAAATCATTCTGATAAATAACTTAGTTTAAATATCCGGAATGATTTCTTTTTTTACAATATCTCTATTTTCTTTTTTCTATACTCTATTTTCTAAAAAATGTATTTTCTATCCAAAGATTTATATTTCCCGCCAGTTGATGAAGCTTCTATAGAAGGCGTTCTTGCCATTGGTGGCGATTTGTCTGTGGAGCGATTGCTACTTGCTTATCGCAACGGAATTTTTCCTTGGTTTAATGAAGACGAACCTATATTGTGGTGGTCGCCACCGGAAAGAATGGTTGTTGCACCCTCTATTTATAAAGTTTCGAAAAGCATTCGGAATCTAATCAATCAAAATAAATTTCGAGTTACGTTTAATCAAAATTTTAAAGACGTAATTCTTGGTTGCCAGCAAATAGAACGTCCAGGTCAAGAGGGAACTTGGCTTTCGGATGATTTTATAAATTCCTATACCAAACTCCATGAAATGGGAATCGCAAAATCGGTTGAGGTTTGGCAAAACGATGAATTGGTTGGCGGTTTATACGGTGTTGATTTGGGACACATTTTCTGTGGAGAAAGTATGTTCTCTAAGGTACCGAACGCAAGTAAGATTGCATTTGTTACTTTGATTCAATATCTAAAAGAAAACAATTATAAACTACTGGACTGTCAAGTGCATAATGATCATTTAGAAAAATTGGGCGCTTTTGAGATTTCGAGAGAGACTTTTATGAAAGTACTGAAATCATCAGCAATTAATTTCGCTTCCAACAATCTGCCACGTGATCATTAACCATTCCTGTGGCTTGCATATGTGCATACACAACAGTTGAACCCACAAATTTAAATCCACGTTTCTTTAAGTCTTTGCTAATTTCGTCTGAGAGTGGTGTCGTAGCCTTAATATCACTCATTTTTTTGATGTTATTTTCAATTGGTTTTCCGCCTGTAAAACCCCAAATGTATTTTGAGAAACTTCCAAATTCTTTTTGCACTTCCATAAAAGCCACAGCATTAGAAATTGTCGCTTTTATTTTTAATCCGTTGCGAATGATTCCGGCATTCAGCATTAATTTTTCAATTTCTTCATCACCATATTTAGCTATCTTTTTATAATCGAAATAGTCAAAAGCCTTTCGGAAATTGTCACGTTTTTTCAAAACAGTATACCAACTTAAGCCTGCCTGAAATGTTTCCAAAACTAAAAACTCAAATAGTTTATCATCTTCATAAACCGGGATTCCCCATTCGCTATCGTGATAATCTCGGTACAAATCGTCTTTTTCGCACCAGGCGCAGCGTGTTTTATTTTCCATCTTTAGCAATGTATTTATCAATTAAGTTATGCCCTACATAAATCATCGGCGTCATCAAAACCGCAATCGCCAATTTTACACTATAACCCGTCATTGCCGAAAGTAAAAATGTTTTTGTATCCATAATTCCTGGCAACCAAAACGCAATTCCCAAAACGATAAAACTATCAAACAATTGTGAAATTACCGTAGAACCAGTGCTTCGCAGCCAAATCATTTTGTTCCCTGTTTTTCTTTTGAAGAAATGAAAAATACTAACATCTATTAATTGTGAAATTAAAAAGGCAGTAATGCTTCCCACAATTATCAATTGACTTTGCCCAAAAACAGCATTAAACTGTAATGTAGAAACGGTACTGATACCTGACGATGGAATTTTCATTGCAAAAAACAAAACAATAAAAGTATAGGCAATTAAACAAGCCGTAATTATGGAAAGTTTACGAACACCTTTTTCGCCAAAATATTCATTGATTAAATCGGTAGTGACAAAAACAACTGGCCAAGGCAAAATACCGATACTCATTACGGCCGGACCGACATCAATTAGTTTTCCACCGATAAGTTCAGCCACAACAGCATTGGTAATAAATATTCCGGCAAGAATGACATACACAATGTCTTTTCTGGATTGAAACATAGTTTTTCTTTTTTCTCAAATTTATACAATTTTGAGTAATGATTATTATGTAATGAGATGATTTGATTTTTCATTACTTTTGGTAAAAAACAAATAAATAATGAAAAAAATAATTTTAACATTGATTATGATTGCTCCGACTCTTATGTTAAATGCACAAGCAAATCAAAATTCCTTCTTAAATAATTGGACCGGACCATATGGAGGCGTTCCTGCGTTTACCGATTACAAACTAAAAGATTTAAAACCCGCACTTGAATTTGCCATTCAAGAGAAATTGAATGAAATTTCTAGAATTGCCAACAATCCAAAGCCGGCAACTTTTACTAATACCATTGTGGCGTCGGAAAAAACAGGTAAAAGATTCAGCCAAATCAATGCTGTTTACGGAATTTATAGTTCCAATATGAACAGTCCGGAATTTGAGCCTATCGAAACCGAAATGACACCTAAGGTATATGAACTCAATAATAAAATTTATCAAAATGCAAAGTTGTTTGCTCGAATTTCCAAAGTGTATAATTCGCCTTCAACCAAAAAACTAACCAAAGAACAGCAACGATTGGTTTGGTTTCATTATTCCAACTTTGTTCGTGAAGGTGCTAAAGCAACTGCAAAAAGCAAAACAAGAATTGCTACCATCAATCAGGAATTGGCTGGTTTGTTTACCAAGTTTAGCCAAAATCAATTGGCAGATGAAAGCAATTATTATTTGGAATTAAAATCCGAAGCTGATTTTGATGGTTTACCTGATGAATTAAAAAATGCTGCGATTTCTGATGCCAAAGACAGAAAGCTAAGCGTAATGGGTTGCATTGCCAATACACGTTCTTCTATTGAACCGTTTTTAACATTTTCAAATCGCAGAGATTTAAGAGAAAAAGCATTTCAGATTTTCACTAGCCGAGGAGATAATGACAATGCCAATAACAATAATAAGATATTAGTTCAAATTTTGAAACTTCGTGCAGAGAAAGCCAAGTTATTAGGGTTTAAAACTTTTGCTGATTGGAGTTTGTCAAATACGATGGCGCAGAAACCACAAAAAACATTAGATTTAATGATGTCTGTTTGGACACCAGCAGTTGAAAAAGTACATGCTGATGTTGCTGATATGCAAAAAATGGTAGATTCTGAAGGTGGAAATTTTAAAATTGCTGCTTGGGATTATCGTTATTATTCTGAAAAAGTTAGAAAAGCAAAATACGATTTAGATCAAAATGATTTAAAACCTTATTTGCAATTGGAAAAATTGCGCGAAGGAATGTTTTGGGTTGCTGGCGAAATCTTCCATTTAGGATTCAAACAAGTTAGCAACGTACCGGTTTTTCATTCTGATGTAAGAGTGTGGGAAGTTTATAATAAGGACACTAAAAAGTTAGTTGGTCTTTGGTACTTTGATCCTTATGCGAGAAAAGGAAAACGTTCAGGCGCATGGATGAATGCCACGAGAGAACAAAGCAGAGTGAATGGTGATGTGATTACAATTGTATCAAACAATTGCAATTTTATTAAAGGAAAAGATGGTGAGCCAATATTGATTTCATGGGAAGATGCTAGTACGTTGTTTCACGAATTTGGACATGCATTACATGGGTTGAATTCGAATGTGACGTATCCAAGTTTATCGGGAACCAATACACCGAGAGATTATGTTGAGTTTCCTTCGCAGGTCATGGAACGTTGGTTAGCGACGCCACAAGTGTTGAATCAGTTTGCGTTGCATTATAAAACAGGTGAGCCAATGCCAATGTCTTTGGTAGAAAGAAATGATAAAGCTGCAACCTTTAATGAAGCGTTTTCAACTGTAGAAACTATTGCTAGTGCTTTGGTTGATATGAAATTACATTTGTTGGAAAACCCGGATATTGACCCAAAACAATTTGAGAAAGAAACGTTAGATGCTCTAAAAATGCCAAAAGAAATCGTGATGCGTCATCGTATCCCACAATTTGGGCATATCTTTTCTGATGACGCTTATGCTGCGGGTTATTATGGTTATTTGTGGGCAGATGCCATTAGCGCTGATGCGACAGAAGCTTTCACCGAAACTAAAGACGGTTTGTATGATAAAGTAGTTGCGAAACGATTACATGATTATGTTTTCAGTATAGGAAACACGATTGACCCTGCAATTGCGTATAAAAAATTCCGAGGTAGAGATGTAAATACGGATGCTTTGATGCGTGCAAGAGGTTTTGAAGTTCAGAAGAAATAATAATAAACAAAAAACCCGATTCATTAGAATCGGGTTTTTTTATTTCAACTTCGTACAAAATTACCAGTCAAATCCCTTTAGGGATTATATTCGGGTAGAAAACAAATAATGTAATAAAAAACCAATCCCGTAAGGGATGATATCTTGCAAAGGAATATTTTGATTTCATTGAATCAACGAAAATTATATCATCCCTAAAGGGATTTTGCCATTGTTCAACATTTATTTTCTACCCGAATATAATCCCTGACGGGATTGTTTATGTTTGGTGATTAGGGTATTTTCTTCAATGTCGAACAAAACAACCAGCCAAATCCCGTCAGGGATAAAATATTGGTAGAAAATTGATGACGTAATTAAATCAATCCCGTTAGGGATGATATCTTTTCAGAGCAATGTTTTGAATTCGTTGAAACAATGGAAATTATATCATCCCTAAAGGGATTTTGCCATTGTTCAACATTTATTTTCTACCCGGATTTAATCCCTGACTGGATTTTTTAATGTTTGAGGATTTAGAAATGGGATGTTTTCTTGTGAAAACCTTGCGTGTCTTTAGCCCCGATGGGAGCGAGCTACCGTGTAGCGCGGACAGCGGGAAGAGAGGTGAAAACCTGCCTGCCGGCAGGCAGGGAAGACTAAACGTGTGCTCCTAAAAAAGAAAAAACCCGAACCAAATGGCTCGGGTTTCCTTATAACCTTTATTAAATAAGGATTATCCTAAAGCAACTCTTCTGAAACCAGTTACGGTCAAACCTGCATCAACAGATTTAATGTAATTAGCAACACTCATTGAGCTATCTTTAATATAATCTTGGTTTACCAAAGTATTGTCTTTAAAGAAACGACCAAGTTTACCTTTAGCAATATTTTCAATCATTGCTTCTGGTTTTCCTTCTTGACGAAGTAAATCTTTAGCGATTTCAATTTCTTTTTCAACAATAGCCGCGTCAACTCCAGCTTCATTCAAAGCAATTGGCGACATAGCAGCAGCTTGCATTGCAACGTTTCTTGCAGCTTCATCAGCACCAGCAACGTTAGCAGACAATGAAACTAAAGTAGCAATTTTGTTTCCAGCGTGGATGTAAGAACCAACAAAAGCACCAGACAATCTTTCGAAAGAAGCGATTTCAATTTTTTCTCCAATAACACCAGTTTGCTCAATTAATTTGTCAGCAACAGTAATTCCATTGAAATCTGAAGCTAAAAATGCTTCTTTAGAATCGAAGTTCAAAGCTGAATTAGCCATTTCAGTAGCCATTTTAACGAAGTTTTCATTCATACCAACGAAGTCAGTTTCGCAGTTTAATGTGATTACTACACCAGCAGTTTTATCAGCATTAACGATTGCAATTGCAGCTCCTTCTGTAGATTCTCTGTCAGAGCGATTAGCAGCAACTTTTTGTCCTTTTTTTCTAAGGTTTTCGATTGCTAAATCAAAATCTCCTTCAGCTTCTACTAAAGCTTTTTTACAG
>NZ_JANMXZ010000040.1:0-28763 GCF_031381455.1 Flavobacterium sp. | reverse complement strand
AAAACTGCTTTAAGACTACTCTATTTTATCTTCTTCAAAATAGCCTTTGCTTTTGACCTTTGTTGTAAAGAAGTTCAAAAACAAAACCACAAATGACAGGAAGAACATGGCTTGCAATGCGACCAATAGTTTTCCGTACGTTGTAATAGGATAATAATCGCCAAATCCAATCGAATTTGAGCTCACAACACTGAAATAAATTGGGTCAAACCAATGGTCAAATGGTTTATTCATGTTGTTTCCTAAAGTGTATAAAACGCCAAAGGCAATAATAATTTCCAGGTAATTAAAAAACAACAACAGCATAGAACGTTTATAGGAACGTGGACGTGAAAATAAATCGGAAGCAAATATCAATGTTGGAATATAGAGCACCGTTTCCATCAATACATAAACCAAAATATAAATCAAAATTTGATGCTTTTGCCAATTATTATAAAGTATCAAAAAAGGGAAAGCGACTTTTATCAAAATATAGAAATCCATAGCCAAGTCCTTATAAACAGGGTTTACTTTACTAGCAAATGTTTTTATATAAATTCCGGGAAAAAGCAATTGGCTAATCGACAGAAAGAGACGAAATATTTTTTCAATCCCATTGTCACTTTGATGATCATTATTCCAAATGGATTTAATGTTTAATATCCTTTTCTGAATGGGACTAAATTTTGGGATGACAATTGACGAAACCTCTCCGATTAATAATTTTCTGAAAAATCCCATTAGCTTAATTTTTTTATGGTAAACAATTCGTTGTGAATTTCCACTTTTGGATACAATCGAAGTGAGTAATCGCCACCAAATTTTGATTTGTAAATCTGATTTCGATTTTCATCGTTTGTATTAATCACCATTGTATTGAACAAAATAAAACCGTTCAGATTCAGCAAGAAATTGATTCTTTGGATAAAAAAATCCTGAAACAAAAAATTGGGCATCGTGGTATCTTCAAAAATATCAATGATGATTAAATCGTATTTTAATTTGGTTTTCAAAACGTATTCAAAAGCATCATCAATCACGATTTCAAGATTCGGAATTTTATCCAATTCAAAATAGCTGTTGGCTATATCAATAACGGCGGAGTCAATTTCAACACCGGTAATTTTTCCTTTAAATTTGATTTCATCTACCAAAGTTTTAATCACACTGCCACCAGCAACGCCAAGAACCAAAATGTTTTCAAAATTTCGAATGCGCTCAAAACCTATATATTTCAAGCCTTTTCTGAGAATTCGTTGCAAACTTCCATACGAATAATTCGTGCTTTTACTATCTAAAACCAATTCGCCATTGTTCCAAGTTACTTCAAGCGATTTGCTTACCGCAGAGTTTTTTTGGTGAACGTTAATTGGAATAAAATAGCTAAACAGTTTTCGAATCATTAATAAATATTTTTATCAAAAGTAAGACAGAAATACTAAATTTACGCAAAATTAAGGATTATGACATCGCCACAAATCAAATGTTTGCGAAAGCAAACTCCAATAATATAAAGGCGATTGCATATGACATTTGAAAAGCAATTACTAAAGGCATATGAAACAACGACTTTATAAATTTATTTTCTTTCGATTACTCGGATGGAAATTGATTGGAACACTTGATGAGTCAATCAAAAAGTGTGTTGTCATCGTTATTCCACATACCGCGAATGTTGATTTTTTTATTGCCTTATTGGTTCGCGGCATTATGAATGTTGAAATCAATTTTGTGGGCAAAAAGGAATTGTTTGTATTTCCGTTTGGCTATTATTTCAGAAGCGTTGGCGGTGCACCATTAGACAGAAGTGGCGGAAAAAATAATGTAGATGCAACTGCTGAAGTATTTAATAAACACGAAACATTTCGTTTGGCATTATCGCCCGAAGGCACACGAAAAAAAGTAACTGAACTCCGTACAGGATTTTATTATATCGCGCTAAAAGCCAATGTTCCAATCATTCCAGTAGCTTTTGATTATGGTAAAAAAGAAGTCAAAGTTGGCAGTCCGGTTTGGGTTACTGGTAATTATGATGACGATATGAAAGGTATTTTACCATTCTATAAAAACGTCAAAGGCAAAAATCCGGAAAGAGGATTCAAAGCTTAAAAAACCAGTTGAAAAGTTTTCTCGTAAGTAGTTAAGTCAATATCAATTATTAAAACTATTTACAATGAAAAAAACTATTTTAACATCGGTCTTGTTGTCTTTGTTCATGATTTCATGTTCAGACGACACAAATTCTCCTGCAAACATGGCAAACCGTTCTGCAAAAAAAGAATTTAAATTATTTACAACCAGTAACACTTCAGGAAGGGTTTCAATTACGGATTTAAATACCTCGATTTCTTCAAGTTTTACCGTAGCCTCAACTGATGCTGACGGAGCTTACTATTTTGATGACAGTGATGAATTTATTTTGGCTTCGCGTTCCAATAACAAAATTGAATTGTATTATGATGTTTCCGAAGCTGTTGCAACTAATGCAGCTTCACTTCCCTTTGGAACTTCAAGTACTTCCGATTTTAATAATGCTAGAGAAATTGCAGTTCTGGGTGACAAAATTGTGGTAACACAAGATCAAAATGCAGCTAATGGTAACACTAATAAACTATTAGTTTATGAAAGAAATGCTACAGGAATCAGTTTGCTAAACAGCTATACGGTGAATTTTAAAATATGGGGAATCCATTTAGATGGAAACACGCTTTATGCGGTAGCCGACTTGACATCGGATTTAGTCATTTTTGACAACTTCTTTGCCAATGTTAACGGAGCTATAACAGCAACCAAAAGAGTTACCATCGAAGGCTTAGTAAGAACACACGGAATTACGTATTCCAACAGAAGCAACACTATGGTTTTGACCGATGTGGGAAGTGCAACTTCAGCTACTGATGGTGGACTTATTATAATCAAAGGTTTTACGGATGTGTTGGCTGAAACACCAAATATGGGAACGATTGCTATGAAAAGACAAATCAGAATCTATGGTGCAGCAACTTCTTTAGGAAATCCGGTGGATGTGGCTTATGACAATTTTACCAAAACCATATTTGTAGCCGAAAGGTTAAATGGTGGCGGAAAATTGCTAACGTTTGACTTGCCACAGACGAATGGTAATTATGCTCCAACAAGTTCTCGAACTGAAGCTGGAGTTAGTAGTGTGTATCTTTTAAGAGAATAATTTTTCTGTCTTAACGTTCACAGAGAAACCTTTGGTAGTTATTATCAAAGGTTTTTTTATGCAAATGATTTTCGTTACTTACATTTGTGTAAATTTAGTTTATGGATTATTTACAGTTACATCAACAGTATAAAGAAGAAAGTATTTTTGGAAGATACATAACGTTGGAACATATAGAACCCTTAATTTTAAAACATCAAGCTAAAATTATAGGTCAGTCTGTTTTAGGAAAACCAATTTACAAATTGCAATTTGGAACCGGAAAAATAAAAATTCTGATGTGGTCACAAATGCACGGAAATGAAGCTACTACTACGAAAGCCTTATTTGACTTTATAAATTTTCTACATTCCAATACAAAAGAAAGCAATGCTGTTTTAGATAATTTCACCTTTTGTATGTTGCCAATGCTCAATCCTGATGGAGCAAAATTATATACCAGAGAAAACGCCAACGAAATAGATTTAAACCGCGATGCACAAAACCTTTCACAACCGGAAAGTGTTGTATTGCGAAAAACATTTGAAAAATTCCAACCTTATTATTGCTATAATCTTCATGATCAGCGCACTATTTATGGAGCAGGAGATAATGGAGATTCCGCTACAGTTTCGTTTTTAGCACCAGCTTTTAATGAAAATAGAGACATTAACGAAGTCCGTATTAAAGCCATGAATGTCATTGTGGCGATGAACACTACTTTACAACAGTTTATCCCAAATCAAGTGGGACGATTTGACGATTCGTTTAATTTAAATTGTGTTGGAGATACTTTTCAATACTTAAATGTGCCAACCCTGCTTTTTGAAGCAGGACATTTTGCTAACGATTATGAACGAGAGATTACTAGAAAATATATTTTTATTGCTTTAGTTTCAGGAATTAAATTTTTGCACGAAAACGATATAGTTCTCAACGAAATTGGCGATTACCTAAAAATTCCGCAAAATAAAGTCGTTTTTTATGATTTTGTTTATAAAAATGTTAAAATAAATTATGATAGTAACAAAAAAATTATCAATTTTGCTGCTCAGTTCAAGGAAGTTCTAAATAACGAAAAAGTAACTTTTGAAGCAGAGATTGCTCAAGTTGATAATTTAGAAAATTATTTTGGTCATGTAGAAATTGACGCTAAAGGCGAAACCTATACTGACGGAGAAAGTAATTTTCCGATTCTAGAAAAGAAAGCTAACTTTTATTTAGGAGAAAGTATTAAAATAGTCAACGGTGAACAAATCAAGTAGCTATTTTTTTTACATTTTGAAAATTAAGATTAGATTATAATAAAAATATATTTTATGAGTAAGTTTAAATTAGACGAAGTAGACCACCAAATCTTGGATATGTTGATTGACAACACCAGAATTCCTTTTACTGACATTGCAAAAAAACTGTTGATTTCGGCAGGAACCGTGCACGTAAGGGTGAAGAAAATGGAAGATCAAGGTATTATTATGGGTTCATCATTGTCATTGGACTATGAAAAACTAGGCTATTCTTTTATTGCTTATGTTGGTGTGTTTTTGAATAACACTTCCCAAACTAAATTTGTTTTAGAAAGAATCAATGAAATACCTTATGTGACAGTAGCTCACGTAACGACAGGAAAATTTAATATCTTCTGTAAAATTAGAGCAAGAGATACCAAACATGCAAAAGATGTAATCTTTATGCTTGATGATATTGATGGCGTTTACAGAACTGAAACAATGATATCATTAGAAGAAAGTATCAACGACAAAAAACGTTTGATGCACACTATTTTCCAAGAATTAGATTAAGAACTAATATTTTGTTATATAATTCTAACCTCATTCTCTCCGGCGAATGAGGTTTTTTTAAATAATTTAATTTAAAATTGTCAGCCATGTACACCTTACCAAAAATTGAGCGTTTTAACCAAAATGTTTTACAAAAATATCATATTTACAACAGCGTTTTTATAACGTTACCATTTGATGCAATTGATAATACTGGTGTATTATTGCCATTGTTTGCTGAAGTTTGTGATGCAGGTTTTAAAAAGAATTGGTCGCCAAAACAGATAGTCGATTTCTTTGCCGATAAATATTTGGACATGGCTTCTGAAGAAACAAAAATTGATTTAATGTTTCGATTTATTCAATATGTTGAGCGCCAAATTGTACTTTTTGATGCTATTGAAGACGCGGCTTTTCCTGTGGTGAATAATCTGGAAGGTCGCGGTTCGCTGCGCGATATCAAAGAAAAATCAGAAGCGAAAGACAAACATGAAGAGCTTATCAGTTTTCTGGAAAACTTTAGTGTTCGAACCGTTCTCACAGCGCATCCAACACAGTTTTATCCGGGTTCGGTTCTTGGAATCATCACCGATTTGACCGAAGCCATCCGTCAAAACGATTTGTTTCTAATCAAAAAATTGCTGGCGCAACTAGGTAAAACACCTTTCATCAAAAAAGAAAAGCCAACACCTTTTGACGAAGCCGTGAGCTTAATTTGGTATCTCGAAAATGTATTCTATCAAACCATTGGAGAAATGATGCTTTACATGCAGAAAAATATATTTGATGGCAATACTATAGAAAACTCCATTATTAATTTGGGCTTTTGGCCAGGTGGCGATAGAGATGGCAATCCGTTTGTAACTCCAGAAATTACTGAGAAAGTCGCTAAACGATTGCGAACCTCAATACTCAAATGCTATTATTTTGACATCAGAGTCTTGAAAAGAAAACTGACTTTCAACAAAGTTGATACCATTATTGCCAACTTGGAATACAAACTGTATCGTTCTGTTTTTTATTCTCAAGGCGAATTATTTATTTCTTTAGCCGAATTAAATAACGAGCTCAATATTGTAAAACAAATCATAATTAATGATCATCAGTCTTTGTATTTAGACGAAATTAATATGTTGTTGCAAAAGATAAATGAGTTTGGGTTTCATTTTGCGGCACTAGATATTCGTCAAAACAGTCGCATTCACAATGTCGTTTTTAATGATATTTCAGCATTTTTGAAAAGAGAAAAAGAAGTTTATTTTCCGGAAAATTTTGAAACACTTTCCGAAGAAAATAAAATGAATTTCATTTCAGAACTTCATTTTGATTTAAGCAATCATTTTTTTGAAAATGAAATCACGCGATCTACTTTGGATACTATAAAACTGATTCGTGAAATACAAGAACAAAATGGTGAAAAGGGTTGCAATCGTTACATCATCAGCAATAATGAAAGCGCCTTAAACGTCATCGAAACGTTTGCAATGTTCCGTTTACTTGATTGGGAAAATCCAACCGTTGATATTGTGCCATTATTTGAATCGGTTGACGATTTGCATCATGCGCATGAAATCATGGAGCAATTGTATAAAAACACAACATATCGAAATCACATTAAGCATCGAAAAGATAAGCAAACGGTGATGCTTGGCTTTTCTGACGGAACCAAAGATGGTGGTTACTTGATGGCCAATTGGAGTATATTCAAAGCCAAAGAAATGATTACTGAAGTTTCCCGAAAATACGGAATCAAAGTTATTTTCTTTGATGGTCGAGGTGGACCACCAGCGCGTGGCGGTGGAAAAACACATAAGTTTTATGCCTCTTTAGGTTCGACTATAGAAAATCAGGAAATACAGGTTACAGTACAAGGACAAACTATTAGTTCTAATTTTGGTACGATAGATTCTTGCCGCTATAATTTGGAAAATCTGTTGAGTGCCGGAGTAGCTAATGCCGTATTTAATAAAGATGAAAATAATCTTTCGACTTCCGATAAGGCAATCATTG
Organism: Flavobacterium sp.; assembly: GCF_031381455.1. GTDB lineage: Bacteria > Bacteroidota > Bacteroidia > Flavobacteriales > Flavobacteriaceae > Flavobacterium. Next base: position 21,824 of record NZ_JANMXZ010000040.1, on the reverse strand, counting down.
ATGAACTGGCAGCTATTGGGTATCAAAAATACGTGGATTTTAAATCACATGACAAGTTTATTCCTTATTTGGAAGAAATGAGTACCTTGAAATACTATTCTAAAACCAATATTGGCAGTCGTCCTTCGAAAAGAAATGCTTCAGAACAATTGAATTTTGCTGATTTGCGCGCGATTCCTTTTGTGAGTGCATGGAGCCAAATGAAGCAAAATGTTCCGGGATTTTTTGGAGTTGGAACCGCTTTGAAACAGTTTGAAACCAACAACCAATGGGAAAAAGTGCAAAAGCTTTATGACGATTCTTTGTTCTTTAGAACCTTGTTGGAAAACAGTATGATGTCGTTAGCCAAATGTTTTTTCCCATTAACGGCCTACATGAAAAACGATGCAGCGTTTGGTGAATTTTGGCAAATTATTTATGATGAATTTTCAGAAACTAAACGCTTGCTGCTTAAAATCGCAGGACATAAAGAACTCATGGAAAATTATCCGGATGGGAAAGCTTCGATAGCAATGAGAGAGCAAATTGTATTGCCATTGCTGACCATTCAGCAATATGCTTCCTCGCAAATCAATGAAATTAAAAAGCATAAAGCTGGAGATGAAAAATTGCTAAATGCTTATGAAAAACTGGTTACGAGGTCACTTTTCGGAAATACAAATGCGAGTAGAAATTCAGCGTAGTAAAGGTTTTTAGCTTGACTGATTAAATTTTATTTAACAAAATAAATACGATATTGCATTATTATGTATCTTAGTCTAGGTTTTTAATGTTATCAATAATTTTAATTGAGTTAATATGAAAAAATATGCACTTCTCTTTATAGCATTTTTTCTTTCTGTAAGCAGTTTTGCTCAGAAGAATAACAAAGTCCAAACTAACAAAAAAACGGAAAAGGCAAAACCAACTCCACTCAAAGAGGAAGCTGTTGTTACAACGTTTACCAAAATAAAAATCATAGAAAACTACGAAAGAGTTTTAGAGAAAGGGTACAAGACCGAAGCAATGCTAAAGGCTGTAGCTGATTATCGTTTTTTTGCCGAGGATTTGGCTGCCGCAGCAAAATGGTATACGCAATTATTTGAATTCTGCCCAGATGAATTAGAGCCAGTTTACTATTATAGATATGCTGAATCATTGAAAAGTATTGGTCAAACTGAAAAAGCAGAAGAGATGATGACGCTATTTCAAAGTAAAAAAGTATAGAATAATTTTCAGGGCATTTTACCACTTATACCAACCAAGTTTTCAGCGAATAGGCACTTATTGAATAACTTGAAATTTCAGCACATCTGTTTATAAATTCATGTAATAATAAAGATAAGGAGCAAAATATTTTTGTACCTTAGACATGGTTTTTGAATATTGACACTAATCTTAATTGAGTTGATATGAAAAATTATGTACTTCTCTTTATTGTTATTTTTTTTTCTTCTAGTGGTTTTGCTCAGAAGAGCAATAAAGCCCCAACAACCAATAAGAAAACTGAATATGTGCAACCAACTCCCGAGAAAACTTCTACTCAAGAAGTTGCAGTCGTAGCGTACGCTGTCGAAGAAACAATAAACATGAAATTTGGAGGAAGAACGACAACTTATGCAGTATCGAGTTTAGATTTGGTTGACAAAAATGAATTGGGACCAGAAAACACTAGAGTTGTAAAACCGAAATACGTAAAGGTAAAACCAAAAGAAGAGTTACCCGTTATAGACAAACTATCGTCTTTACAGGTTGTTACTAATGAGACTGTTATTGAACCTGTCGATGTTAATGTAGTTGTTCCAAATGGAAAATTGTTATATACCAAAATAAAAATCATTGAAAACTATGAAAGGGTTTTAGAGAAAGGATACAAAACGGAGGAAATGCTTTTAGCAGTAGCAAATTACCATTTTTTCGAAGGCGATTTGGTTATCGCTGCCAAATGGTATACGCAACTATTTGAATACTGCCCTGATGAATTAGAAGCTGTTTACTTTTACCGCTACGCTAAGTCATTAGAATGCGTTGGTCAAATTGAAAAAGCAAATGAGATGATGGCGCTATATCAGATTAAAAAAATGTAAAAAGAAGCGTCAAGGTTCTTAGTCTTTTGCAAATAAAATAGTGAACTTTGCTACACTTAAAAATTAGCTATCATGAAACCATCCGATTTACAACCTGAAGAATTTGCAGGGCATTTTGCCACTTATATTAACCAAGTTTCCAGCGAATATACATTAGTAGAAGAACTTGAAATCTCGGTGCATCGCTTGATAAAATTTGTTCAAAATATACCATTAGACAAATTTGATTACCGTTACGCCGAAGGAAAATGGACCATCAAAGACATTATCCAACACTTGATTGATGCCGAAAGAATATTTGGGTATCGCGCTTTGCGTTTCGCCAGAAATGACAAAACCGAATTGCCTGGATTTGAAGAAAATGATTATGTTGATTATGCCAATGCCAACCAAAGAAGCATTCAGGATTTATTGACCGAATTGGCTGTTGTCAGACAGGCGACATTGTCTTTATTCAAATCATTTTCAAATGAAGATTTACACCGAATAGGAATCGCTTCCCACAACCTAATGTCAGTTCGCGCTTTGGGATTTACCATTATTGGACATCAAAATCACCATCAGAGAGTTTTTGAGGAAAGATATTTAGATTAAATTACAAAAAGCAAAAAGCAAAAAGCAAAAAGCAAAAAGAAAATTACAAATAAAGTTCAAGTTTCAATCAACAAAAAATCCCAAACGCCTTAATTGGAATTTGGAATTTTTTTATTTGGATTTTTTCCTTTTTTTTGGAATTTGGAATTTTAAAATTTGTAATTTATAAACTTCTTTGAAGTTTATTCATCATCATCTTCATCTTCGACAAAGTTATCTGTGGCTTCAAAGTCATCATCATCATCATCGTCATCACCATCGTCTGAACCGCCTTTGTCATTTAATAAATCTTCTTCTTCCTCATCTTCATTTTCATCAGGTGCATCTTCATCATCGTCTATCCCTTTGATTGGATTAATAGGTTCCACTACAGAGTCAATATCTTCTTCATCGTATTTTTCCATACGGCTAGCTAATTTTGTGCTCACTTTCACCAAGTAAATAGTATCTTCTGTTTTAACTTCAACAGCTTCGATTAGTTCGTTTTGGGCATTTCTAAAACGAATAATATCAGAGTCGTCATAACCTTCGGGGAATTTATCTACCAATAAATTCAGAATGTCACCAGTTAGTTTAGCATAGTCTACAATAATTCTTCTCATAAAAAAATATTTTATAAATCTAGTATGTAAGCAAAGATTAAAGGTACAACAATCGTTGCATCAGATTCAACAATAAATTTGGGTGTGTGTATATCTAATTTTCCCCATGTAATTTTTTCATTGGGAACAGCTCCGGAATAGGAGCCATAACTGGTAGTCGAATCCGATATTTGGCAAAAATAACTCCAAAACGGAACTTCGTGCATTTCCATATCCTGATATAACATTGGCACTACGCATATTGGAAAATCACCAGCAATTCCGCCACCAATCTGAAAGAAACCTAATCCTTTTCCACTTGAATTTTTTGGATACCAATCGGCTAACCACATCATATATTCGATACCACTTTTCATTGTGGTAGCATTAAATTCTCCTTTGATACAATAGGAAGCAAAGATATTTCCCATAGTACTATCTTCCCAACCCGGAACTACGATTGGCAGATTCTTTTCAGCCGCTGCAACCATCCAGGAATCTTTTGGATCAATTTCATAGTATTGCTTCAATACTCCTAAATTAATCATTTGATACATGAACTCATGGGGAAAATAACGTTCTCCTTTTGAGTTGGCATTGTTCCAAATATTATACAAATGTGATTGCAATCTTCGGAACGCTTCTTCCTCCGGAATACAAGTATCGGTAACTCGATTGAAATGATTTTCTAATAAATCCCATTCTTCCTGTGGACTTAAATCTCTATAATTTGGTACTCTTTTATAAGAATTGTGAGCCACCAAATTCATAATATCTTCTTCTAAATTGGCACCAGTACAAGAAATAATATGCACTTTATCCTGACGAATCATTTCTGCTAATGATTTTCCCAACTCGGCTGTACTCATAGCACCGGCAAGTGAAATCAACATTTTACCATTGTCAAGCAAATGTTCTTCGTATCCTTTTGCTGCATCAACAAGCGCTGCCGCATTGAAATGAAGGTAATGTTTTTCTATAAACTGACTAATTGGTCCTTTGCTCATTTTGTAATTTGTTGCGTGTAATTTGCTGTTCAAAGAAAATCTATTTTTTTTATAACTACAAACTATTTTTTTACATTTTTTTCTCTTCTAAATACTGCTTACTGCCACTGTAAACTGCCGACTATTTTTTCTGGTATCCTAATATTTTCAAGACATCGTCAGAAGTTTGTTGTTCTGAAAAAACTTCTGTTGACAAAAATCCGTTTTCATCTCTATCAATTAAAATATGTTTCGGTTGTGGAATCAAACAGTGATGCAATCCACCAAAACCACCAATGGTTTCTTGATATGCACCAGTATTGAAAAAACCAATATATAATGGCTTTTCTTTACTGTATTTTGGCAAATAAATGGCATTCATATTTTGCTCGGAGTTGTAATAATCGTCACTATCGCAAGTCATTCCGCCTAGTAAAACTCTTTCGTAAGTATCATTCCAACGATTTACTGCCAACATGATAAAGCGCTTGTTAATTGCCCAAGTATCTGGTAAAGTTGTGATAAATGAACTGTCAATCATATTCCAGGCTTCCCTGTCGTTTTGTTGTTTTTGATACAAAACCTGATAAATTGCTCCGCCAGATTCTCCAACAGTAAATGAACCAAATTCCGTAAAAATATTCGGCACATCCACTTCAGCTTCTTCACAGGCAATTTTGATTTGATTGATGATTTCGTCAATCATATATTGGTAATCGTATTCGAATGCTAAAGAATTTTTAATGGGGAAACCGCCGCCAATATTCAAGCCATCCAAGGTTGGACATTCTTTTTTAAGCTGAATGTACACTTTGATACACTTTACCAATTCATTCCAATAGTAAGCAGTATCGTTAATTCCGGTATTGATAAAAAAGTGAAGCATTTTCAGCTCCAGATTATCATTTTCCTGAATTTGTTTTTTATAAAAAGCAACAATATTTTTATATCCAATTCCTAATCTGGAAGTATAAAACTCAAACTTTGGTTCTTCCTCCGCTGCGATTCTGATTCCGATTTTGAATTTTCCTTTGATATGCTCTTGTAACAAATCGAGTTCTTCATAATTATCAATAATCGGAATAGTGTTTTTATGACCATGATTAATTAAACGGGCAATGTTTTCAATATACTGGTCACGTTTGAAACCATTGCATATAATGTAAGTGCTTTTGTTGATTTTTCCGTTTTCCAATAAATTCTCCACAATATTGATATCAAAAGCTGAAGACGTTTCAATGTGAATGTTATTCTTGAAAGCTTCATTCATTACGTATTGAAAATGAGAACTTTTAGTACAGTAACAATAGTAATATTTCGCTTCGTACTTATTTTTTTCCATTGCATTTCTGAACCAGTTTTTGGCTCTTTTAATGTTGTTGGAAATTTGTGGTAAAAAAGTAAACTTTAAAGGTGTTCCATATTGCTCGACTAATTTCATCAAATCAATATTATGAAATTGCAGTTGGCTGTCTTTGTTTAAAGTAAATTCTTCTTGTGGGAAGTAATAAGTTTGATTAATTAAATCGAAATATTTAGTGTTCATTTAAGAGTTTTAATTAAGGATTAGTTTAGTTGTATAAAACAAAATAATCTATAATTCAAACTCTAATATTAGCGTAAATAATTGGAAGTTTTTCTTGAAATAAAAATGTAATTGGTGAACACAAAGCCATCAAATCATTTTTGAGAACATAAAAATGATTAGAAACAGTGAAGAAATTAAGATTGGTTTCTTGACTATAAATACTGTAAACAGAAGTGTTGACACTTTTTTTCATTAGGGCAAATGTAAAAAATAATATATACGAAATGCAACTATTGGTATCAAAATTATGTTAACTTTTATAATCGGTGAATGATTTTATAATTAATTCATTTTCAACTTCTTGATTGATTTTAATATTTCCGATTCCGTCAAGCAATGCAAATTGTATTTTCCCGTATTCATTTTTCTTGTCGTGAATGAGTAAATCGACTATGGGTTTCAGGTCATTTTCTTCAAAAACGATGGTTTCAAAAACTGCATTTATGGAATTTTTGATTTCTAAATATTCAACTGCTGAAAGCAACTTTTTCTGCCAAGAGATGTAACTTTCTAATATCATCCCTACAGCAATGGCTTCACCATGTAACAAGGTTTTTTTGTTTTCATTTTCCAAAAAATAACTTTCAATGGCGTGTCCTAAAGTGTGACCAAAATTTAATGCTTTTCGGATACCATTTTCAGTTGGGTCTTGCATCACAATTTCGTTTTTAATTTCAATAGAACGATGAATTAATTCGTCAAAATCTTCAAAATCAACTTCACTTAAATCTTTGAATTTTGTCCAATAGTTGGTGTCGAAAATCAATCCGTGTTTTAGCATTTCTGCCAATCCGGAGCGCATTTCGTTTTGTGGTAAAGTTGATAGATATTCAGTATCAATCAACACCATTTTTGGAACATTTATAACACCAATTTGGTTTTTTAAGTTGCCTAGATCAACCCCATTTTTACCTCCGACAGAGGCATCAACCATAGCTAAAAGTGTGGTTGGAACATGAATAAAATCGATTCCTCTTTTAAATGTGGAAGCTACAAATCCACCAATATCTGTAATTACGCCACCACCAATATTAATCAGAAGACTTTTTCTGTCGCCGCCAAGTTCCGTTAGAATTGTCCAAATCTCGACACAAGTGTTAATATTTTTTTCGATTTCACCGGCTTCGATTTCGATAATTTCGATAGTTTTATCAGTAGCTAAAAAAGGTAAAAATCGGGATAAGCAATATTTGTTGGTGTTAGTATCGGTCAAAATAAAAATAGTAGAATACTTATTTTCCTCAATAAAAGTATTGATAAAGTCATATCCGTTTTCGCTGAATAAAATAGGATAACCGTTGGCAGCTATTGATTGCATCATTGTTTAAAATGTATTCAGCAAAATAAGGGATTTTTTTTCTAATAACGTAATAAGATTTATTAATAGGTTTTTACCTTTTAGTGACAAATAAGTTTTATATTTGTTTAACTTTATAAAAAAAAGAATAAACAAAATGCCAATAATTGCAAAAAAAAATCTAGACGATATAGCCATTGACCGAATTATTGAGATGGCTTGGGAAGACAGAACTCCTTTTGATGCTATTAAATTTCAGTTTGGTTTGGCTGAAGCCGATGTTAAAGCATTGATGAAACGAGAACTCAAATTCAGTAGTTACAAACTTTGGAGAAAACGTGTTGAAAATTGTAAAACAAAACATTTGGCAAAACGTGTAACTGGAATCGATAGATTCAAATGCAATATGCAACGTGCGATTTCCAACAATAAGATTTCGAAACGATAATTATTTAAGAAAAAATGGAAAAAGAAAGACCTGATAATATAGTATTTTCTGATGATCAAGGATATAATGCAAGTTTGTTGCCTTATGCGACAAATGTTGGAGCTCCAGTAATAAAAATGGATGATCTTGTCTCTTGGAAAAGTAGAGGAATTAGCACCGTTAACAAAGAGTTTGAAAATAAATTCAACGAACTTAAAATGCAATACCAAAACTTAATGAACGAATACGAATGGAACGAATTAGTGTATAGTTCGAAGTTTTCATTCGAACCGGTTATTGGCGAAATTTATCATTTGTATGTAGGCGATGATGGAATTAATTTTCTGTCGTTAATTTCTCCGCAAGAATGGAACAAAGAACACATTGGCACTTTTAAATTGAATAGTGATAAAAAGTGGATTGTGTTAAATCAGAAAAACAATGTTTTTCAATAAATTACAAATACAAAAAATGATGCAAAAACATATTTCTTTTGACGCTATAATGGCGATGGATAAACAAGAACGCGTTCATTTTGTAAACAGTTTAGGAGGTTTTAAAAGTATAGCACTTGTTGGAACTGTAGATAAAGTTGGAAATACAAACCTTGCTGTTTTTAGTTCTGTTTTTCATCTTGGAGCGCATCCACCATTGATAGCCTTGATTTTTAGACCAAGTCCGCCAGAGCGAAATACTTTAAGTAATCTGCTTGAAACCGGTTTTTATACTTTGAATCATATTAATGAAACTATCTATAAAGAGGCACATCAAACTTCAGCGCGTTATGAAAAAGGAGTTTCTGAATTTGATGAAACTGGTCTAACGTCTATTTATAAAAATGATTTTAAAGCACCTTTTGTAAAAGAAAGTTTAGTGCAAATCGGAATGGCATTCAGAGAAAAAATAGACATCACCATCAACAATACAATAATGGTTATTGGGGAAATTGTTCAGGTTTATTTTCCGGAAAATTGTCTCGCTGAAGATGGATTTATAGATTTAGAAAAAGCGAATACCATTACCTGCTCTGGTTTGGATAGTTATCATAAAACCATTCAATTAGATCGATTGAGTTATGCCAAACCCAATAAAGAATTAACATCAATACTCAAAATTGAATAAAAAAACCATAAATATTGTTTGGTTTAAAAGAGATTTGCGATTAACTGATCACGAGCCTTTATTTCACGCACAACAATCGGGTTTGCCGATTTTACTACTTTATTTTTTTGAACCTTCAGTTATGGCTTATGATGATTCAGACGCAAGACATTGGCGGTTTGTTTATGAATCAATTGTAGATATGCAAACCAAATTAGATTCGGTTGAAGCCAACCTCTATTTTTTTCATAAGGAGGTTAAAGATGTTTTCGAAGAAATTGCAAAAGAGTATGAAGTGAAAACAGTTTACTCTCATCAGGAAATTGGAAATAAAATTACGTTTGATAGAGATATTGAAATGCAACACTATTTTTCTGAAAATGCAATCGAGTGGAAGGAATTCCAATTGCATGGTGTGATTCGGAAATTAAAATCTAGAAAAGATTGGGACAAACGTTGGGAAAAAGTAATGCGAGATATTCCCAAAATATTTGATTTAAATTCTTTAAATATCGAAAAATTAGATTCCGATTTATACAATAAATTAAAAGGGAAAACTCTAAATAATGAAATCACAACACACAACAAAAACTTCCAGCAAGGTGGCGAATATTGGGCTTGGCGTTATTTAGACAGTTTTGTAAAAGAACGCTATGTTAATTACAGCAAACATATTTCAAAACCTAATTTAAGCAGAAAAGGATGTAGCCGATTATCGCCTTATTTGACTTATGGAAACATTAGTATGCGAATGGTTTATCAATATACCAATCAGTTTTACGAACAAGCATCCAACAAAAGAGCGATGCTCAATTTTGTGTCACGATTGCACTGGCATTGTCATTTTATGCAAAAGTTTGAAGACGAATGTCGGATGGAATTTCATAACATCAATACTGCTTTTGATGTGATAAAAAAACCAAAGAATGAAGCTTTTATCCAAGCATGGCAACAAGGAAGAACTGGAGTTCCAATTGTTGATGCTTGTATGCGATGTGTCATTGCTACGGGTTATCTCAACTTTAGAATGCGAGCGATGGTTGTGTCGTTTTTTGTGTTTAATCTTTGGCAAGATTGGCGAGAACTGCATTTTTTAGCTAGACAATTTTTAGATTATGAACCCGGAATTCATTATCCGCAGTTGCAAATGCAATCGGGCGTTACGGGAATCAATACGGTCCGAATTTATAATCCGATTAAGAATTCAGAAGAACACGATAACGAGGGAATTTTTATTAAAAAATGGTTGCCAGAATTAGCTGCTATTCCGACTCATTTAATTCATGAACCTTGGAAATTGAGTTTAATTGAACAGCAATTGTATGAATGTGAAATCGGCAAAGATTATCCTGCACCAATTGTTGATATTGAAGCCACTCGCAAATACGCCAGCGATATCATTTGGAGTTTTCGCAAAACAGATGAAGTCAAAACTGAAGGAAAACGAATTCTGAAAAAACATGTGAGTAGTACCAGAAGAAATTCAAAAAAGACAACTAAGTAATGACACTATTTTTAAAAGCAAATTGGGAAAACATAATCATGGTTAATTACGAAATTGATCCAGATATATTGATGCCGTTTTTGCCGAAAGGCGTTGAACTCGATTTGTTTAAAGGAAAAGCTTATGTAAGCCTTGTTGGTTTTATGTTTAAAGACACCAAATTGTTCAATATTCCAATCCCAAAATTGGGCACTTTTGAAGAAATCAATCTACGCTTTTATGTAACCCGAACTGAAGATGGCATAACAAAAAGAGGAGTTGTTTTTATAAATGAAACGATTCCGTATAAAATTGTGGCTTGGATGGCCAATAAATTATATAAAGAACATTACACGGTTGTTCCAACAAAACACACAATTTCAAAAGATGCCACCAACCAAAATATTAAATTTGAATGGCTAATAGATAGAAAATGGAATAGCATTTATTTAGAAAATAGTTTGTCGTATCATAAAATGCAAGATGATTCGCTTGAAAAATTTATCTACGAACATTATTATGGTTACACCAAAGTGAGTGAAAAAAATACAGAAGAATATCGTTTGCATCATCCTAGTTGGGAAATTCACGATGTACTAGATTATAAAATTGATTGCGATTTCAAAGCGATGTATGGCGATTCATTTGCACTATTAAATTATGCGAAGCCTGAAGCGGTTTTTATAGCAAAAGGCTCCTCGGTAGGTATAGAATGGAAAAGAACAAAATTATACTTTGATAATGAACGGAGTTAAAAAACAAAATTTACCAAGCAAAATCTGCATGGTTTGCAACCGACCTTTTTCTTGGCGCAAAAAATGGGAGAAAGTTTGGGATGAAGTCAAATATTGTAGTGATAAATGCAGAGTAAACAACAAATAAAACCATTAAGGTATTAAGTTTCATTAAGCCATATAAAAACTTAATTTTTCTTAATTTCTTAATGTTTTGAAAATTAATTAATTAAAAATGTCAAAAACCTTACGACTAATTCTTGGTGACCAGCTAAACACTAATCATTCTTGGTTCAAAACCATCGATGATTCGGTTACTTATGTTATGATGGAAGTACGGACAGAAACCGATTATGCACAGCATCACATTCAAAAAGTAGTTGGTTTTTTTAGTGCTATGCGTTCTTTTGCTGCCGAATTACAATCGAAAAAGCATAAGGTGATTTACATTCATTTAAATGATAAAAATAATTTGCAATCATTTGAAAAGAATTTAGATGCATTATTAAATCAAGGAAATTATACTCAGTTTGAATATCAATTACCGGATGAATATCGATTAGATGTTTTGTTAAAAAACTATTGCAATCAGCTTTTAATTCCATATTCAGTTTACGATACAGAACATTTTTTCAGCAAAAGGGAAGAATTAGGCAACTTCTTTGAAGGCAAAAAAATGTTCTTGATGGAATCCTTTTATCGCGCCATGAGAAAGAAACACAATGTGCTGATGGAAGGCGATAAACCAGCAACAGGTCAGTGGAATTATGATGGCGAAAACCGTAAAAAGTTGCCCAAAAATCATAAACCAACACCGCCATTAGTTTTTAATAATGATGTTAGTAAAATTGTTGCCGAAATCAAAGATACAGATATTTCAACTATTGGAAGTATTGATGCTGCTAATTTTGTTTGGCCAATAAACAGAGAACAATCATTAGCCTTACTCGATTTTTTTGTTGCAGAATTTTTGCCATTATTTGGCTCTTATCAAGATGCGATGACGCCAAATGAATGGTCTTTGTATCATTCCAGAATTTCATTTTCAATGAATGTTAAAATGATTTCTCCCAAAGAAGTAATCGATAAAGCGATTCAAGAATGGGAAAACCGAAAAGATGAAATTGAATACAATCAACTTGAAGGTTTTGTGCGTCAAATTATTGGTTGGCGCGAATACATGCGTGGTATTTATTGGTTAAAAATGCCCGAATATGCTTCTTTGAATTTTTTTAATAACACCGAAAAATTACCCGATTGGTTTTGGACAGGTAAAACCAAAATGAATTGCCTGAAAGATGCCATTACCCAATCTTTAGAGTATGCCTACGCACATCATATTCAGCGATTGATGATTACGGGAAACTTTGCCTTGTTGGCTGGAGTGCATCCTGATGAAGTCGATGCGTGGTATCTTGGGATTTATATCGATGCTATTGAATGGGTTGAAATCACTAACACACGCGGCATGAGTCAGTTTGCCGATGGCGGAATCGTAGGCACAAAACCTTATGTGAGTTCGGCTTCCTACATTGATAAAATGAGCCATTATTGCGGCAGTTGTTTCTATAAAAAAGCATTGAAAACAGGTGAAAAAGCGTGTCCGTTTAACAGCTTGTATTGGAATTTTTATGATAAACATGAAGATAAATTATCCAAAAACCCAAGAATCGGAATGATGTATAACGTTTGGCGAAAAATGAAACCCGAAGATAAAAGTGCTTTGTTAGAACAAGCCGATTATTATCTGAAAAATATAAATGAATTATGAAAAGAAGTATCGTTTGGTTCAAAACCGATTTACGATTGCATGATAATGAAACACTCGTAAAAGCAATAGCCAAGAGTGATGAAATTATTCCGGTGTATTGTTTTGATGAAGCGCAGTTTGAATTGACGGAGTACGGTTTCAAAAAAACAGGAAGTTTCAGAGCACAATTTTTATTAGAATCTGTAGCCGATTTAGATAAAAATCTAAGAGAATTAGGTTCTGGATTAATCATTGTGAAAGGAAAGCCTGAAGTTGAAATTCCAAAATTAGTTCAGGAGTACAAAGCGTATAAAGTCTTTGCAAAGCGAGAAGTTGCTCATGAAGAAAAGGAAACTGACGCTTTAGTTGAATCTGAGCTTTTTAAACTGCGTTGCGAGTTTGAAACCTTCAGCACCAGTACTTTATATCATGCCCAAGATTTGCCTTTTTCCATAAAAGACATTCCAGATGTTTTTACCAATTTCAGAAAAAAGACAGAGAAGGATGCTGTGATAAGAACTGTTTTCAGAAAACCTACCGAAATCAAATCTCCGCTTATAGTACCAATTCATTTGCCCACTTTAAATTATTTAGGTTTGGATAACATCACCAGCGATTCAAGAGCGGTACTTCGGTTTGAAGGTGGAGAGACATCGGGTTTACAACGGTTAATCCACTATTTTTTTGAAACCAAATCAATTTCAAAATATAAAGAAACCCGAAATGGATTGATTGGCGCCGATTATTCTTCAAAATTTTCAGCTTGGTTGGCATTAGGTTGCCTATCACCACGTGAAATCTACTTTGAACTCAAAAAATACGAGGAAGAATTTGGTGCAAACGAATCGACTTATTGGTTAGTTTTCGAATTGTTATGGCGTGATTATTTTAGGTTTATGATGAAGAAATACCACGCTAAATTTTTTCAATTAGCAGGAATCCAAAACAAAGGAATTTTGGTTAATAAACACAATATTCAGGTATTGCAAAGCTGGATTGATGGTTCTACAGGAGTTGATTTTGTTGATGCCAATATGTTAGAACTTAAACTTACAGGTTTTATGAGTAACAGAGGCCGACAAAATGTAGCCAGTTATTTGTGTAATGATTTGAAACTCGATTGGCGTTACGGAGCAGCTTATTTTGAGCAACAATTAATCGATTATGATGTGTGCAGCAATTGGGGAAATTGGGCATATTTAGCGGGTGTTGGCAATGATCCAAGAGGAAATCGTTATTTTAATATCGAAAAGCAAGCACAGGACTATGATAAGAATGAAGTTTATAGAAATTTATGGTTGAATGCTACTAATTAATTTTTTATGAAAATTCTTTTAACAGGAGCAAATGGTTATGTCGGCAGAAGATTATTGCCCGAATTATTGGCGCAAGGTCATGAAGTGATTTGTTGTGTTCGCGATAAAATGCGCATGGGATTTGACCGACAAATACTCTCATTGGTCACAATTTGGGAAGTCGATTTTTTAGATGATGTTTGTTTTGACCACTGTCCACTTGATATTGACATTGCCTATTTTTTAATTCATTCAATGTCGAGTTCTATAGACGCTTTTGATGTTATGGAATCCAAAACCGCTCAAAACTTCAATCAGTATTCAGAATATATGAAGGTTAAGCAAGTTATCTATTTAAGTGGAATTGTAAATGACCCAAATTTATCGAAACACATGCTTTCGAGAAATAGCGTTGAGAAAATATTGTTTGAAGGGAAACCAAATTTGACCGTTTTAAAAGCCGGAATTATTGTTGGCTCCGGAAGTTCTTCATTCGAAATCATTCGAGATTTATGTGAAAAATTGCCCATAATGATTACACCAAAATGGGTGCTGACAAAGACGCAACCCATTGCTATTCGGGATGTGATTCAATATTTGCTTGGTGTGCAAAATAGAGAGGATTGCTTTAACCAGTCTTTTGATATTGGTGGGCCAAATGTAATCACTTACAAACATATGATGCAATTGTATGCCAAAACCCGTAACATCAAATTGGGAATCATAACGGTTCCAATTATGACTCCAAAGTTGTCTTCTTATTGGCTGTATTTTGTTACTTCAACATCCTATAAATTGGCAATAAATTTAGTCGATAGTATGAAAGTTGAAGTAATTTGTAAAGACAATCGACTTCAAAAAATGCTTAATATCAAACCAATATCTTATATAGATGCGATTAAATTGGCATTTGAAAAAATAGAACAAAACTTAGTAATTTCAAGTTGGAAAGACAGCTTGGTTAGCAGCCGTTTTAAAAAAAGTCTGTCGCATTATATTCAGGTTCCGAATTTTGGTTGTCTGAAAGATAGCAAATCAATAGAGATTACTAATCCCGAACAAGTTTTGCACAATATTTGGTCAATAGGCGGCGATAAAGGTTGGTACTATGGCGACTGGATGTGGCAATTTCGAGGCTCCATTGATAAATTATTTGGAGGCGTCGGTTTGCGTAGAGGAAGAACCAGCCCATCCGATTTATACAATGGCGATTCTTTAGATTTTTGGCGGGTTTTATTAGTCGATAAAGAAAATAAACGCTTGCTGCTTTTTGCCGAAATGCGAGTTCCTGGTGAGGCTTGGTTGGAATTTCGCATCGATGAAAATAATGTTCTGCATCAAATAGCTACTTTTCGACCACGAGGGATTTTTGGTCGATTGTATTGGTACAGTATGTTGCCTTTTCATTTTTTCATTTTTAACGGAATGATAAAAAAGATTGCTGGTTCAAACTAGTTTTTTTAAATCGTATAATTGGTAAAAGTCTTTTTATATTTGCTCGGATAAATTGAATTATGGAAAATATTTTTAACAACACTCAGGTTGCCTTTGCACTTAAGACGGATACCGAATTAGAAAGAGCTTACTTTTTATTCAAAATGATTGATAATGAGCCATTAGTGCGCATTGGAACTGCGGTTACTAATTTTGCTCTAAAGGCACACTTGCCAGTTGAAAGTCTGATTAGAGCTACTGTTTTTGATCATTTTTGTGGTGGAACTACGGAAGAAGATTGTCTATCGGTGGTTGATAAAATGTTTGCCAAAGGGGTGTCTTCTGTTTTGGATTATTCGGTTGAAGGGAAAGAAGAAGAAGAACAGTTTGATGCTGCTTTGCAAATGACATTGAAAACGGTTGAATTTGCTAAAGAAAGAAAAGCGATTCCGTTTGCAGTATTCAAGCCAACAGGTTTAGGACGATTTGATTTATATACCAAAGTAGGAGAAAAGCACTCACTTACGTTTGAAGAAAAAAAGGAATGGGATAGAGTTGTGGCTCGTTTTGAGTTGATTTGTATAACAGCTCATGAAAAAGATGTGGCACTATTAATTGATGGAGAAGAAAGCTGGATGCAAGATGCAGCCGATGATTTGGTTACAGAAATGATGAGAAAGTACAATAAAAAGAAAGCGATTGTTTTTAATACGCTTCAGTTGTACCGTTGGGACCGATTGGATTATTTAAAGAAATTGCATGAGAAAGCGAAAGCAGAAGGGTTTTACATCGGAATGAAAATCGTTCGTGGAGCGTATATGGAAAAAGAAAATAACCGCGCTGAAGAAATGGGCTATCCGACACCAATTTGCGAAAGCAAAGAAGCGACTGATAATAATTACGATCTAACAATGGCTTATATGATGGATAATATAGACACTATGTCCATTTTTGCCGGAACACACAATGAATCAAGTTCCTATAAATTAATTGAAATGATGCAAGCCAAAGGGATTTCTAAAAATGATGAACGAATTTGGTTTGGACAATTGTATGGTATGAGTGATAATATTAGTTATAATTTGGCAGAATATGGTTATAATGTTGCCAAGTATTTGCCTTTTGGACCGGTTCGTGATGTTATGCCATATTTGATTAGGAGAGCCGAAGAAAACACTTCGGTGGCTGGTCAGACGAGTAGGGAATTAAATATGTTAAAGACTGAAAGACAACGAAGAAAGCATAATAAATAGAAAAAGCAAACCTCATTAATTGAGGTTTTTTTATGGCTTTTTTTTTTAATATATATTGTAGTGCCGTTAAAATCGATATCTTTGATTTTTGTTTTTTTAAACAAGCCCAACAAATAAATTATAGACCTACTTAAAAGTTATTTTTAGAATGAAAACAATTTCTTTTATACATAAATCATTATTATTGATCGTAACATTAATTTCATTTGAAGGATTTTCGCAGAATCTTTTAGTAAATGGAAATTTTGAAACAGGAACAGTTACAGGTTTTTTTAGTAACGGTGCAGGTTATGTTCGAATATTCCCTCCGTTTTCTGGTACTACATCCACAGGTAATTGGGCACTAACCGATAACCCTCAGCCTATGAATACGGCATCTTTTGTTGCATCAGGTGATCATACAACGGGTGTTGGAATGATGATGGTTATTGATGGGAACACTACGGGAGGACAGCAGAACTTTTGGGAAGCTGGAAATGGAGGCGGTGGTGTTTGTGGTTTAACAACTGGTGTTCAATACACTTTTAGTTTTTGGATTAGATCGGTTTATGGAAGTGTGTCAGGTGCACCAACACCAGCGGTTATAGGAGTTCAAATTCTTAATGCGAGTGCTGTAACTTTAGTATCAGGAAGTCTTACTGCACCACCAACAGCTTCGGGTTGGCAACAAGTAGTTTATACATTTATAGCCAATGGTGCTTGTTCTAATATTAAACTCTACAATAACAATACAAGTGCAGTTGGTAATGATTTTGCTGTTGATGATTTTTCAGTTACAGCACCTCCATTACCTTTATCACTAAGCTATATTTCAAGTAATCCGACCTGTCCTGCTACTGCTACTGGTATAATTACGGCAGCTGCCAGCAATGGAGTTCTTCCGTATACCATTTATAATTTGACTGGGGCAGCCACACAAAGTAATACAACAGGAGTTTTTTCAGGATTATTAGCAGGTAATTATACTATTTCGGTTACTGATACTAATGGTACAACGGTTTCAACTAATGTTACTTTAGTAGATCCACTGGGTTTATCAACTAGCGCTGATACAACTATTTGTTCAGGTAGTCCAACAACTTTAACAGTTAGTGGGGGTTCTTCTGTTTACTCTTGGACAGCTAATCCGGCAGATCCAACTTTGACAACACCTAACTCCTCAAATCCAACCGTTAGTCCAACTCAAAATACAACTTATACTGTTACGTCTACCAGCACTAGTAATGTTAATTTAATTTCCAATGGAAATTTTTCTTCTGGTAATACAGGATTTAGCTCAGCTTATGCCTATTTTAATCCAGCAAATATAACATTTGTACAAAAAGCTTACGGAATAGTTTCAAATCCAAATACTTGGGAACCTGGGTTTTCTGCCGCATGTGTAGATCATACTACAGGAACTGGGCAAATGATGGTTGTTGACGGTTCTACTGTAAATGGAGGTAACGATATGGTGTGGGGGCAAAATATTGCGGTTACTCCTGGACAGAATTGTACGTTTTCTTATTGGCTGCAAACAATATCTTCAGGTAGCCCAGCAATTATTAGAACGGTAATTAATGGAGTATTAATAGGTACTGCTACTGCTTCAGCTACAGTTTGTGGTTGGACTCAATATACTTATGTTTGGAATTCGGGTGCAAGTACATTGGCTCAAGTCCAACTTTTTGATACAAATACTTCTGCTGCTGGAAATGATTTTGCTATAGATGATATCACTTTTACAACAAATCTTGTTTGTAATTTATCTGCTAGTTTACAGATTAATGTTAATACAGCATTAGCACCTAATGTTACTTGTGGAACCACTACGAGTAATTCAATTACATTCAATTGGGTACCTGTTGCAGGAGCCACAAGCTATACTGTTTCCTATCAAATTAACTCAGGTGCAATTAATTCTTTACCTACTTTACCTTCATTAAATCTCACAGTAAATTCATTGAATCCTGGTGATCAAGTTAAAATTACGGTATTGCCTGTTGGAAGTGGATGTTATACCTCAAGCACACAAACTTGTTTTGCTACTACTCCATGTCCGGTGCCAGTGGCAAGCGTTACTCAACAACCTACGTGCGCTAACCCCACTGGAACAATAGTATTTACAAGTCCGGTAAATACGGTATTACCGATCCCAACAAATTTATTTATTTCTCAAGTAACAGATGCAAATTCTGGAGCGTTGACTTATATAGAAATTTATAATGGAACTGGGGCAACAGTGAATTTAGCAAATTATAAAATTAAGATTTATAATAATGGAAGCGGAACTGTAACAGGCACCTGTGATTTTCCTTTATCCGGAAATTTACTAAATAATGATGTTGTTGTTATTGCAGTTGGTAGCGTTGTTAATCTTGGAGGTGTTTTACCCGATTTGACATTCGCAGGCTGTGGTGGAGTTAATAATAATGATAATATACGTTTAGCTACTACTGGTGATGTTGAATTTGATTTATGGGGAGACACAACTGGAACTGCATTCACACCTGCGGGTGCAGTAGGATATAGCTATTCTAGAAATGTACTTGCGCCACATCCTTCTATGTTATGGAATCCTGCTGATTGGACTGCAACCGATTGGATTAGCTCTGCTGTTGAAGATTATTCAAATATTGGAACTTTTAATTATCAAACTGCTAATTATCAATATAGTGTAGTAAGCCCAACTTATCAAGTAGGCCCAACTTTTACTAATTTAGCACCTAATACAATTTATAATGTAACTATTAGGGATTTAGTTTCAGGCTGTACATCAGTTCCAATTCCATTAACAGTAAATCCTGTTTCTACAACAGCACCTCCTGGTGTTACTCCGTTAACATATTGTCAAAATGCTGCAGCAGTTCCTTTAACTGCAACACCTAGCGCTGGTGGAACTTTAAATTGGTACGGAACTAATGCAACCGGAGGAACTGCTTCCGGAACTGCTCCAACTCCTCTAACAACTGGAGCAGTAGGCTCTGTTGTAAATTATTATGTAAGTCAAACTATTAGTGGATGTGAAAGTACAAGAGCTGTTATTGTGGTTTCTATTGGAGTTCCACCAACTACAGCTCCGGTAATGTTTTGTGATGGCGCTACTACAAATTCAACTCAAGTTGGATTTGATTTTAATAGTATAGGTCAAAATAGTTTTACTTACACCTATAGCATTGCCGGTGGTCCACAAGTAACTGGTGTGATTCCATTTTCACCATCAAGTTACATAGTATATGGTGTGACTCAAGGTCAAGCGGTAACTTTAACAATAACATGGAACGGGGTTTGTGCTGCAAGTTTAACCAGAACTTGTTATGCAACTTGTACTACCACACCAGTATTAAATATTACAAACCCGGCAGCAGCTTGCTCGCCAAATACGGTTAACATTACATTACCTGCTGTAACCGCAGGAAGTACAGGAGGCGGAACATTAAGTTATTGGACTGATGCAGCAGCAACAACTGCACTTGCTAATCCAACTGCAATTGCAACAAGTGGAACATACTATATTAAAAGTTCATTAGGAGGTTGTACAGACATTAATCCTGTAGTTGTTACTATAAACTCTTCACCAACATTAAGCATAACAAATCCGGCTGCAGTTTGTTCACCAAATACAATTGATATAACATTACCGGCAGTTACAGCAGGAAGTACAGGAGGCGGAACCTTAAGTTATTGGACTAACGCAACAGCTACAACAGCTTTAGCTAATCCAACTACAATTTCTACAGGTGGAACGTATTATATTAAAAGCACTGTTGGAACTTGTATTGATATTAAGCTAGTTACGGTTACGATTAATCCAACGCCGGTTTTAAGTATAACAAATCCAACAGCTGTTTGTTCACCCAATACAGTTAACATAACCTTAGCATCCGTTACAGCTGGAAGTACAGGCGGTGGAACATTAAGTTATTGGACAAATGCTGCTGCAACAACTACTTTAGCTAACCCAACTACTATTGCAACTAGCGGAACTTATTATATAAAAAGTACACTTGGTAGTTGTTCGGATATTGAACCAGTTGTGGTTACTATTAATCCAACTCCGGTTTTAAGCATATCAAATCCTGCTGCAGTTTGTTCACCAAATACGGTTAACATTACCTTAGCTGGTGTAACTGCAGGAAGTACAGGAGGCGGAACGTTAAGTTATTGGACTAATGCCACAGCTACAACTGCTTTAGCTAACCCTAATGCAATTGCTACAAGTGGAACTTATTTTATTAAAAGCACACTTGGAAGTTGTTCAGACATAGAACCAGTTATAGTTACTATTAGTAATCCGAGTTTAATAATTACAAACCCAGCGGCAGTATGTGCTCCAGCTACAGTTGATATAACATTACCTGCAGTCACGGCAGGAAGTACAAGCGGAGGGACATTGACTTATTGGACAAATGCTACTGCTACAAACGCTATAGCTAATCCTACCACTGTTACAATTGGAGGTACTTATTATATCAAAAGTACAGTTGGAACTTGCTTTGACATAGAACCTGTTGTAGTAACTATTAATGCTAATTTTGTTGTAAATAATCCGTTACCATTACAAAGTTGTGATCCAAACAATGATGGATTTGAAATATTTGACTTGACACAAACTATAAATAGTATTACAAGTGGAAATCCTAACTATAATGTTAGTTTCCATGAAACCCAAGTCGATGCAACTGGAGGTGGAACATCTATCCCAACTCCCGCAAATTATGATAATATTAATCCTTTTTTACAAACAATTTATATAAGAGTAACTTCCAATACATCTACATGTTACCAAGTTGTTACTTTACAATTAATAATCAATCCAACACCTGAAGCCACCGAACCAGATGATTATGAGCTGTGTGATTATACGGGAGCCGTAGGTTTTGAGACTTTTGATTTAACGACAACCATTCCACAGATATTAGGTACTATAAATCCGCTTACCCACACGGTAACTTTTTACACTACCCAGCCTGCAGCAGAATTGGGAACCGGTAACATCACCAATACGACAAGTTACTCTAGTGATACGCAAACGATTTATGTTCGTGTGGAAACTATAGCTTCGGGCTGTTATGATATTGTGACTTTGCAATTAATTGTAAATCCATTACCGAATGCTACCCAGCCAAACTATCCGCAGTATTCACTTTGTGATACAACTGGTTTAGTAGGTTTTGAGACCTTTGATTTAGCCTCACAAGTAAGTGCGATATTATTGGGACAAACCGGTATGGATGTTACGTTTTATCCGAGTTT
>NZ_JANMXZ010000021.1:0-127120 GCF_031381455.1 Flavobacterium sp. | reverse complement strand
GTAATACCTCTTTCTTTTTCTTCTGGAGCATTATCAATTTGATCAAATGATTTTGCTTGACAATATCCTGCATCAGACAACACTTTAGTAATTGCTGCAGTTAATGTAGTTTTTCCGTGATCCACGTGCCCAATTGTTCCGATGTTTAAGTGGGGCTTGTTACGGTTAAAATTTTCTTTTGCCATTTTAATTAATTTTAAACTTAGTTATATATTTATTAGTGTTCAATATTCAATTTAATTTGAGCCAACTACGGGAATTGAACCCGTGACCTCTTCCTTACCAAGGAAGCACTCTACCCCTGAGCTAAGTCGGCTTGTGCCTAGTCCAGAAGTTAGACCTTAGAATTCAGAAAACCAAATTCCTATTTCTAAATTCCAATTTTTTGGATTACCGCCTTTCGATGACAATCCAGTTTGGATTACCAACCAAAGGTTGGTGATCCTGATAAGGCGTTGCCTTACCCAAGCTTTTGAAACACAATTTCATCAAAGCAAGCTTTATGAAATTTCTTATTCAAAATCTTGTGGGGAGAGCAGGATTCGAACCTGCGAAGTTCACACAGCAGATTTACAGTCTGCCCTCGTTGGCCGCTTGAGTATCTCCCCTAACCATATTTCAATAAAAAAAGAGCCGGCGGAGGGACTCGAACCCACGACCTGCTGATTACAAATCAGCTGCTCTAGCCAACTGAGCTACGCTGGCAATATCAATAAAAAAAGCCCGCTATTTCTAACGGACTGCAAATGTATATCTTTTTGTCTTTCAATCAAAACATTTTTTGAAAAAAATTATTTTAAATATGTGTTCTAATTTTTTCTTTTCTTTTAATCAATAATCGCTCTAAAGATTCTGCCGAAACCTCTATTGCTTCCTCAAAAGTTTTGCATTGCTTTTTTACCATAAAATCATCTCCCGGAACATGAATTTTAACCTCAACTACTTTATTTTCTTTATCACTTGTCTTTTCAACCTTCAAAAAAACGTCAGCCGAGACAACTTTATCATAAAATTTTTCAAGTTTACTCAATCTTTCTTGAATAAAATCCACTAGCTTTCTGTCAACAGTAAAGTTAACTGCATGAACACTTACCTTCATAATTAAATCTTTTATTAATTAAACATTTGGAATTACTTTTTATTTCTAGGATGAGCACTATTATAAACCTTTTGAAGCTCTGTCAAGCTATTGTGCGTGTAGACTTGTGTTGATGCTAGACTAGAATGTCCTAATAATTCCTTTACCGAATTTATGTCTGCCCCATTGTTTAGTAGATGAGTCGCAAATGTATGCCTTAATATATGTGGACTTTTTTTTACCTTCTCTGAGACATTACTAAAGTAATAATTTATTAGCCGATAAACAAACGAATCATTCAATTTAACGCCATTTGTTAACAGAAAAAAATAGTCGGCTTCTTTAACATCTTGTATACTTGACCTTTCAGACAAATATTTTTTTACCTGCTCTTCAATTATTGTTAAAATTGGAATAATTCTTTCTTTGTTTCTTTTTCCAATAACTTTGATTGTTTTATTTGATAAATCTACATTCTGGATTTTTAAATGTATTAGCTCCGTTCTACGAATTCCGGTTGTATAAAATAAATCAACAATTAATTTATCTCTTATACCTTCAAAACCTTCCTTATATTTTATTTGGTTTAAAACTAAATCAAGTTCTTTTTCCGAAAAGGGAATTTGAATTTTCTTTGGAGCTTTCAATGCTTTGTGTTTTACTAACGGACTTGCATCAATTTGCTTTGTTTTTAGCAAAAATTTATAAAACGATTTTAAGGATGATACTTTTCGATTAATCGAAGTATTTGAAATTCCATCATCTGAAAGTGAAACGATCCAAGAGCGGATCTGGTTGTAATTTACCCGAAGTAAGTTGTCATCCTCAAATTCATTGGATAAAAAAGATTCGAAAAAACCGATATCATTTATATAAGCGGTAACGGTATGTTGAGAATAATTCTTCTCTAACAATAGATAATCCTGGAAAGATTTAATATTATTCATCAGATAATTAAGATTGAGATTCGCTTGCGCTCTGTTCGCTTCGCTCGGGTGTCTTCGCTCCTCGCAATGACTTCCATAAAAAAACCGTTAGCATCAAAGTTATGAAACTTTAAGTACTAACGGTTAGTATATTTTTAGAAAATTAGGGACTAACTTTCTAATCCGTCTTTCATGTTCTGAATGTAAGCCGCTTTTTGAACTTGTGCTCTTCTAACAACTGAAGGTTTAATGAAAGCCTGACGCGAACGCAACTGACGAACAGTTCCAGTTTTATCAAATTTTCTTTTATAGCGCTTTAATGCTCTATCGATATTTTCTCCGTCTTTAATTGGTATAATTAACATAATATAGACACCTCCTCTCGTTAAGGGTGCAAAAGTAAACATTATTTTTAAAGAAAAAAGAAAAAAGAGTTAAAGAATAAAGAGCTTAAACAAAAAAGAGCCAAAAAACATCTTGTTTCTTGGCTCTTTTATCTATTTTCAATTCTCTATTTTCTCAAATCTATTTCACAGCTGGCTTATAATTTTGCTTATCAATAATCATTTTAGACAAAATCTCCCTAAGAATTTCTGAAGTTCCACCTCCTATTGGTCCTAAACGACTGTCTCTAAATAAACGAGCTAACGGATATTCTTCCATATAACCATAGCCTCCCAACATTTGCAAACAACTATAAATGGTTTCATCGGCCACTTTAGTAGATTTTAATTTAGCCATAGTAGCTTCCTTTACTACGTATTCTCCTTTATTTAATCGGGCAACAGCTGCATAATTAAATATTTTACAATGTTCTACGTCTGTGGCATGGTCTACCATTGTATGTCTTAACGCTTGAAATTTATCAATAGTTCTACCAAATGCTTCACGATTAGACATATAATCAATAGTATATTCTATAGCATACTCGGCTCTTGAATGGGCATTGATTGCCATGATTAATCGCTCTAAGGCGAAATGCTGCATGACATAAGGAAAACCTTTTCCTTCTTCTCCCATTAAGTTTTCTTCTGGAATTTCTACATTATCGAATGCAATTTCTGCAGTATCAGAAGCTCTCCAACCCAATTTATCGAGCTTTGTTGCCGAAACTCCTTTTAGATTAGTATCCATCAAAAACATACTGATTCCTTTATTACCCAGCTCCGGACTTGTTTTAGCAGCAACTACATAATAATCGGCATAAACACCATTTGTAATGAACGTTTTAGAACCGTTTATGATGTATTTATTTCCTTTTTTAATAGCTGTTGTTCTCATTCCCGCTACATCACTTCCTCCAAAAGGCTCAGTCAAACACAATGCTCCTATCTTATCTCCAGAAATACTTGGCGCTAAATACTCTTGTTTTATTCGTTCATCACCTTCGGCATTTAAATGAGTCATTGCTAAATAGGCGTGTGCCCAAATGGCTGCAGCAAAACCAGAAGATTTTATTTTTTGAAGTTCTTCTAATAAAATAACAGTATAAAATAAATCTAAATTCAAACCGCCATAAGATTCAGGGTAAGCTAAACCAAAGAAACCCATGTCACCAAATTTTTTCCAGATAAAGCGTTCAATTGATCCTGTTTTTTCCCATTTTTCAATATGAGGCACCACTTCTATCCGAAGAAAATCTTTTAAACTTTCTCTAAATAGTTCGTGTTCTTCTGTAAAGTATATTGAATTCATATAACTACCTTATTTTTTATGTCGTTTTTTTAGAATTCCAAATATAAGGCAATTATTTTGATTTTTTCAGCCGGAAATCCTTTAATTTTTGGCAAATCCTCAATCGTAATATCGCCATTCATAGTTCTGTAAATCACGATATCTTTCGCCAATTGGTATCTAAAAAAAGGGAACTGACTTAACTCTTTGACTGATGTATTATTGATATTAATCTTTTTGCTATTTGAAGTAGATTTAACAACAAAAGAGCTTTTCAATTTTTCAATAACTTCTGGTGACAAACCCCAAATATCATCTATTTGTTCCATAGAAACGAAAGCGCCATATTTTTCTTTTTGTTCCAGAATCCTATCCGAAATTTTATCGCCAATGCCATACACTTTCATCAAATCTTCTTTAGTGGCTTGGTTGATATCGAGAACGGAAATCTTTTCCGGTTTTAAAAAATCCTTTTTGGTGAATTGCTGAAAGTTGTTCTTCTTGTTTTTAACCCAATCCGGAAATTTGAAATAAGGAGAAATTGCCTTTAGCAAAGAATCAGAAACTTTTGTCACAGCTTGAAATTCGGCTACAGAATTGACAAACTTATTTTGTTTTCTAAAAGCGAGTAAGCGATCAATTTCTTCCACCGACATTCCGAGTTTGTATCCTTTGAAATCGGTTATGAAATTGGGATTGAATGGATAAATAGTTGGTTTGTAATTTTTAACATTAAGCTTTAAACTATCAACCGTGCTTTGAAGCGCTAACCATTTGGATTGTTCTTTGTCAATTGTTCCCTTTGTTGTAAAGTCACAGAAAAAGTAAATTCCCTGAACCAAAATGATAATTCCAAAAAACAATAGGATTCCAATTCGTTGACTTTTCGAATACGTTAAAATGAATTTTACTATTGAATCATTGTTTTCCACAGCTTACAAATCAAAAACAGAAGTTCGTTTACCGCGGATTAAATCTTTCAATCTAATCCAAAAAGCTAAAGTTAGATACACACCAAACCACAAACCTGCTGTCACAAAAGTGATGTAGATAAAAAACAAACGCACATTAGATGCTCGCATTCCAAGCTTATCAGCCAAACGGGAAGAAACATGGAAACCGTGTTTTTCGAAGAAATATTTTAACTGGATTACTGGTGACATTTGTTTTAATTTTTAGAGTAAATATACTAATTTGAACCACATAGAAACATAGTTGTTGTTTGTTTATACTTTTGAGTAATCATATCTATTTAAAATTAAATCTATGTTTCTATGTGGTATAAAAAATTACACTTTTAATAGCTGAATCCCAACAGCGCATTGCAAACATTTGCTTTGATTGCAATACTCATTTTTTAACTGTAACAACGATTGGGTTTCAAACGCATTCTTGGCTTTAATTCCGAAATTCGAAAATTTTTCTATAATTATATTTTTCTCGGCTGCAATTTCCCGAAGCAAATCCAATAAAGATTCCGACGCTTCTTTACCTTGGCTTTTGGCATAAGCAAACTGAATTGGAACGATGGTATTGATGATCAGCAAATCGATAAATGCCTTTGAAAACTGTTTTTTCTTCTTTGGACTTTCTTTATCAAACTGATAATGATTTTGCCAATAATTGGTTATCGTAATTTCAAAAAGCTGATGCAAGGCTGTAACTGTTTTAGCAACGATCATTTTCGAAAATAAATTTTGTTGCTTGTGATAAAGCATTGCCAATTGCGCCAAACGTATCGTCGGAAAATTATCGGGTCGATGCTTAAAAAACTGAACGGGTTCAATGACTATTTTTTTCAACTTATGCTTTTGAGAAATGTAGTCAAATCGTTTTTTTAACTCTTTAGTATAATTGTCCTCAGCATCAAGTGGAAATAAACCAGCGGTTCCAAAAAACAGGCTTTCTAAATTGGCAACTTCAGTACTTTCTTTTCTTATAATTGAAAACGGAATCGATTTGGCAATTTTCAAAAACGTTTCACCATTGGTATTCAAACCGAAATTCTTTGCTAGCATACAAAACAAAACTGCTTCCCAATTATTTTCAGTTTCCTGGAGCAATTGTTCAATCGGAATATATTTCCGTTCCAGTCTTTCAACAAACAATCGCTCTTGCCAATTAGCCAAAACAAAATTATCGATAGTTGCAATTTGACTTTCACAATAAATCCAAGATTTTGGAGATGCTAGTTCCTGATAATTTTCTAAATCTTTTTTCGATATATACTTTTTAAGCTCCAAAACCGGAATTTCGGAATTGTCTTTTCTAAAAACGGGTGTGTCGTGTTCCCAAACTACATGCAGAATTACGTTGTCATAATTCGTGTCTTTTTCATGATGATGCAAATACCAATCAGAAGATTTTATGTGAATCTCAACATTTCCTGCCCATTTTTGATTGCCTAAAACGATTTGAGCATTGAAAAAATCCGGTCCGCTTTGTTTCAGATAATTTCCACAATTGGTTATCGTCAGCGATTCTTCCGAAACTGTTGTTAAGTTAGAAAAATCAAACTTCTTATATTGCCATACATAATGAAGAAAATCTTCTTTCACGATTACTAATTTTGAACTAAAGTAAGAAAATTACTTTTATATTCAAAGTTTTTGTAATTAAAAAATTACTTTTTATTGTTTTCCTTGTTGTTAACGGAAATACATTTTAGTTTTGGTAATTTTGTAAATGACTAAAAAGAGAGTAAAAGAAAAAGAGTCAAGAAGTATAAATTCTTGACTCTTAACTAGTACCTATTGGCTAATGCCTCTAATTACTTAATCGAACTTATAATATCATGTTTCGTAATAATATGATGCTTGCCATTACCCAAATCAACTAAAACTGCTTGATTGTCTTTATTAATTAGTTTGGAAATTTCTTCAATTGGTGCATTGGCACTTACTATCGGATATGGTTTACCCATGATTTCACGAATTGGCTTCTCAGCAATATTTCTGTCTGCGACATAGCTTCTGAACAAATCGGTTTCATCCAAGCTTCCCACAAAACCTGTTGTATCAATTACCGGAATTTGAGAAATATTATATTTTTTCAAACGCTCAATAGCATGCGATACTAATTCTTCCGTACGAACGATTACTAATGGTTTGTCTTTATGGTCTTTGATAACGTCTTCAGCTTTGGTGATGTCTTCATCCAAAAATCCTCTTTCACGCATCCAATCGTCATTAAACATTTTGCCAACATAACGACTTCCTGAATCGTGGAATAAAACCACAACGACGTCGTCTTTAGTGAAATGTTCTTTTAATTGGTGTAAGCCTTTTACACATGCACCGGCAGAGTTTCCTACAAAAATCCCTTCTTCCAAAGCTATTCTCCTTGTGTAAACCGCAGCGTCTTTATCGGTTACTTTGGTAAATCCATCGATAATGGAAAAGTCAACATTTTTTGGGAGAATGTCTTCACCAATTCCTTCAGTAATGTATGAGTAGATTTCGTTCTCATCAAAAATTCCGGTTTCGTGGTATTTTTTAAAAACAGAACCATAGGTGTCAATTCCCCAAACTTTAATGTTTGGATTTTTCTCTTTTAAGTATTTTCCGATTCCTGAAATCGTTCCGCCTGTTCCTACTCCAACTACAAAATGGGTGACTTTTCCATCGGTTTGTTCCCAAATTTCAGGGCCAGTTTGTTCGTAATGCGCAATGGCATTTGATGGATTATCATATTGATTTACGTACCACGAATTTGGAATTTCGGTTCCTAATCTTTTGGATACAGAATAATAAGAACGTGGATCGGTTGGTTCCACATCGGTTGGACACACAATTACTTTAGCTCCAACGGCACGAAGAATATCCATTTTTTCTTTGGATTGCTTGTCGGTAATTACGAAAATACATTTGTATCCTTTTATAATGGCAGCAAGCGCTAAACCCATTCCAGTGTTTCCGGAGGTTCCTTCAATGATTGTTCCTCCGGGTTTTAATCTCCCGTCGGCTTCGGCATCTTCTACCATTTTAAGCGCCATTCTATCTTTGGTAGAATTTCCTGGATTGAAGGTTTCTACTTTGGCCAAAACCAAGGCATCAATTCCTTTGATAACTTTGTTAAGCTTAACTAATGGCGTGTTGCCGATAGTTCCTAATATGTTTTCTGCGTATGTCATTTTATAAGAGAATAGAATATAGAGTAAAGAAAATAGATTGATAATTATTAAGCAAATGTAGTGCTATTTAAAACGTTTCCAAAAATTCAAATGGTTAATTAACTAACCCTGATTGAAGAGGAAATCCTTTTATAGTTTATAAAAAGCACTTCTCCCGAAACTTCGGGAGCGCTCAGTGTGACAAACTATAAAAGATTGAAACGTAAAGCAGGAACTGCGCCGACTGATAAAGCCCAAACCTTTCGTTCTTGAACTTTTTACTGAAAGAAATTCCAAACCAAACCAAATCGGATCATGAAATCACGATACGGATAATTAGGTGCTGTGTAGAAATTGTTTCCTGTCATTTTGGAGTTGAGATGTTCTAACTTAAAAAAGATTCTGGTCTGGCGAATTCTGGCATTGACGAAAAAGTCTATCATTGGGAAATCGCCAACTTTTCTTTGATCTTGCACAAACGCTTCGGTAGTTATCGGATTGTAATCGTTGATATAATATTTGGTGAAATAATTCAACGTAAAACCGGTTTGCAGATACAAGGCTTTTTTGAAATAATAATTAGTAAAGTAAAGTGAATTTCTGGTCACGATTTTTGGCACATTCAAAACATCATCTTCTTGGTCAACTTGCTGATACAATATCGTATTGTCTAAAGCCAATTTCCACCATTTGAACTCACGGCTCACTTTTACCGACAAATAATTAATGGCTTTGTCGTATTGTTTTGGCGATATAATTTGCTGTTGTGGATCGGTTGCATCGTTACTAAAATACAAATGGTCTTTAATAGAACTTATTTGCAACGAAGCATCAAGCCATTGGGTTTTGGCCGTAGCTTCGATATTATTTATTTTTTCATTTTTGAAATCGTTATACCAATTGTATCCTACATAACTACTTTGATATAAATTATAAATATGATCCGGAATTTTATTCACCATTTGGTATTGAAAAACAAACTCATTTTTGTCGTTAAGTTTGTAATTCAGTTTGGCATCAAAATTTGACATCGGTTGTTTTGTAATTGAATTGGAATAGGAAAACGTTCCGTTCCATTTGTTTTTTCTGTAGTCATATTGCCCGCCAATGGTATTGATTTCGTTGCTTAAAGCACTTGGAATTATACCAGAATCTAAAATCAATATTTTATCATAGTAATAATTAAAGCGGAAGTCTTCGACGAAGAATTGGAATTTTCCAAGCAGTGAATTTTCATAAATAGCGCCAACTTTATTATACATTCTGTTATAACGCGTGTGGTCGTTTATATTTGATGTAACATAAGAATCTCCAAAACGATTGAAAGTAGTACTTCCAACAGTTGATGACACCGTTTTTTGATTGTATTCAAAAAATTTATTTTCGTAATTGAATTGGTGCGTTATGTATAAATTGTTGTCGCCTTTTTGGCCATTAATTCTGAAATTATGATCAAAGAAAGTCCTTTTTCCTTTCATAAATGTTTTGGCGTCTTTTAAATATACTTCAAGTCGGGCGCGATTTGTAAACGCTCCGTCTTCGCTTTCAAAATCTTCAATGGTTGTAATTCCACCATTTTCTCCATTAAGGAAATCTTGTCCGGTGAAATGGAAATTCAGATAATATCTTTTGTTTAACGTATTATAGCTAGAAGTAAACCTAAAATTTCCTGTGCTTGAAAGTTGGTTGATGTATTTCCCCAAAGAGCGCAACCCTTTGAAGGCAACAGACATATTAAATCGTTCGGAAGTATTTACGGTAATAAAGGCATCAACCGATTGTCCTTGTTCCATTACAGTTTTGAAATACAACTCGGTAACCGGTGTTGCAACAGAATAGTATTTAATATCCTTAACGCCAAGATAATTAAACTGTTTTCCAGAGAAGCCAATTTCGGGAAAAGAATTGAAATCTTTCAATCCGAAATCAAGAACTGTATAGGTTTGTCCTTCGTTAGCAAAAGGCAAAAGTCCAAAAATGTCTTTTCGTAAATAGTTGTGTTCGTATTCTTTTTTGATGGTTAAAGAAGTGTCAACATAGGTAGTATCTCTTTGCAAAGTGATAATCCTGTATTGGTCGTAGGTACCTTTCTTAACAACTTCTATTTTATTATTCCTTTTAGAATTAATAGAATCATTAGCTGACCCACCATTCATTTGCAAATTTCTACCTTGAGAAAAAACAGTAATTGAAAAAAGAAAAAAACTATACAAAAAAAAATTTCTCATTACGCTTGCTATACTTGACAAATGTAATGAGAAATTAAGGACAATAAAACGAATCAAAAGTAAAAGATTATTTTTTCACAATCTTTTCGACGAAACTACCATTTTCAGTAATTAAATTTAACATATATACTCCTTTTATTAACGAAAAGGTATCAATAGTAAAACTGTTTTGATTCGTCAAATTTTCTGATTTTATTAATCTACCTTGAATGTCGTATATCTCATATTTGGTAATATTATTAGCGTTATTAACATGTAACAAATCACTAACAGGGTTAGGGTAAACTAAAATTTGTTCTCTTGCAAGATCATTATTAGAAAGATTTTGTTGATCAAAACCTGTAATTATCAAGCTGTAATTTTGGGATCCTCCTTGTAAAGTTCCTTTGTGTGTAACTTGGATAGTGTACGTACCTGTAGCATTTTCAACTTCAACTTTCTCTACGTTGTCTACCGTGTTATCCCCTTTAATAGCAGGTGTATAAATTGAATTTAAATCAAGCTTCCATGGAAAAGAAATTTCAGTGTCTTTTGTTATTCTCAAATCCAAATCATTAATTAAAGCAGGAGTCGGTGAATTCAATTGGTTATTTTTAGGAACACCAGGAATATCTGTCCAACATATAGTTGCTTTTAATGTTTGAGGTGTTGCAACAGTAACCTGAACAGAATGAGTACTACTTTGAGTGATGTTTAATTCATTAATAATAGCGATAGGTGTTGCACTATTAGCATTAGTGATTGCTAATGCTGCATCACGAGTATTTAATAAACCCCATCCAAAACGAATATCTGGACCAATTGAGTTTGAATCATCAAAAGCGGTATGACAAACCAATCCTTTTAAGGTAGCCGATTTCATAAAAGAAGCATGTAAATTATTATAATGCTGTTGTAATAAAATTAGAGAACCCGATACACTAGGGGATGCCATAGATGTACCAGATAAAGTAGCATAACTTGTGGTGGTTTCATTGCTTGAAGAATAAAGATTTGTTCCATCTGCTGCTATATCCGGTTTAATTCTACCATCATCAGAAGGTCCTTGGCTACTTGAACTATTAATTGCCAAATTAGTCAAGGCTCCCGAAAATTGATTAACTGTTGGATTAGCATTGGCAATAACTAAATTATTTTTACTGTTTTTTTCTCCTGTTAATTTATCTATTCCTGGATATAAGCCATTTGAATAAGTATCTGTGCCAGCATTTCCTGCAGAAGTCACCATAAGATAGTATGGTAACGTATAAGAAATTTGATCCCATTGATTAGCATCAGTATTGTAACAACCCATGAACCAATCACCCACCTGCTGTTCGCCATTATCATTAAAAATAGGGACACCGTAGGAATGATTAGAAATTAACAAACCAAAATTAGACGCTTCACTAGAAACTTCAGACGCATCATTTGTCCAATCATAAGAAGCTAAATTAACTTGATACGCCATTCCTCTTGCACTTGAGGCAACACCCTTTGCGCCAACTGTACCTACAACATGTGTTGCATGCTGATCCGCAGCGGGTATGGGAGCCGCAGTATCTGGGGTAGTTACTCTAGAAACTGAACCATTCATAAACTCTACATGATTTTTTAAGGCATAACCGCCATCCCAAATACCAACTTTCATTCCTAGTCCGGTAAGACTTAAACCTAAATTACCACCTGGATAAAGAGTATTGGTTTTGGAAGCAAAAGCACTTAATCTATTATCTGTTGCTGTATAAACAGGTTTATTATCAATTACATCAATTAATAAATATTTTGTTCCATTTGCAAGATATTCTCTCTTCTCGGCAATATGAGAATCTAAATAACTTTTTATCTTTTGATCACGAAAGGTTTTTAAACTTAAAATATTTTCATTTAATTGATTAAGTTTATTTATATCATATTCTTTTTTAATTAAATCTATTTCTGCTTTAGTTTGAGAAAAACAAGAGATAGTGGATATTAAAAAAAACAAAATTGTCTTTTTCATAGAGTGTGTAATTTATATTTATAGAAATTAATTTTTTTCAAAAGTAGAAAAAAAAGTGTCAATAACAGGGTTGATTAAATAAAAAAACCGAAACGTAAAGTCTCGGTTTTTTATGAAAAAAATTTTATTTATGGAAGTGTAAAAGTGGTCTCTTGAAAGAAACCAAAATCTCCAGAACCTGAAGCTAATACTGTGTCTCCTAATTTAACAGAATAGTTACCCGAAACAGAAGCACTTGTATACATACCATCACCGTAATCATCATAAATTGCAAAAGTATATTGTCCACCTGGTAAACAGAAATTGGTTGTAAAAGTACTACGGTCAGCAAAACCTAATGCAGCATATCCAGTTATAGCATCACCTGCAGCATTAAAACCACCTGAAGCAACTAAATCCATTGCAGAGTCACGAAGTTCCCATGCAGTTTCTTCTGGGTAATTATCAAAAGTAATACTTAAAATTACTTTATTAAAATCACACGTTTCTTCGATAGTATAAACTATTTGGTTAGTTCTTACAACAGTAACATCAGGATATGCTCCTAAAGCGGAGCCAGGAGGTAATACTGCAGTATATCCAGTCACAGCTTGATTAACACCGGGAAGTTGCTCCAAACCAACTTTAAGTGTCTTACCAGAACCTAAATTTGTACCTATAATTTCAACTTGAAAAACTCCAACTTTTTCTCCAGCAGGAATAGTAACTGTAGCAGGCACAGTATAGTAACTTGCATTATGTGTACTAGTTGGGTCTACAACAAGAGCAAAAGTCCTGTCAACATCAGATACATTAGTAGCATAAACCTTAGAATCAACCGTTACAGTTCCATTTTGAGGTATACCAACATATTTTGAAGGCTCCATACCTACATAATCCTTAAGAGAACTACCTGTAGCTACATCCTCTTCACAACTAACAAATGCTAAAGTAAGCATTATAAAAGCCGTATATATAAACTTAAATTTTAAAAATTTCATAATATTTTATTTTACGAATTAGTAATTAATTTTGTGTCGTGATGCTAGGATTATTATTTATCTCAGTTTGAGGAATCTGGAAAGACATCTCATCAATACTGTATAAGAAAGATTGACCTGCACGGAATACATGATTAGTACCTCTTGTAACAGTAGCCTGATTACGTTTTAAGGCTAAATAAGTTTTACCTTCACCCCACATTTCAATTCTGGTATTTAAGTAGATAGCATCTTTCAAAGCTTGACCACTTAGAGGATCTACATAGGCATCTGCAGCTGCAGCACCACCAGCGAAACGGATAGTTAGAAGCGCTTTTAATCTGTTTTTAGCAGTAGCTTCATCCCCAGTTTTTGCAGAAGCTTCAGCACTTAGTAAATAAAACTCCTCTATACGCATAAGTATAAGGTCTGTAGTAATTGTTTGTTGACCACCTGCTGTTCTTGCTGGATCAAAAAACTTATTAATTGGCATTCTATTAGTAGTACCTGTAGTTCCAAATTGAGTTCTTCTAATATCCCCTGTTGGTATACCTGCCAATAAATTAGTGTCAATAGATTTTCTATCTCCAGCCCAAGCATAACTATAGGTAAAATAATCAATTTGTCCCCACCAGTCAAGTAATTGATGACCCAAATCAGTAGTAAGATCATAACCCCACATCCATGAAGCAGTATTTACATCATTAAACCCAGATCCTGCACCTGGGAATGCAAGCTGACCTCTTGTAGTCAAAGGATAACCACTATTATTAACAATATCATCAGCTAAAACTTTAGCTTGTGCATTATTACCCATAGCAGCATAAGTATACGCTAATAAACCTTTTGCAATGTATTTATCCATTTTATCTTTTGAAGGTCTAGAATAGTCATCTAACAATGTAATAGATTGAGTTAAATCACTAATAATCAAATCATAAATTTGAGAAGCAGGAACTTTTGCAGGGTTTGTAATTACACCATCATAGTATGGCAAAATTTCTTGCGCAGGATCATAACTTCTTTGGAATACTTGTGCTAAGTAAAAATAAGCGTAAGCTCTGTATGCTTTAGCTTGACCAAGAGAGTGACGAGCTGAAGCAGTAGTAGGATTAGCATCATTACCACCTAAAGAAAGGATAACAGTATTTGCTATACTTACAACTTTATAATAATATTCCCAAATAATTCTATTTTCTGCACGTGTAAAATCAACAGTAGCTACTAAATTGGATGTATTTTGATACCATCCATAAGTGTTTGATGACAGAGCCATATCGCTAGATAAAATATCTAAAAAAATATCCACCCCTTTTTGTCCCAAATCATAATGCTGTGTACCGGTAACACCTGTAGGTTGAATTATAAAACTACCAATACCATTTAGAGTTCCATCAACAAGAGCTGGATTAACTCCAGAATATTGAGCAACATCTTCAGTGGTAATAACGCTTGTATCTCTTACCGGATTTAGAAAATCCTCGCTACACCCTGCAGAGAGCAGGGAAATAGCTATAACCGAATAAATTAAACTTTTTTTCATATTTATTTTTTTTTAAAATTCTATTTTTGTACCAAAACTAAACGTAGTCATTGGCATATATATACCTGAATTAGATGTACCAATTAAAGTTGTAGGATTTAAACCATTTCTACTACTAAACATCATTAAATTATCACCAGAAGCATACAAACTCAATTTAGAAATTTTTAATTTACTAATAAATTGTTCAGGCATACTATATCCAATTCTAAGATTGTTTAATGATAAAAAATCTGCTTTTGCCAAGAAACGAGTTGAAGTCGAATTGTAATTAACATCTGAAGCAAAACCAGAACTTAATCTAGGAACATTTGTTACATCACCTGGCTGCTGCCATGCATTCAATATGTCATTATGCCAGTTGTTAGCACCAATTAAATCACTATTATCCATTAATGTTTGATAACCCGAATCAAAAACGTAACCACCAACACTATAGCTAAACTGAGCTGTTAAATCAAAGTTTTTGTATTCTGCATTAAGACGGAAAGCACCTCTAACTTTTGGAATAGCTGATTTACCAACATACTTTTGAGTAGCATTTGCATAATTAGTTGTTGTAGTCTTTTGAATATTTGCATCTGGATTATCAGCTAAATAAAGAGTCATACTGTTTATACCTTGATCTCCAGCATTAAAAACACCATCATTATTTATATCATTATAATATAAGTTCCACAAACCAGCACCATTAGCAGGATCTACACCAGCCCATTCACGCATATACCAATCGTAAAGAGAACTTCCTTGACTATACTGACCATCTAAAACTCTAACTTGTCCAGAGAATGGATTTGTTGGCATTGAAGTTATTTGATTTTTCAAAATCTCCCCATTAACTCCTAAAGTCAAAGCAAAATCACCTGAAGCTTTAGCTTTAAAAATGTGAGCTGCAATGTCAAATTCTATACCACTATTAAGTAATTCTCCGGAATTAATTGGTAGCGTATTGAATCCACTAGAAGGCGGTAAAGACTGATTGAAAAATAAATTAACCGTATTCTTAACATAATAATCCAAATCAACATCTAAAGTATTATTAAAAAAAGAACTTTCTATACCAAACTGGGTAATTCTTGAAGTTTCCCATGTTAAATCAGGATTAGCAAGAGTGGAACTTGGTGGAAAAGAATAAGACCCATCTACGGTTTGTTCAATCCCAGATATTTGCCAGCCATATTGTAAACTTGTACCTTGATCACCAATTATACCATAACTTGCTTTCAATTTCAAGAAATCAACAAACGATAATTTTGACATGAAATTTTCTTTTGAAACAATCCAGCCAAGACCAACAGAACCAAAAGTACCCCATTTATTATTTATAAAACGTGAAGATCCATCACGTCTAACAGAAGCAGTTAGATAATATTTTTTTGCAAAATCATAATTTAATTGAGCAAAATAACTATCTAAAGTATACGATTGTGAAAATGATCTAGCAGGACCAAGTGCATTTGGCTCCGTATATTGATTCAAATCCAATGTATTAGGCAAAATACTATGTGATGCCGAGGCACTAAATTCTTTATATTTCCATTCCGTAGATTCGTGTGCTCCAAAAATTTCTAAACTATTTTTACCAAATGTTTTATTATAACGTAACAACTGCAAGAAATTTTGATTAGTTGTTTTATTAACATTTACAGATAATAAGCCATATGCTGCAGCCCAACCACCATAATAAGGATTGTTTCTATCTGCTCCATCATAATTTTGATATTGTCCGCTGTAACGGGATTCGAAAGTTAAATTTTTTGTAAAATCAACTGCAATATTAAAGTTACCTAATAGCGTAGTTCCTAAATTTTGAGACAAATCATATTTAGCATCTGCTATACCATTAGTACCATTCCAAGATCTTCTGTTATAAGGACTATTACCATAATCAAATTGCGAACCACCAAAAATAGGATCAGCAACTAACACACCATTTGTATCTCTCAAATAGACATCATAAATAGCAGGAGTAGTACTTGTTAAAGCAAAAATATTTCCAGAAGAACCGGCAGAACCTTCATCACTTGATGAATTAGTGTATTTTGCTCCTGTATAAGCCATATTTCCACCTATTTTTAACCAGTCTTTAGCTTTATGCTCTAAATTTAGACGAGTAGTATAACGCGTATAATTCGATTTAATTGTGTATCCTTGGTCATCTAAATATCCAAAAGATAAAGCAAAGCGAGTTTTATCATTACCTCCACTAAATTGTACATCCGCTTCGCTTCTATACCCAGTACCAAATGCTGCGTCTGCCCAACTAGTAGGATTATATCTTCTATTTACTCCACTTGCTATCTTCCCAGTAGCTGGGTCAATAAGTACTGAACCATCAACATCCCAAATATTATAATTACTATCAATACCCTCAGTTGTACCATACAAATTAGCACTTGCCCATGCAGAAGGGTTTGGCTGTCCTAGTAAAACACCTTTTGTACGAAGCGAACTCCAAGCTGTTTCAATATACTGCTCTGGCGAACTAATTACATCATATGTTGGCAACGACAATGTGTTTATACTTGTTCTTAAGTCAACAGACACTACTGATTTACCGTTCTTACCTTGTTTAGTATTAATTAAAATAACGCCATTAGCTCCTCTTGAACCATATATTGAGGTAGCTGCAGCATCTTTCAAAACTGTCATTGACTCGATATCGGCAGGATTAATTGAAGTAAGATCACTAGTGTAAGGAGCACCATCAACAATATACAAAGGAGAACGATTTCCATTAACGGAACCAAATCCACGAATACGAATTGTCGCATCGCTACCTGGAGCTCCTGAACCCGTAATAACATTAACCCCTGCTACCTCACCACGCAATGCTTGAGAAACATTAGAAACAGTTTTTGCTTCGATA
This sequence comes from Flavobacterium sp., assembly GCF_031381455.1. Lineage (GTDB taxonomy): Bacteria > Bacteroidota > Bacteroidia > Flavobacteriales > Flavobacteriaceae > Flavobacterium. The sequence continues at coordinate 109,751 of NZ_JANMXZ010000021.1, read as the reverse complement.
TTTTCAAGATTAACTTTAGCAGCCGTACCTGTAAAAGCCTCCTTTGTAGTCTTACCATAACCTAAAACTACAACCTCCTGCAACTCTACACCTTCACTTAAAAGAATTTTGTAACTATTGGCTGCGCCAACTGTTACTGTTTTTTTACTGTAACCAGTAAAAGACGTTTCTAAAACATCACCAACTTTCGTCTTTATGGTAAATTTACCATCAAAATCTGTTTGTGTGCTATTTGCTGTTCCTTTAACAACAACATTAGCACCTGGTAAAGGTCCAGTTTTATCTGAAACAACACCTGTTACAGTTTTCTCTTGTGCAAACGAAAACTGCATTGATAACGCCAATAATAGCGTAAAAATCCATTTGAACTTCGATCTCATATTAATTTTATTTGAGTTAGTTATTCTGCAAACTTCATAATAATATCTTAATTAACCAAATATTAACAGTAAATAATATTTTTTATTGTGTTAAAGTTTTAATAACATTTTAACTACATTACCTTCGATACAATAATGATATTTTAGTTGCGTCTTTTTTTATAGATTTATAAAAAAAACATGTTACTATTAAAATTTTCAGATTTTATTTTAGAATGTGGTACTGACGAAGCCGGCAGAGGATGCCTTGCAGGTCCTGTCACAGCTGCTGCAGTTATATTACCCGATGACTTTACATCAGAGTTGCTGAATGATTCAAAACAGCTTTCTGAGAAAATACGTGAAGAACTTAAGCCATTAATCGAAAGTAAAGCCATTTGTTTTTCGGTAACACATCTGGATTCAGGTGTTATAGACAAAATAAATATTTTAAACGCTTCTATAAAAGCGATGCATCATTGCATTGAAAAACTTAATCCTATACCTAATTATATTATAGTAGATGGAAATCGCTTTAAACCCATTAACAACATCCCATATTCCACAATAATAAAAGGAGACTCGAAGTATATGAGTATTGCTGCAGCTTCGGTTATAGCAAAAACGTATAGAGATGACTATATGAATAGAATTCATGAAGAATTTCCAATGTACAACTGGAAGAAAAATAAAGGCTACCCAACATTAGAACATAGAGAAGCTATTAGAAAATACGGTGCAACCAAATACCACAGGATGAGCTTCCGCCTCTTACCTGAACAGCTGAAACTCGGGTTTTAAAACGAAGTGGCTTTTCAGATTGCAGTAGTAAGTTTGTAAAGGCTGCATTCAAATAAAATGGTAAAATGTTTTAGGATTTTTTCCTTGACTTCTTCTTCATTAACATCCTTTCCCATCTCTACGTGCATAGAAGTAACAGCTTTCCCTTTAATGCCACAGGGAATAATATTATCAAAATAACCAAGATTTGCATTAACATTCAATGCAAAGCCATGCATGGTTACCCAACGTGAAGCTCTAACTCCCATAGCGCAAATCTTTCGAGCGAATGGCGTTCCTACATCCAGCCAAACTCCAGTTTCGCCTTCGCTTCTTTTACCTATTATATTGTATTCAGCCAAAGTCAATATGATTACCTCTTCCAGAAAGCGTAAATACTTATGTATATCCGTAAAAAAGTTTTCTAAATCTATTATTGGATAACCTACAATTTGTCCCGGTCCATGGTAGGTAATATCGCCACCGCGATTGATTTTATAAAAAGTAGCACCTTTGGCTTCCAATTGTTTTTCGGATAAAAGCAAATTACTCATATCGCCACTTTTGCCTAAAGTATATACATGTGGATGTTCGACAAACAGAAAATAGTTAGGCGTTTCCAGATTGGATTCCTCTCTCCTATTTTGAATTTTTATGTCTACAATTTGCTTAAATAACGCCTCTTGATAATCCCAAGTATCCTTATAATCCTTGTTTCCTAAATCCTGAAGTTGAATTTTTTTATTCATTTCTTTAATATGAGATTGCAAAATTACAATAAAAAAACCAGCCATTACTTTGTGTTTTCAAACCTAACAGGTTTTAGAAACCTGTCAGCTTTAGTCACGGAATTCCAATAGGGTTTCTTCCACCTTTGTTCGGGTGCTGTTCGCAAAATAATCCTGTTTTGCGAACAATACCCGAGCGATCCTCGAACAACACCCGAAGAACGTTAACAAAACAGTTGGTTTGGGGTGTCATAAGGTGTCAAAATGAGTCATTAGGTGTCACTAGGCGTCATTGGGTGTCATTGGGTGTCAATAAGTGTCACTAGGTGTCAGCAAAAAAAATGGCACTTTGAAACTTTGCCACTTATCCCTATATTTGCACGCTTAAATACAATACTATGCAACTTTCAGAACAAGAAATCATTAGAAGAGATAAATTAAAATCTCTTCGCGAACTGGGAATCAACCCTTATCCGGCGGACTTATTTCCTGTTAACCATACTTCAAAACAGGTTAAGGAAAATTTCGTTGAAGGCAAGAAGGTTATTGTTGCCGGTCGTTTAATGAGTGTTCGCGATCAGGGAAAAGCTTGTTTTGCCGAATTGCAGGATAGCGAAGGTCGAATCCAGTTGTATTTGAACCGAGACATGCTTTGTCCCGAAGAAGATAAAACCCTATACAATCAAGTTTTTAAGAAACTAACTGATTTAGGAGATTTTATTGGTATTGAAGGTGAATTATTTACTACTCAAGTTGGGGCACAATGTATAAGAGTGGATAAATTTACTTTTTTAAGTAAAACGTTGAGGCCATTGCCTTTGCCAAAAACGGACGAAGAAGGAAATGTACACGATGCATTTAACGATGCCGAATTGCGTTACCGAATGCGTTATGTAGATTTAGTGGTGAATCCGCATGTGAAGGAAGTCTTCATGAAAAGAACGAAACTGTTCACAGCCATGAGAACCTTTTTTAACAACGCCGGTTACATAGAAGTGGAAACTCCTGTTTTACAATCTATTCCCGGTGGAGCTGCAGCGCGTCCCTTTATAACGCATCATAATGCTTTAGACATTCCTTTGTATTTGAGGATTGCAAACGAATTGTATCTGAAAAGATTAATCGTTGGCGGATTTGATGGTGTGTATGAGTTTTCCAAAAACTTTAGAAACGAAGGAATGGACAGAACACACAATCCGGAATTTACAGCAATGGAAATATATGTAGCTTACAAAGACTACAATTGGATGATGGAAATGACCGAAAACCTTTTGGAATATTGTGCCAATGAAGTAAATAGAACAACAGAATCAACATTTGGTGAACACAAAGTAAACTTCAAAGCACCTTATGCAAGGATTACAATGACAGACGCCATAAAACAATTTACAGGTTTTGATATTTCGGGTAAAAGCGAAGCTGAACTTTTTGAAGCTGCAAAATCAATGCACATTGAAGTGGATGAAACGATGGGTAAAGGAAAATTGATTGATGAGATTTTCGGCGCTAAATGCGAAGGGAACTTTATTCAGCCAACATTCATTACTGATTATCCAAAAGAAATGTCACCTTTATGCAAAGAGCACAGAGACAATCCCGATTTGACGGAACGTTTTGAGTTGATGGTTTGCGGAAAAGAAATTGCTAATGCCTATTCTGAATTGAATGACCCAATTGATCAAAGAGGTCGTTTTGAAGCACAGATGGATTTGGCAGAAAAAGGCGATGATGAAGCAAACGGAATTATTGACGAAGACTTTTTAAGAGCGTTAGAATACGGAATGCCTCCAACTTCAGGATTAGGAATTGGAATGGACCGATTAATAATGTTTTTGACCAATAATCCATCGATTCAGGAAGTGTTGTTCTTTCCGCAAATGCGTCCGGAGAAAAAACAACTGGAATTAACTGAAGACGAAAAGCTAATCATTGGCTTATTAAAAGTAGAAAACAATCAACCGATAGCGCAACTCAAAGACAAATCTGCCTTGAGCGGAAAAAAATGGGATGCAGCGATGAAAGGTTTAGCAAAGCATGGTTTAACTAGAGTAGTTGTTGACGGCGAAAACAAAACAGTCGTTTTGAATTAAAATAAAAAGGAACTCAATTGAGTTCTTTTTTTATAAAATTTTGTTAACATTAAACCTTTTGAAAACATGGTCGTCCTATCGGCACATAAATTTAAAAAACATATAAAATGAAAAAAGTAATTGTAGCTGCATTATTAGTTGTTGGAATGACAACATTTGCACAAGAAAAAGAAGGAAGAAAAGCTGGAAGTGAAAGATTAACTTCCGAACAAAAGGTTGATTTACAAGTATCAAAAATAACTAAAGACTTGGATTTAAACGAAAAACAAGCCAAAGAAGTTAGAGCTCTAGTAACGAAGCAAGTAGCCAAAAGAGAAGCCAAAAGAGCTGAAATGCAAGAGCTTAAAACCAAAAAAAGAGAAGAGATGAAAGCTCAAAGAGAAGCGGAGCAAGCTGCAGTAAGTTCAGAAATGAAAAAAATATTAACTCCAGAACAGTATGCTAAATGGGAGAAAAATCGTGAAGAGAGAAAAGAGGGCATAAAAGAAAAGATGGCCGAAAGAAAAGAAAAAAGAAAATCAAAAAATCTCCCAGAAAGTAAATAAAAAATAAATTTTGAGTTTACGTCAAAATAAATTAGTTTTGGACATATTAATTCCACAAAATTTACATAATGAAAAAAATAATTGCTGCTTTAACATTGATGTTGACATTTTCAATAAGTGCAAATGCACAAGATAAAGGAACCTCGTCAGCCCATGATTTAGGGAAAAAACAAGCTGCTGAATTAACTGAATTTTTAGGATTAGACACTGTTCAAAGCGAAAATTTTGCAAGGCTTTTTGAACATAAGATTTCTGTTCTTGATGACATAAATTTAACACAAGAAAGAAAAGATGAATTTTCAAGAGTTGTTGAATCAAAAATAAGAGCTAGTTTGGATGAAAACCAAATGGGAAAATTAGAAAAAAATACAGCATTGTTTAAGAAATTAACACACTAATATTTTCAATATCTAAATAAAAATCCTCTCGTATACTAATGAGAGGATTTTTTTTACTTATAAACTTTTAGAAACTTTATCAATCGCTGCGATGGTAAAATCCAAATCTTCATAGGTCAAAGCATCGGTAATAAACCATGTTTCATAAGCAGACGGCGCAATATAAACTCCTTCATGTAATAAGCCGTGGAAGAACTTTTTAAAGGTTTCGTTATCTCCGTTTTTTGCAGTATTGAAATCATAAACTGGATTCGCATCAAAATGTACCGAAATCATTGAACCTACTCTATTGATAGTAAACACAACATTGTTTGCAGCTAATACTTTCTCAATTCCTTTATGCAGATACGCTGTTTTTTCCTCCAATCGTTTAAAAATATCCGAATCATTATTTAAAGTCTGAAGCATGGCAAATCCGGCAGCCATCGCCAAAGGATTTCCAGACAAAGTTCCTGCCTGATAAACCGGTCCAAGTGGTGACAAATAATTCATAATTTCATTTCTAGCGGCAAAAGCACCAACAGGTAAACCGCCACCGATAACTTTTCCAAAACAAACAATATCAGCTTTGACATTATACAATTCCTGAACACCGCCTTTTGCTAATCGGAATCCGGTCATTACTTCATCAAAAATAAATAACGTATTGTTCTCATCACAAAGTTGTCTTAACGACTGTAAAAAGCCTGCTATCGGCGGTACACATCCCATATTTCCGGCAACAGGCTCAATAATTATAGCGGCGATTTCATTTCTATTGGCGCTGAATAACGCTTTTACATTTTCTAAATCATTAAACCGGGCAAGCAGTGTATCTTTTGCAGTTCCTTGAGTAACTCCGGGAGAATTTGGTGTTCCAAAAGTACTTGCGCCACTTCCGGCCTGAATTAAAAAAGAATCCGAATGTCCGTGATAACAGCCAGCGAATTTTATTATTTTATCCCTTTTGGTAAAACCTCTTGCCAAACGAATAGCGCTCATACAAGCTTCGGTTCCAGAGTTTACAAAACGTATTTTATCAATATTTGGCACCATAGAAACTGCCAGTTCAGCAATCTTTGTTTCCAATTCGGTTGGCATTCCAAATGAAGTTCCCTTTTTTGCTTTTTCGATTATGGCATCTACAACTGGTTGAAAAGCGTGACCTAAAATCATTGGTCCCCAAGAATTGATATAGTCAATTAATCGGTTATCGTCTTCATCGTAAAGATAAGCTCCTTTAGCACTTTTTGCAAAAATAGGTGTTCCACCAACGCCTTTAAAAGCTCTTACCGGTGAATTTACACCACCAGGAATAACTTTTTCGGCTTCAGCAAATAACTGACTGCTTCTTTGATAAATCATAGTTGAAATGTGTATTTTATTTTTGAAATTATTTGACAATTATAGTTTGTCCAAGGGAAATGGTATTCTCTGTTAAGTTATTCTTCTTTTTCAATTCGTCTATTGAAATGTTGAATTTTTTGGAAATTGAATATAACGAATCGCCCTTAATAACTGTATACTTTTGAACATCATCAGTATAAGCAATTGGTTTATTGACAATAACAGGCACATACTCTTTACCTAAAACTTCGGCATCAAATCTACCCAACTGATACTTTTCAATTAAACCAATTAGTTTGTCAGGATATTTTGAATCGGTTGCATAACCCGCGGCTTTCAGGCCATAAGCCCAGCTTTTGTAATCATCTTTTTGAAAATCAAAAAGCTCAGCATATCTTGGTCTACTCGTTAAGAAATAAGAATGGTCTTTGAAAGATTCGCTTGGTTGATTATACTTTCGAAAACATTCATCTTCTGCATCATCAGTATATTTTATGCTTGGCCCTGTCCATTCTTTATGACATTTAATCCCAAAATGATTATTGGCTTGAACACTCAATGGACCAGTTCCGGCTCCTGATTCTAATATGGCTTGACCCAAAGTGATGCTGGCAGGAATTCCTGTTCTAATCATATTGTCTTTAGCAACGCTTTTATAATTTTCGATGTAAGCTAAAACCATTGTGGTCGTAACTTTTACTCTTGTCGTAGCTTCTAAAACTTCTGTTGTATTTGAATAATTACCCAAAGTTGGCGAATCTTTTTGAGTAATTGCCACTGGATTTTTCATTGTCGCGGGTCTATAAATTGGCTTTCTGACTCTTTGCACAACAGGAGTTTCCGACTTTCTAGGATCCGATTTTGTAGTTCTGACAACAGCATGATTAGCGCTACATGAAGCAACAAAAACCATTAGTAGTAGTAAAAGGGCTTTCTTAATCATAAACATTAATTTGTAATTGTTTTTTTTGTTTTAATAAATTATTCATTCCGGCTATACCTTGTAAACCGCCGGTATGTATAACTAGTATTTTTGAGTTTTCCGGGAAATAATTTTTATCAATTAAATCCATAACTCCAAACATCATCTTTCCAGTATAAATTGGGTCTAATGGTATTTTATGCTTTTGATAAAATTCGTTAATAAATAATATCAATTCTTCCGAAACTTTAGCATAACCTCCAAAATGATAGGCTGTAATCAAATCCCAATTTAATTTGGAAACAAATTTACAAATATCTTCTCTTAAAAAGTCACCATTTAACGCAGGAAAACCCAAAACTTGTTGACTATTTTTTGAACAATTTATCAGTCCCGAAATGGTTCCTCCGGTTCCAACTGCGCAGCAAATATAATCGAACTTTTCATCGTTCACTGTTAAAATTTCTTCGCAGCCTTTTACCGCTAAATCATTGGTTCCGCCTTCCGGAATTAAATAAAAATGACCAAATTTTTCTGCTAATTGTTGAATGAATTCTGGATTGTTTTTTTCTCTGTAAATTTCTCTGCCCACGAACTCAAATACCATTCCGAAGTCTTGCGCTTTTTGCAAGGTTGGGTTTTCAGAAATTTTGTCTTGTAACTCTTCACCTCTAATGATTCCGATGGTTTCAAATCCTTGCTCCTTTCCGGCTGCTGCTACCGCCAAAATATGATTGGAAAAAGCGCCTCCGAAAGTCAAAAGTGTTTGCTTATTTTCATTTTTGGCTTGTAACAAATTATACTTTAATTTTCTGAGTTTATTTCCTGAAACATAAGGATGAAGCAAGTCTTCCCGTTTTATATAAAGCGAGATAGTTGTTTTTTCTAAACTGATTTTTTGATTGTTACTTTCCAAAAAAATACTTTTTTCAAAAGTAGTTTATGCAAATCATTTTACATAAAAAAAAGCGATTATAAATCGCTTTTGAAAACACTATTAGTTAGATGAAACTATAATTTTTTGAGTTTTGGTTTGTCCATCACTCGACTGTATTTTGACTAAGTAAACACCATCACTAAAGGATGCTGTTGAAAATTGATAACTGCTATTGGCGCCTAACTTTTCTTTATTGAATAGTAATTTACCAGTGATATCAAATAAAGTTACTGTATTTATATCTATCAGATTTGGGTTTAAAACAGTCAATAACTCACTGGTATTATTCTGCACCACCACTATACTAGAAGTTGTATTACCCGGAACTGATAAAGCATCGTTTTTAAACGTTATTTCAAAGCGATTTGTGTAAACTCCTGTTGGAAGTGCAGATTCAAAATAACTGTTTTTTATATCATAATAAATCCCGGTTAAACCATCATATAAATAAACATTGTCAGAACCGGTAAAATTAATAATATCTCCAACAAAGACCTTAAAAGAGGCTTGATTTCCAGCTTTCAAAGTAAAAGGTATTCGTTTATTAATGTCAAATGGAAGTGTTGTAATTATGCAAGCGTTTGAATTATCATTCATCGAAAAATAAGCGTCGTTAGAATAACTTGTTTCATAAGAAATAGCATCCATAGCAGTATCAAATCCATCTGTAGTATTTGGGTTAAATGCAATAGTTATTTCCTTGGTGAACTGATTGTTGAATGTGGTATGAACTTTAATTTGAGGCACTTGTAATTTAGAAAACTGAGTGTAATCTACACCGGCAACGTTTGGAATATCATCCCAGTTATCAAGATTTACAGTAGAAACTGAATTTGAATTTTTATTAAACTCTGAGTTATTTGCTACACTTTCTTTGACAAAAGCTCTGTATAAATTTTTCATTTGTGCATTCCCATTAGCTGTTCCTTCCACCATAAAACCCTGACCTACTGGACAAAACATTCTCTTGTAACGTTCTGTTCCTCCTGCTCCACCAGCAACATTAAGAGATCCATCAACATTATAAGTATTCCAAGATGCATTATTATAAGTTCCTGGACTAAAAGCATTAGAGTTATTTGGCACATAGGTACCATAACCGCCAATATATTGAACCAATATATGTGAAGTTGCTGGTTTTTCATGTTCCCAAAAATAGGCGTTACCATTAATTATGCCGCTAGCTGGTGCTGGTGATGAAAGATTTGTTACTGCGCCATTTGAATAATTAATAGAATAACCACTATTTTCTAACAAAAATAAATTCAAATTTATAGCTGATGGATATGGGTTTCCTGTTAATGTGCTATTTGGATACTGGCCTGAAAGACCAGCAACCTGCACAGGAATTGTTCCTTCATTTGGCTTTCCTCTAAAATCATAGCGCTGTTTGTTTCCTGGATTATTTTCTAGAGTTTCTCCTGGATTCGTGGTGTCAGACCCACTAGTCCCTTTCATGGTAAATCCTAAACCACTTATAACTGGATTAGATACTCCAACATAAACCCAATTGGAAAAATTATTTTGAGCCGTAAATTTATATATCCAGCGATTTGAAATTGTTAAAAGGGCATTAGTTGTAGTTCCGTTTACTGACCCTGTAAAGCTCGGATTTTGTGGCGTTACATTATCTATTGGTCGCTTTAGTACTTGGTCTAATTGAAAATCATTATTTCCTGCAGCTGCAACAGCAACTCCAACTGGAGAACACCAATAATTGTAACCAAAATTATTTGTAGTTCCTTCTTGAAAAACAGATAAATTTCCCACTCCTTTATTTGAACCATATACAGTTGTACCACCTTGTAATAACTGTCCTTCATTTCTTAAATAAAAATTACTAGTAGCATCTTTAATGTTTACTTCGCTGGTTACATAAACCATACTTCCTTTATTGAAAACATAACTCGTTCCTGTGATATTCAATTGAGCCACAATTGAGTTTACTAAAAATAAAACACTAATTGTAAATAAAGTTGTTTTCATTGTTAAAACTTTAATCTCCAAATATACAAAAATATCATTTCAAATTCATAACCTATTGATTACAATTATTTTATTTTATTATTCAAATTTAATTTAAATCACTAATGCCGATTTTTATCAAAAGTAAATTATCAAAAAATGATGGGGTTTTTTAATGAAAATCATCTGATAAAAGTCAACAATTGAATATAAATATGTATTCAATTGACTTATGAGTTATCGTTGTTTTACAATCATTAGATTTATTATATAAATTTCAAAAAACTTACAAAAAGACCTTTGCTTTAAATAAGCAAGGCCTTTATTGAGGTTTTTTACAAATTAATCACCTCCTTATTTGGCGAATAAACTATAAATATCATAAATTTATAGGTTTTAAAAAATACTACGTTATGAAAAAGATTTACTTTTTATTAATGCTTATATCAGCTTTTGGATATTCCCAAGTAGGTATAGGAACAACAACCCCAAATGGCGCCCTTGATATAAACTCGGCTACTAATGGTGTGGTTGTACCCAATGTGGCGTTAACCTCGAGAGCTTTAGCAGCGCCTGTAGTCAATCCAAACGGTGGTGGTTTGCCACTTAACGGAACATTAGTCTGGAACACGGCAACGGCTGGAAGTTCTCCTAATAATGTTGTTCCTGGTTTCTATTTTTGGGATTCGACTTCAACTTCATGGATTGCAATTGCAGGTGATGGAGGAAAAAACTGGACAACTACAGGAAATACAGGAACAACTGCAGGAACCAATTATATTGGAACTAACGATGTTCAAGATTTTGTTGTAAAGACAAGCGCAGTGGTGAATACACCTGTTGAGAAAATGCGTGTTACTACAGCTGGTAATGTGGGTATCAATGCACCAGCTCCTACAGCTACTGCTTTACTAACTATAAATCCCAATACAAATGCAATTAGAAGCGGTATCGATATGACAATGACCAATGCTACTGCAACTGCTACCGGTTTGAATATTTCAGCTGGAAACGCATTTGTGAATGGAATATCCGTGAACAACTCCACTACCTCGACATCCGCCAGTGTATTCGGTATTGGCTCTGTTTTATCGGCAACCAATATTGTATCAGGTTATAACGCATACAGAAATGGTACCGGTTTAAGTTATGGTCTTTATGGTGTCAGTGGCACAAATGCCCTGTATAATGAAACTAATACCGCTACATACGCTGGTTTTCTGCAGGGAAGAGCCGTTATTTCTTCCGAGAGTTCGCCTTCTTCTGCATTAGGAACCGATTTAGAAGTACGAAATACAACAACGGGAGCAGCTGCGCCAGCAACAGTCTCATTACGACAAACCACGGCTTTGGCAACTACTGGAAATGTATTGGCTGACCTGAATTTTGGCGATAATTATGTAACCACGCCACAAGCGCGAATACGAGTACTGCGCGATGCTGCGGCAAGTTCAACTTCTGATATGCCAACTGCTATGACATTTTCCACTACCTCAGATGCTGGTGCTACACTTACCGAAAGAATGAGAATAGATAATACCGGAAAAGTTGGTGTTGGGACAACTGCTCCTACTACGTTGGTAGATGTAAATGGCGCTTTATCATTAAGAGAGGGAACAGCTTTATCTTTCGTTAATGGAGCAAATACGCAATCTCTCGCCACCAATCCTTCCTCAGTTTATAGAATTACAGGACCAACTTCAGCGTTTAGTCTAACAACCTTAACCCCTGTAAGTTTAGCAAATGGACAAATTGTAACATTAATAAACTCTACATCACAGGATTTTACTATCGTAAATAATTCAGGGTCAACTATAAATAGTGTTTTTTGCCCAGGAGCAACAGACTTAACTCTATCCGGCATTAGCTCTACCGTCACATTAATGTACAATTCAACTTCGACAAGGTGGATGGTAATAGGAAGCACAGACAATCCTTATGGAAGAAATTTAAAATCATCAAAAGGATCGTCAGATATAACTACAACTTCGACTAGTTTTGCTGACATGTCGGATATGACTATAACATTTACCCCTAAACACAATACAGTATATATAAATTTCAGCGCAAGTGGTGACATCGATGTTTCTAGTGGTTTTCCTCAAGCATTTGTTAAATTTAGAGTTTTAAAAGATGGCGTTTTAGTTGGAGGTACAGTATCGTTAGGGACCGATTTAGATTATGACGATGTAGCAGGCACAACGATTGTTTCAGCATGGAATGCACATTTCACAATGTATCCTGTGACGGTTACGTCAGGAACTGCGACAACAATAAAAATACAATGGATGCGTGATGGTATTGGTTTAGGAACAAGAGCTGCAAGAAATAGGGTCACAACAAATTCTGATTATTCACACAGAAGCTTAAACATTTACGATTAGATAAAACTTAAAAATACCTCAAAAACTTCCAAAAAGACCTTTGCTTTAAATAACTAAGGTCTTTTTCCTTTGCATAAGCTTCCTTTTCAAAGGAAATATTTCTATAAGCTAAATTCTTGTCTTTATACCTAATCCATTTAATCAAAAACTCAATTCCATACCAAATAAAAAAAGGCAAAATCAACAACTCCATTTGCTGGCGAATATGAATTTTTTCATGGTTAATCACTATTTGATTTTGCTTCAAATCATTTTCGGAAACAATGATAAAAGGGAATAAAGTTATCCCTCGAAAACCTTTTGGAATTAAATATCTCGAAACGATTACAATCATTTGTTTTAATGCTTTAAATTTGCCACTATGGACGAGCAAAATAATGAAAATAAAGTAATCGAAGGCGAAGATTTCTATTTTACACCCGAAGGTTATAAATGTTTCACCGAAAAGTACCATCTTAAACGCGGCTATTGCTGCAAAAGTGGCTGCCGTCATTGTCCTTACGGATATGATAAAAAAACAGGAACGATAAAAAAAAGTAGCTGAGTAGCTGAGAGCCTTAGTAGCTGAGATGGGAAAACTCAGTAACTTAGCTACTCAGAAACTCAACATCTCAAAAGAAACTCAGTAACTTAGCCACTCAGAAACTCAGCATCTCAAAAAAATGACATTTCAAGAACAAATTTTACAAGGAATTCCATTCGTTTTACCCAACATAAAACCATACGATACCGAAATAAATCACGCGCCAAAACGAAAGGAAATCCTTTCGGAGGAAGAAAAAAAATTGGCATTGAAAAATGCGTTGCGCTACTTTGAACCTCAGCATCACGCGATTTTAGTTCCCGAATTCAGAGAAGAATTGGAAAAATACGGACGTATCTATATGTATCGTTTTCGTCCCGATTACAAAATGTATGCGCGTCCAATTTCAGAATATCCCGGAAAATGCGAACAGGCAAAAGCTATCATGCTAATGATTCAAAACAACCTGGATTATGCTGTGGCACAACATCCACATGAATTGATTACCTATGGTGGAAATGGAGCAGTCTTTCAAAACTGGGCACAATACCTGCTGACGATGCAATATTTGGCAGAAATGACCGAAGAACAAACCTTAACAATGTATTCCGGTCACCCAATGGGATTATATCCTTCGCATAAAGATGCACCAAGAGTTGTCGTTACTAACGGAATGGTAATTCCAAATTATTCCAAACCGGATGACTGGGAAAAGATGAATGCACTCGGTGTTTCTCAATACGGACAAATGACTGCCGGAAGTTATATGTACATTGGTCCACAAGGAATCGTACACGGAACAACAATCACTGTTCTTAACGGCTTCAGAAAAATTAAAAAAGTACCAAAAGGCGGCTTATTCGTGACTTCTGGACTTGGTGGAATGTCAGGAGCACAACCAAAAGCTGGTAACATTGCCGGTTGTGTTACGGTTTGTGCCGAAGTAAATCCAAAAATAACACACATTCGCCATTCACAAGGCTGGATTAATGAAGTCATAGAAAACATCAACGACTTAGTTCCAAGAGTCAAAAAAGCACTTCACGATCAGGAAACAGTTTCGATTGCTTATCTCGGAAACATAGTGGATGTTTGGGAAAGTTTCGATCAGGAAAATATACATATCGATTTAGGTTCCGATCAATCTTCTCTACACAATCCTTGGGCCGGAGGTTATTATCCAGTTGGAATTTCTTTTGAAGATGCTAACGAAATGATGGCAAACAATCCGACTAAATTCAAAGAAGAAGTTCAGAACACTTTACGTCGTCACGCCAAAGCAATCAACAAACACACCGAAAAAGGAACTTATTTCTTCGATTACGGAAATGCTTTTCTACTGGAAGCTTCACGCGCCGGTGCTGATATTATGGCTCCAAACGGAATCGATTTTAAATATCCAAGTTACGTTCAGGATATTATGGGACCAATGTGTTTTGATTACGGATTTGGACCTTTTCGTTGGGTTTGTGCTTCAGGAAATCCGGAGGATTTAGCCAAAACAGATAAAATTGCCTGCGATGTTTTAGAAGAAATGATGAAAAACTCGCCTTCAGAAATTAAACAACAAATGGCAGATAATATCCAATGGATAAAAGGCGCGCAGGAAAATAATCTAGTTGTGGGTTCTCAAGCCCGAATCTTATACGCAGATGCCGAAGGCAGAATAAAAATTGCCGAAGCTTTTAATCAAGCGATTGCCCGTGGCGAAATTGGTTATGTAATTTTAGGACGAGATCATCATGATGTTTCTGGAACCGATTCGCCTTACAGAGAAACGTCTAACATCTATGACGGTTCCCGTTTTACTGCCGATATGGCGATTCAAAATGTCATTGGCGATAGCTTCCGTGGTGCGACTTGGGTATCCATTCACAATGGCGGTGGCGTTGGCTGGGGCGAAGTAATTAACGGTGGTTTCGGTATGGTTCTTGATGGTTCAGCGGACGCGTCAAGACGTTTAGAATCAATGCTTTTTTGGGATGTGAATAATGGAATTTCGAGAAGAAATTGGGCTAGAAATGAAGGTGCAATTTTTGCAATAAAAAGAGCCATGGAAACGCAACCATTATTAAAAGTTACCATCCCTAACATAGTTGATGATTCGTTGTTTTAGTTTGGAATTAAAGTTTCTAATTCTGAACTAAAGATAGAACTAGAAAACTTTAATAAATATAGCTATGAAGACACTTAAAATTTTACCTTTACTCCTACTCTTTGTTGTATCGTCATGCAGTTCAGTTAGCGTCAACTCTGATTATGACAAAAAAGTAGATTTTTCACCTTACAAAACTTTTGCTTTTCATAAAGCCGGAATTGACAAAGCGGAGATATCCGATTTAGACAAGAAAAGAGTTCTTCGCTCTATCGAGGAAGTTATGACTTCTAAAGGATTTTCAAAAAGTGAGAACCCTGATTTATTGATTGCTTTTTTCACTAAAGAAAGAGAGCAAGTTAATGTAAACCAATTCAATGCGGGTTGGGGCTATGGTTGGGGTTTTGGTTGGAATCCTTATTTATGGGGAGGAAATACTTCAGTCTCAAGATATACCGAAGGAACTTTGTATATCGACATTATTGATGCCAAGAAAAAAGAACTAATCTGGCAAGGTGAAGGCCAAGGTGTTTTGACAAAAGACACCCATAAAAAAGATGAAGTCATCAAAGAGTTTGTTACTAAAATTTTGGAACAATATCCGCCGCAGAAGAAGTGATCAGTTGGCAATGGCAGTTGGCAGATTTGAAAACACAATAGAACCCGTAATAGTAATGTTGCGGGTTTTTTTAGCCCGGATAGAAACGGCATCCTTTTTCTTTGCAAAAGAAAAAGATATAGTGGATAGCCGGAATAGCTCCTAAAATCATTAACGCTTTTTATGACAATAATCTGTTTATTTTGATTTAAGATTTGTAATTTTACCACAACTACAGCAACAAAACTTATGGAAAAAGCATTTGAAAGCAACCCTTTGATTGACAGATTACCCAAGCATTTAAAGCAATTTATCAAACCACAGGACTATGCGGATTATACTCCGAT
Source organism: Flavobacterium sp. (assembly GCF_031381455.1). Taxonomy (GTDB): domain Bacteria; phylum Bacteroidota; class Bacteroidia; order Flavobacteriales; family Flavobacteriaceae; genus Flavobacterium. Next base: position 93,754 of record NZ_JANMXZ010000021.1, on the reverse strand, counting down.
TAATCAGGCGGTTTGGCGTTATGTGATGCGTAAAAATGTTGATTATCTTTCAAAAGTAGCACACAATTCCTATTTGGATGGTTTGAAAAAGACTGGTTTGGAAGTCGATAACATTCCAAATATGTATGGCATGAACCGAATTTTAAAAGAAATTGGTTGGGCTGCCGTTGCCGTTGATGGTTTTATTCCACCTAATGCTTTTATGGAATTTCAAGCCTATAACGTGCTTGTTATTGCTTCCGATATTCGTCAGTTAGAACATATAGAATATACGCCGGCACCAGATATTATTCATGAAGGCGCAGGTCACGCTCCTATTATTGCCAATCCCGAATATGCTGAATATTTGCGGCGTTTTGGTGAGATTGGTTGCAAAGCCATTTCGAGTCATAGAGATTATGAAATGTATGAAGCGGTGCGTTTGCTATCGATTATCAAAGAAGCCGAAGGTACGCCACAATCTGAAATTGATGCGGCCGCTGCTCAAGTTGATTTTCTTCAAAATAATATGGGTGAATTATCTGAAATGGCGCGAATTCGAAATCTACATTGGTGGACAGTAGAATATGGTTTGATTGGAACCGTGGAAAACCCAAAAATATATGGTGCGGGATTGTTGTCTTCCATTGGCGAAAGCGCTTGGTGCATGACCGATGAAGTGAAGAAAATACCTTACGATATTTCAGCTGCTGACCAAAGTTTTGATATCACCAAACCACAACCGCAACTTTATGTAACGCCTGATTTTGCTCATTTGAGTTTGGTTTTAGAAGAATTTGCTAATACTATGGCGTTACGAACCGGAGGATTATCGAGTTTGAAAAAGTTAATAAAATCAAATGCGTTAGGGACAATTGAATTGAGTACAGGTATTCAAATTTCGGGTGTTTTCACTAACGTAATTGAAGAAGAAGGAAAACCTGTTTATATCCAAACAACAGGAAAAACGGCTTTGTCCTATCGCGAAAAAGAATTGGTTGGTCACGGAACACAATATCATGCAGAAGGTTTTGGTTCACCGATTGGTAAACTAAAAGGAATTAACTTGGCTATTGAAGACATGAGTCCAAGAGATTTGAGGGCTTATGATATTTATGAAGCCGAATCGGTAACGCTTGAGTTTGAAGGAAACATTACGGTAACCGGAGAAATCATTACGGGTTCAAGAAATCTACAAGGCGAAATCATAATCATTAGTTTTAAAAACTGTACGGTTACGCATAACGACACTGTTTTATTTCAGCCAGAATGGGGAATTTATGATATGGCTGTTGGTAAAAAAGTGATTTCGGCATTTTCTGGTCCGGCCGATGTGAATAGTTTTGATATGATTAATCATGTGCCGTCGAGTCACACTATAAAAGCAAAAAAATCTGCTGAACGTGAAGAGTTAGAGGGTTTATACAAATCGGTTAGAGCCATCCGCGAAGGAAATGAAAACAACGAATCGTTGCTACATATCTTTACTAAATTAAAATCAAATCATCCAAACGATTGGTCATTAAGTGTTGAAATTGTTGAGATTTTGAAAGATAAAAACGAACCAAAATTGTTGGAAGAAGTGTTAATTCATCTTGAAAAAGTAAAACAAAATCGTCCAGAAATTGCGCATTTGATTAGTGGTGGTTTAGAGCTTTTTATGGAAAAGATAGGTTCGAATTAAAAATATTTCTAAACTGATTACGCCATTTAACAAATTACCCTTTATTTTGGATTGCTTCCTGTTTGTTTACTGAACAACTATTTTTTTAGCAATAATTTTATTGCCATTTTTAACCTGAACTAAGTAAACTCCCGGATTTAAATTAGTTTGCTGCCTGTTTTCATAGATATTTAATTCTTTGACAGCTTGCCCTAACAGATTATAAATCGTCGCCTTTCCGCCGAGAAAAATATCAGAAACCTGAATTGTAACCAAGCCGTTTGATGGGTTGGGATATAGTTTAAATTCATTTTCGCCAAAACTTGAGGTTGAGAGTATGACTTGGTCTAAGAAGCTTAACGTACCATTAGCGATAAAGTGAATTTTACTATTAAAAAACACTAAATTGTTTATTCCCAAAAAAGGATTTGTGTTCGATGCATTTCCGTAAGTTGTTAAAGTAGTTCCATCGTATTTTCCTAACGTTGAATAGCCTAAAGCTGATTCTGTCTTGAAATAAACATTTCCTCCTACTTCTAAGGCATATCCTTCGGAATAAGTATAACCTCCTAGATATTTATTTGGCAACACTTCTAAAGTGGCGCCGTCTGTACGCGCTAAATTGTTAGCAGAAGCAGCATTTATATAGCGCAGGTATAATTTATTATTATAAACAAATGGAGAATCGATATATCCGTTATCAGTAGCGTTACTATTGGGAATCATGGTTAATGTTGTTCCATCATATTTAGCTAAATGAAATTTTCCTGTGGCACCATTTTTATATCTTGTATAAACAGCATTATTATAAGCAATTAAGTTGGAATAGATACAATCGTCCGTAGCCGACACGTTGGGTACAACAGTAATATTAGTCCCGTCATATTTAGCAAAATGATTCTTACCATCGGCTGTTTGATATAGAAAAACAAGTGCATTATTAACTACACAGGTATTTCCAGAATAAACTCCCACATCTGTCGCATTAGGATTTGATATTAAACTAACATTTGTACCATTAAATTTTGCCAAAGCTGTATTACCGCTTGCATTAATATAACTAAAATATTGTTCTCCGTTATATTGAGAAAAAACATCAGAGTATGCAGAAGTTGAAGCATCAGGATTAGGGTAAACCACCTGAGTTGTTCCGTCATACGTAGCCAATTGTCTTAAATTTGCAGCACCTCTGTAGATGTAATTTAATTTCGAATTATAAATTACAGGGGCACTTGATATACCAAAATCACTTGGATTTACTTTATCAATTATAGACACAGCACTACCGTCGTATTTACCCAAGAAGTTATTAGAAAATTTAAAATAAAATTTACTATTGTAAGTTATTGGATTTCCAACATAGGTTCCCAATATACCACTTGGATTTGGAATTGGTGTACTTAAAGTACCATCATATTTTGAAAAAGCAAAAGCGGTAAAAGAATTATCGCTAAAATATAAATCACCATTATAAAGAAAATGGTTTCCAGAATCAACATACGATGTATTGACTATGAATTGTGCAAAGGCATTAAAAGTACACAGCAAAAGGAATAAAGTAATTTTTTTCATGACTATTAGATTTTAAAAAACGAAATTAAGCTATTATAAAAAGAAAAAAATACGACAAATGCCGTATTCTTCATAAATCAATATTTATAATTGTCTCTAAATCAAATTATTATTCTTAGCTTTTTGAACCGCTTCAAGCTTATTGTGGACCTGTAATTTGGTGTAAATATTCTCAATATGTTTCCGAACTGTGGAAGGTGATAAAAAAAGATTTTCGGCAATACTATTGTAATTTAATCCTTTGCTGAGTTGCTCCAAAACTTCTATTTCTCTTGTAGTCAATTTGATTTCGTCATCACATTTCTGTTCAAAATCAATTGGGTTTCGCAATAGTTTCAATGTTTTTAAAGCTATTGACGGATTCATGGCTGCTCCTCCATTTAGTGTTTCGATTATGCCTTGATGTAGTTCCTTTGGATTTACTTCTTTAAGCAAATAACCATCGGCTCCTGCTTTTATAGCATTAAAAATATTCTCATCATTATCAAAAACGGTGAGCATGATGATTTTGATTTGCGGGTATTTTGACTTTATGATTTGTGTGGCTTCAATGCCGTTGCAGTTTGGCATTTCAATATCCATCAGGATTAAATCAATGTTTTTATTTTGCTCTAGTTTCTGCTGAATTTCATTACCATCAATAGCAGTGAACTTTAAAACCAAATCATCAAAAAACGACAGCTTTTCGGCCACTGCTTTTTGCAAAAAAACATTATCATCTACTATGGCAATTCTTACGGACATAATTAAAGGAATTATACAGCAAATTAGGTTATTTTTTTAAGTTCACCTATTGATTTAAAAAAAAGTCCTTTTCAGACTTATGATTTAGCTTGAATAAACCACAGAATGAAAAGGACAACAATAAAAACAACCTAAGTTATTTTAAAATATCAATACCACTTGATGAAACAAATATGACGAGATAATTTGGTAAAAAAAATACGGCAGATGCCGTATTTAAATCATTATTGAACTTACTTGTTACGCTGTTTTATCCTTTACTTTTACTATTATTTCAGTTCCGGTTTTTGCATTGGTTATAAATTCAATTTCACCTTTGATGTCTTGAATTCTCTTTTTCATATTATTGATACCATTACCCAATTCAATTTTATCAGCATCAAAGCCTTTCCCATCATCTTTAATGGTTATAATCATGGCATCGCCCTCGGATTTGATATCAATTTTTATATTGCTGGCTTCGGCATATTTAATACTGTTGTTTATGGCTTCCTGAATCGTTCTGTAAATATTCATTCCCTCAATTGAACTAAATTTATTTTCTTTTAAATTGTCTTCAATTTGAAATGAAAATTGGATTTCCTCTTTTGCTTCTTTTGCTTTATCGATAAAGTTATGAATTCTTGTTTGCAAATCCTCCAATGATATTTCACTGCTATTCATAGCCCAAATAGTATCTCGAAGTTCAATTATAGTTGACTTAGCGAAATTACTGATACTGGAAATTTTAGTATCTAACTTGGTGTTTTGTATCTCAAAAGCATATTTAATATTATCGACTGACGATATGATAAACGTAAGTTGCGACCCAATATTATCGTGCAAATCTCTGGATATTTGAAGTCGCTGTTCCTGCAATTTGTTTTGTGTTTCGATTTTGCTAATAGCAGATTTAAGCTCAAACTCTTGTTCCTGTTGCTTGTTTTTGAGCCTTTGTTGACGATACACCAAATAAATTATTATCAGCAGCGCTAAAGAAATCAATCCCAAAATAAGAAACTGTGTTTCCTTTCTCTTTATCTCTAACTCGCCAATGGCGATTTCGGCTTTTGATTTTTGCAGCAGCTTTTCTTTTTTCTCCGTTTGGTATTTTGTTTCCAACTCAGCAGTTTGCTTGTTCGTATTATTTATAAGTAACTGTTCATTTAGTATTGCCAATTTATTGACATAAAAACTTACGCTATCGGATTGATTTAGATTAGAACAAACAATAATTAATGAATTGTAATTAAATTGCAATTTATCATTAAGGCTTCCTTTCTCGTATACTTTTTTTGTAGCTAATAATAATTTCTTTGCATCAATAAATTTTTTGGCAATCATAAATTCTTTAGCCAAGTTTAAATCAAAATTTGCTTTGTCTAAATTTGAGTTTAACGATTCTCTTTCTTCTTTAGATTTCTGATAAAATGCTAATGCGTCTTTAGATTTTTTCTGTTGGGTTTTGATGGCAGCAATATTATTGAATCCGCTCGAAATTCCCTTTTTATTGCCCACAGTTGTGCAGGCTTTAACGCTTTTATTATAGTAATTTAAAGCGTTTAGCGTATCATTCATCTGGAGATATACATTGCCCAAATTCAAGCAGGAAACACACAGCTCTTCGGTAAAATTATTTTTTTCCTGATACTTTACGACTGCACTTATGTATTGTAATGCTTTGGGATAATTCTTTAATTTTAGTAGAATTAAACCGATATTTCCTTTAGTAATGCTACTGTTTTTTTCGTCTTTTGTGCTTTCAAAATAATGTAATGCTTCTAAAAACGAAGTCATCGCCTCTTTGTATTGCTGTGTTTTTTCATAGATGTTGGCCAAATTATTATTAATTTTTGCCAAACCTCTGGTGTCATTTCTTAGCTTTCTGATTTTATAAGCTTTGAGATAATTTGCTTTAGAGTTTTGAAAATCCCCTTTCATAAAATACACCGCACCAATGTCGCTATAGACCTGAGCTTGCAAAGTTGAATCGGCTAATTTTATGGATTCTTGAACAGCTTTCCCACCATAATGCAAAGCGGAATCAGTTGAAACTTTTGAATAATACCAAGTTAAATCAGAATAAATAACAGCTGTTCTCTTAGCGTCAGGAGTATTTTTTAATTCTTTTTTTAAATTATCGATTAACTCCTGGGCGTTCTGAGCAGAACCAAAAGAGAAAAACAATAAAGCGAAGAACAGAATATAATGTTTGGCCATTTTAAGAAATTAATAGGATAAATATATTAAAAATGTTAAAACAAACAGATTAATACTTTATTTTCTTGGATAGGAATCTTCAAACATTGTGTAGCTTAATTCATAAATGTCTTTGGAAAGTGTTGCGTTAATGATACTCAATTTCTTCTTAAATTCTGCTGACAATAAAATTTGATTGTTTTGAATTTTTTGCTCGTCATTTAAGTGAGCAACAAACTCTTGAAGCACTTTCATATTGGAGCGATATTTCAATCTATCCGCCTGAATCTTATTCAGCAAATAGATAATAATTCCTAAGAATAAAACCGATATGAGTATCAAAGTATTTGTCATTGATGATTAATTAAAACAATCAAATTAGCATGTTGAAAGTAATAAGGCAAATTTGCTAATATTAACCTTATGATTCGATACGTCAACTGCCGTATTCTACTACTTAATTTTTTATCAAACTACTTTTGGAAATTGGTGTTGATTTTAAAACATTAGCACCATCATTATAAGAAATGAAGTATAGAATTTCATTTTTCTCGTCATAAAAAGGCAAGCCATCAAATTCGCTGTTGTTAACCTTACTTCCAAGATTTATAGGTTCTGACCAGTTTTTCCAAGTATCATCTAATCTATAAGAAACAAAAATATCGTAACTCCCATAGGTGCTAAATCCGTCACTACTAAAGAGTAATGTCTTTTGGTCTGATAAAAGTTGACACATGCTTTCATCAGAGGCGGAGTTAATTACTTTCCCCATGTTTTGTAAAAAACCATAAGTGCCATCTTCTTTTTGAAAAGAAAAATACAAATCGCTTCCTCCTTGAGAAAAATCGGTTTCTATTCCCATGATTAAAACTTTTCTATCTATACTATGTGTTGCTTCAGCAGTTTCATCATAATTATTATAAGCCGCTACTTTTATTTCTCCTAATGATTGATACTTTCTGTTTTTGACATTAAATAGCTCAAACCCTGTTTCCGAAGTTCCTCTGATATAATTATTTCCGCCTTTCAATAGATACTCAGTTCCTATGCATCTAAGATGATTGAAACGATCACCTGTGTTAAGTTCGGTTTCCAATGTTTTATTTTTCCAATTACCATTACCGTCCTTTGTAAATGAATATATTTCATCTTTTGTATCATTAAGAGATGATATAAAAAGTGTGTTCCCATCAAAAGAAATTGACGGACCTGAAGGAACGATATCGGGCAAATCTATTTTTTTTGAATCCGAAAGGTTTTCAAAAGAAGGATTTGAATTTACTTTTGCTTCTAAAGGAACCTCTGAATCAGAAATCCCAATAGCATCAATTTGCTTTTGTCCCGGTAGCAATGCAAAATTGAATTCTACCCTAACAGCAACAACTCCAGAAACTGCACTTTCTAAAATAGCATGTTCAATGCCTGGATTAAGAACATCAGGAGCTTCTTGTACTTTTCTTCTTTTTCGTTTGAAATAATAGGCATGATCTGCCGGAATGGTTGCTTTGAAAGTTGGTGTTTTATAATTTGTTTTTCGAGACCAAACTGTTTCATATTTTCCTGAACCAGTATCGACTCCAATTCTAACTACACAACCTGCATTTAAGTTTTCAAAAATAGCCACTTGTTTTACAGTTTGAGGTTTTTCAAAGCTCACTTCTACCCATTCGTAACCATCAAGTGCTTTCTTTGGAGTCCACGCATTTGGGCTGCTTCCTGCTTGCGGAAAAACGTCTGGTTTTCCTAATATTCTTTTGATTCCAAATTGTTTTCCGCCTAAATCGGAAGAATATTTTATCAATTTATTAGCCCATTGTACTTGTTGTGCATCTGCAGAGAAAAGAAAAAAGAAGAAAGAAAAAAGAGTGAATATCGTTTTCATGATGAAGCAATTAAAAAAGGACTGCAATTTTCAAGTTACAGTCCTTTTGTTCTAACTAAAAAATTCTAATTATTTACTTTTATTTTTTCTACTTTTTTGCCTTTGAAAGCGAAAATATATTCGCCATCAGAAGTAATGTCAATTCCGGCGCCATATTTTGGACTTCCGCCTTTTCCTTTGGATTGAACCGAACCTTTAGTATCGCCATTCGTCATGTCAATACCGTAGATGATATTTTTACTGTTTCTTTGATCTCTCAAGAAATAATTGTCGCCTATATGATAGAAATAATCTACTCCTTTTATTTTGTCTGAAGCATAAGCACGAGTTCCATCTTTTTTGTTATAAGAAGCCAATCCTTTTTCTGAAAGCACTACTACTCTGTCGCCAAAGTCAATCACATCGGTTGCTTTACCTACTTTGGCATCATTGTGTTTTACGTCAAACAATTGATTTCCGGAAGCAATATCGTATCCATAAAATTCGTCTCCATCACCAACAAAAACTGTTTTATTATTATCAATAATTAAATCGGTAATTCTTTTGTCGAATTTTTCAGAACGCCAAGCTGTTGTTCCGGTTTTGTCATCCAAAGCTATCACACTATTTTTTTGTGCTTTGTAATCCCAATAAATATAGGGAACCCATTGTTTTGCACTTCCTCCTCCAAAACCGCCTAAAGCCATTCCTGCAGATAAACCACTAGACACTTCTTCTAATCTATATTCCTGTACCTGTACTTTCCCTCCAACTTGTACCATAATTTTATCGCCGGTTTTGTAGATGTTTGGCATACAAAAAGCGCCAGTTATTTTCTCTGAAGCCCAAAGTAATTTACCGGAAGCTAAATCATGTTTCTCAACATATTTAGTTCTGTCTCTTGTTCCCAACATTACCAAATAAACAGCATCTTCAGTAAATAAAGGATCCGCTAAGGTTCTGTAAATTTTTGAACGTTTTCCGCCGCTGAACAAACCTCCATTGGAACCTCCCATATCATTTTCATAAGTGGCTTCCCAAAGTTTTTGGCCAGTATTATAATCATACACATTCATTCCATCCAAATACATAAATATTTTATCTCCTTTAATCCATAAATCAATAATAGCTCTACGCGTTACTAATTCTTTTTCTATGGTTCCTCTAAAGGTAGCGTCCCAAACTACATCGCCATTAACCGCATTTATTCTAACCAATTGGTTTTTGAATCCAGAAAATAATGCTCCTAAAGCCGTAGGTTTGAAATTCACCATGATGATTTCATTTCTTTTGGCATCATAAACATATTTTCCAACACCGCCTTTAAAACGATTGGTTTCCCAAACTTTTTCCCCTGTATTGGCTTTTACCAAAATCACTGAATTTCTTTGCGAAATTAAAAACGAATCTAACTCATAAATGTATTTTACCGTTTCCAATTCACCTTGGTCAGAACCTTCTTCTGTTTTAGTTCCACCTTTTGGAATTAAGTCTTGGTATAGTTCCGAATTCCATAATTCTTTTCCTGTTGCTAAATCTAGTACGGCTACTCTATCTGTTCCTAAACTTCTTTTATCAAAAAGAAATAAGTAACCTCCTTTTTCTTTCCAAATAGTGTATTGATATTCAGAATTATTGGTTTTATTGGTGGTTAATTTTTTATAATCACCGCTCCAAATGGTTTTACCGTTCTCGTCCAATACTGTCGCCGAATTATCATCAGTTGCGATGATGTATTGACCATCACCATTTGTCAAAGCTAAAAAAGAGGCTTTGTTATCAAACTCTGATTCCCAAACGGTAGCAAAATTCCCTGATTTTTTTCCGGCAGATGATTTACCTTTAACTTTGTCTAATAACTTCCCAAATTGGGCTGTTGCTGGTAGTGTGCATGTTAAGCTGATTACTAACAGTACTAAGGTTGCTTTTTTCATTGTTTTTATTGTTTTTATTGTTTTTATTGTTAGGTTGTTAAAAAGTCACGGTATAACGAATCTTATACCGTTGTTGTTTTTGAAGTTTAAATTGGAATTTGTGTTGTAAAATATAGTCCGACATGAAATTGATAAAATCAATATTCTTGATGTCGCTATCTACTTTAAAGAAGGAAGAAACCTTTCCGTTTTGGACTACGCCAATATCAATAACCATAGTTCCTTTGACATCAGCATATTTTTTATTTTTCCTTTTTACAAAATCGGAAGCTTGAAATACTTCATCGATTTCTTTGGTTACCATTGCCGAGACTTCTTCCTCATCTGTTAGCACAGGTCTTTGAGTAAAGAGGTTACTTTGAGCAACAACATTGGTAGTACACAGCATAAAAAATGCGAATACTAATGTAGTTTTTAAGATTTTCATGTATTTGATTGTTAGTTCATAACAAATATACAACTATGTTAAAATTATACAAATACGACAAATGACGTATTTTGTTAAAACTGAAAGTGTGGAAACTGCTTTTGCAACTTGATAATCTTGTTGTTAAGATTACTTAGAAATTTTTGATGGCTATCAGAATTAGGATTAAAAGGGCGATGTGCTAATCCTTTTTGAATACTACAAACTTCTTCCATTGTGGAGTGGTTTTCTTCAGAAATGTAGTTTTCAAAAAAACAAACCCAAATATAATCTATCGCGGTTTGACTTGGATGCAACATGTCTTCGGCATAAAAACGATAGTCGCGCAATTCGTCCATCATGATTTCGTAGGAAGGAAAATAGTTGCACTTTGATACTTCGACTTCGCTCAGTACAAGCTTGCTCAGTGTGACAACATTGTGCAAAGCTGTTATGAGATGTGCCTTGCTCCTTTGATTTTCTACAAATCCATCTTTGATATGTCGAACCGGTGAAGTCGTGAAAATGAAATGGCAATTTGGATTGACTTTTCGGATTAAGTCAATGGTGTTTTGAATGGATTTCTCGATAGTTGTAACCGATAAAATTTCTTTATCAAATTGATTTTGTGGCACTTTATGACAATTGGCTACAATTTTTTGAGATGATTTATTTCGATAAACCCAAGAGGTTCCGTAGGTAATTATGATATGGGTGGATGCGGGTATTTGGTTATTTGTTTGCTCGAGAATTTGATTCAGATTTTGTAAAAATAGTTCCTTATCTGGATGACTTAATTCGGAATGCACTTCGAAACAATGCCACAAATCATTGTGAAAAAATATGTCATTTTCCGTAAACTTTTGTTTATTGACAACTCTTGAAACCAGATTTTCAATAGAAATCGGATTAAAAATTATCCCAAACGGATTTGTTGTTATTTGGAATTTAAAATATTGGAATTTTCCACCTATGTTTTCGGCGAAACACGAACCCAATGATACAATTTTAGAATCATAGTTTATCGGATTGTTCGATTTAGCTATTGGTACTTTAGTGGTGAAGTTCATTCTTCAAAAGTACAAAATGATTTTAAACTCAAAATGGCTATCGAATTATAAAGTAATACAATCCAAACACAAACTTGGTGGCTATTTATTTTCTATTTTTGACAAAAATTAATGAGATTGCTTCGTGCCTCGCAATGACAAAAAATGAAACTACTATACGCTTATCTCAAAAAACATAAAATGCTGTTGTTTTTTGCGCTGTTAATGGCGGCAATAAACATTTGCTTCAGTTTGTCCGATTCTGTAATTACCGGTAAATTAATGCAGGATTGTGGTGTTGGCATTTCAAAATACAAAGGCAACGAAATTGGTTTTATTAAATCGGTTTCGTTTTGGCTCGGATTGTCATTAGGTGCAGCCATGATTTCCAGAATTACAAAGAATTTCCAGGATTATTTTACCAATATCGTAATTCAACGTACTGGCGCCGAAATGTACACTGACGGGATTAAAAAATCATTGGATTTGCCTTATGAAGAATTTGAAGACCAACGCAGTGGTGAGACGTTAAGTAAGTTAACCAAAGTGCGTTTCGATTCAGAAAAGCTAATTACGCTTTCTATTTCATTGATATTTCAAACGGTAATCGGGTTCATTTTTGTGATTGTATACGTTTCGCAAATCGATTACAGAATCTCGATTATCTTTTTAATTACGGCTCCTATTATTGCCCTTATTAGTTCGTATTTGGGTAAAAAGATAAAGTTGGTTTCCCGAAAAATAGTCACACAAACCAATTCTCTCGCAGGTTCAACAACAGAAAGTTTGCGAAATATTGAGTTGGTAAAAAGTTTAGGCCTAACCTATCAAGAAGAAAAACGTCTGAATTTAAACACGTTGAAAATCCTGCAACTCGAATTGCAAAAGATTCGTTTCATCAGAAGTTTGAGTTTTATTCAAGGAACAACGGTTCATTTTTTAAGAACATGTGTGGTGTTTATGCTTTATTACTTTTTATTTGGTGACAAAATCATTGTAGGCGATTTATTGACCATGGTGTTTTTTACCTTCTTTATTTTTGGACCATTGCAAGAATTGGGTTCATTTATCATTGCATTGAATGAAACCAAAGTTTCTATGGAAAATTTCAAAGAATTATTGAATGCCCCAAAAGAATTTCGTCCTAAAAATGCAAAGCATGTTGGTTCCATTGAATCATTGCATTTCTCCAATGTTAGTTTCAAACACAAAACGGCCAAACATCCCGCTGTTGAAGACATAAATTTCGATATAAAACAAGGGGAAACGGTTGCTTTTGTTGGGCCATCAGGAGCCGGAAAAACCACTTTGGTAAAACTTTTAGTTGGATTGTATCCGCCGGCAAAAGGTCATGTGAAATACAACTCGATTGATTCGAGCGAAATAGATTTATTGGATTTGAGAAAGCAACTCGGATTTGTAACACAGGATGCACAATTGTTTTCGGGTACGATTAGAGAAAATTTATTGTTTGTAAAACCATCGGCAACCGATGAAGAATTATTGGAAGTATTGCACAAAGCCAGCTGTGATAAATTATTGGAGCGTGCTGAAGACGGATTGAATTCAACTATTGGAGAAGGCGGAATCAAAGTTTCCGGTGGCGAAAAGCAACGATTATCTATCGCTCGTGCCATATTGAGAAATCCAAATTTATTGATATTTGACGAAGCAACTTCGGCTTTAGATTCGATTACCGAAGAAGAAATTAATGCGACCATCAGAAACATTTCGGATAAAAACAGAATCACGGTTTTGATTGCGCATAGATTATCCACGGTAATGCATGCCGATAAGATTTTTGTATTGGAACAAGGGAAAATTATCGAACAAGGGAAACATGAAGCATTGATAGAAGAAAAAGGCTTGTATTACGCCATGTGGCGTCAACAGATTGGCGAACGTAAAAAAGAATAAAAGAAAAACCTTTCTCCCGAAGCGTAGGGATGGAAGGTTTTTTTCTTATATTATCCCTAACGGGATTATGTTTATGCGTTTTATTTTTCTAACCATATTAAATCCCTACGGGATTAATAAAATCGATTGCTTTTTCTAACGCTTCCTTAATTCCAGCTACATTTTTTCCGCCAGCCGTTGCAAAGAAAGGTTGTCCACCGCCACCGCCTTGAATGTATTTTCCAAGTTCACGAACTACTGTTCCTGCGTTTAAGTTTTTCTCGGATACTAATTCTTTTGAAATATAGCAACTTAACATTGGTTTGTCTCGCGAAGCTTCGGGATTCACTGTAGCCAAAACTAAGAACAAATTGGTTCCTAAAGTTCCCAATTCATATGCTAAATCTTTTGCGCCTTCCGGATTCAAATCGACTTGTGTTGCTAGGAATTTAACTCCGTTAATGTCTTGCAGTTTCGAAGCCAGTTCCCCTTTTAAACCCTTTGCTTTTTCTTTTAAAAGTTGTTCGATTTGTTTCTTTAATTTGGCATTATCATCCTGTAGTGAAACCACCGCTTTTAAAGTATCCTGTGGATTTTTCAACGTTTCTTTGATAGCTTCCAAATCGGATTCCTGCTGCGTGAAATACTCTTTTACAGCATCACCGGTAATCGCTTCAACACGACGGATTCCAGCAGCAACTGCACCTTCAGATAGAATTTTGAAATGCCATATTTCGCCTGTGTTTTTCACATGGATTCCACCACACAACTCCTTGCTGTCGCCAAATTCAATCATACGAACATTATCTCCATATTTTTCTCCAAACAATGCCATGGCACCTTGAGCCATAGCTTGCTGAATTGGAATGCTTCGGTGTTCAACTAATTGCAATTGCTCTTCAATTCGAGTATTTACAAAATCCTCCACTTTGCGAATTTCTTCATCGGTGACTTTAGCAAAATGCGAAAAGTCAAAACGTAAATGATTTGGATTTACTAAAGACCCTTTTTGCTCAACGTGTGTTCCTAAAATTGTTCTCAACCCCAAATGCATTAAATGCGTAGCCGAGTGATTTTTAGACGTTGATGTCAGCAAATCTGTATTTACTTTAGCCACAAAACTGGCTTCAATATTTTCAGGAAGCTGCTTTGCAAAATGCAGAATTAAATTATTTTCTTTCTTCGTATCAATGATATCAATGGTTTCGTTAGCGGAAACCAAAATTCCTTTATCGCCAACTTGTCCACCGCCTTCGGGATAAAATGGCGTTTTGTCTAAAACGATTTGGTATAGAATTCCATCTTTTTTAGAATCTACTTTACGGATACGGGTGATTTTTACTTCGTTCTCCGTTTTATCATAACCCACGAATGTTTCTAAATTTCCGTCCCGAAGTCTCGGGATCAAAACTTTCCAATCTTCGGTAGAAACTTCAGAAGCGGCGCGTGAACGATCTTTCTGCGCTTTCATTGATGCATCGAATTCAGACTCTTTGAAAGACATTCCTTTTTCCTTTAAAATTAAAGCTGTCAAATCTTTTGGAAAACCAAACGTATCATACAATTCGAATGCTTTTGCACCTGAAACTTCGTTTCCTTTTGTTTTGGCAACTACAGTATCCAACAGCTGCAAACCTTGATCTAAAGTTCTTAAAAACGAAGCTTCTTCTTCACGGATTACATTTGTAACCAATTGCTGCTGCGATTTGATTTCTGGGAAAAACTCACCCATTTGGTCTGCCAAAACTTCAACCAATTTATTGATAAAAGGTTCTTTGGTATTCAAAAACGTAAATCCGTAACGAATCGCACGACGCAAAATTCTACGTATAACATAACCTGCTCCAGTGTTTGAAGGCAACTGTCCGTCAGCAATAGCAAAGGCTACGGCACGAACGTGGTCGACAATGACACGAATGGCAATATTGGTTTTATTCTGTTCTTCGCTAATATTTTTAACTTCGTTGGAAGTGTATTTTAATCCTGTAATTTGTTCCACCTTTACAATAAGTGGTGTAAAAACATCGGTGTCATAATTTGATGTTTTTCCTTGTAATGCCATGCACAAACGCTCAAATCCCATTCCGGTATCAACGTGTTGCGCCGGTAGTTTTTCCAGACTTCCGTCAGCTTTTCGGTTGAATTCCATGAATACATTATTCCAGATTTCCACTACTTGCGGATGATCATTATTCACCAAACTTTTACCGGAAACTTTTGCTTTTTCTTCGGCAGAACGAATATCAACATGGATTTCAGAACAAGGACCACACGGACCTTGATCTCCCATTTCCCAGAAGTTGTCTTTCTTATTTCCAAGGATGATTCGGTCTTCATCGATTAATGTTTTCCATATGTCCCAAGCTTCTTGGTCAAACGGTACATTCTCTTCAGGATTTCCTTCAAAAACAGAAACGTATAGATTTTCTTTTGGGATTTTATAAACTTCTGTCAATAATTCCCAAGCCCAATTGATTGCTTCCTTTTTGAAATAATCGCCAAAAGACCAGTTACCTAACATCTCAAACATGGTATGATGATAGGTATCAAAACCTACATCTTCCAAATCGTTGTGCTTTCCTGAAACACGAAGACACTTTTGCGTATCGGCAATTCTTGAGCATTTTGGAGTTCCGTTGCCTAAGAAATATTCTTTGAATTGTGCCATTCCCGAGTTGTTGAACATCAGGGTTGGATCGTCTTTCAAAACGATTGGGGCAGAAGGAACGATTAAATGTCCTTTGGATTCGAAGAATTGTAAAAACTGTTTACGAATGTCTTTTGATTTCATTATTGAGTTTATAGTTTGTGGTTTATAGTTTTATTCCGCTTCGCTGCATACAATTCGGCTACGCCTCGGGTTTGGTTAAAACGATAAACATTAAATTTATTCAAATGGTTTGTTTTAGCCCCGATTGTAGCAAGTATCCTTTTTGTTATAGCAATTTGCATCTCGACTGCGCTCGATGTGACAAAAAGATACTGCGGAAAGCGGGAAGATGGCTGAATCAAATAACAGAATGTCCGCTCCTAATCCTTCGACTGCGCTAAGGATGAAAATTAATTTGAATGCTTCAAATTAAAATTTAGGGATTGACTGAAACATTTGTTAAATTTGTTCGTATAACCATTGTTTTTTAAAAACTTCCACAAAAATAGCATAAAATAAAAAATGGCGAAGAAAGTAAAGTATTATTTCGATACCGAAAGTTTGGCTTACCGCAAAATAAATCCGAAACTGTCTAAAAAGCTTGGATTTATTGGTTTGTTTTTACTTGCTTCTTCTCTTTTTGGGTTTTTATGTTTTGTAGCCTTATTGAATTCCTCCTATTTAGAAACTCCAAAAGACAGATTGCAGGCGCGTGAAATTGAAACGATGAAGTTGCGGTATGCCATTTTAAATAAAAAAATGGATGAAGTAGATGAAGTTTTGAGCGATGTTGCCGATAGAGATAATAATATTTACCGTGCTTATTTTAATACGGCACCTATTCCGAACGAACAGCGTAAGGCTGGTTTTGGTGGTGTAAACCGATACAAAGAATTGGAAGGATTTAACAATTCGGAGTTGATTATCAAAACCTCAAAACGTGTTGATGTAATTTCGAAAGAATTAGCAATTCAGTCCAAATCATTGGACGAGATATTGAAATTGGCTAAAGAAAAAAATAAATTACTTTCTGCTATTCCCGCAATTCAACCCCTGAAAAATGAACAATTAAAACGTATTGCTTCCGGTTTTGGTTATAGAAGTGACCCGTTTACGAAAGTGAGAAAAATGCACGAAGGCATGGATTTTACAGCAAGTACTGGAACGCCCATTTTTGCTACCGGTGATGGTATCGTGAAAAGTGCCGATAACTCGAAATCAGGTTATGGCAATCATATTGAAATCAGTCATGGCTTTGGTTATTTGACTTTGTATGGTCATTTGAGCAAATACAAATGTCGCACAGGTCAACGAATAAAACGTGGCGATATTATAGGTTATGTGGGAAGCACCGGAAGAAGTGAAGCACCGCATTTGCACTATGAAGTTCATAAAGACGGCAAAGTGGTTAACCCAATAAATTTTTATTACGGAAATATTTCGGCAGCAGAATATACTGCCATTTCAAAATTAGCTAATCAAGAAAATCAATCTCTCGACTAGTGTTCAGTCACAGTCGCAGTTGACAGTTAAAAAATAAAATATGCATATAGAACTAAATCCAGACAAAAGATATTATAGCATTGGAGAAGTTTCCAAAGCTTTTAATGTAAATACTTCACTGATTCGTTTTTGGGACAAAGAATTTGACATTCTGAAACCAAAGAAAAATGCGAAAGGCAACCGAATGTTCACACCCGAAGACGTGAAGAACTTACAACTGATTTATCATTTGGTTAAAGAACGTGGCTTTACGCTTGACGGTGCTAAAACGCATTTAAAAGAAGGGCAAAAGAAAACGCTTGACAAGTTCGAAATCATTAGCAAATTGGAAACAGTGAAAGCACAATTAGTAAATATTAAAAATCAATTATAAATAAATTAAACCTTAAATTAAACAAACATGGATTTTAAAAAATTTTTACCTTGGATTATTGGAGCTGTTATCATTTTTGGAATATACAGCTGGGTTAAAGGAATTAATAATACGGCAGTGACATTAAATCAAACCGTGGAGCAATCGTGGGGAGATGTTCAAACGGCATATCAGCGAAGAAATGATTTAATTGGAAACCTAGTAAATACCGTTAAAGGTGCTGCTGATTTCGAAAAAAGTACGTTAACTGCCGTTATTGAAGCGAGATCAAAAGCGACGTCCGTTCGTGTAGATCCAACAAATATTACACCTGAAAAATTAGCTGAGTTTAACCAAGCACAAAGTGGTGTTTCATCTTCATTGTCAAGATTATTGGTAACTGTTGAAGCCTATCCTGAGTTGAAAGCCAATGCCAACTTCTTAAAATTACAAGACGAATTAGCAAGTACAGAAAATCAAATTTTAACAGCTAGAACTCGTTTTAATGAAGCGGTTAAACCATACAATACACATATCAAAACTTTCCCAAATTCTTTATTTGCAGGATTGTTTGGCTTCAAAGAAAAAGCCTATTTCCAATCGGTTGCTGGTGCTGAAAAGCCTGTTGAAGTAAAATTCTAAAAATAGAATAAATTAAAAATTTCACCATTAAGGCATTAAGCTTCATTAAGTCAAAAACAACTTAATTTTCTTAATCTCTTAATGTTTTAAATAAATTTTTCTAAAATGAACAATGTGGAATTTTAAACAAAACAAAAATGTCTAAAGTAGAAGATTTTTTAACGAAAGCCGAAGAACAGGAAATTGTTGGAGCTATTGGCAAAGCCGAAAAAAATACTTCCGGAGAAATCAGGGTACATATAGAAAAGCAAACTTCCATGGCTGCTATCGACAGAGCTATGGAAGTATTCCGTACTCTTAACATGGAGAATACTCAAGAACGTAACGGTGTTATCATTTATGTAGCTGTAAAAAGCAAACAGTTTGCTATTTATGGCGATAAAGGAATTAACGAAAAAGTGGCTGACGATTTTTGGAATTGCACTAAAGATGCTATGCAAAATCATTTCCAACACGGGAATTTCAAGCAAGGCTTAATAGATGGTATTCTGAATGCCGGCGAACAACTGCAAAAGTATTTCCCTTATGCTGACGGTGATACTGATGAATTGTCAAACGAAATATCTATGGGAGAATGATACAGTACAAAAAGAATATCTCGATTTTCCTGAAATTGTTCGTTTGTTTTTTAGTTACTCAAGTTAGTTATTCGCAATACACTATTCCCGAAAAACCTTCGTTCCAGACTTCTGTTTATGACTATGCGAATGTACTTAGTGCTTCTGAAAAAACGCAACTAGAAGAAAAACTGATACGGTATTCCGACTCGACTTCTACTCAAATTGTTGTCATTACCATTGAAAGTTTAAAAGGCGAAGACATTGGAATACTTACACCAAAATGGGGACAAACATGGGGAATTGGAGGAACTGAGAAAAACGATAACGGTGTTATCATACTTTTGGCTAAAGCCGAGAGAAAGATATGGATTTCGGCTGGTTATGGTTTAGAAGATAGATTAACTGCGGGAATTGGTGGAGAAATAACCCGAAATATAATCATTCCTGAGTTCAAAGCCGGAAGTTATTACAATGGTTTAGACAAAGGAACTGACGCTCTTTTTGATGTTTTCAAAGGGAAATACAAAGGCGAGCGAAAAGTATCTAAAAAAGGAAAAGACTTTCCCATTCTTCCAATAATCATTATCGTTATTGTTATTATAATCATTATTTCTAAAAACAAGAATAACGGCGGTAACTCAGGCTCTATCGGCGGCGGAATGAGTCTTACTGATATTATTTTGCTGAGTAGCCTTGGCAGAAGCGGTGGCGGTGGATTTGGTTCCGGTGGTGGATTTGGTGGAGGTTCTGGCGGTGGAGGATTCGGTGGAGGATTCGGCGGTGGCGGATTTTCCGGTGGAGGAAGTGGCGGAAGCTGGTAATAAAAAAGATAGATTGCTCACACAATCTATCTTTAAAAATAAACTAACTAAACTTTCTTTAAATAATTATCGATTTCCCAATTCGAATATTTTCATAATTCGCATAACTGCTATCATCAACACTTAGTATAAAATTTGCTATTGCACTTCCCACATAGTCCGTTCCAAAATTTCTCACCGAATTTAAATCGGGTGTAACTATATTGTTTTCTAAAGATTGTTCCACTGCTTTATGTATGGCTTCTGCTTCTTCTTTTAATCCAAAATGTTCTAATAACATGGCGGAACACAAAATAGCAGCAATAGGATTGGCTATATTTTTCCCTTTGGCTTGAGGATAAGAACCGTGAATTGGTTCAAATAATGCATTCTCATTTCCAACTGATGCCGAAGCCAACAATCCAATTGAACCACCAATTACACTACCTTCATCTGAAATGATATCGCCAAACATATTTTCGGTAAGAATAACATCAAACTGTCTTGGATTAAGAATCATTTGCATCGCTGCATTATCAACAAAAAGAAAATCCAGAGTAACATCTGGGTATTCTTTGGCTAATTGAGTGACAACTCTTCTCCACAATCTTGATGTTTCTAAAACATTCGCTTTATCAACTAGAGTAACTCTTTTATTTCTGGTCTGCGCGGCTTTAAATGCTAAATGAGCAATGCGCTCAATTTCAAATTGTGAATATTCACATAAATCAGAAGCTGTTGCACCATCATCACTTAACTTCTTTTCCCCAAAATAAATTCCGCCTGTAAGTTCCCTATAAATAATCATATTTGTTCCTTCTATGATTGAAGTTTTCAAAGGTGATTTTTCTAAAAGTGAATCAAAAGCTTTGATTGGTCTTATGTTTGCAAACAAACCCAATTCCTTTCTCAATTTTAATAATCCTTGTTCCGGACGCACTTTTGCATCTGGATTATTATCATATTTTGGATCGCCAATAGCACCAAAAAGTACGGCATCTGATTTTTTACAAAGTTCTAATGTAGCGTCTGGTAATGGATTATTAGTTTTATCTATAGCAATTGCACCAACTAAAGCTTCCTCAAACTCAAAATTGTGATGATACACTTCTCCAATCACTTTTAAGACTGCCACGGCTTGCTTGGTGACTTCCGGACCTATTCCATCTCCTGATAAAACAGCTATTTTCAATTTCATAATTTCTTTATTATATAGTAGTTATTATTTGTAATCTGGTTTTTTCAAATGCTTCAATGATGTCTTTATTATTTACTAAAAAATCAATATCATCATAGCCATTAATCATGCATATTTTTTTATAAGAATCTATTTCAAAAGATTCGATATGATTGGTGCCTTCTACCGAAATGGTTTGATTTTCTAAATCGATAATCAAATTTGTTTTTGGTTCAGCCTGTATTTTTTTTAAAAGAATTGCCAAAAATTCAGGTGAAACAACAATGGGTAATAATCCATTATTGAGTGCGTTTCCTTTAAAAATATCTGCAAAATAACTAGACACAATTACTTTAAATCCATAATCGGTTAGCGCCCATGCTGCATGTTCACGACTACTTCCACATCCAAAATTATCTCCGGCAACCAAAATACTTCCGGAAAAAGTAGCATCATTCAATGCAAAAGTGGATATCGGTTGGCCCTTCTCATCAAAACGCCAATCTTTAAACAAATGATTTCCAAACCCTATTTTATCGGTAACTTTTAAAAACCGCGCTGGGATAATTTGATCCGTGTCAATATTTTCAATTGGCAATGGAACAGCGGTTGATTTTAGTTGTATAAACTTTTCCATATTAATTTAATTGTTGTGTAATGTCAATAATTTTTCCTTCAATGGCTGTTGCTGCAGCTACTAAAGGACTTGCTAAAAGTGTTCTTGCTCCTTGCCCTTGTCTTCCTTCAAAATTTCTATTGGAGGTAGAAACACAATATTCTCCAGCAGGAACTTTATCATCATTCATAGCCAAGCAGGCTGAACAACCAGGTTGTCGAATCTCGAAACCCGCTGCTTCAAAAACCGCAGTTAAGCCTTCTTCCTGAATTTGTTTTGCTACTTGTTGTGAGCCGGGAACAATTAAGGCATTAACATTTGAAGCTTTTTGTTTTCCTTTAATATATTGGGCAACGACTCTAAAATCTTCAATTCTAGAATTAGTACAACTGCCTATAAAAACATAATTTATTGGTGTGTTAATTAAGCTTTCTCCCTTTTTAAAACCCATATAGTCTAATGATTTATCAAAAGAGGCATCTTCAACAACAGGAATAGTATCTGTAATTTTAATTCCCATTCCTGGATTTGTACCATAAGTAATCATTGGCGCAATGTCAGCTGCATCAAAATGGTACTCTTTATCAAAAATGGCATCTTTATCAGAAGGTAATGTCTTCCAATAGTCTATTTTTTGAATTAATTCTTCCCCAACAGGAGCAAATTTTCTTCCTTTGATATAGTCAAAAGTGGTTTCGTCTGGCGCAATCATTCCGCCTCTTGCTCCCATTTCAATACTCATATTGCAAACCGTCATTCGACCTTCCATACTCATTTCGCGAAAAACATTTCCGGTATATTCACAAAAATAGCCTGTTCCCGAATTTGTTCCGATTTTAGAAATAACGTACAAAATCACATCTTTCGGTGATACATTTTTGGCTAATTTTCCATTGACATTAACACGCAAACTTTTAGGTTTATTGAGTAACAAACACTGACTTGCAAAAACTTGAGCAACCTGACTCGTTCCTATTCCAAATGCAATACTGCCAAACGCACCATGAGTTGACGTGTGACTATCACCACAAACCAATGTCATTCCGGGTTGCGTAATTCCTAGTTCAGGCGCAATGACATGCACAATTCCTTGATATTGATGACCTAAACCGTATAATGTTATTCCGTTTTTAGTGCAGTTTTTAGTAAGCATTTCGACTTGGTTTCTAGCCAAATCATCTACAATTGGCAGATGCTGATTTTTTGTTGCCACATTATGATCAGCGGTAGCTACTATTTGTTGTGGACGAAACACAGGAATGGAACGTTCTTCTAATTCGGCGAAAGCTTGTGGACTTGTTACTTCGTGAATTAAATGCTGATCTATATATAATATTTGCGGACCATTTGGCACTTCTAATACCACATGATTATCCCAAACTTTATCAAATAATGTTTTACTTTTCATAATTACACTAAAATACCGATGTTACTATTTTGAATAATTTGATGCACATCATGATCTATGATTTCTTTTTTTCTATCGGCTAATTTTACAAATTCAAGATAGACGATGTCTAATTGAAGTTTGGTCAATTCATAACCAATTTTTTTGGCACGATAGGCCAATGCAGCTCTACCACTGCGTGCCGTAAGTATAATTGAAGAATCATTTACCCCAACATCTTTTGGGTCGATGATTTCATAAGTTGATTTGTTTTTAATCATTCCATCTTGATGAATTCCAGAGCTATGTGAAAAAGCATTCGAGCCTACTATGGCTTTGTTTGGTTGCACTAGCATTCCCATATGATCGGAAACCATTTGGCTTGTACTATACAATAATTTAGAATTGATGTTCGTATCTAAACCTAAACGAGGATGCTGTCTTAAAATCATGACAACTTCCTCGAGTGATGTGTTTCCGGCTCTTTCGCCTATTCCGTTGATGGTGCATTCTATTTGTCGAGCACCATTTATGACTCCTGCAATTGAATTGGCTGTAGCCAAACCTAAATCATTATGACAATGACAGGAAAGAATGGCATTTTCAATTCCGATGACATTTTCTTTAAGATATTTTATTTTGGCACCATATTCATCCGGAAGACAATATCCTGTTGTATCTGGAATATTTAATACTGTTGCACCAGCTTTTATGGCTTCGCTACATATTTTGGCTAAAAAAACATTATCGGTTCTTCCGGCATCTTCTGCATAAAACTCCACATCATCAACAAATGATTTTGCATAATAAACGGCTTCAGCTGCCCGATTAATTATTTCATCTTGTGATGTATTAAATTTATATTTGATATGCGTTTCGGAAGTCCCAATTCCTGTATGAATTCTAGGTTTTTTGGCAAATTGAATTGCGCGTGCTGCAGCATCAATGTCTTCTTTGACGGCGCGTGTTAAAGCACAAACTGTGGCATTTTTAACTGCTTTTGAAATGGCTTCAACCGAATTAAAATCGCCTGGACTTGAGATAGGGAAACCAGCTTCAATAACATCAACACCTAATTCATCCAAACGCTGAGCAATTATTAGTTTCTGTTCCGTATTTAATTTGCAACCCGGAACTTGCTCACCGTCACGCAAAGTGGTGTCAAATATTTGAATTTTTTGATTTTCCATATTAATAATTAAACTTAAATTAGTTTCTTTATACGAATATATATTTTGCATTACTAAAATGAAATCTAATTTTTAAATACATTACAGTATTAAACAAAATCATTATTCTTTTAAAACACTGATTTACTGAATATTACAATCCTATTTTTACGATGGCAAACCCAACAAAAGATAATTTATTTGTACTTATTTCGTCACTTTCAAAATCGGAAAAGAGACAATTTAAATTGTATGTCAATCGATTAGGAGATAATGAAGATGCCAAATTTTTGCAGCTTTTTACCTTGTTGGATAAAATGAAAAGTTATGATGAAGATGAAATTCTAAAGAGTAAAATCGTAACCAAACAGCAACTTTCCAATTTAAAAGCGCATTTATACAAACAAATACTTATTAGTTTGCGGATGAATCCTATTAATCAAAACATTAGGATTCAAATTCGGGAACAATTGGATTTTGCTACTATTTTATATCAAAAGGGATTATACAAACAAAGTTTAAAAATCCTGGATAAAGCCAAGGGAATTGCTCTTGAACATGACGAAAAGAACATTGCCTTTGAAATAGTTGAGTTAGAAAAAGTTATTGAATCACAATATATTACACGAAGTATTGCCAGTCGTGCTGATGAGCTCACTATTGAAGCGATGAAATTAAGCAAGCAAAATGTAATTGCCAGTAAACTTTCCAATTTATCGTTACAACTGTACAGCATTATGCTCAAAAGTGGTTATGCCAAAAGTGATGCTGAGATGCAGGAAATAACGACCTATTTCAACAATAAAATGCCAAAATATCAATATGAAAATTTGGGATTCAGAGAAAAATTATGGTTGTATAAAGCGCATCTGTGGCATAGTTTTTTAATTCAAGATTTCCTTTCTTGTTATAAATATTCGAGTAAATGGGTTGCCCTTTTTGATGAAAATCCACAAATGATTTCTTTAAATCCGGTTTGGTATATCAAAGGAAACAGCTACCTATTGGAATGTTTGTATTTGATAAAACACAAATCCTATATGAAAGATGTTTTAGAGCAACTAAAACAAACTATTGCATTAGATTCTTTTCCGAAAAACGACAATCTTAGTTCATTGTATTTTATTTGTTTTTATAATAGTAAATTGAATTTGCATTTCCTGGAAGGAGATTTTGAAGGCGGAATATATTTGGTGGATGACCTCTTAAAAAACATTAAGAAAAACGAAGACAGAATTGACGAACATCATATTATGGTTTTTTATTATAAAATTGCTTGTCTTTATTTTGGTGTAGGTGACAATAAAAAATGCATCGAATATTTGAAGAAAATTATCGAAAATAAAAACCTAACTATGCGAGAAGATTTACTCTGTTTCGCTCGTGTTCTTAGCGTTCTTGCTCATTTTGACGCTGGAATGGATTATCGTCTCGAAGTGCAATTGAAAAATACCTATGACTTTCTAATCAAAATGAATGAACTTCATGAGGTTCAACGAGAAATGATTAAGTTTTTAAAAAAATTAGAAACCATTTATCCAAATCAACTCAAAGCTGAATTCATAAAGTTGCATGAAAGATTGCTTATTTATGAAAATCATCCTTATGAAAAAAGGGCATTTCTCTATTTGGATCTTATTTCTTGGCTCGAAAGTAAAATCCAGAATAAACCAGTAGCGCAAATAATTCAAGAAAAAGCAAAGAAATTGATACGGTAAAAAAGTCGCCATAATTTCTAGATTTTTTAACAGCTCATCATGGCTCAAAGTTTCTATTTAATCCAGTATCATAATATCATCCCCCTTTTTCTTTCCAGCAAACTTCTCTAGTTTATACGTTAAAGAAAACATCACATAACGTCTTAGAACTGTGTTTTCAGAGTCTACAATTGCAGTAGGCGTAATAGTTCGAGTATTGTTTAAATTTTGGTCTAACAAATCATAAACTTTGACTTTAGCTAACAACTGATCTTTGAAAAAGTTGTATCCTAAACTTACGTTCCACAAATAGAAATCTTTCTTAAAACCTGCTGCGATGTTAGAATTATAAGTATAATTAAAATCACTTCCAATTACAAAATGTTTTGGTACATATGATGTGATTTCTAACTTGGCCTTATGTAAAAAGTTATTGGCTTGATCAATTATATAATTTTTATAATCGGTTTTGAAATAAGTGTAACGATAGGAAGGTGCAATAGTAATTAATTCATCTATACTCCATGACATATTTACTCTTGGGTTAATCTGAAGTCCTTTTGATTGAAATAAAACGGCATTTGTTAATCCTTCACTATAGTTATAGTTTAAACTTAAATCTGCACCAAAACGAAGTGTTCGTTTTTCTTTTTTAAACGATTTGTCCCAATTAAAACCCAGATAAGAGCTATAGTTTAAATCTACATTTTCATAGGTAGTGATTGCTTTAAAATTAGAATCAAAAACGGTTGATGCTACTACGGCATTTTTTTTCAAATTTAATCCTGTATATATAAAATATCCTGATCGAGACTGATAATCATAATTATTAAAATTAAAGTACAGATTGTGTTTTTGCGTTGGTCGTAAATTATCATTCCCTATAGTTGTACTTAATGGATTGGATAAATTTTCAACAGGAAGAACTTGACTGGCTTGAGGTACTTCAACATCATAATCATAGAAAGAATAAATCGATTTTGATTTTCCTATATTATGACTTATGTAGCCTTTAATTCTAGGAAAAACATAATTTTTGTTTCGATTAGTTACTACACCTAAATAATTCGATTTTGTATCAAAAGTTATAAACTCTGGACCAAAGTTAATTCTACCGTTGGTTTTATTTTTATTAATAAGTAAACCAGTTGAGGGGAAAAAAGTGGTTGTTTTTGACGACGTCTCGTTTGATTGAATGCCATTAAAACTATCAAAGTTATTTGAGCCAGTATCAAAGTCAAAAGTATTTAATGAATTATCAATTTTTCTAAAAGTAACTTCAGAGGTTATGCTTAATCGAAGTGAATCTGTAATTGGTTCACCAAATCGCACTTCTAATTTTCCAAATTTAGTATTTACTTTTTCAAATTGATTTTGGTTCCTTATATCGTCTGGTGTAGCATCAGCAAATAGCGTTTCAGAATTTGTGTTAAGGAAATTGTCGGTTTTTTGAATTTCTGTTTCAAAATTTATAACCAATCCTCTTCTCTTTTTATTAAACTGTTTGCTATAACTTCCGTTTGTTGTGAATGTATTATTGTCATTCTCATTGTAATCATCGTTTACACTACTGTTCAATTCATCAAAAGCTTCGTTGGTTGTAATTTGATTACGGGATGATTTATTTTGTGTTTTAGTCTTGCTAAATGTAGGGTTAATATAAATTGTTGATGTTGAGTCAATTTTTACTTCAAAATCAAGATTTAAATTATGACCGTTATTGGTGTTAAAAGTTGAAGCTAAAGAATTAGTAAATGTTTTTCCTAGCGGTAAAAGATTGATTCTTTCCGTTCTGTTTATGTTTTCAGTTTCAGTATTGGTAAAATAGTAACTTCCGCTTTGATCAATCTTTTTAAAATATTTATCTTGGTAATTGACTCCTATCATGTTTGATTTTGTAATTCCATTATTTCCTCCTCCAAAAGACATATTGTTTATCCCAAATGAGCCAGTATCATCATCTACGTATATCGAATTATTTCTTCCTCCACCCATACTATCAAAAATTTCATTCATCGAAAATCCAATGGAATTGATATTGTTTGTAGATGCCAGGACACTTATTTTTCGTTCTCCCTTGAAATAATTAAGTAGTAAACTAGATTCATAGCGTTCTTGAGACCCATAACCTCCAATAATTTTTCCGAAAAAACCTTTATTCTTATCCTCCTGTATGGTCAGATTTATTGTTTTTTCTTTTGAACCAGCGCTTTCTCCTGATATTTCTTCGGACTTCGTTTTTGTGTCTACAACTTGAACCTTATCAATGATTTCGGCAGGAAGATTTTGTGTGGCAATTTTTCCGTCTTTACCAAAAAAGGGTTTGCCGTTTACCAAAATATTATTGACTTCTTTTCCGTTGACGGTAATCTTGCCTTCGGGCGAAATTTCAACACCAGGCAATTGCTTCAAGAGTGCTTCCACATTAGCATCTGCTCCAACTTTAAAAGAGGAAGCATTGAATTCTAATGTATCTTTTTTAATTCGAATAGGTGGAATTTCTGACTTGATAACAACCTCATCAAGTGCATTTACGGTTTCTTTTAACTCTATTGTCCCAAAATCTAAATCGGCATTCAAACTAGAAATAGTTTTTACATAATCATTATAACTAATATAAGATACTTTGAGATAAAGCGGTTTATCTATCTTTTTGATTGTAAATTTAAAACCCCCTAATTTGTTAGTAATAGTATAATCAACTATAGACGAATCCTTGACTGAAGTTAGGTAAACTGTAGCCGATTCAATGGGTAATTTTGTTGTTTCATCGTTTACTTTCCCTTTTAAGGAAACCGTTTTTTGGGCAAAAGTAAAAGTACTTATAAAAATAAGACCAATTAGAGTGAGAGATTTTGGCATAAAAAAATAGCGGTTAGTATTACAAAAAATAATAACGGCTAATTTCTTATTTTATTGTTTAAAGTAAAAATTCTTACGGAACTTTAACAGTTGTATTACTTCTCTCTAATATAAATATCAATCGGCACACCTGCGAAATCCCAGTTTTCACGGATTTTATTTTCTAAGAAACGCTTGTATGCTTCCTGAACATATTGCGGTAAGTTGGCAAAAAACACAAACTGAGGCGTTGGTGTTGGCAATTGCATGCAATATTTAATCTTTACATATTTTCCTTTCAAAGCTGGTGGCGGATGGCTTTCAATCAACTTCAACATAAAGTCGTTGAATTTTGAAGTTTGAATACGTTGTTTTCTGTTTTCAAAAACTTGCACTGTAGTTTCCAATGCTTTTAGTAAACGTTGTTTAGTCAGCGCTGATACAAACAAAATAGGCACATCGGTAAATGGTTTTAATTCTTCGCGTATTTTGGCTTCATAGTCACGGGTCGACATGGTATCTTTTTCGACCAAATCCCATTTGTTTACCAAAATCACTACGCCTTTTCTATTTTTTTCGGCCAGCCAAAAAATACTTTGATCTTGTCCTTCAAAACCTCGGGTAGCATCAATCAATAATATTATTACATCCGAATGTTCGATGGCACGAACGGAGCGCATTACCGAGTAAAATTCTAAATCTTCTTTTACTTTGGCTTTTCTACGAATTCCGGCCGTATCAACCAAGTTGAATTCAAATCCGAAACGGTTGTATTTGGTATCAATAGCATCTCGAGTTGTTCCGGCTATATCTGTTACCACAAATCTGTCTTCCCCAATTAACGCATTGATGAATGATGATTTTCCAGCATTAGGTCTTCCTACTACACAAAATCTTGGTAAAGCAGCTTCTTCTTCAGTTACTTCAGGCAATTCAGGTAACACTTTTACTAATTCATCTAAAAGCTCTCCAGTTCCGCTTCCGCTGATGCTGGCGATCGTAAAATATTCTCCTAAACCTAAATTATAAAACTCAATCGCGTCTTTTTCACGCATTGCGTTGTCCACTTTGTTTACGGCTAATAAAATTGGTTTGGTCACTTTTCGAAGTAATTTGGCAACTTCAGCATCCATTGGTGTGATACCTTCTTCAACATCTACCACAAAAATAATGGCATCCGCTTCATCTATAGCCAATTCAACCTGACGACGGATGTCACTTTCAAAAATATCATCCGAACCTTTGATATAACCACCAGTGTCAATTACAGAAAACTCTTTTCCATTCCACTCACTTTTTCCGTAATTTCTGTCACGAGTAACACCACTAACCGAGTCAACAATAGCCTCTCTTCTTTTGATTAATCGATTAAAAAAAGTAGATTTCCCTACGTTTGGTCTTCCTACTATGGCTACTATATTGTTCATGCGGTTTTTAAATTTGGTGCAAAGATAGTTTAAAAAGAGTTACTGAGTGGCTGAGGTGCTAAGTTACTATGCAGTAAAAAAGTTGCAATCACTCAGTTACTTAGCACCTCAGTAACTCAGCGACTTATTATTGATTATAGCCGAAACGTCTCAACTGAAAAGCATTACTTCGCCAGTCTTTGTTAACTTTTACATACAATTCAATGTGAATTTGTTTTCCGAAGAATTTCTCTAAATCAGCTCTTGATTGCATGCCGACATTTTTTAGAGCGCCACCTTTGTGACCGATGATGATTCCTTTTTGGGTATCTCGTTCCACCATAATTACGGAACGAATTCGAATAATTTTTTCATCTTCCAGGAACTCTTCCGTTTCAATTTCAACTGCGTATGGAATTTCTTTGTCGTAATTCAATAAGATTTTTTCACGAATGGTTTCATTCACAAAGAAACGTTCCGGTTTATCGGTTAAAGCATCTTTTGGATAATAGGCTGGTGAAACTGGAAGCAATTCTAATATTCGTGCAAAAACTTCTTTCACATTAAAATTTTCCAAAGCCGAAATTGGATAAATTTCTGCGTTTGGAACTTTCTCCTTCCATAAGGCAATTTGCTCTTCTAACTGTTGTTGATTTGATTTATCAATTTTATTCAACAGCAACAAAACCGGAATCTTAGCGTGAATGATTTTATTGAAAAAATCTTCATCTTTTAATTCTTTTTCTCCAATTTCTACCATATAAAGCAACACATCCGCATCTTCGAAAGCCGATTTTACGAAATCCATCATTGATTTCTGCATTTCGTAAGCTGGTTTGATAATTCCCGGTGTATCGGATAAAATGACTTGAAAGTCTTCACCGTTTACAATTCCGAGAATTCTATGACGAGTCGTTTGTGCTTTGGAAGTGATTATGGATAACCTTTCGCCAACAAAAGCATTCATCAAAGTTGATTTCCCTACGTTTGGGTTACCTATTATATTTACAAAACCTGCTTTGTGTTCCATTTTAATGAGAATAAAAAAACCGAAAACTCAATAGTGTTTTCGGTTTTTAGTTTATTTAGTAGCGGGAACAGGACTCGAACCTGTGACCTTCGGGTTATGAGCCCGACGAGCTGCCTACTGCTCTATCCCGCGCTGTTCGAGTGCAAATATACAACGATTATTGACACACACAAGATATTTAAAGTAAAAAATAAGTTAATTTTCAAATGACTGCTTATTTATCTAAAGTAAAGAACTACTTTTGCACGAAATTTAAAAAACCCTAATCGGTTATATTCCAGCAAAATGAATACAAAAAAAATTATTGAATACAGAGCGTTACTTGGCGTAACTAAAACAGCTACTTTGAAAGAGCTAAAAACCATTTACAGAAACTCTATGAAGGATAGTCATCCGGATACTATTCAGGATGATGCGGAACGTTTGGCAGCAGAAGAGAAAAGTACGGAGATTATTGCGGCGTATCATTTTTTAGTAAGTATTGCGCCGGAAACTTTGGAAAAAGACAAAGCTGAATATACAAGAATCACTGCAACTACAAACCTTGCTGATTTTTATTATGAAAAAGGAGTGCTATATGTTACCTTTTTAGATGGAAGTTCGTTTGAGTATTTTGGTGTGTTAAGACCAATGTATATCAAAATGGTGAATGCAGAATCTCCGAGTCGTTTCGCCAGAAGACATATATACAATGATTATATTTATAGAAGCGCTTCAAAATTGGTGGCTGCTGAATAAGCGTTTTACTTTATATATAAATAAAAAAAGGTCTTGAGAAATCAAGACCTTTTTTAACCTAACAAAATTTTATTTATAAACACAAAACATTTTACACGAGCGAAGCGAACTGACGAAGTAAATTAAAAGGAGGACTGCCAGTGGCGGTCAGGTATTTTTTTTATTTTTATTTTCTATTCATCAGCAGCAAACGCTGAGTTCTTATCGATATTCACTTTTAAAGTTGTAGCAACACCTTGCTCATTTACCATTGTCATATTTAAGGTATCCAATTTGGATAAGTTTTTAGAAACTAATCCATTGAACATATTATATGAAATATTCATTTCTTTTAGGTTTCCTAATTTCTCTAAATCAAAAGGAACCTGACCATCCATTTTATTTTCAAATAAACTTAACGTTTCCAATGAAGTTAGACTCGAAACTTCTTTATCTAATTTACCGGTAAGCTTATTACTGTTTAACAATAATACTTTTAACGATTTCAATTGATAATAAGAAGTCGGAATTTGACCTTCAATTTCGTTGTTGAATAAAGAAAGTGTTTCCAAATTTGTTAAATTTCCAACAGCTACAGGCAATTGACCTGTTAATCTGTTCATGTGCATTTCAATTGATTTCAATTGTGTAGCATTTCCTAAAGATTCAGGTAAAGCACCTGATATTTGGTTGAATGCAATATTAAGTTTGGTTAAATTTTTCAAGTTACCAATAGATGCAGGTAATACACCTGTAATATTGTTTCTGAAAAGATTCAAAACTTGTAGTGACGTTAAATCACCAATTTCATTTGGAAGTTCTCCGTTTAGGTTATTGTTAACCAATTTAATTGAGACTACTTTATCATTTTGAATTTCTACACCATACCAAGTTGATACCGGTGATTTTAAATCCCATTTGTTAATCCATTGAGATCCTTTAGTAGCTTTGTTAAATTTGACTAAAGCATTTTTTTCTGTTGAAGATATCTCTGCAAAGGCTGATACAGAAACAAACAGTAACGTGACATAGGTAAAAATAGTTTTCATACATTTATGATTTGAGGTTAAGACGAAGTAAAACTAAAAGTATAATCGTTTAAAAACAAATAAAATCGACGAAATGCATTATCGCCTTGTTTTTTTATTAATTTATCTTACAAAAAATTAAAAAATTCCTATTAAATTGGATTAAAATGTCAAAAAAAATGATTTAAAAAATATTTTTTACATTTGGGACACTAACCAATTAAACTTAAAATTATGAACATCAATTTTTTAGCATTATTACTTGCTGCTTTGTCAACACTCGTTGTTGGATTTATTTGGTATAATCCAAAAGTATTTGGAAACATTTGGATGAAAGAAGCCGGATTAACGGAAGAAGACATGAAAGGTACTAACATAATTAAAATGTTAGGAGGTTCATTTATTTATGCTTTTTTGATGGCATTTATTTTACAAATGTTAACCATACATCAATTTGGTGCTCTAGGAATGGTTGGTGGTGATCCAACAAAAGCTTTACCTTCTTATAATGCATTTATGGCAGATTATGGAACAGCTTTCCGAACCTTCAAACACGGAGCATTACATGGTTTTATTACAGGCTTGTTTTTAGCTTTACCTTTAATTGGAACCAATGCACTGTATGAAAGAAGAAGCTTCAAATATGTATTAGTAACAGGAGGTTTCTGGATAGTTTGTTTCATGATTATGGGAGGTATTATCTGTATGATGCAATAATTTAACATTTAATTATAGACCAATCGCTCTACATTTGTAGGGCGATTTTTTTTAGCTTATTGGAAACAACTACCTATAAAATATATTCCACTATCTCACAACTTCCCAATTATTGGGACGAAGTTTCCCTTGAAAATGCTTTTTTACAAACTTCTTATTTGAAGGTTTTAGAACAATCGGCTCCAAGCAATATGCAGTGTTTTTATATTGGAGTTTTTGAAAATTTTGAATTAATTGGAGTGGCACTCGCCCAATATCTTAATTTGAACAAATTAGAATCGTTTGGAGAAAGAGATAAATGTCTTAAAACCTATGTTAGGAATTTTGTGTTCCGAAATTTTGGTTCGCATGCTTTGTTTCTTGGCAACAATATGATAACAGGACAAAACGGCTATATTTTCAATAAAGAAATTGATTTGAAAACCATTGGGGAAATACTGAGTAAATGTGCTGATGAAATTACACTTTACTTCAAAAAACAAAATATAAAAATTCACATTGTTTCCTTTAAAGACTTTTATCAAGATTGCGCGGTTGAACTTAAAAAGTCCTCTTTTGCTAAAATGTATGAGTTCAATACGCAACCCAATATGATTTTTGAACTGCAACCACAATGGAAATTAAATGAAGATTATGTTGCTTCATTTTCTAAAAAATACCGTGACCAATACAAACGTGCCCACAAAAAATTTGAAGGTATTGAAACCCGAGAGTTGTCTTTAGATGATATCGTTTTGCATGAGAACCGGATTTATGAATTGTATCATCATGTGGCTAAAAATGCGCCTTTCAATACTTTCTTTTTGGCTAAAAATCATTTCGCCTCATTTAAAAAACAATGTGGTAACGGATTTATTTTGGTTGGTTATTTTTTAAATCATGAATTGGTTGGTTTTCATACGCTATTGCTCAACGGAACTACTTTGGAAACGTACTTTTTGGGTTATGACGAACAGGTGCAAAAGGAAAAAATGCTCTATCTGAATATGCTTTACAACATGACAAAATTTGGGATAGAAAATCAGTTCAAGAAAATCATATTCGGAAGAACCGCATTAGAAATCAAAAGTTCTATTGGTGCAGCTCCTATTCTGATGACTGGATTTATATACCACACTAATAAATGGGTAGATAAATTAATGCCGAAAATATTCCCGAGATTAGAACCAACATTCGTTTGGCAACAACGGCATCCTTTTAAAGAAAGCTAAACTTTTATATCTTTAACCAAATTTGAGATATGCTTTTTAATTTTGGCTTTTATAGTTCGTTACTCCTCATCACCTTTTCACAAGGGATTATTTATAGTTTTCTACTTTTAATAAAGGGATTTAGAACGGAAACAAATTCTAATTATTGGCTGAGTTTATTTATTTTTTTATGCAGCTTGTTTGTTGCGCCTTGGATGTTAGGTTTTGCAGGTTGGTATGACAATCAGCCCTATCGGGATTTTTTGTTTTACATGCCCTTTCAACACTTACTTTTTATTGGCCCTGTAATTTATTTCTACACACAAAGTCTGTTAAATCCAGCTTTTCATTTAACTAAAAGAAACTTTTTACATTTTCTTCCAGGAATTCTATATTTGATATATTCCTTATTTATTTGGATTTATGACAAATATATTTTTAAGGATTATTATTTCTACAAAGATGGAATGGACAAAGATTTTGACAATTGGTATCACAATACCGGTTTAATTTCGATGGCTATATATTTTACAGCCTCAATCCGATACTATAATTTATACCGAAAATTGATGTTTCAAGTAGTTAGTTATGCCAATAGTATTTTGTTTAAATGGATTAAAACCTATTTATATAGTTTTTTAGTAATGCTCGTCCTCCCGATTGTATTTGATATAATTTCTATCTTTTATCCTGAATTAAATTCTTACACAGGAAGCTGGTGGTTTTTCCTGTTCTTTTCAATCATTATGTATTATGTTGCAATAACAGGTTATGCTAATCCAATTGTAACCAAAATTCCGTTTGAAATTTCGATGTTCGATAAAAAACCAGCGTTACTTTTATCAAGTAATTATAGTACGGAAAATATAATAATAGATATTGAACACGAAACATTTAAAGAAAATCATTCTCCCGAAATTGAAAATTGGAAAGCTAAAATTGAAACCTTAATTCAAGCGCAAAAACTCTATCAAAATCCGGAATTAACCTTAACAGATTTAGCAAAAAAATTAGAAACGAATGCTGCCGTTGTTTCTAAAACAATCAATCAAGGTTTTGGTTTAAACTTTAACGACTTCATTAACAACTACCGAATTGAAGCCGTAAAAACCAGCTTCGAAATAGGCGAGCATAAAAAATCCACCTTACTCGGAATAGCTTTTGATTGCGGATTTAACTCGAAGGCCACATTCAATCGTGCCTTCAAAAAAAATACTGGGCTTTCTCCAAAAGATTTTCTAAATAAAAGATAGAAATCAAGACGTCTCAAATCATAACTTCTTCTTTTACAGTAAGTATCAAATAATTTATTTTACCATAAAAAGGTTTCAAATTATAATTTGAAGCGTTTGACGTATTGTGTTGCTCCATCTTTGCCTCATCAAATAACCAGAAACCTAACATACGGTTTCATAAAAAAAATAAAAATGAGAACAATAATCGCAACACTATTCCTAGCACTTAGTATTTCATCATGCAGTGTATTTAGCTCTTTAAATTCCAATACTTCGATTAAACCTAAAGAAAGTTTTGTTTTAGGCAACAACAAACACGGTTCTTTTAAAACCCATTTAAAAAACGAAGGTGTAACGACACTAAAAATATACCAAGCACCAATTGATGGTGGAACACATTCTCCTGTTTTAGTTAAACCACAAGAAACAGCATTTGTAAAAACTGAAAAGAACACCGCTTTGATTATAGAAAACACTGGCGATGAATACGCTTCTGTAACATTAAAAGTAAAAGGCGATTTAAATTTAGGCATGAATTATAAATAATTAAGAGTTTCAATCATCAAAATAAAATCATTAAACATTAACATTATGAAAACAATTTTAATCACAATCGCTATGGCACTAGCAAGCTTTTTTTCATCAGCACAATTAAAAGGTTCAGGGAAAACGATAAATAAAACATATGATTATCAAAGTTTTGACAAAGTTTTTTTTGATGACTTGGATGGAAAACTCGAAATAGAAGTAGGAAAACCATTTAGTGTTTCCATCACAATTGATGATAATCTGCTTCCACTGTTATCAGTAGTTGAAAACGAATTCAAAAAAGGATTAACGATTTCTTTAAAAGGAAACAGAAACAATAAAATGTATATTGAA
Source organism: Flavobacterium sp. (assembly GCF_031381455.1). Lineage (GTDB taxonomy): Bacteria > Bacteroidota > Bacteroidia > Flavobacteriales > Flavobacteriaceae > Flavobacterium. The sequence continues at coordinate 56,873 of NZ_JANMXZ010000021.1, read as the reverse complement.
GACACAAAAATTAAAGTTATTATTACATTGCCTTATCTTACTGAAGTGAGTAATAATGGAAACTCTGGACTAATAGTAACGAATATCAATAGTGAAAATTTCAAATCAGAAAATCCTGTAAACGGAAGTACTACATTATCTGGAATTGTAGATCATCTTGACGTTTTGTGTAAAGGAAATGGCAATTTATTAGCTACTCAATTGCAAGCCAAAAAAGCAACTGTGGTTTGCAGAGGAAATGGAAATGCCAAAGTAAATGTATCTAATGAAATTGAAATGACTAAATCTGGCAACGGTAATATAATCAACATCGGCAAAGCGAAAGTTATTCAATAAAAATATTTAAATCCTAAAATTATATCCTAATGAAACTCCTAAAAAGAATTACGAAACCTATTCTGTTGCCGCATTGTTCACAAGATTTACTACTAGCCATACCAAGAATTGTCTGCGGTTTTCTATTAACTTCTAGCTTTGGTGCTGATAAATTTGGTTTGCCTTGGTCGCCTGCAGATAACAACTTAGGCTTCTTTGAAGTGGCTTTTTGGTTTCCAAATGATGTAGCCGCTTATGGTGGTATATTCGCCATCGCCCCTGCGTTCTTTGCCTGGATGGGTGCCTTTAGTGAAGCCGTTGGCGGTATCTTTTTATTGCTTGGTTATCAAACCCGAATCGCTTCCTTTTTGATAATGAGTACAATGCTAGTGGCAATTTTTGCCCAACAAATTAATAACGGCATGTGGAATTGCCTTCCAGCCATGGGATTTCTGTGGGTAGGATTATTTTATATGATATTGGGCTCCGGCCGATATGGTATTGATTATTTAGTAACCCGTAAAAAAACTTCACTATGAAAACTATTATAAAAACAGCAATGCTTGTTATTCTGATGACCGGATGTGTTCAAAAATCATACAAGCGCCTGGTTGTAGTCACTCTGGATGTTTCAAAAGTCAACAACATACAATCAGTTGGTATTCGCGGTGAAGGAAAACCATTGAGTTGGGAAAGCGATTATCCTATGCAGGAAGTGGTGAAAGACAGTTTGTATAAAGCGGTAATCACTACAACCACTGGTTATCTTTTTGCCGAAGGAAAATGTACCGTAAACGGTGATTTTGAGTTAAAAGACAAACCCAACAGACGTATCTATTTTGATGTTAAAAAAGACACCACTTATGTTAATTTGGTTTTTGACAAAGAATAACAAAGAGTTACATTTAAGAACTCTTTGTTAGTTTGTTACTTTAAATTAAGTTTCTGGAATCGCAACTTTCATCTGTGCTGGTAAAATAACAATATCCAATTGGGTTTCGGTGCCAATATACTCCCCATCCATCTGAAAGCTAATCGGCGAAGTTGTTGTAATTTTAGCTTTATCAGTAGAAATGATTTCAACATCTACTGAATTTACAGGCATATTTCCTGTAATAATCTTTCCAAAAACGAGCAAATCCAAGTTTTTTAAGATGATAACCTCAAACTTCCCATCGTCCATTTTACCATCAGGGTTTATCGTTACGCCTGTGCCATATTTTTGGGAATTGGCTATTACAATCATTCGGGCAGTGCATTCAACCGTTTGATCATTAGCTTCTATTTTGGCCGAGAAAGGTTCTTCTAATTCACTAAGTGTAGTGACTATCTGCAATGCATAGCCAACTTTACCGCGTACTGAACTGTCTTCATAGTTTTTAACCAATTCAGCATTAAGTCCTAAATCACTTAAATGAATGCTTTTCTTTCCGTTGATACTGATCATGTCCATTTCCATAAAGTGGTTATGGAAAGCGACCGATAGATTTTCTTCAATAGTTATGGGCAGATTTAAGTCTACCGACAAACCGTTTGCTGAACCCGCAGGAAGTATTCCGAAAATAACATCTTGCTTTTCTAATGCTTCGCCTACCATTTTAATAGTTCCGTCGCCACCGGCAATTAATATCCGTTCCGGTTTATGTAAATTGTATAGGTTTTTTATAGCCTGGTCGTCGTTCTTTCCGGAAGTTTCATAAACTATTATTTCTATAGCATATTCTTCCGCAAAGGCTAATGTCTTTAACAGAATCTCGGATTTATCTATGTCTCCTGAAATTGGATTCAGTACTAAAATGTATTTCTTATCCTTCGCCATAAATAGTATTCATCAAATAATTTGTAATTTGGTAATCGAAACACAAATTTAGACAATTAAGTGAAGCCCATTCTCAAATTATACCGCGGATATGCCAACGATCAGGAATTAATTGTGATGGGTCATGTTTTTAAACCTACCTCTAAGAAAGATTACGATTTTCAGAAGAAAAATTTTAAAAACGCTACTTCGGTTATCCGAATGTTCCGCATTAAAACTCACGCTAATGCTGATGTTTTCCTGGAACATAGCGGAGAAAAAATCCATACCAAAACACTTGATGATGGTTATTTTAAATTTTGCATTCCGCTAAAGGAAAAATCAGGTTATGGTTGGATTGATTATAACGTAAGTATCCTATATAATGAAGAAAAAATCAGTGAAACGGCTTCTTATATAAGGCCTCATAAAGGGAATTTTGGATTTATATCTGACATTGATGATACTTTTTTGGTTTCACATACCAAAAATCCGTTAAAGAAATTATATATATTGTTGTTTAAGAATGTGTATTCCCGAAAGGTATTTGAAGATGTTGTTCCGCATTACCAGGCATTAAGTAGTGCGGGAAAGAAAAATTCAACCGAACAAAATGCCTTTTTTTATGTATCGAGCAGCGAATGGAATTTGTACCGCTTTATAACACAATTTGCCGAAATCAATCAATTGCCAAAGGCTGTTTTGCTTCTGAAAAATATTAAAACCAGCTTGATTGATTTGTTTATAACCGGACGTGGCGACCACAACCATAAGTTTGAAAAGATAAAGCACATTTTAGAATTTTATCCCGATTTGCAATACACGCTTTTGGGAGATGATTCCCAACATGATCCTTATCTTTATGAAAATATCTGTAAAATTTTCCCAGTAAACGTAAAGGCAGTTTACATACGCCAAACCGGAAGCTCCAAAAAAGAAAAAGCGGAAGCAACGTTAAAAAACCTGGAATCACTAAACGTGCAGGTTTGCTATTTTAGGAAAAGCTCTGAAGCCATAGCGCATTCCAAAAAGATTGGTTTGATTTCTTAAACGAACCTAGCCCAGATTATCTCACTAAGTGTTTATTTTTCAAAGGTGTTCGATGAACATAAATGTTTGGAATGGAATGGAAAGCTGGAAAAAGCTTCAAAAATTACATCGAATCAATTTCTTCCTGAACAGTTTCCCATTCTTCGAGAAGTCGGTCCAATTCTTTTTTCTTTTTGTTGTATGCCATAAAGAAGTTGGCATCTTCTACATGCTTGTCATAGTTTGAAGCTAACGCTTTATCATCCTGCTGAATATCGATTTCCAGCTGTTTTATTTGGCTTTCTACTTTACTCAAACGGTTTTGCAGTGATTTGCTTTTCTTTTGATCTTCATAGGAAACTTTGGCTGTTTCCTTTGGTGCTTCTTTTTTGGCAACATCTTTTTTCTCTACTTCACGCATGTTTTCCATGTTGCGTTGTTCCAGAAAATAATTGATATCGCCCAAATATTCTTTGATTTTTTGGTCTTTGAATTCGTAAACAATATTAGACATTCCCTGAAGAAAATCCCTGTCGTGAGAAACCAACAATAAAGTTCCTTCATATTTTTTTAAGGCGGCTTTCAAAACATTCTTCGATTTGATGTCCAAGTGATTTGTTGGCTCATCCATTACCAAAACGTTTATAGGCTGCAATAACAATTTACACAACGCCAAACGATTGCGTTCGCCACCCGAAAGTACTTTTACTTTTTTCTCAACATCATCACCACGAAAAAGGAAGGAACCCAACATATCACGGACTCTCGAGCGATTTCCGTCCGTAGCGGCATTGGTCATAGTTTCTAATAAAGTAATCTCGCCATCTAAATATTCTGCCTGATTTTGGGCAAAATAACCTAACTGCACATTGTGTCCTAATTTTATCGAACCTTGGTATTTAAACTCATTCACAATGGCTTTCATAAAGGTTGATTTCCCTTGTCCGTTCTGACCAACGAAGGCAATTTTACTACCGCGTTCAACCAAAAGTGAAATGTCTTTTAAAATCGTTTTATCGCCATAAGCTTTGGTCACATGTTCGGCTTCAATAACGACCTTTCCGGGACTTTGCGAAAGCGGAAACGAAATATTCATGACAGAATTATCATCCTCATCTACTTCGATGCGTTCTACTTTATCCAACTTTTTGATAAGTGATTGCGCCATCGATGCTTTAGAAGCTTTGGCACGGAATTTTTCGATTAACTTTTCTGTTTCTTCTATTTTCTTGGCTTGGTTTTTTTGCGTAGCCAATTGTTTTTCGCGAATTTCTTCACGTAAAACTAAATATTGCGAATACGGTTTGTTGTAATCATAGGCTTTGCCCAGAGAAATTTCAATCGTACGATTGGTTACATTATCCAAAAACATCTTATCGTGAGACACAATTACCACAACGCCCGGAAAATTTCGAAGAAATCCTTCCAGCCATATGATACTCTCAATATCCAAGTGATTGGTTGGCTCATCCAGCAATAAAATATCATTCGATTGCAATAACAATTTGGCTAACTCTATACGCATTCTCCAGCCACCGGAAAAAGTATCCGTTTGATTATTAAAATCTTCTCGTTTAAAACCTAAACCTAATAATATTTTCTCGGTATCGCCAACATAATTATAGCCGCCAAGTAATTCAAATCGATGTGTGTAATCGGATAAATCTTCAATGATTTGGCTATAGGTATCGCTTTCATAATCGGTTCTAGATACCAATTGATGATTTATTTTTTCTAGCTTTTTTTCAACAGCTTTTATTTCAATAAAAGCTTCATAAGCTTCTTCAAGTACGGTTCTTCCATGGTCAAAATCGATATCCTGACGAAGAAAACCCATTTTAACTTCCTTCTCGGTTGCAATCTGGCCAGAATCTGGTTTAAAATCGCCGGCAAGAATTTTAAGCATCGTTGATTTTCCGGCTCCGTTTTTCCCAACTAGTCCTACTCTGTCTCCAGAACCTAATCGAAAAGTTACCTCTTCAAAAAGGTATGTGCCTCCAAACGAAACCGATAAATTGTGTATATTCAACATAAAGAAAAAAGAATAGTATATTAGTATTAAAACCTTCCTTTGGATTTACCTTTGTGGAACCAAAAACGGAATGAAATTAAAATTTTTGCAAATGTTAAAAAAAGGATCCAAACTAAATAGTATTTTAACAGGAACTTGTCCAAGATGCCAAGAAGAAAGTATGTATGTTGATAAAAATCCATACAACTTACCAAAGATTTTAGAAATGCGAGAGAATTGCAGTCATTGTGGATTACATTATCAGATAGAGCCTTCGTTTTTTTATGGAGCGATGTACGTAAATTATGGATTGACCGTTATTGTTGGAGTGGCAGCGTTTATCATTTCAAAAGTTTTTTTGGGATTAGCATTAACGCCATCATTTATTACTATCATTTTAGCTCTAGTTGTTTTAATGCCTATTAACACAAGATTAGCTCGGAATATTTACATCAATATGTTTGTGCGTTTTGATAAAGATGCTGTTAAGAAATAGCATATCTTTTTATATCGATAGTCTTTTCAAGTGGTTTTCCGTTTTCGATAAAGTCGTATAAATCTTTTGCCAAAGTTGGCGCCAGCATTACACCACGAGTTCCGAGACCGTTTAAAATATGAAGATTTGAATGTTTTGGATGCGTGCCAAGTAATGGCCTTCTGTCTTTGACTGTTGGTCTTACACCAGCAAAATGTTCTACAATTTCAAAATCACAGTTTAGAATTTCTTTTATTCTATCAATCAATTCTTGTTTGCCTTCAGCGGTTGGCGTGTTTGTTTTGTCTTCCCAATTATAGGTTGCGCCTACTTTAAAAAGATTATCGCCCAAAGGCAAAATAAAAACGCTGGTATTTATAATCACATCCAAATCTAAATCAGCAGCTTTAATGATGAATAATTCCCCTTTAGTTCCATCCAGAGGTAAATAATTAAAAAACGGATTAGAATGCATTCCAAATCCTTCTGCGAAGATAATATGTTTGGCTTTTGTGTTTTGGTATTCAATATGGTCGTCAAACATTTTCAATTCAGTATATTCAAAAGTGTCTGAAGTAAATAAATTTAAGCTTTTTAGATAGTTGTGATAATGGGTAAGCAAAGCAATTGTGTCTACATAACCGGTTTGCAATACTTCTCCATATCCAAATGGAGCATCAATACCGTTGTACTTTTTGTGAACGATAGTAGTAGAAAGAAATGGTGCTAGATTAGGCTTATCGGAAGCTGTGAACCAATTATTTTGTTCTTCTACAGAGAAGAACTTTCGATAAATAGGAATTTTAAAATCGAATTGAACAGCTAATTTTTTTTCAATCGAAGCATAAAATCCATTTGCCAGTTCAAGTTGTTGATTAGCATTCCACACCTGACTGAATCTTTTTAATATTACTGGATTGTATAATCCGCCGGCAATGCTACTCGAACTTTGTGATTTGTTATCAAAAACTATAAATGATTTATTATGTTGCAAAAGTGTTTCTGCAAAAGCGATGCCTGCTAATCCTGAACCAACAATAATATAATCTATCATCCTATTTATAGCTAAAAAAAACTCTCACCATAAAGATGAGAGTTTTATATTGTATTATGAAATATTTCTTAGTAATTCCACATGTCAGACTCGAAACTACGAATCTTCTCTTTTACTCTTTCCGATTCTAAAAGCTGATTTTGAGAATTGTCCTTCATGTATTGTTGAATTTCTCTATCACCATAAACATTTTCTTCTTTGTAAATCTCTCCGGTAAATCTTCGAGAGTTTAACAAATGGTCAAATGTGATTGGCATTGCAGAGTTCTTATCATTAAAGGCCTTCGACTCATGCAATATATCTCTTACTGAAGGGAAGTAAACCCAGAACAAATCAATTACATCAGCGTTATCATTTCCAGCATCTCTTGCCTCAGGAGTAACCGGACACAAAGCTAACAGTCTGTATTTTAACTCACCTTGACGTTTGTCAAAATACCAATAACCTTTGATTCTATAGCCAGAAATATAACTAGCATCCAATATTTTATTATTGATAAACTGTGGGTCTAAAACTTTGGCTCCGCTTTTATAATCGTCATAATAATTATTTATCTCGTCCTTCCCCGCATCGGTAGTATCGATATAAACAAATGAAGACTCCATATCCTTAAAGGTTTTCTTGGTGTTGAAATAATCATCGGTATATACTTCGGTAATCTTACCACTCTTGATGTTTTTAACAAGTACATCAAATAGTGATCTTCTTTCCTTACCAACAAAAGCGGTATCAATAGGATAATACAAAGGAAAATTAATTCTTTCATCAAGGTCAACAAACTCCCAAATGGTTTTACCCATTAACACATCTCTGTCATGAACATAACCATAAGGCAATGGCTTGTCGTTGTCAGAAATTAACTGTGCTGCTGATTTCTTCCCAATCTCATCCGGAGTTTTGGAATTCAACAAATTTGACTGAGCAAAAGTTGAAGCACTCATTGCTACTGCAAAAATTACCGATAAAAGATTTTTAAGTTTCATAATTTATAATATACGTTATTTAAGTAGGTTTCTTTTCAACTTAAATTTTTTATTGTATTTCAAAAATAACTGGTGCAGCATCTTTAGGAATTATTCCTCCTACTCCAACAATTTTTGTTTTAATATCAAAGATAGATATTTGATCACCTTTAGAGGCTCTTGCTAAAGCTGCTTTACATTTTGCATCAACTTTATTACCGTTAACAATAACAGCTGCCTGTCCAGGTACTTTGAAACTAAAACGGGTTACATCATATCTTAAATCATAAACGAAATCTTGAAGTTCAGCAGTAACTGTGGAAACCTCTAAACGAGATTTAGCACCTTTTTGAACTCCAGTTACTCCACCAATTGCACCAGCCGGTGCAGGGATGTTTTTGATTCTAAATACTTTCTTATCTGAAACTTTAGTTTTATCTGGCAATTGACCGGTTACGCTAACAGTAACTTCAGTTCCAGACCCTGGACTAAGACTATACTGTCCTGGTTTAGAGCCTTTACTCATACCAGGAGCAGAAGCAGTAACTAGATTGTCAGTGATACCTGCAAATGAAATGGTCATTGGGTTAGGTAACCCTCTATAAACTACGTTCATTTTATCAGCAGAAATATTTGCTGAGTTTGGCTTAGGAACTACTACGTAGTTTCCTGTAATTGGTAGTCTTACAACTTCGCCACGCTCATCAAAGTCAAAAGATCCCGTAATTTCATGTTCTCCTACAGCTCCAGCTCCGAAAGAAAATTCGGCCTGACCTGCAGTGGCTTTTACTGACTGACCATTTACCACAACTGATCTTGCAACCAAGTCTGGATCATATTTACCTAAGATAACTTTTCCTTTAACTGCTTCTCCTTGAAAGAAAGCCGTTTTTTCCGGAACAACTATAGCTACATATTTTTTCAAAGATGCGGCAGAAATCAAACTTGTCTGGAACATTCCTGCAATGATATCACTTTCTGTAGTTTTAACATCGGCTTGTAATTGCGATAGTTTTGTAATTGACGCAATTAAAGGGAATCCTTTATAATTGTAATCAATCCAAGACACAGTAGTCCCTGCATTTTTAGACTTAACGGGATTTGTTGCAAATCTGTCCTGAATTTTATTAAGTTCGCTTTCAGCAATATCACTACCGCCAATTTCTTTGATTTTAGCTGAATAATTTGCAATTCTCGCTAAAAAATCCTGTCCTGCTTTAGATACTTTGTCTCCTTTGAAAAATAAATTGTCAAAATAGTCTCCTTTATCCATTTTTTCATAAACACCTTCCTCGTTCAAATCGAAACCAGTTGAAGACGCATTTTTCATATCTTCAATGTAACTATAAAATTCTTTCGATAAAGTTCTGATTTTGTCAACTTTTACTTTTTTGGCAGCAAACTGACCTGGCTGGTCTTTAGCTTGATCTGCCAATTGACGAAAGGCTTCATCATTACGTTTTGTAGTTAATTGATTTGACTCTACAATTTTTTTATTTAAAATTCCAAAAGCAGATAATACTTCTTTGGACATGTTTAATGCTAACATCGCGATGAATACCAAATACATTAGGTTAATCATCTTCTGTCTAGGGGTTAATTTTCCTCCTGCCATTTTTTCTAATTAGTTTAAATTATTATTTTGTTTAAAATATATAGTTATATAACTAATTATCCTTTGTTACTCATTGCAGAAAGCATTCCACCATATACATTGTTCAATGTAGAAAGGTTAGAAGTTAAGCTTTGCATTTGATCTTTTAATTTTAAATTGTTTTCAGCAACTTCATCGTTGATTTTTGCGTTTCTTTCTGCACTTTGCAATTGAACTTGGTATAAACCATTCAACGCTTCTAATTGACCCGCAGCTCTAGTCATTTCTTCTGAATATTTTTTAGTAGAAGCAACTGCATCAACCGTTGGAGATATAGCTTTAGCTGCACCTTCAAAGTTTTTGATGCTATTTCCTAAGCTTTCCATAAGAGCACTATCTACTTTAGCTTCTTTTAACATAGCGTCTAATTTTTGAGACAATAGACCTTGTGCATCAGTGGCATCTTCTGTTTTTACTTTTCTAGCTTTTGCTTCACCACCAGCTAGTTCTGGATAAACTAATGACCAGTCTAATTCGTTGTCAACAGGTTCAAAAGCAGACAAACCAAAAATTAACGCTTCCGTTACAAGACCAATAGTTAACATTAAGTTACCCGTAATAAATCCAAATTCTAGGTGAGTAATTTTGAATAATGCTCCAAGGATTACAACTGCTGCTCCCATCCCATATGCGAAATTCATTGCTTTTTTGCTTAATAATGCCATAATAATAAAATTTTAGTTAGTTAGTTTTAATTTATATTTAAGTTAGTTTGAAATTACTTTTTAGGTGCAGCATTCTTGGTAACCTGAGTTCCCATATAATCCTGAACTGTACGAAAACCAATATAGCTTCTAGCTGAATCTGCATATTCAAAATCTCTAGTTCCTACTTGCAAGAAGTAAGCAACATCTTTCCATGAACCACCACGAACAGCTTTTCTCATGTTTTTTAAATCTTGAACATTTGGATTTATGGAAGATACATATTCGTAAGCCGCGGCATCGTAAGATGAATCTGTCCATTCAGCAACATTTCCTGACATGTTGTACAAATTATATCCATTTGGCTCATATGATTTTGCTTCTACAGTATACAAAGCCTGATCAGCAGCATAATCTCCTCTGTTAGGTTTGAAGTTAGCTAAGAAACAACCTCTGTCATTTTTAGCATAAGGTCCACCCCAAGGAAAAGTAGCTGATTCTAATCCACCTCTAGCAGCGTATTCCCATTCCGATTCAATAGGTAAACGGAAAGTATTTATTAAATCTTGCTTTTTCTTCTTTGATTTGATATAAGAATTTTTGTTTAACGTTCTCCAAGCACAAAATGCTTTTGCTTGTTTCCAATTAACACCAACTACAGGATATTGACCATATGCTTGGTGCCAAAAATAATCGTTATGCATCGGCTCATTATAGGAGTAAGCAAAATCTTTTATCCAAACTGTAGTGTCAGGATAAACAAGTTGCTGTTCTGTTCTAATGAAATCACTTCTTTTACCTGTTTTAGCTCTTGCTGCTGCTTGGATATCCATCCATGAATATCTGAATTTTAATTTACGGACATCTATAGTTCTTAAACCATTGAAAGATTCAGCTAAAGGCAAATACATAGTATCCATAACTTCTGTGTAATATTCGTCTGGATATTTCTTGGTATCTTTTATAAGTTTGATTTTTTTATTCAATCGTCTTCCTGCATAAGGATCATCATCAGTTCCTACACTATAATAATTCTCATACATGTACTTATCGTATGGAGTCATTTTTGCAGGATCGGTATCATTAAAAGCAAAATCTCCAATACTTCCGCCTTTTCCTCCACCTTTTCCTCCTTTACCAGTTGACGTTTGTCCAACTTCATCAGCAAGAATAGCCAAACGTACTCTTATTGTAGAGTCTTTTACCCATTCTACAAACTGACGGTACTCACTATTTGTGATCTCGGTTTCATCCATATAAAATGATCTAACGGTAACCGTTTTAGTAGGCGAATCTTGTATATTAGCTGGGTCATCATCAGATTTTCCCATAATGTATGATCCACCAGTTATTAAAGTCATTCCAAATGGTTTTTCTGGATGCCATTTCCTGCCTTTAACTCCTACCAATTCACCTTTATCACTTGATCCACCACAACTGGTTAATAAAGCTAAAAATGACGCAAATGTTATGAACTTCTTCATATGTATATTTTGGGGTTATTTGAATATTTTTTTAGGGCGTAAACCTATTTATTATTTTTCAAAAAAGCAATTAATTAATATTAAATTTCATCATACAATGCTCGATAACAGTAATTCACATTCCAAAAATAGAATTAATCTTGTAATTAAAAAAATATTTTATCGATAAAATACACTTTTTAACGATAAAGTGTGCTTTTTTGTATTATTTGTAGGTTTTTTTATATTTTTATTTTATTAAATAGAATTTTTTCTTTGAGCTTTCCACCATCTTTCTGGTATTTCATTATTACAAGCTGCTAAATATTCATCATGCGAACAAGATAATAACGTATTTTTTTTAAGTTTATTGTGTTGCCCTACAAAAAAATTAATTTCTATCCACCATCTCCCAGTTTTATTACTCTTATAGAACATTAATTCTTCGTTTTCTAATGGTACAATATATTTTAAATAATTTTCTTTTGTTCCAAATGGGTACTCATTTGAACGATAATTAACACCTTCGATAAAATACCATATTATCTGGGCAATTAGAACTGAGCCTTCTTTATTGTTATTGTAATTAAAAATTCCTAAAGAACTCACTTTGTCACTTATACCTGCATATCTTGATAAACTACAAATTTCTTTCCCATCAAACCCATTCGGAGTAAAAGTAGCAAAATTTCCTGAATATGAAGACTTTACCGCATTTAAATCAATACTGACTATATCTGCATCGCGTAATGTTGGTTCCGACAATTCAATATTGTTTGAAATCTCACCTAATCTGTATGCATCAAAAAATAATTTTTCTATTAAATCTATCTCCTCTTGAGAATTATAATAGGTCTGATACCCAATATTGGTATAATTAAAAAGATTATTTGGCTCATCCAAAATTATCTTAGACAAATAAGAATTGGCCGTTATTCCATCTTCCTGTTTACCAAAATCAAATTTACTATCTATAGAAACCAAGTTGACCATTTGTTCTTGGGTATCGTATGCTCTGTATAACGGATACGTCAAATCCTGCGAACCACCAATAACAATTGGAATAATACCTTTTCGGATTAATTTAGCGGCTACTTTTTGTAAAGCAAAAAAAGTGTCTTCTAAAGAATTTCCGGGAATAATATCGCCTAAATCGGCAATTGAGCTTTGCCAGTTTCCGGGAAACAAACTATACAATTCTTTTCGTACGGCATCCAAGTTGACTTCGTCATCTACGAAATTCAATGCACCGCGGTTTTCTAAAACACCTATGATGGCAATTTTTACTTTGTCAATGTCCGGAAAGTCTTTATCTGTATGAAACGCAACTTTACTTCCCAAATGCTGTGACGACAATCCGTTTATGAATTGAATTATTTCGTTATCAACTGGTGACAGAAAATCAAATTCCATAGTTTATTTCTTTTTTGCTGGTGCTTTTTTGGCTGCAGGTTTCTTGGCTGCAGTTTTTTTTGCAGGTGTTTTCTTTTCTATTAACTCTTTAACTTGTTCCAAAGTCAATTTTGAAGCGTCAACATCTTTATTTAATTCAATCTTGATTTTACCCTTGGTGATTACTGATTTTCCCCAACGTGCTTTTTCAACCAAGATTCCTTCTTCTTTCCAATTGTGAATTACTTTATCGATATTCTTTTGTAATTTCTCTTCTATCAATTCTTCTACATCAGCTTGTGATAAATTATCGAAGTTGTATTTTTTACTTACGTTGATGAAAATGCCGTTCCATTTCAAAAATGGACCAAAACGACCTACGCCTTTTTGAACTGGCTCATTCTTATAAGTAGCAATTGGCGCATCAGCTTGTGCTTTTTCGTTTATCAGCTCTTGCGCTCTTTCCATAGTCACATCCAACGGATCTTCGCCTTTAGGCAACGAAATGAATTGTTTTCCGAAACGAACATACGGTCCAAAACGACCATTGCTAACTTCAACTTCTTCTCCTTTATATGCACCTAGGTTTTTTGGCAACAAAAATAAATTCAGTGCTTCTTCCAAAGTTATGCTGCCAATATTCTGTTCCTGACGCAAACTTGCGAATTGCTTTTCTTCATCGTCAGCTTCACCAATTTGTGCTACCGGACCAAATTTTCCTAAACGAACCAAAACTTGTTTGCCTGTTTTTGGGTCTTTACCCAATATTCTTTCCCCGCTTTCACGTTCTGCATTTTCGCCTACTTCAAGAACATTTGGATGAAACTTATCGTAGAAGTCCTGCATCATCTTTGCCCAATCGATATTTCCTTCTGCGATTTCGTCAAAGTCCTGCTCCACTTTAGCCGTAAAATTATAATCTAAAATTGCCGCAAAATTCTTTACTAAAAAGTCATTCACAATTGTTCCGATATCTGTTGGAACTAATTTCCCTTTATCAGAACCTGTATTTTCTTTTAAAATCTTTTCGTCAACTTTATTCGCTTGAAGCGAAAGCTGCGTGTACTTTCTTTCTACACCTTCTAAGTTTCCTTTTTCAACATATGTTCTGGCAATGATAGTAGAAATCGTTGGCGCATAAGTAGATGGACGACCAATACCAAGCTCTTCTAATTTCTTTACCAAAGAGGCTTCGGTATATCTTGATGCCGCTCTTGTATATCTTTCGGTTGCAGTGATAGTATTGTTTTGTAATCTTTCATTCACTTTTAATGCAGGCAACATTCCTTCTTGTTCTTCATCGTCGTCGTCATTGCCTTCTAGATATACTTTTAAGAAACCTTCAAATTTGATTACTTCTCCCGATGCCTGAAAAACTTCAGCATGATTATTGGCTTCAATCCTTACATTGGTTCTTTCTAATTCGGCATCGCTCATTTGTGATGCTAATGTTCTTTTCCAAATCAAATCGTATAAACGCGCTTGATCTCTTTCAACATTAACAGTGTGTCTCGACATATCTGTTGGACGAATCGCTTCATGTGCTTCTTGTGCACCTTTGCTTTTTGTATTGAATGTTCTAGGTTTTGAAAACTCTCTTCCGTATGATTTAGTGATTTCAGCTTGTGCTGCATCCATCGCTTCTTTAGAAAGATTCACACTATCGGTTCTCATATAGGTAATCAATCCCGCTTCGTACAAACGTTGTGCGATTTGCATCGTAATTCCAACCGGTAAATACAATTTACGTGCAGCTTCCTGTTGTAACGTTGACGTTGTAAACGGCGCTGCTGGTGATTTTTTTGTTGGTTTAGTTTCTAAATCGGCTACCTTATAAATAGAACCAACATTTTTATTTAGAAAATCTTCGGCTTCTTTTTTGGTTGCAAAGTTTTTTGGTAATTTGGCTTTCACCACTTTTCCGGCTTCGTTTGTAAATTCGGCAGTTACTGAATAAGATGCTACAGGGTTGAACTCTTGAATTTCTCTTTCTCTTTCAACAATTAAACGCACTGAAACCGATTGCACACGACCAGCCGATAATCCGCCTTTTACTTTTTTCCATAAAACCGGAGAAAGTTCATATCCAACCAATCTGTCTAAAACTCTACGTGCTTGTTGGGCATTTACTAAATTATAATCGATTTCTCTTGGATTATCGATGGCTTTTAGAATGGCATTTTTGGTAATTTCGTGGAAAACTATTCTTTTAGTTTTGGCTTTGTCTAATTTCAATTCTTCCGCTAAGTGCCAAGAAATGGCTTCTCCTTCGCGGTCCTCATCGGAAGCTAACCAAACCATTTCGGCGTTTTTGGCTAGTCCTTTTAATTTGGTGACCAAAGCTTTTTTATCGGAGGAGACTTCATATTTGGGTTTGAATCCGTTCAAAACATCTACTCCAATTTCTTTAGAAGGCAAGTCGGCAATATGCCCGTAACTTGACTCTACTTGGAAATCACTTCCTAGAAATTTTTCGATGGTCTTGGCTTTTGCCGGTGACTCAACTATAACTAAATTCTTTGCCATATCCCGATTGTTTATGTCGGCAAAAGTAATTGTTTTTTTTAAAAAATGATTTTATTCTATTTTTTTAACCACATCTCTTGGAATGGTTGATGGAAATTAGTGTTTTAAATATGAAATCATTTTAGAAATAGTAGGTTTTTTAAAAAACTTGTAAAATCGAGAGTTCCGAAAACAAGAATTAGTTTGAAAGGCAGTAGTTTGCTATATTATCCCTGCATATTTTAAGACCCGATAATCATTCTGGAATACTTGCCAAATAGTAGTCTAAACAACCAAACAACCAACATACTCATGAGTATAGAAATCACAAGTATTAAAACGCCTCCTAATAAAGCATTAAATTTTACAATTTTTATAAAAAAAGTAATTGGCCCAAAATATCCCAGCAAGACTCCTATAAAAAAAACATGCAAAAAATAAATAGCAAAAGCATCTTTTGCTATTGGTTGTAGCCATTTTGGTTGCTTTTCTCCTAAAGATTTAAAAAACAATAAAACCAACATAGAAATCACAATTTTTTGAAAATAATAAAGCGCCGATAAAATAGAAAACACTCCTACTTTATCATAATCATTGAGTGTTGCATATAATATTGCCGAAGAAGCAATAACTGCCATGACTAACAAAAGATACTTGTTTTTGTGTATCAACGCTATTTTTGTTTCTAAATTATCAGCTAAATACATTCCAGCGGCATATGCACCCGTAAAATGAACCATATTATGAAAACTTAAAAAATCACTTGTATACAATTCCCTCACTTCCTCTCGCCTTACTACTAAAGGCGTGAATATAATAATTACCATTAGCCAATTCCCCCATCTTTTTATTTGCATTAAATAGTCTAAAAAAGGAGTTACCAAATATAAAAACAACAATACCGGAATATACCAAAATACAAACATTGCTTTTCCATAAATAAAATTGCGAGGCAAATCATTTAAATAATTATTAAAACTAGTTTGATACACAAAAAAATCATACACCTTATTATCAAATACAGTATAGAGTAATGTAAAAAAAATATAAGGCAGCAGGACATATTTAAATTTGCTGCTAAAGAATTGTTGATATCCTTTTTTCTTTAAAATAGCCGTATATAACAAACCTGAAATAAGTGCAAAATAAATTGTACTGTTGTGAAACAACAACTCATTAGCTATAGAAATTAGGTCTTTTGGATTATTTGATGCTTCCCATGCTGAAAATCCAATAGCATGAATAGCAACAATATTAACAATAGCAAACCCTCTAAAACTGTGCATGTAGGAAAGGAAAGCAGGTTTGGAAGTCGATGCTGTTCTCATTTTTACTATTATTAGACAGTGCAATTTAACAATAAATGTTAATTTACACGTTTTTCATTCCATCAATTGCAATAAGTTGAATTATCATTCTCTGCCATCTTGTCATATTTTGTAATTTAGTATTATCTTTGTTGTCCCGGATAACCGAAGATTATTTTATGGAAAAAGAAATTGACGAGAAAAAACAAGGTACTAGTCTTGTTTTGGAACACAAAAAAGAAAATACCAAAAAACTATTTATAGAAAGCTATGGCTGTGCGATGAATTTTTCGGACAGTGAAGTGGTGGCTTCCATTTTAACTAATGAAGGTTATAATACTACCACTATATTAGAAGAAGCCGACTTGGTTTTGGTAAACACTTGTTCTATTCGTGATAAAGCTGAACAAACGGTTAGAAAGCGTTTGGAAAAATACAATGCCGTGAAACGTGAGGTAAATCCGGGAATGAAAGTGGGTGTTTTAGGTTGTATGGCAGAACGTTTGAAAGAGAAGTTTCTTGACGAAGAGAAAATTGTTGACATGGTTGTAGGTCCGGATGCTTACAAGGATTTACCCAACTTGCTGAAAGAAGTCGAAGACGGCAGAGATGCTATCAATGTGATTTTATCGAAAGAAGAAACCTACGGCGATATTTCACCTGTACGTTTGATGAGCAATGGTGTAACCGCTCTTGTTTCTATTACACGTGGTTGTGATAATATGTGCACATTTTGCGTGGTCCCTTTCACTCGCGGACGAGAACGCAGTCGGGAACCGCAAAGTATTCTTAAAGAAATCCAAGATTTATGGAGCAAAGGATTTAAAGAAGTAACCCTTCTTGGTCAAAATGTAGACAGCTATCTTTGGTATGGTGGCGGTTTGAAAAAAGATTTTGATAAAGCTTCCGAAATGCAGCAAGCCACAGCAGTTGGTTTTGACCAATTATTAGAAATGGTTGCGGTACAGTTTCCGAAAATGCGTATTCGTTTTTCAACATCAAATCCGCAAGACATGCATGAAGAAGTGTTGCATGTGATTGCCAAATATCCAAATGTTTGTAAACATGTTCATTTACCGGTTCAAAGTGGAAGCGACAGGATTCTTAAAGAAATGAATCGTTTACACACACGTACAGAATATTTACATTTAATTGATAAAATTCATCAAATCATCCCTGATGCCAGTGTTACTCAAGATATGATTGCCGGTTTCCCAACGGAAACAGAAGCAGATCATCAAGATACTTTGAGCCTAATGGAAGCTGTAAAATATAGCTTTGGTTATATGTATTCGTATTCAGAGCGTCCGGGAACTTTGGCTGGAAGAAAGATGAAGGATGATGTGCCAGAGGAAACCAAATTCCGCAGATTACAAGAAATTGTCGATTTACAACGTATTCACAGCGGCTTCAGAACCAAAGAGTTTGTTGGCAAAACCGTAGAAGTCTTAGTAGAAAAAGTTTCTAAAAAATCAGATAAAGATTTATCAGGAAGAAATTCTCAAAGCTTAGTGGTAGTTTTCCCAAGAGAAGACTATAAAATTGGTGATTTTGTCAATGTGAAAATAACGAATTGCACCAGCGGAACTTTGATTGGGAAAGCTGTTGGATATTCAAATATGAATTAAAAAAATAAGCCACGAATTACACAAATTTTCACAAATTTAATCTGTGATAATTTGTGGAATCTGTGGCAAAAAAACAAATAAAATTGCATCGCAAGCACTTAATGAAATATGGAAACAGTACAAAGTATAAAACAACGATTTGAGATTATTGGGAATGACCCAAAACTGAATCGTGCCATAGAAAAAGCGATACAGGTTGCCCCTACTGATATTTCGGTATTGGTTGTCGGTGAAAGTGGCGTTGGTAAAGAAAGCATTCCCAGAATTATTCATTCGCTTTCGCATAGAAAACACGGAAAATATATTGCCGTAAACTGTGGCGCCATTCCGGAAGGAACTATTGATAGTGAACTTTTTGGGCATGAAAAAGGTTCGTTTACCGGAGCTAACGCAGAACGTCAAGGATATTTTGAAGTCGCTGATGGCGGAACAATTTTCCTCGATGAAGTAGGCGAATTACCCTTGACAACACAAGTGCGTTTACTTCGTGTTTTGGAAAACGGCGAATTCCTAAAAGTGGGTTCATCGCAAGTACAAAAAACCAATGTTCGTATCGTTGCGGCTACCAATGTAAATTTATTTGATGCTATCGAAAAAGGGAAATTCCGTGAAGATTTATACTATCGTTTGAGTACAGTTGATATTCCTTTGCCGCCTTTGCGTGACAGAAAGGATGACATTCATTTATTATTTCGAAAATTTGCTTCCGATTTTGCGCATAAATATAAAATGCCACCCGTTAAACTGAGTGATGAAGCCATTCAATTTTTGCAAAAATACCGCTGGAGCGGAAACATCCGTCAGCTCAGAAATTTTGCCGAACAGCTTTCGGTTTTGGAAACCAATCGCGATATTTCTTTGGCAACTTTACAATCCTATCTTCCAATTGAAGGCAACAATTTGCCTTCAGTTATTGGTGGAAAAAAATCGGAAAATGATTTTTCTACTGAAAGAGATATTTTATACAAAGTCCTTTTTGACATGAAAAGCGATTTGCATGATTTGAAAAAGCTAACGATGGAATTAATGCAAAACGGAAGTTCCAAAGTGCAGGAAATGAATAAGAATTTGATTCAGAAGGTCTTTGGCCAAAAAGAGGAAAGTGTTTCTAATTTTGCAGATGAACAAAGATTGAACTCGATTTCTTCGCAAAACGAAGCAGAACAAGAAGAGTTTGACGATGACGATGAAACGAATTACCTAATGGCAGAAACCATTGATGAGGAAGAAGTATTGAAATTAGAGCAAAAAGAAATTGAACTCATCAAGAAATCTTTGGAACGTCATAAAGGCAAAAGAAAAGCCGCTGCTGATGAATTAGGAATCTCTGAAAGAACGCTTTATCGAAAAATTAAGCAGTACGACTTATAAATTTTTTATTCAACACATACCTTTTTATGTTTACGCCAACCAAATTTATAGTCATGCAAAAAATTATCGCCCTTTGCGTTTTAACGATAACGTTATTCTCTTGTAGCAGCGAAGAAAACAGTTCTGTCAGCAATCCAAATTTATTACAAAGGGTCGATTTTTATCCGGGTACAACTTTCGAGCAACGTTGGAATTTTAATTCGGAGGGATTATTAACTAGTATAACCAATGCTGACAACGAGTTAATAGAATTATTTGTTTACGATAGCAATAACAATGTTATACAAGATATAAAATATAATTCCGGTTCACCCACAGAAAATTATATTATTAGCTACAATTCAAGCAATAGAATCGTGAGTATTAACGGAAAACAATACAATTATAATGTCTCACAAAATCGTTATTACTATACCATAGGAAATGAAAGTTTTTCTTGTAGTTTAAATGCTGATGGGATTGCAACACATTATTCCGATTTTTTTGATTTTCCTGATGAAGGCGATGATATTCTAACCGAATTTTCTTTTACTTATGAAAATGACAATATGCTCAGCATGTCAGGTTTTGGGAATAATATGAGTGAAGTTGAAGTAAACTTTAATTACGGAACGGTTATAAACCCATTAAAAATTGCTACACTCCAAGTATTAAGGATAAAATCAATACTAGAACCTAATTTTTTTAACACCGGAATTTCTTCTAATAATATAAAAGAATATCAAAGTTATGCAGTAGGAGATCCTGAGACTCATTCTTTTGGAATGTTATTTTACCCCAGCAATAAAATAGAATTACTAACACAAGAAAATTTTTCTAATAGTGTTTTTGAATCTACCTATACCAACTCCCATTATTACTACCAAGGTGATATTCTTCCATAATTCAAAATAAAGAATTACTTTAGCGGTCTTTAATTTTTACCATGAAGTTTTTAAAAATACTTTCAATTTTCATCATTACTCTGAGTGTAAACAGTTGTTCTGTTTATAACTTTACTGGTGCTAAGCCAATAGATGCAAAGACATTTCAAGTGAATTATTTTCAGAATACTGCCGATTTAATTGAACCCGGAATTGAACGAAGATTCACGATCAGACTACAGGAAATTATTCAGAATCAAACTAACTTGAATTTGACCAATTCCAATGGTGATCTACTTTATGAAGGCGAAATTGTAGAATATAGAATATCACCAATGCAAGCCACTGCTTCTCAAACTGCCGCTCAAAGTAGATTGACTATTTCTGTTATGGTTCGTTTTAGTAATAAAAATAAAGAAGCCGACAATTTTGAGAGACGTTTCTCTTTTTACAGAGATTATGAAGGAAGTTCACTTCCCACTGGCTCGGTATTAAACGACTATATTGATGAAATTTTTGAGCGCATAACACAAGATGTTTTTAATGAGTCTTTAGCCAAATGGTAATTTGACACGATGAACTTAACAGATTACACATATCTACTCAACAAACCTGACGCTATCAATGATAGGTACGCTGAAACATTGGACAACGTTTTGACTGCATTCCCTTATTTTCAAAGTGCGCGTGTATTGAAGTTAAAGCATCTGTATAATCAAGATAGTTTTAATTATAATTATGCCCTGAAAGTTTCCGCTGCTTATACTACAGATAGAAGCATTTTATTCGATTTTATCACTTCCGATTCTTTTGTATCTGTACAAAAAGGCTTGTACGAAAAGAAGCTGGAAGAACTAATGAATATGAGTGTCATTGGAAGCGAACATATCATTGTGGAAGCTAATCAGCCTTTTGTTGATGCTTTAGAACAATCTATTTTAACTTCTATCAAAGAAGCTTCAACTACAGAAGAACAAAAAGCAGAAGAAAAATTAGCAATCGGTAAACCATTAGAGTTTTCTAAAAACGAGAAGCATTCTTTTCAGGAATGGTTGCAATTGTCACGATTAAAACCGATTGTCAGAGAAGAAATAAAACCTTCAGTTAATGATGCAAAAAAGAAAAAATTAGATTTAATTGACAAATTCATCGAGAACAATCCGAAAATAACACCAATAGCAAAAGACGCTACAGTTCCAGTAATAGAAGTCATTTCGGAAGACACTTCCCACTTGATGACCGAGACTTTAGCCAGAGTATATTTAGAACAAAAAAAATATTCAAAAGCAATTCAAGCCTATGAAATATTAATTTTGAAATATCCAGAAAAAAGTAGTTTCTTTGCAAACCGAATTTCGGATATTAAAATTTTACAACAAAATAATAATTAAGTAATGAGCACATTTTCAATCTTTTTAGTATTAATAACAATAGTTTGTTTTTTATTAATCATAGTAATTATGGTACAAAACCCTAAAGGTGGTGGTTTATCATCTTCATTAGGTGGTTCAACACAAATGGGTGGTGTTCAAAAAACAACTGACTTTTTAGATAAAAGTACTTGGACCTTAGCAGGTATATTAATCATTTTAATTTTATTGTCAAGCTTAAGTTTCTCAGGAAGTCTGAGTGATGCTGATTCAAAAATCATTAATGATAAAGAAGCAGCTGCTCCAAAAACTGTAACTCCAGCTCCGGCTAAACCAGCTGAGACTCCAAAAAAATAATTTGTATTCAAAAAATATAATGCCAGCACTGACATGCTGGCATTTTTTTTAGAAAAAATGTCGCTTGGCACAATTTCTGACTAGCGATAACCAACATTAAAATAACATAAAAATATAATTATGGCATTAAATATTAAACCTCTTTCAGACAGAGTTATTATCGAACCTGCTGCTGCGGAAACGCAAACAGCTTCTGGAATCATTATTCCAGATACGGCAAAGGAAAAACCACAAAAAGGAACTGTTGTAGCTGTTGGAAACGGTAAAAAAGACGAACCAATAACGGTTAAAGTTGGCGATGTTGTTCTTTATGGAAAATATGCTGGAACTGATTTGAAGTTCAATGGAAAAGATTACCTAATCATGCGTGAAGATGATATTCTTGCAATTATCTAAATCTTAAATCAAGTGTCATCCCAAGGGCATCCCTAAATTTCGGAAGTGGTAACTTATAATTAAAATAAAAATAACCTAATAAAAGAGGCTGCGATTGCTTCGTTCCTCGCAATGACAAATTATGGCAAAAGATATAAAATTCGATATTGAAGCTCGCGACGGTTTAAAACGTGGCGTTGATGCATTAGCAAATGCAGTAAAAGTAACTCTTGGACCAAAAGGTCGTAACGTAATTATTGGAAAATCATTTGGTGGGCCAACCGTTACCAAAGACGGTGTTACCGTTGCAAAAGAAATTGAATTGAAAGATCCATTAGAAAACATGGGTGCACAAATGGTAAAAGAAGTAGCTTCAAAAACCAACGATTTAGCTGGTGACGGAACTACAACTGCAACTGTTTTGGCTCAAGCAATTGTAAAAGAAGGTTTGAAAAACGTTGCTGCCGGTGCTAATCCGATGGATTTAAAACGTGGAATTGATAAAGCAGTTGAAGCTATTGTGACTGACCTTGCAAAACAAGCTCAAGTTGTTGGAAGCGATTCTGAAAAAATAAAGCAAATTGCTTCTATTTCCGCAAATAATGATGAAGTGATTGGTGATTTGATTGCGACTGCTTTTGGAAAAGTAGGTAAAGAAGGTGTTATCACTGTGGAAGAAGCCAAAGGAACTGACACTTACGTGGATGTTGTTGAAGGAATGCAGTTTGACAGAGGATATTTGTCTCCGTATTTCGTTACGAATCCAGAGAAAATGGAAGTGGAATTAGAAAGACCATACATTCTTTTATATGACAAAAAAGTGTCTTCTCTAAAAGAATTATTACCAATATTAGAACCAGTTGCACAATCTGGGAAACCATTATTGATTATTGCTGAAGATGTTGATGGCGAAGCTTTATCGACATTGGTTGTAAATAAATTACGTGGTGCATTGAAAATTGCCGCGGTAAAAGCTCCTGGATTTGGAGATAGAAGAAAAGCGATGTTGGAAGATATTGCCATCTTGACCGGCGGAACTGTCATTGCTGAAGAAAGTGGGTATACTTTAGAAAACACTACTTTAGAAATGTTGGGTACTGCTGAAAAAGTAACTATCGATAAAGACAATACAACTTTAGTAAATGGTGCCGGTACGGCTGACATGATTAAAAATCGTGTAAACCAAATCAAAGGTCAAATGGAGTCAACGACTTCTGATTACGATAAAGAAAAACTGCAGGAGCGTTTGGCTAAATTGGCTGGCGGTGTTGCCGTACTTTATGTTGGTGCTGCTTCTGAAGTAGAAATGAAAGAGAAAAAAGACCGTGTTGATGATGCGCTGCATGCTACTCGAGCTGCAGTTGAAGAAGGAATCGTAGCTGGTGGTGGCGTAGCTTTATTAAGAGCAAAATCTGTTTTAGACAAAATAAAAGCCGACAATGCAGACGAAGCTACTGGAATTCAAATTGTTTCTCGTGCAGTGGAATCTCCTTTGAGAACGATTGTTGAAAATGCTGGATTAGAAGGTTCAGTCGTAGTTGCAAAAGTTTCTGAAGGAAAAGCAAACTTTGGTTATAACGCCAAAACAGACGAATATGTTGACATGCTAAAAGCAGGAATCATCGACCCTAAAAAAGTAACGCGTGTGGCTCTAGAAAATGCTGCTTCAGTTGCCGGAATGATATTGACAACCGAATGTGCTTTGGTGGAAATCAAAGAAGAAAACGCAGGTGGAATGCCAATGGGCGGTGGAATGCCGGGAATGATGTAATTCAATGTACTAGATACAAAGTGCAAAGTATATATTTTAAAAACGCCTCAATTTCTTGAGGCGTTTTTTTTATTCTTCTTGTTTTGGTGTTTTCTTTATCATCTTCAGGAAAACCGGAAAGGTAGAAATCACTATAATTCCGATGACGATTTTCTCAATGTGATGTTTTAAATCAATATCATATTTCTCTAAAAACATTCCGTAAAGATAATGCCCGGAGAAAACAAGGATGAACGACCAAAGGAACGAACTTACAATATTGTAAAACATAAACTTCTTTTTATCCATAGTCACTATTCCGGCTACAATGGGCGCAAAGGTTCTGACAATTGGTAAAAAACGCGCAAAAATGATAGCTTTCCCACCATATCTTTCAAAGAAATCTTTAGACTGAATCAGATACTTTTTCTTGAACCAAAAACTGTCTTCCTTTTTATATAGATAATAACCGCTTTTGGAACCAAACCAATACCCAATCATATTTCCAAAAATTCCCGCTATAGCAATTAAAGTTGATAGAAGAACAACATTAATTACGTCACTTTTAATGAATGTGAAATTTTCAATTAAGTCTCGACTGTAAATTCCAGCTAAGAAAAGTAAACTATCTCCAGGCAAAAAGAATCCAGCAAACAAACCTGTTTCCGCAAAAACAATAAACAATACAATCCACAAACCAATTTTTGTTTCACCAATTGAAAAGTTTATATAAAACTCGGGATTTAATAATTGTGTCCAGTCAAAACTACTCATAGAGTAAAAATTTAAGTGTATAAAATCGAGCGTGAAAATACTGTTTTTTTTTGGGATAACTGTTATATTTCACAAATCGATAACTAATGCTTTTGCAAATCTAAATTTTGAAGTAATAATATTGAAACTGTATGATTCATTGCAGAATTACCAGCACTAGACGTAACAAACTGATTCATATAACCTAACTCTAAACGTGTATTATTGTTGTAATTCAATCCCAGTCCAATTAAAAATCGGTTTTGATCGATAACTTTAGAATTGATTACATTGTTGCCCAAAGTCAGAAAAAATTCGTCCTGAACAATAGCATAAACTTCTTCGTTACTTGATCTTAAATTTGCGATGTGAAATAAATTTCTGTTCAAATAGCGAAATCTGTTCTGATAATTCGTAACATTACTTTCAGTCGCTAATTGCTCAACCCATCGTTGTTCTAGTCGAAATCTGTGAATGATAGTGTTCTTATTATCATTCCATTTTTCATTGAGTTGGTATTGTTCCCAAAACCTGTTTTCTCTGTAAAACTTAGCTAACGAAGCATTATAAGTATTAACTAAAGCATAGCCGCCACTTATAGTTTTAGTTTTTGACAAATAATAGATCCCGCCAATTCTAAATAAATTTTGAAGATTTTGTTGCAGTTGATTGTCAAGTCTGAATTGAGCTTCAATGTGACAGCCCCAATTTTCAGAAACCTTATATTGTCCTGTGTAAGCAAACCAAACTCTTTGGTCTTGAACTGTTTTTTGAGAAAAACAATTGTTATAAATCAACAATAACAAAACGATTCCTATCTTTTTCAATTCCTTTTTTCTTGTAAAAATAAGCATAAAAAAAACTCCTTAAAAATTAAGGAGTTTTAAAATTATTTTCTTTCATATTTACAACAGCTATGAAGCTTCGCATATACCTCATAAGTGGTTTTAACTTCTTCTGTGTCATGACCTATTTTCGCAATCGCCGTTTTTACATCAAGTAATGAACATTTTTCTTCGTTTACAATAACAGCCATTTCATGAGTTTCAATATTCCAAACTGCTGATTTTACACCAGCAACAGAAAATGCTGCTTTTTCGATTCTTTTTTTACATTGTTCACAATTGCCATTGACTTCAAATTCATATTTGGCATTTTTATTTTTTTTATCTTGTGCTTGTGCTTGTGCTGAAAGTGCTACAAACAGTAACATCATTCCTAAAACTATATTTTTACTCACAATTTTAAAATTGTTTTTTTGGTGTTCGTGAATCTTCGATTTCATTTTTTTGTATTTTTTTATTGTTATTGTATTTTGATATTGCAATTGCTATTGTCTTTTATTTTATTTTAAATCGTAATCCTGCGTAATACATTTGACCAAAAACCGGAGCATAAACAATCGACGTATCAAAATTGGGCCCAAAAGGATTATCTGCTCCTAAGATTGCTTTATCCTGACGGTAATTCCCAATGTTTTCTCCACCAATATACATTTCAAAGGTACTCGAGAAAGTTCGGGTAATTTGAGCATTCATCACTGCAAATGAAGGCGAAAACTCGGGCAATCTGTCTTCTGTTGAATTACTCGCTGTATAAGGTAATTGCTGTTTTCCAAGCCAGTTTAAAGTATAATCAAATTTCCATTGTCTGCCGTGTTCTACAATGTGTGTTGCAAACTCTATATTGGCAAAAAACCGATGCTTTGCTTGTAACGGTCTTTGATAACTTCCGGAAAGATAATCCGTCGAAATATCATAATATTTATAAGCCGTTCTCAAATTCAAATGCTTGATAATTTCCAAATTGAAATCGAGTTGCAAGCTATTGGCATATGATTTTCCATCTAAATTATAAAACAAAACCTGTTGTGGCGAATTCATAACATCAACAACCGCTTGGTTTTGGAAATCAGTTCGGTAAAAATCAACAGTCGTATCAGCATTCATTCCAAAAAACTTGAAACTTTGAGTAAAACTCAGACCGTAATTCCAAGCAATTTCCGGGTCTAAACCATAAACTTTTCCATTCGTGTCCAAAATAGAAAATGTTCTTGAACTCGCAAAAAGGTTTTGGTTTTCGGCAAAAATATTCGCAGCACGCTTTCCTCTTCCGGCAGAAAACCGCAAGACTCCTTTTTCCCAAGGATTATATTTAACGTGCAGCCTCGGCGTAAAAAATGCGCCCAATCTATTGTGGTAATCTAATCGTCCGCCAAGTATATAACTGAATTTATCTCCGTTATCATAAGTATATTCAAAGAAAGCTCCAACAGAATTATCGATTCTACTTACATCTGAAAGATTAACAAACTCGGAATATTTATCATAAGTAAAGTTCAAACCTGTAGCAAATTTGTTCTTCGTATTGTTAATGATCGAATTGAAAATTAAGTTTGAATAATAGCTTTGTTGTTTGATATCATATTGATTCAAACCAAAATACGATTGCTGATTGTGATTGCTAAAAGCATTTTGAAATCCAATACTTTGGTATGGCATATCCTTCCAAACATATCCCACTTTAGAGCTGAAATCGATTCTTTCAGTATTGATTTCTGAACCCCAATAATTGGTCGTCAAACGGTCTCTGTCTGGATCAAAATCGAGTTCTCCCGTTTGCTTTTTATCATTCATGTAACGAAGATTCAGAAACGAAACCCAACCTGTATTCGGATTGGAATATTGCCAACGATTAGCTATGTTGAATTGTTTCCCTAATGGATTATCGAGAAATCCATCATCATTCATATCATTTTTGGAAACTCGTGTATTGCCATGTACAAACAAACTCGTTGCCCAATAATCAGATATTTTTTTATTGAAATGCGTGTTTAATTCAAAACGGGAATCAGTCGAGCCATAGGCATTCAGAAAAAAAGGAATGTCTTTTATAGGCTTAATTAATTCGGTGTTGATTTGTCCCGAAATGCTTTCGTAACCATTGACAACGCTGCCCGCGCCTTTTGTAATCTGAATGCTTTCAACCCAAGTTCCGGGTGTAAATGACAATCCGTAAGCTTGAGAAGCACCACGAACCGAAGGAATATTTTCTTCGGTAATCATAATATATGGACTAGTCAAACCTAACATTTTTATTTGTTTAGTTCCGGTCAAAGCATCCGAAAAATTGACATCAATGGATGGATTAGTCTCAAAACTTTCTGCAAGATTACAGCAAGCTGCTTTGAGCAATTCTTTACTGGTAACAAGCGTTGTATTTGCCGTTCCGGAAATTGATTTTTTTAGTCCTCTATTATTGGCTTGAACTTTTACCGTTTTCAGAGTATCTTTTTTGATATCTTCTTGTGAAAAAGTGACGACATAAACCAACAATGTAAGGAACAATATTGTATTTTTCATTTTTTAAATTTTAATATTCGTGATTAAGTGAGTACTTATCGAATACTAAAATCAGGCGTAAAAGGTGTATTGGCTGTATAAGAGATACAAAGGCGGTGGATGAGCATCGCAATAATAAGTAAGATTATCTCTTTGTTTGAAGTTGGTTTTTGGAACAAAAATGGCAAGTTTCCAGTCATAAGTAACTGGAATAAAATCAACGTCAAATGATACCGATTTAACAATAATCTGGTCTGATTTAATTTCGGCTTTAATGACTTTGTCGTTGCAACATTCTGAATCTTCCTCAATAATTCCACAGCATTCATCAAAAGCTTGTTCAACAGTTGGGATTGCATTTATAGTTATTGAAGCGATTTCATCATCACAATAATGTATATTGAACGCTAATCCTAAATTGGAAACCAATAGGAAAAAAGTTAAAAGTATACTTATGTGCTTTTTAAAAATCATGGTGCAAAGTTAGCAAAAAGAAACACTTAGTTTCTTAAAGTTAGCTTATTTTTTAATCTAGCTTCGCTCTGTTCGCCTTTGGCTCGAGTGTTTCTGGTAATAAAATCCGGGAATGAAAAGCAAAATAAAAATCGGTTGAATCAAAAACCGTCTGATATAGAAAAGCGTCATTTTACTTTCTTCGCCAAAAGAAATTAGGACAAAAATAAAGCTAACCATTAATACAGAACCTAAAATCATATAAAGAAGCGCTGAGAATTTTACAATTTGCTTGTCTTTGAAAATCACATACAATAGTAATAATGAAATCACCGAATTGAGATAGAATCGCATTCCCAAACTAAAAAACAATTTGAAAATGTTAATTTGTGGAAACGGTAAATGCGCATATTCGTCTTTGAAATAATTTAGAAACGGATCGTAAAATAATGTGTCTTCAAATGCTCTAATTAAAACCAATAGTAATATCAGAAACACAGACCAGCCTATTTTACTTTTATTTCTTATCAACATCTGTAGCATATAACGAATATTTATTAACCCAAATTACCCATAACAAAAACACAACGCCATAAATCACCAACGGAAAAATCACACCGTGCAACAAATGCTCATACTGTGGAAGATTATAAAGTGCTATACACAAAAGTGCAATTCTTCCAATATTTAAAATGTGAATTAAAACAGTTCCAAAAACGATAAACAAAATAGTTTTTTTGAATTTTCCGCTAAATGCAATTACGAATGAAATAAATAAAATAATCACACTTAAGGCGTTGCAGCCTTCAATAATTCGAGAAATATATTTGCCTTTATAAAATAATTTTACTGTCGGTTCTGTCTGATGTGGCATGGTATAAGAATTCGAATCGACCCAAGACAAAACAGTTGCCGATTGTTCAGCAACAATTTGTGTAAAAGAATCTACTTCTGCATTATGCTCATCAAAACGATTCAGATAGGTTTGATACATGAATGTCAAAATCAAATAACTGACAATAAATTTTCCAAGAAAAAGTAAAAAGGGTTTGTATTGCAGTAGCAGATTTTTCAAAAGATAATTTTTAACAAATTTATATAAAATAAAAAAAGTTCAGTCGTTACATTTGCATAAAAAATTGAAAATGAATTTCGAAAGCTTAAAACCACAAGTGATTACTATTCTTTCTGAAGCAAATACTGAAAGAGATGTGAAATTGAAAAACCTTTGCCAATTCTTATCGGACAATATTCATTATTACAATTGGGTTGGATTTTATTTTGCCAATCACGAAAACAAAACGTTGCATCTTGGACCATACGTTGGTGCCGAAACAGACCATACTATAATTCCATTTGGAAAAGGAATTTGCGGACAAGTTGCCGAATCGAATGCTAATTTTGTCGTTCCCGATGTTGCTTCTCAAGACAATTATATTGCTTGCAGCTTTACAGTTAAGTCAGAAATTGTGGTGCCGCTTTTTGTAAATGGAAAAAATATTGGTCAAATCGATATCGACAGTCATGTTATCGATCCGTTCACAGAAGCCGACGAACGCTTTTTAGAATTTGTAAATCAGGAAGTTGCCAAACTTTTTTAAGTTAAGACTATCTTTTTATTTGCCTAATCGAAAAAGAAGATTATCTTTGCACACGAATTGAGAAAACCTCTATTCATACATAATAATCATTTAAAGAAATATTGGAATGTATTTAAGTAAAGAAACAAAAGCAGAAATCTTCGCTAAACACGGAGGAAAAGCAGAAAACACTGGATCAGCAGAAGGACAAATCGCATTGTTCACATTTAGAATCTCTCACTTAACTGAGCACCTGAAAAAAAATCGTCACGATTATAACACTGAGCGTTCGTTAGTACTTTTGGTAGGTAAAAGAAGAAGTCTTCTTGATTACTTAAAGAAAACAGAGATTAACAGATATCGTGAGATTATCAAAGAATTGAATATTAGAAAATAATCAATATAAAGAGGTGCCCACGCGCCTCTTTTTTTTAGGTTAAAAAGAAGAAAAGTTTCGGTTTTTCATTGGGTTACAAACAACAACTACTACAACACAACTACTCTGTCGACAGGCAGGAACCAATGTAAAAATTAAAAAGGAAAAAATTTATGATTCCACAATTATTTGTAGAAAAAATCGATTTAGGTGATGGCAGAAGCATCACAATCGAGACAGGTCGTTTAGCAAAACAAGCTGACGGATCTGTAGTAGTTAGAATTGGAAAAACTGTTATTTTAGGAACAGTAGTATCCTCAAGAAAAGCAAGTCCGGGAATCGATTTCCTACCATTAACGGTAGATTATCGCGAAAAATTTGCAGCAGCAGGACGTTTTCCTGGAGGTTTCTTTAAAAGAGAAGCACGTCCAAGTGACAACGAGGTGCTAACCATGAGATTAGTTGACCGTGTATTGCGTCCGCTTTTCCCATCAGATTACCATGCAGAAGTTCAGGTTATGATTCAGTTAATGTCTCATGACGAAGATGTAATGCCAGATGCATTAGCAGGATTAGCCGCTTCGGCTGCACTTGCATTGTCTGACATTCCTTTTGAAACTTTAATTTCTGAAGCCAGAGTTGGAAGAATTGACGGTAAATTTATCATCAATCCAAGTCGCGCACAATTAGAATTGTCTGATATTGATATGATGATTGGAGCTTCAACTGATTCTATCGCAATGGTAGAAGGTGAAATGAAAGAGATTTCAGAAGCTGAAATGGTAGAAGCAATTAAATTTGCACACGAACATATTAAAAACCAAATTGCTGCGCAAGAACGTTTGCAGGCTGCTTTTGGCAAAAAAGAAGTTCGTTCTTATGACCAAGATAGAACAGACGAAACCATTCACGCTAAAGTGAAAGCTGCGGCTTATGATAAAATTTATGCTATTGCGAGCAAAGGTTCGGCTAAACAAGAACGTTCAGCTGCATTTGATGCCGTAAAAGAAGAAGTAAAAGCATTGTTTACAGAAGAAGAATTAGCTGAAAACGGTGATTTAGTTGGAAAATATTTCTACAAAGTCAACAAAGAAGCAGTTCGTAATGTAACTCTTGATTTAGGAACTCGTTTAGACGGAAGAAAAACTACAGAAATCAGACCAATTTGGTGTGAAGTAGATTATTTACCATCAGTTCACGGTTCGGCATTGTTTACACGTGGAGAAACTCAAGCATTGGCAACAGCAACTTTAGGGACATCCAGAGAAGCTAACCAAATTGATTCGCCATCTGAACAAGGAGAAGAAAAATTCTATTTACACTATAATTTTCCACCATTTTCTACAGGAGAAGCGCGTCCGTTAAGAGGAACTTCAAGAAGAGAAGTTGGTCACGGAAACTTGGCACAACGTGCATTGAAAAACATGATTCCTGCTGAAAATCCATACACAATCAGAATTGTTTCTGAAGTATTGGAATCAAACGGTTCGTCTTCAATGGCGACAGTTTGTGCCGGAACATTGGCTTTGATGGATGCTGGAGTTCAAATGATTCGTCCGGTTTCCGGAATTGCAATGGGATTGATTACTGATGGTGATCGTTTCGCAGTTTTGTCTGATATCTTAGGTGATGAAGATCACTTAGGTGATATGGATTTCAAAGTAACGGGAACTTCAGAAGGAATTACAGCGTGTCAAATGGATATCAAAATTGACGGATTGAAATACGAAATCATGGAGCAGGCTTTGGCTCAGGCTCGTGACGGACGTTTACATATTTTAGGGAAATTGACTGAAACATTAGCTAAACCAAATGCTGACGTTAAAGTTCACGCTCCAAAAATTATCATGCGTACTATTCCAGGAAACTTCATTGGAGCCTTAATCGGACCTGGTGGAAAAGTGATACAGGAATTACAAAAAGCAACTGGTTGTACGATTGTTATTAACGAAGTTGATGAGCAAGGTGTTGTTGAAATCCTTGGAACAGATCCAGACGGAATTGCAGCAGTATTGGCAAAAATCGATTCTATCATTTTCAAACCTCAAATGGGTGAAGCTTATGAAGTGAAAGTAATAAAAATGCTTGACTTTGGTGCAGTTGTAGAATATACAGAAGCTCCAGGAAATGAAGTTTTATTACACGTTTCAGAATTGGCTTGGGAAAGAACAGAAAACGTTACTGACGTAGTAAATATGGGTGATGTTTTCCAAGTAAAATACTTAGGTGTTGACCCAAAAACTAGAAAAGAAAAAGTGTCAAGAAAAGCACTTTTACCGAGACCTCCAAGAGATGAAAATGCTCCTGCAAGAGAAGATCGCGGCCCACGTCCTGAAAGAAGAGATGACAAAAGATAATATTTGTTTACTATAAACAAACCCCGATTCATGAATTTGAATCGGGGTTTTTTGTTTTTATTTTAACTGGCAACGCAACCTTTTTTTAAGTTAAAGACTTTACTATAAAACTACACTCAATGAACAGCTACAACAAATACATTCTCGGCATAATAGTACTATTAATAGTAAGCTGTGAAAACGAGCCTGTTGATTTCTCAATAATCGAACAACCTATAGAAGAACAATCACCAAATGACCCAACATCAACTGGATTAAATATAGGTTGTGCCGGTATAGATGAAAGTCCATTTATACTGGATTCTATAGTAATTGATGAACATTTACCCATTTCACAGGATCTGTCACCTCTTATGCCACCTGTTAGAAGCCAAGGTTCTCAAGGAAGCTGTGTCGCATGGGCAACAACTTATTATCTTAAAAGCTATCAGGAAAAAATTCAATATGGATATGAGTATAGTTTCAACACTCTGATGAGTCCAGCTTTTGTTTTTAATCAAATTAAAGTTGATTGCTCAGTCGGAACCTGTATAGAAAGTGCATTATTACTACTTAAGAGAAAAGGTGCCTGTACTTGGTCTGATTTTCCTTATAACGCCCAGGATTGCTCTATTTTACCAAATGCATCACAGTTTTCTAATGCAGTTCCCAATAAAATTTCGCAAGGATATGTTATTAGTTCACAAACAATAATTAACGGTAATCTATATTTACATAGAGATATAATTAAGAATTTGATTTCACAAGGTAATCCTGTGATAATTGCTATGAAATTAGATAATGATTTTGTTAATTCAACACCAAGAAATGAAGAAAATATCTATATTTATCAATCATATAGTTCCTCAAATCACTACGGAGATCATGCTATGTTAATCGTAGGTTATGATGATGAACTAAATGCATTTAAAGTTATAAATTCGTGGGGAACAGCTTGGAGCAATGATGGATATTGCTGGATAAGTTATAATTTTTTTATAGACACTTTGAACCCCGATTATAAAGGAGGACTATTAGGCGCCTATGTAGCTTTTGATTAACAACATATTTTGAATTTAGAAGAATTAATAAAATCCTGCCAAAAGCAAAACAGCAAAGCACAAGAAGAGATATACCATTTGTAAAAAAACACTCTTTTTGTGCTATGTCTAAAGTATTGTCAAAACGAAACGGATGCCTCTAATGCCTATAACAACAATTGGCTTGGATTATATAGTTATGAAAAGGAGGTTTAATACTGAAAACCACCAGACGCATTACAAAAACTTTTTTATTAACTCGAAGGTTACACCAAAAATTGAATCGAAAATTGATAAGAGTTTTCATTTTTAGAATTAAATATTACGCAACCTTTTATGTTATTTAGACTACTAAATATTAACTTTAAAAAACTAATCATGAAAAAAATAAATCAAATTATATCAATATGCATGTTGTTAATTTTGTTTAGTAACTGTTCAAATGATGGTTACAGTGATGAAAACACTCCAGAAAACTATGTAACTGATTTATGTCCACCAAATATCGGAACCTGTTGTGGGCTTTCTGGCAGGTTTAAAGTTATTCCAAATAAAACTTACACTTACACTTCAAACACATCAATCCTTAACCCAACAATATCTTGGGAAGTTCTAGATGGTTCTATAACATTAGTTTCTACTAATGGGAATACAGCAAAGTTTAAATTTAATTCTAATTTTACTTCAGGCAAAATTAGTTGCACTGCTGAAAACCCAACATATGGATTATGTGAAGTTAGACTAGATATATTTAAACTATAAAAATAATCTCAAAATTAATTTGAATTTAGAAGAATTAATAAAATCCTGTCAAAAGCAAAACAGCAAAGCACAAGAAGAGTTATACCATTTGTATAAGAGCACTCTTTTTATGCTGTGTCTAAAGTATTGTCAAAACGAAACGGAAGCCGAAGACAATTTGCACAATGCCTTTATTGAGATTTTTACAAATATCAAACAATATAAAGGCAACGGTTCTTTTGAAGGCTGGATGAAAAGAATTACCATCAACAAAGCAATTGACAGCTACAAAAAATCCTATCAGCTGATTTCTATTAGTGATAAAAACTATCCTGATACAGAAATTGAAGAAAATGAATTGGATGAATTTTCACTAGATTATATTCTGGCGTTAGTTCAAGGTTTGCCTAATCAATACCGATTGGTTTTTTGTTTGTATGAGTTAGACAATTATTCGCATAACGAGATTGCCGAAATGCTGAGCATCAGCATTGGAACATCAAAATCAAATTTGCATCGGGCCAAAATGACTTTGAAAGAACAAATTAGAGCAAACAAAGCTGTCCATAACATAAATATGAAATATGGAAAATAAAAAAGATATAGGAAAAGACATTAGCGACAAGCTGAACTCATTGGACAAAACTCCCAAAGAACAAGTTTGGAGTGGCATTAGTTATGAACTTCAAAAGAAGAAAAAAAGAAGAGTTGGTTTCTTTTTCTTTTGGGGAAAAGCGCTTGGTTTACTACTTGTTGGTGCCATTGCTGGTTTATATATTTATCATCAAAATGGTGGTTTTACTTCGAGTTCGCCAAGCAATTCAAAAGAAATCATTGAAGAAAATAGCAGTAATGGAAAAAATTTTAAAAATGGTTCAAATGATGAAAACTCAAAAATTAACAGCGACGAAACCAATATAAACAGTAGCATTTCAATTGATGATGAAAATGCAGTCAAAAGCAACAACAGCATCAATAACAAAAATAATATCAGCGGAAAAGCTACAGCTAATAAAGCAAATTCTGCAAACAATAAAACTGTAAATGCTTTGTCAAACTCAAGTCGAAAAAGCAATTCAAATAGCATTTCTTCAATATCAGGAAAGAACAAAACCAATTTATTTTCGAAAGCAAAAAACAAAAAAGAAAATAGTAGTTGGGCAAAAAAATCCAAGAAAAAATCAAAAAAAGGAAAAGAAAACTTAAGTTCTGCCAAAATCAATTCAATTAAAAAAGTGGAGACACTTTTTGATTTAAGTTCATTGCAAAGCGAAAATTCAGGCGATTTAACTTCGGAAGTAAAAACCAAAAAAACGGATTCAATTACCAAAAAAGAGAAAGAGAAAACGATAAATATCAACATGTATCCTGCGGATAGCATCAAAAAAGAGAATGCAGAAATTTACAAGAAATTCTATGTTGATGTCTTCGCCTCTCCAACAATGTATGGCTATTTTTCAAAAGGTTCTACACTTGACAGTCGTTTGGATTCACTTTCTACAAAATCAGAAATCAAATTCAGTTATGGATCTGGATTGACTTATGATTTGTCTGAAAAAATATCCGTCCGAATTGGCTACAGCAAAATCAATATAAGTTACATAACCAAAAATGCTCCTATAGATGTGTCAAATTATAGTGGCATTGATTATAATCCAAACATTTCAAACCAAAGTATTCTTAATAGTGACCATTTTCCATTAAATGGAGCCGCAATAGTGGACATAATTCAAAAAATAAGCTATACGGAAATTCCAATAGAATTTAAATACAAATTTTTGGACAAAAAAATAGGGATGAAATCGAGCTTTGGTTTCAACTTTTTATACCTCAATGAAAATAAAATAAGTATTAAAACAGATACCGGTTTTAGTCAGGATATTGGAAAAACAAGGAATTTATCGGGCACATCTATATCGGTAAATCTTGGTTTAGAAATGGATTATCCGCTCTTCAAAAACACGAAAATCTTTGTTGAACCGATGTTTAATTATCAAATAAAGGCTTTTTCAAACAGCGATTTCAAACCGTATTTTTTCGGAATTCATACCGGAATTCGATACAGTCTTAATAATTAATTGGTTGGTTATAATTGTGGTAAAGAACCCCAATTCAAAATTTTGAATTGGGGTTTTTGATTTCCAATAGTCAGAATAGTTATATTTGAAATAATCAAACCAAAAACTATGGAATTCTTTACTCTTGTATTCGCTGTTTGTATCGTTATACTCTTCATCAATTTATCGAATTTAAAAAGTGAAACCAGTTTCTTAAAAACCATTCTAAAAAGACACGGTGAAGAAAATGAGTCACTTAAAAAAGAAATTGAAGCCATTAAAAAAGCGATTTCCGGGAAGAATATTGAAATCGAAACCATAATTCCGCCTATTGAGCAAAGTAAGCCTCAAGAGATTTTAGTTGAAGAAACGAAGCCCTACTTCACTCCTATTACAGAGGCTGATTTACCAAAAGAAGAGAGCATTGAAGTTGATGCAACACTGATTGAGGTTAAGACTGAAGAAGAAATTCCAATCTTAAACTACGAAAGTCATCCGCTTCCTGTTTATGATAAACCAAAAGCGGAAAAAGTATATGTTGAAAGTGCTTTTTCACTATTTTTAAAGAAAACCGAAAAGCAATTTGCCGACAACTGGACCGGAATTTTAGGAACTGCGATTATGGTTCTTGGCATTGGGTATTTGAGCATTTATACGGCACTGAAAGTTTCACCGCTTTTCAGAATTTTGATTCTGTGGGCTTATGCAGGATTGTTGATTGGCTCTTATTATATTTTGAAGAAGAAAGAAAAATGGGAGAAAACAGGCTTATGGCTTCGAAGTGCCGGAGCGAGTTTGTTCTTGTTTGGTTGCTTTGGTGCGTCTCAAATTCCGGCGCTTTCATTTATATCAAATGGTGTTGCAGGTTATTATTTAATTGGACTTGGAATTGGCCTCAATTTATACGTTGGCTATATTATAAAACAACAAACATTTCTATCGCTGCATGTTATTTTAAGCATACTGATTCTGTGTGTTATTCCCGAAAAAGTCTTAGCTACTATTCTTTTAGCAGCGATAACCAGTGCCATTGGAATTGTTCTTTCCTTCAAGGAAAAATGGGAATACCACCTGCTTGTGGTTATCATAGCATTTATCATTTTTGACATTTGGTTCAACGCGCAAGGAACGACTTTAACGGCTACCCAAAACATTTTTGCTATCATCGGAATCATAGTCGTTGCGGCCAGCTGTATGTTTATGCAATACCGAAGTGTTTATGAAAATACACGTTTTGACAAAGCGGCCTTTATCACACATTTAACCAACTGGATTTTATTTGCTACGGGTTTGATTTTACATTCAACCGGAAGTCATTTTAAAACTTTTGTACTCTTCGGCGGCGCTGTTATTTGCTTCTTTATGGCACTGAAGGCAAGAAAGAAAAATGTTTTTTGGCTGTATCATTTAGATGGAATGGTTTCGTTCGTGCTTTTTGCTTTAAGCATCATAATGCTCAACGATTGGAACATTGGCGTTGATATAATTGCTTGTATTATATACCTTCTTACGATTGTTTGCTTATTTGTGGTTTACAAAGAAAAAGAAGTTTTGCTGCATAAAATTTTCCTTGGAATTAATCATGTTTTTGCAGTTGGATTACTGTTGTTCCTGATACTTTTAAATAGTGATTCATTAGAACCTACTTTAATTACTAACACACTAGTTTCTATTTCAATGTTAGCCGTTATAGGTTTGGCAGTTCCTGTTTATTCGAATAACAAAAAAGATTTTTTAAGCGTTGATTCTTTTTTTGTGGCCAAAAATTTAAGCTTGAATGGCTTGGTATCAATAGGCTCTTTTGTCTTTTTATTTTTAAGTTGTAAAACCAAATTAGATAACAATGCTTTCTACTATGTGGTTATTTTTACCGCTCTACTTTGGTGCTTTTTGAGAAAAAAATTCGAAGCTAATACATTTGACATCGGACGAATGTTCTTTTTGACTTTAAGTATTATAATTGGAATTCTTTTGATTAAAACCCAAGAAGAAAATTATTCTGATTGGACTTTTGCTTTGGGTTTATTCGCTGTTATTGCTTTCAACTGGACCGAAAAGCGCTTTTACAAAGACGAGACTTTCATCGGATTTATAGCCATAGTTGGAATGAATGCTTTATTGTTGTTTGTTTCATATAAATATTTACTCGACCAGGAAATAGTCTATATATTTACTTTGTTGGCTATTGCCATTTTGAACCACGAATTTTTATGGTACAATTTCAAAAGAAAATTACTTCAAGAGGATAATCAAGTTGTGCTTTATGTAGCGTATTTTTTCTTTGCTATCGGAGCAAGTATCTTCTTCTTATTTAATACTCATTACTTAACCAATCTTGAAATTGGTTTAACATGTCTAGGGATTTCAACTGTTGAATCTTATGTGTTGTTTGCCAAAAGATTAAAAAACAAATCCAATGAAACCATTGTTAGCTGGGGAAATTTCAACCTACTCAATTCAGAGTTTTTGATATTTAATGCTCTGATTTTTGGATTCTCTTGTATGCAAATTGAGTTCACCACAATTTATTTAGCTGGAATCGCTGTGCTAATGTTCATCGGATTTCAAAAGCTCGAAGAATTCAAACGCTATAATAACTATTCGTTTTTACTGCTAATAGGAAGCTTTGTTTTGCCAATTTATGTTGCGTTAGATAAGATTGACTTAGTCAATAAAAACATGCTTTATACAACACAAGCTATTGTTATTTTGATTTCTATTGTTTATGCTTATTTGCAATCCAAATCTCAGTATGAAAAAGGTAAAAAGTTCAGTATCACACTGCCTTACATTCAAAACGGTTGGATACTAATTTTACTCTTCATTCAAGTTCAAGTAAGTTATTTACCATTATTATTTATGCTTTTGGCATTAGTCAATTTTTGGTTAATTTCTTCGGATAAAATCAAAATCAGATTTCATTTTGCACCAATGGTTGCGTTATTAGCCGTTGTAATTTCAGTTTATTACAGTCTGGACAAACTAAATAATTTCAATGTGTTGGATTGGGTTTTAGAACTCGGAAGCGTTACTTTAGGATTGGTCTTAACCATTCTTTTAAACAAAAAAGAAACTATAGATTCCTTGAAGTCAAACTACCAAATTGTATTAAATGTTTGGCTGTCTATAATCATGTTTTCACAATTGGAGCACAAATGGCTGCCAATATATTGGGCTTCGATTGCCATTGTAAATCTGTATCTATATCACAAAAAAATTAGTCAGGAAAAGAACATTAGTATTGTTTATTATTTATTAGCCAATTTGCATTTGGGCTTTTTGAGTTTTAATTTTTATGAAACGAAATTTCTGGCGGTTTATCTTTTAATATTTTCGCTTTTGGCGGTCTATATTTATTTGGCTTACAAATGGCTGGAAGACTATAAACTC
Source organism: Flavobacterium sp. (assembly GCF_031381455.1). Lineage (GTDB taxonomy): Bacteria > Bacteroidota > Bacteroidia > Flavobacteriales > Flavobacteriaceae > Flavobacterium. The sequence continues at coordinate 16,483 of NZ_JANMXZ010000021.1, read as the reverse complement.
AAAAACAGTTTACTGATTTATCCTGCAACGCTGAGCATTGGCTGTTTCTTATACTTAACTTTCGATAAAGGAATTCTAACTTTCTTCTGGATTTTAGAAGCCTTAGGATTATTGATTTTAGGGATTTTGTTAAAAGAGAAATACTTTAGATACGTTTCACTTTCATTAGTTGGATTGTGCGTCGTTCGTTTAATGTTCTTCGATTTATCAAATACTGATTTTCTAATCAGAGCCTTAGTTTTACTTGGTGTTGGAATCGTTTTAATTATTATGAATAGTTTATTCAAAAAATATAAAGACCGATTTGATTAAAAAAACAAACACCAATTCATAATTTTGAGTTGCGGGTTTTATTCCTTAAAATTTTTGAAAAGAATACAAAATTATTATTTTATTTTTTTATTTCATTTTTGCCGTTGAACGATTTTTTTTATCATTTAAACGAAATTTATGTTAATTTTAAATATAAAATGTTAACTTTAAGTTAACTAACGCATATAAAATCAATTTATTATGAAAAAAATCTTTTTAACAGTAATTTTTGGAGCTATAACATTTTCATGTTCTAGTGACAGCTCATCGGGAACTAGTTTAACAACCACACCTGATGCAAGAACAATGTATGACAGCAGTAATTATGGAATTTACAAAGGTGTTTTTGTTGGTTCGACGGGAACAGTTTTGGTTAATATAAATAATGAAGGAGGATTATCCGCAACATTGACAATTAATGGATCAACTTCCACCTACACAACAACAGAAACAGTTACATTAGATTCTGCAATCTCAGGATTAACATTTACAAATGGAAGTTCTTCTTTTGATTTCAGCGTAGATTCTGGCGGTGACAATCCCACTGTAAGTAATATTACTATAAGCGGTCATCCTAATGCCACTATTATTGTCTTAAAAGAATTTTCAGATTCTTTAGTTAAATGCTATGTTGGAACGTTCAGTGGAGATGATTCAGGCACATTTAATTTTATTATAGAAGGAAATGAAATTGAAGGATTGGGAAAATCTTCTGGAGACGATTCTTCAATACCACTAAGCGGTATGTTAAGTGGCAACTCTATTGCCGGAAGTTTTGAAGGTGGAACTTTTTCTGGAAGCCAAAATAATAACAACATAAGTGGAACTTGGCAAAACTCCGCATCTGAAACTGGTAATTGGTCAGGTAGTAGAAAATTATAGGAATAAAACAGTTTAAGAATTAAAAGCCTTGGAATATTTCAAGGCTTTTTTATTAAATTGTTATTATTTTGTAACTTTTTAAAAACTATACCGTACAACCACTTGAACACTTTAAAGTAAAGGAGACAAATTAATGAGACAGCTCAAAATCACCAAGCAGGTAACGAACCGTGAAACTGCTTCCCTAGACAAGTACCTACAAGAAATTGGAAAAGTTGACTTAATTACTGCAGATGAAGAAGTAGAGTTGGCACAAAAGATTAAAGCCGGAGACCAAAAAGCGTTAGAAAAATTGACAAAAGCCAATTTACGTTTCGTCGTTTCTGTAGCAAAACAATACCAAAATCAAGGTTTAACACTTCCCGATTTGATTAACGAAGGAAACTTAGGCCTTATCAAAGCGGCACAACGTTTTGATGAAACTCGTGGTTTCAAATTCATTTCATACGCCGTTTGGTGGATTCGTCAATCGATTCTTCAAGCTTTAGCTGAACAATCTCGTATAGTTCGTTTGCCTTTGAATAAAATTGGTTCTATCAATAAAATCAACAAGATGTACGCTTTGTTAGAGCAATCTAATGAAAGACCGCCTTCTGCTGAAGAAATTGCAAAAGAACTTGATATGACTGTGAATGATGTAAAAGAGTCTATGAAAAACTCTGGCCGTCATTTATCAATGGATGCGCCTCTTGTAGAAGGAGAAGATTCTAACCTTTATGACGTTTTACGTTCTGGTGAATCTCCGAATCCAGATAGAGAATTAATTCACGAATCATTACGCACCGAAATTGAGCGTTCTTTAGAAACCTTAACACCAAGAGAAGCAGACGTTGTGCGTTTGTACTTTGGTTTAGGTGATCAACATCCAATGACATTAGAAGAAATTGGAGAAACTTTCGATTTAACTCGCGAGCGTGTTCGTCAGATTAAAGAAAAAGCAATCCGTAGATTAAAACATACTTCAAGAAGTAAAATTTTAAAAACATATTTAGGTTAATCCTAATTACGATAACAACAGTCTGATTAACTGTTCGTTTTTTGATTGATGATTGAAACTCCGGCTGATTACCGGAGTTTTACTTTTATGTCATTGCGAGGAACGAAGCAATCTCGTTATTATTAGGGCGTTGCCTTTGGCCGGGCTATCCATTACAATCTCTGCGAGGATTTCCACTCCTATCCCTAACGCAATCTCATCCTAAAATTCAACTCTATCTTTCTTTGCGAACTTTGCGTAATAACTTTGCGAACTTTGCGGTTAAAAAACTAATTTTGCAACAACAACACACATACTTTAAAAATGAAAAATACACTTATTGCACCTTCTATACTCGCAGCTGATTTCGCCAACTTACAACACGATATCGAAATGATTAATAACAGTGAAGCCGACTGGTTTCATATTGATATTATGGATGGTGTTTTTGTTCCAAATATTTCTTTCGGAATGCCGGTTTTAGGAGCTATAACTAAACATGCAAAAAAAACAATTGATGTACATTTAATGATTATCGATCCTGATAGATACATCAAGACTTTTGCGGCATTAGGTTCAACTATTTTAACCGTTCACTATGAAGCTTGCACACATTTACACAGAACTTTACAAGCGATAAAAGCAGAAGGAATGAAAGCCGGAGTTGCACTAAATCCACACACCAATATTGATTTATTAGAAGACGTAATAAATGATATCGATTTGGTTTGCATTATGAGTGTGAATCCAGGTTTTGGTGGCCAATCTTTTATTGAAAATACGTATTCCAAAATTGAAAAGCTAAAAGCATTAATCAACAGAAAAAACGCTTCAACATTAATTGAAATTGATGGCGGCGTAACTGATAAAAATGCGGCTCAATTAGTAAAAGCCGGTGCAGATGTACTTGTTGCCGGGAATTTTGTTTTTAAAGCTGCAAATCCAACACAAACGATTAGTGATTTAAAGAAACTGACAAGTCTTTAACTACATAATTAAAAAAGCCATTCGTAATGAATGACTTTTTTGTGACCGCGAAGGAATTGGCTTTGCCTTTCCCTCAAAGCTTTACTTTCTTATTTATTCGTGACCGCGAAGGGATTCGAACCCCCAACCCTCAGAGCCGAAATCTGATATTCTATCCAGTTGAACTACGCAGCCTTTTTGAAAGAAAATAGAAGAAAGAGAAAAGAAAAAAGATTCAGTCTATTTTCTATATTCTATTCTCTATATTCTTTTAAACCAAAAGTTTCTTAACAATAGTCGAAATGGTTTTCCCTTCTGCGCTTCCACCTATTTGCGCTGAAGCCAATCCCATAACTTTTCCCATAGAAGCAATTCCTGACGCACCCGTTTCTGCAATGATTTTAGCAATGATTGCTTCTACTTCTGCTTCTGAAAGTTGGGCAGGAAGGAATTTTTCGATTACAGCAATCTGTGCCAATTCGGGCTCGGCTAAATCGGGACGGTTTTGTGTGGTGAAAATAGTGGCGCTATCTTTACGCATTTTTACCAGTTTCTGTAATATTTTGATTTCGTCAGCTTCAGTGATTTCTTCTTTAGAACCTGTAGCGGTTTGCGCTAATAAAATTTCTGATTTAATGGCACGAAGCGCTTCTAAAGCAATAGTGTCTTTGGCACGCATTGCATTTTTTATTTCGTCCATTATTTGGGTTGATAAACTCATAGTTTAGAATTTTAAATTATTAGACTTATTAGATTCAAATAGTTTCTCTTTTAGCCCTGATTGAAGCAAGTATCCTTTTTTGCTAGCTAAGCACCTCGACTGCGCTCGGTGTGACAAAAAAAATACTGCGAAAAGCAGGAAAATGGATGGCAAAAAAAGCCCGAACCACTCGCTCCTAAAAAGTTTCGCGAAGTTAAAAAAAATAACCCGAAAATCATAAAGACTTTCGGGTTAAAGATCAAGGGTTATCTGTAGACTAGTCTACATTATCGTGCAAGAATGAGTTGTTTGAACGCAACTGTGTATCATCGTTGCTATCCGTTCCTATTGACATTCTTGAGTTTGTATCAGCTTGAGCATTATTCGACAAATCTACTCCATTACGTTTGTAGGCAGGTTCTTTTTCCATTTCTTCAATTTTTGAAGGGTTGTTATGGAATTTATAATTGAACTCTTTTAATTTTTTTCTTCTATCGTCAGCTCTGTGTTTCAAGGTTTCCTCGATAGTCATTTCAACTGGTGAAATATCTTCAAAATGACTTACAATTGATGTAGGCTTTTCGGTAGTTTCAACCTTCATTGTAATTTTCAATTCTTCAGCAATTGGTTCTTCCACGATTGGTGCAATTGCAGCAGGTTTTGAATTCAACAAATCGTTTTCCAACTCCATGTATTCTTCCAAAGAATATTTTATGATTCCGCCTTCGTTAAGTTCGGTTACCGGTACGAACTCTACTGGCTCGTTAACCATAATTTCATTTACTGCTGATTCAGACAAATCGAAAACAATTCGGGTTTCTTCAACAGCTTCAATCTTTTCAACTTCGGCAACTCTTTCAAATGTTGGCATTGCCGGCATATCAAAAGTGAACGTGATTTGCTCTTCTTCTTTTTCGATAATGGGCTCGATAACTTTCATTTCTTTAACTTCCGGAGTCGTTACTTTGAAATCGATGTCATTTATTGGTGAAATAATTTCAAATGTTACATCCAAGTTTCTGATGAAATGATTCATTGCAATCAATTCGTTTTCATCAATAGAAGCAACAGCGGCTGGCGTCTCAATTTGCTGCGCCTGTTCGCTTTCGCTCGAGTCATCTTCGATTAATTCGAAAACAATTTTTTCTTCTTTCACTTCTGTTACCCGAGTATCAATCGGATGGAAAACTTCAACTGATTTTTGCGTTAAATCGCGTTCTAATTTATGTTCCCCATCTAAGGAGTGAATTATTTTCTTAGCTTCAGTATTTACAATTCCGTTTTGCTGCTCCACATTAAAACCTGTAGCAATGATTGTAACCGCAATAGCTTCACCTAACGTTTCATCTTCACCAACACCCATAATAATATTAGCTCCGTGTCCGGCTTCTGACTGAATATGGTCGTTGATTTCTCCAATTTCGTCAATAGTAATTTCGCTAGAACCCGAAACGATAAGCAACAATACGTTTTTGGCACCCGAAATTTTATTATCATCCAACAAAGGCGAATCTAAAGCAGAAATGATAGCATCTTTTGCACGATTATCACCAGTTGCTGTAGAAGAACCCATAATGGCTGAACCACTATTTGACAAAACTGTTTTGGCGTCTTTTAAGTCAATATTTTGAGTGTAATGGTGTGTAATTACTTCAGCAATTCCTCTTGAAGCCGTTGCCAACACTTCGTCAGCTTTTGAAAATCCGGCTTTGAAACCAAGATTTCCGTATACTTCTCTCAATTTATTGTTATTAATAACAATCAAAGAATCGACTTGTTTTCTTAACTTTTCGACACCTAACAATGCTTGTTCATAACGCACTTTTCCTTCAAATTGAAACGGTTTTGTTACAATTCCAACAGTAAGTATGCCTCTTTCTTTGGCAAGTTGAGCGATTACAGGTGCAGCTCCAGTTCCGGTTCCGCCACCCATTCCTGCAGTGATGAAAACCATTTTAGTATTGGTATCCAACATTTTTTCAATGTCACCAATACTTTCGATGGCTGATTGCTGCCCAACATCAGGATTTGCTCCAGCTCCAAGTCCTTCCGTTAAGGAAACTCCTAATTGGATTTTATTAGGTACAGGACTATTTTGAAGCGCTTGTGAGTCTGTGTTACAAACAATGAAATCAACGCCTTTGATTCCCTGCTTGAACATGTGATTGATAGCGTTACTTCCGCCGCCACCAACTCCGATTACTTTAATCACATTTGATTGATTTTTTGGTAAATCAAATGAGATGTTTCCAAATTCTGAGTTGCTTATCATACTATTTTGGTATTAGGTATATGTTTTGTCTTCTGTTTTGTCTTTTTTATTGCTCTTTTTGTCACCCTGAGCCTGTCTAAGGGCTGCTTTCCGAACACTTACTATTCAGCGTTATCTAAAAAGTCCTTAATCTTTTCAACATAACGGTCAAAAAATGATCTTTTTATTTTGTTTTCTGTTGTTTCCGTTTCGAGGTTGATTTCTTCCTCGATAGCATCAGAAACCTCCTCAACTTTTCCCTCTACTACTTGAGCCTGAGCTACAGATTGAAAAGCAACTTGTCTTGCTGCTTCGACCGCAACTTCTTTTAGTTCAATTTTGTAAGCACTATTCGAATTGTTTTCAATGCTGTTCATTACTAATCCGACTGCTGTTGCAAACAATGGACTTGAAATTTCTTCGCTTGAATTTCCTGCTAAATGTTCGTTTGGATAGCCAATTCTAGTGTCCATTCCGGTGATGTATTCTACCAATTGCTTGATGTGTTTCAATTGCGAACCACCACCTGTTAATACAATTCCCGCAATCAGTTTCTTGCGTGGATCTTCGTGCCCGTAAGCTTTGATTTCGGTGAAAACCTGCTCAACAATTTCAACAACTCTCGCGTGAATTATTTTTGATAAGTTTTTCAAAGAGATTTCTTTTGGATCTCTTCCTCTTAAACCGGGAATCGAAACAATTTCGTTGTCTTTATTTTCGCCTGGCCACGCTGAACCAAATTTTGTTTTTAATAATTCGGCTTGTTTTTCAATGATGGAACAACCTTCTTTGATGTCATCTGTAATCACATTTCCACCAAAAGGAACTACTGCTGTGTGACGAATGATACCATCTTTAAAAATGGCTAAATCTGTTGTTCCTCCACCAATATCAATCAAGGCAACTCCGGCTTCTTTTTCTTCCTGACTCAAAACCGCATCAGCCGAAGCCAATGGTTCTAATGTCAATCCGGATAATTCAATGCCTGAACTCTGAATACATCTTCCCACGTTTCTGATAGATGATGCCTGGCCAACTACAACATGAAAGCTGGCTTCTAATCTTCCGCCATACATTCCGATTGGTTCTTTGATTTCAGATTGTCCGTCGATTTTAAATTCCTGTGGCAATACGTGGATGATTTCTTCTCCCGGAAGCATCGCCAATTTATTTACCTGATCAATTAACAACTGAATATCTCTTCCGCTGATTACTTCTTCAGGGTTTGTTCTGATTACGTAATCGGTATGCTGAATACTCCGAATGTGTTGTCCGGCAATACCAACAACCACATCGTTAATTTTATAGCCTGAATTTGCTTCTGCTTCAAGTACTGCCTGTTGAATAGATTGGATGGTTTGCGTAATATTGTTTACCACACCTCGAGCCACACCAAGGCTTTTGGATTTTCCAACACCCAAAATCTCTAACTTTCCATACTCATTTTTCTTGCCAATCATGGCAACAATCTTGGTTGTCCCAATGTCTAATCCTACTGCAATATTCTCTTTTTCCATAATCTTCTATTTAATGCACACTACTTGCTTAGTAAACTTCAGGTTAATCCTTTTGTATTTATTCAAAGTGCTATCTGAAACTGCCTTCTGAAAAAACGCTTTATAATTTTTAAATTTCTTCTCAATGTTAATCGTTCGACCAAAATCTATTTGAAAATCATAATTTCTGTTCGCCATAACCAAGCTACCGTTAGGCAAAACCTGCACACCAATGATATTTTTTTTCAAAAACTCATCTTCGTTAATCATCCTTAAAACTTCAGATAATTTTTCTTTTTTTACTACTGTAATTTCCCCCGATAGTAGCGGCACTCTTGCTGTATAATTATCTGATAACGGCATCTTATTTCCTTCATAATCAATATAAAAAGAACCTGCCTCATCGAATACTCTTCCCACTGGTGTTTTTTGTTTCACCACCGCTTTTAAAACACCATCAACACTAACAAACACATCCGCTTTCTGGATCATTTCCTGTTTGTTGATAGAAGCTTCCAATTTCATCAAATCTAAATCAACTTTATTGATTGTTTTTAGGTCTTGATTTTTTTCTATTAACAATTTATTAACCATTTCAGACTTCAAAAAAAGTGTGTTTTCACCCACAAAAACGACTTCTGTTTTCCTTATTTTTCGGTGCTCATTTCGATACGAAGTGAACGAATACAGGAAGATTACGACCGCAATCATCAACATTAATCGAATATTTGTCCAATTGAAAAATTTCATTTTTTTCATTTTAATACTCAGATGTTCAAACATCTGTTAATACATAATTTGAATTCAATTTTTTATTCATTGGCTAAAGCCAAATCCCTTTTAATTTTCGGAACTAATTCACCAATATCTCCTGCTCCAATTGTTACAATTATTTTAGCGTCACTTTTTAAAATTGATGGAATTAAATCGCTTTTTGAAACTAATTTTTTATTCTTGTTTTCTATTTTGGAAAGCAGCCATTCTGACGTAATTCCTTCCATCGGTAATTCGCGTGCCGGATAAATATCGAGCAACAAAATTTCATCGAATTGTGATAAACTTTTGGCGAAATCATCGGCGAAATCTTTGGTTCTGCTGAATAGGTGCGGTTGGAAAATCGCAAGCACTTTTTCATTTGGATACAATTCGCGAACCGCTTGATGAACCGCATTAATTTCTGTTGGATGATGTGCATAATCATCAATATAAACTAGATTCTCGTTCTTAATTTGATACGAAAACCTACGTTGGATTCCTTTAAATGAAGCCATAGCTTTAGCAATGGTTTTGGTTGGGGAACCAAAAGTTTTAGCCATTGCTAAAGCCATCATGGCATTCATTAAATTATGTCTTCCGGGCAAACCAAATTGTATATTTTCAATCTTTTCTGATGGCGTTTGCACATCAAAAACATAATACCCATTTTCAATTCTGATGTTAAATGCTTTGAAAGTGGCGCTTTCGTTGATTCCGACTGTTAGTCCTTCTAAAGGCAAACCTTTTGGAACGAATATTTTGGTTTTATCTTCTACTTTAGCAGCAAATTCCCTAAAGGAATCTTCAATCGCCGTTGCATCGCCATAAATATCTAAATGGTCGGCATCCATTGAAGTCACACAAGCAATATTGGGATGCAAATGCAGGAACGAACGATCGAACTCATCGGCTTCAACTACGGTTACCGTTTTCCCATTTCCAATTAAATTGGAATGATAATTTTCGACAATGCCTCCGATAAAAGCGGTAACATCTGCACCACATTCATATAAAATATGTCCAAGTATACTGGATGTTGTTGTTTTTCCATGCGTTCCGGCAACGGCGAAACAAAAGGTGTCCTTGGTAATAATTCCCAAAACTTCTGCCCGTTTTTTTACAACATAATCTCTTTCATTAAAATAATTCCATTCCGAATGTGAAATTGGAACAGCCGGAGTTATAATAACCAAAGTGTTTTCTATATAATAATCGTTCGGAATTAAACTGATATTGTCTTCAAAATGAATCGACATTCCGCCAGCGATAAGTTCATCCGTAAGCATGGTCGATGTTTTGTCGTAACCCGAGACATTCTTCCCAATGTTTTGGAAATAACGAGCCAAAGCACTCATTCCGATGCCACCAATTCCGATGAAATAGACGTTATGTATTTGGTTTAGGTTCATTTTTTAAAGTGGCTGAGTCACTGAGTTACTGGGTTTTTTATTTTATTAGTTTAACAATTTGTTCGACAATGTCTTTTGTAGCATTTGGCTTGGCTAATTTTTTAATGTTTTCGCTCAATTCTTTCTGTAAATTTTCATTGAAAATTAAATTCGAAAATATCGGTTCGAAGGTGAAGTCTAATTCACTTTCTTTAATTAAAATGGCGCCATTTTTATCTACTATTGCTTTGGCGTTTTTGGTTTGATGGTCTTCGGCTACATTCGGTGACGGAATAAAAATTACCGGTTTCCCAACCAAACACAACTCCGAAACCGATGAAGCTCCGGCACGAGAAATCACAAAATCTGCGGCAGCGTAAACCAAATCCATTCGGTCAATAAATGACAGCACCTGCACCAACTGGCCGTCAGAAAAATGATTGTAATCGTGATAATACAATTTGCCACATTGCCATATTATTTGAATATCTTTTGAAACCAAATTGTAGATTTCTTTTTCAATTAATTGATTTAATCTTCTTGCACCAAGACTTCCACCAAGTACCAAAAGCGTTTTTTTATTAGGATTTAAATTGAAATGTTTAAGTGCTTCTTTTCGTTTGGAATCAATTTCCAATAAATCCTGACGAACCGGATTTCCTGTGAAAACAATTTTGCTTTTTGGAAAAAAACGTTCTAAATTTTCGTAAGCAACACAAATCGCATTGGCATTTTTACTCAACAACTTATTCGTGATTCCGGGATAGGAATTTTGTTCCTGAATCACCGTTGGAATCTTTAGTATATTTGCCATCTGTAATAAAGGACCGCTGGCAAAACCGCCCGTTCCAATTACGACATCAGGTTTGAATTGTTTTATTATTTTTCGTGATGTAAACAAACTGCTTGTCACTTTCAGCGGAAACATCAGGTTTTGCAGTGTCAATTTTCGTTGCAAACCGGCAATCCAAAGTCCTTCAATTTCATAACCTGCTTGCGGAACTTTTTGCATTTCCATTTTGTCTTTGGCTCCAACAAAAAGAAACTCGGCATCGGGAAAACGCAACTTTAATTCATTTGCAATAGCAATCGCTGGGTAGATATGTCCACCGGTTCCGCCGCCGCTTAATATGAATTTTAGTTTGCTCATTTTTTCCCCTTGCTTTGAAAGGCGAGGCAAGTCATTATTTTTTATTTAAAACAGCACTCATTGGATTTGCCTTATCAACAATTGAAAAATCTTCCAGTTCTGCTGCTTCATCTTCTTGCAATTGTTTATCAATTAGCTTTTGCAGCGCCTCATCACGTTTTTGTTTTTCGGCTTGTTCTTCTGCAATTTCTTCTTCTTTTTTGGTCACGCTCAAAATAATTCCAAGAGCAATACAAGTCATCCAGATAGAACTTCCTCCACTACTAATCAACGGTAATGTTTGTCCGGTTACTGGCAACAGTTCTACCGCAACTGCCATGTTGGTTAACGCCTGAAAAATTATGGGAAACCCTAAGCCGACGACGACGAGTTTTCCGAAAAGCGAATTGGATTTATGTGCTGCCACTACAAATCGGAATAGCAATAACAAATACAATCCTAAAACACATAGCCCACCAATCATTCCGTATTCTTCCACAATAATGGCATAGATAAAATCGGATGAAGATTGTGGCAAGAAGTTTTTCTGCACACTTTTCCCTGGTCCAAGTCCATAAATTCCGCCTGAAGCGATCGCAATTTTTGCCTTTTCGATTTGGTAATCATCTTCATCGGGTTTGTCACTTGTAAAGTTGTCAATACGAGCAATCCAAGTATCCACGCGATTTGGAAAAGCATCTGGAAAAGCTTTGGCAACCAATATGAAGAATGTCAATCCGATGATTCCGGCGCCGACTATGATCCCGATATATTTCAAAGGATATTTTCCAATAAAAACCAACATCAATACCATCGAAAATATCAAAGCGGCTGTTGAAAAATTCGCCGGTAGAATAAAAATTAGCGTAATAAAAACGGGCGTCCACAATTCCCAAAGCGAGTTTTGGAACGTGATAGGCGTTTCTCTTTTTTTGGATAAATATCTGGCAACAAAAACATACAACACGATTGAAGCCAATGTTGATGTTTGAAATGTAATTCCAATAAACGGAATCTGTATCCATCTACTGGCGTTGGCACCATCAATAATAGTTCCTTTGAGCAACGTATAGATAAGTAAAATCCAAACGACTGGCAATAGAATTTTGGAGATTGTTTTGAAATAATGATACGGAACTTTGTGAACTTTGTAAAGAATAAAAAATCCAACCAAAACCTGAGCTGCGTGTTTCAGCAAGTAAGTAAAGGCATTTCCTGAACCATGACGCATATAGGCCAAATTACTACTCGCGCTAAAAACAGGCATAAACGAAAACAGCGCCAACAAGGCAACGAATGCCCAGATAACTTTATCTCCTTTTAAACTGTTTACTAGTTCTTTCATTTTTTAATTTTAGATTTTAGATTTTAAATATTAGATATAATCTACTTATTGTTTAACCTATTGTTTACTGTTTTTAATGTTGACACGAAAATTGCAACCAATTCTCCTGATTCTTTTAGAGGAAATTCCAATTCGGATTGATTAATCCATTTCATTTCTTCAATAATCTCAAGCCAATATTGAGTTTCATCTACTTCTTTTAAAACTATATTCAATTTTGCTACAAATTCTCTATCACTCCTTGCTCTACACGCAGCTCTATAATTTGCTCCTACAGAAGTTGCACTTTTTGCTAATTGATTTATCACAACTCTTGATGAAATAGAATTCGGTAATTTCTCTACTAAATTTAGAACCAAAAGAGAGAATTGTTTCGTTCTATATTTTAATTCATCATTCGTCATATTTAATATTTAAAATCTAATATTTAAAATTATAAATTTTTAACCGCTGCTTTAAATTGATTTCCTCTGTCTTCGTAATTTTGAAATAAATCGAAACTTGCGCATGCTGGTGACAACAAAACTGCTTCGCCTTTTTCTGCAATATGCATTGCTGTTATAACTGCGTCTCGCATATTATCTACTTCGACCATCATATCTACAACGTTTCCAAAAGCATCAATGATTTTTTTGTTATCGACACCAAGACAAATAATTGCTTTTACTTTTTCTCTCACCAAAGACATAATTTCGCTATAATCATTTCCTTTATCTACACCACCGACTATCCAAACTGTTGGAACCGTCATGCTATCTAAAGCGAAGAAAGTAGCGTTCACGTTGGTCGCTTTGCTATCGTTGATGTACTGCACATTGTGAATTTTAAGTACTTTTTCCAAACGATGTTCTACACCTTGAAAATTGGATAAACTCTCACGAATAGTTTGCTTTCTGATTTTCATCAGTTGCGCTACAGACGTCGCTGCCATTGCGTTTTTCATGTTGTGTTTTCCTTCCAGAGAAACTTCTCCGGTTTTCATTTCAAATTCTTCGTTGTTGATGATGATGTCCATAGTGTCGTTTTTTATAAATGCTCCGTTTTCAAATGTTTTTGTTAATGAAAAAGGAATTAATTGGGCTTTTGTTTTGTTTGTTTTGAACCATTCTGAAATTGCTTCGTCATCTGCGTCATAAATGAGATAATCACTCTCGGTTTGGTTCATTGTTATTCTAAATTTTGATGCGATATAGTTTTCATATTTATATTCGTATCGGTCCAAATGATCCGGACTAATGTTTGTAATTATGGCTATGTCTGGTCTGTATTTTACACTTCCATCTAATTGAAAACTGCTCAATTCCAATACATAGCAATCGTAATTTTCTTCTGCTACTTGCCAAGCGAAACTCTTTCCGATATTGCCTCCTAATCCAACGTTTAATCCTCCTTCTTTTAGCAAATGATACGTCAACATGGTTGTTGTCGTTTTGCCGTTGCTTCCAGTTATTCCTATGGTTTTTGCATTCGTAAACTGAACTGCAAACTCAATTTCAGAAATCACCGGAATTCCTTTTTCCAAAAGCTTTTTTACCATTGGTGCTTTTTCCGGAATTCCCGGACTTTTCATTACTACATCAGCATTCAAAATCAGGTCTTCGGTATGGGTTTCGTCTTCCCATTTAATCTCATTAAGTTTCAGAACTTCTCTGTAATTATCTTTTATTCTTCCAAAATCAGAAACAAAAACATCGTATCCTTGTTTCTTCCCCAAAATGGCGGTTCCAACGCCACTTTCTCCACCTCCAAGTATTACTAATCGTTGCATTATCTCAATTTTAATGTCACAATAGAAACTATAGCCAGTAGAATTGCCACAATCCAAAAACGGGTTACAATTTTACTTTCGTGATAGCCTTTCTTTTGGTAATGATGGTGCAATGGCGACATAAGGAAAATTCGTTTCCCTTCGCCAAATCTTCGCTTCGTGTATTTGAAATAAGAAACCTGCAGGATTACGGATAAATTTTCGGCGAAAAAGATGGCGCACAATACTGGCAATAACATTTCTTTTCGAACCGAAATAGCTAGAACTGCAATAATTCCACCAATGGTTAAACTTCCTGTATCGCCCATAAACACAGTTGCCGGAAAGGAATTGTACCAAAGAAATCCGATTAATGCTCCAACAAAAGCGGCAATAAAAACTGTCATTTCACCAGAGTTTGGGATGTACATGATGTTTAGGTAACTTGATAAAATGACGTTACCCGAAACAAAGGCAAAAATCCCGAGAGCAAGTACTGATATTGCTGAAGTTCCAGCTGCTAATCCATCAATCCCATCGGTTAAATTGGCTCCGTTTGAAACAGCTGTGATAATAAAAATTACGATTGGAATAAAAACCAACCAAGCCCAATTTTCATAGCCTTCTCCAGTCCACTCGATGATTTTGGCATAATCCAATTCGTTGTTTTTTGTGAAAGGAATTGTAGTTACCGTAGATTTAATTTCAGACGGTGTTTGCGAAATAAGTGTTTCAGTTTGATTAAAATTTATTGGTGTAGCCGATCTTTCTCTAACAGTAACCGTTGGGTTAAAATAAAGTACACATCCTACAATTAACCCTAAACCAACTTGACCAACAACCTTGAAAATTCCTTTTAAACCTTGTTTGTCTTTTTTGAAAATTTTGATGTAATCGTCAATAAACCCTATAGTTCCCATCCAAAGTGTTGTTACAATTAGAAGGATTATGTAGATGTTATTCAGTTTGGTTAACAGCACAACCGGAATCAGTGTAGCAATAATGATGATTAATCCACCCATTGTTGGCGTTCCTGCTTTTTGCGTTTGGCCTTCAAGACCAAGTTCTCTAACCGTTTCACCTACTTGTTGATTTCTCAAAAACGTGATGATTTTTTTTCCATAAATGGTTGAAATCATCAGCGAAAGTATTAATGCCAAAGCCGAACGAAAAGTGATATACTGGAAAACTCCTGCTCCGGGAATGTCCATTGTTTTGTCGAGGTATTCAAATAAATAATATAGCATATTCTTTAAATTTCAATGTTCAATTATCAAATCTCAAATAAATTTCAATTTTCAAATTCAAAAAATTCCAATGTTGTTTTTTTTTGGAATTTGGCTTTTGCTTTTTGTTATTTTTCCAGTTGTTCTAAAATTTCTTTTACAATTTCCATATCATCAAAATCATGGCGAACTCCATTAATTTCCTGATAGGTTTCGTGACCTTTTCCGGCAATCAGAATAATATCATTTGGGCCAGCCAATTGACAAGCGGTTTTAATAGCTTGTTTTCTATCAACAATGGCCAAAGTTTTTCTTTGATTTTGTGGCTGTACGCCTTCTTCCATATCGGCAATAATGTCAATTGGATCTTCGGTTCTTGGATTGTCTGACGTGATGATAACTTTATTGCTCATCGTTGAAGCAATGTTTGCCATTATTGGTCTTTTGGTTTTATCTCTGTCTCCTCCGCAACCTACAACGGTTATCAATTGCTCGTTGTTAGATCGAATGTCATTGATGGTTTTTAAGACATTTTCTAAAGCATCGGGCGTATGCGCATAATCAACAATTGCGGTAATTTGGAAATTGGAAACTATAAATTGAAAACGTCCGGAAACACTTTCTAATTCTGATAATAATCGCAATGCTTCTAATTTGTCTAATCCTAATTCGATTGCAGTTCCGTAGATTGCCAATAAATTATAGGCATTGAAGGTTCCGATTAATCGAACCCAAACTTCGCTTTCATTAATTTTTAACAACAATCCAGACAATTGGTTTTCCAGAATTTGCGCTTTATAATCGGCATACGATTTCAAAGCATACGTCAGTTTTCGAGCAGCTGTATTTTGAATCATTACCAAACCGTTTTTGTCATCAATGTTGGTTAATGCAAAAGCTGATTTTGGCAAATGGTCAAAAAAAGATTTTTTCACATCGCGGTATTCCGCAAATGTTGGGTGATAATCTAAATGGTCGTGAGACAAATTCGTAAAAACGCCACCTTCAAAATGCAAGGCTTCCGCTCGTTTTTGATGAATTCCGTGCGAACTCACTTCCATAAAGCAATATTCAACACCCATTTCACACATTTCTGCCAAATAATAATTGATAGTTAATGAATCCGGCGTGGTGTGCGTTGCTTTGTATTCTTTATCATCAACCATGATTTTAACGGTTGATAACAATCCAACTTTGTAGCCTGCTTTTTGGAATAATTGATATAACAAAGAAGCGATGGTTGTTTTACCATTCGTTCCGGTGATGCCAACTAATTTTAGATTTTGTGATGGATTTCCATAAAAGTTTG